>NZ_CBQR020000001.1 GCF_000455485.1 Gorillibacterium massiliense
TACGTTTGGTGATGATGGCGGAGGGGAACCACGCGTTCCCATACCGAACACGACCGTTAAGCCCTCCAGCGCCGATGGTACTTGGACCGCAGGGTCCTGGGAGAGTAGGACGTTGCCAAGCACAATGAACCTCGCACAATTACGTGCGGGGTTTTTTGTCCGTTTGGCCGTTTCGTACTCGTCGAACAGGCTCCCGGTCCGCTGTGATCAGGTGCTCTTTCTTCGTTTTGCATAATTACTTTTCTGAGCAGGAGGTCACTGATTAACTTCATGAACGAATCTCCAATATAAAGCTGGAACCGAGTGGCGGGTATTCGATCAGGATAAACCGAGGAGCTAAAATTTAAACCAGCACCATACCATTTCAAGAATAACGAGTGCAGAAAAATAGAACAGAACATCGGGGGATTATATGTCCTGGAGTAAATTGAAGCAACAGCTTGAAAGTTTTCTCTGTCCTGCGTTACAGGGAAGGGTCGAATACCGCGCAACCGGCTATCGTTATTTACCAGATAAAGCGGGCCTTTGTTATATTGCGGTTGATAAAATGAACATTTTCAATATGAGCGATACAACTACCTTAATCAGATGGTATCAAACGGAGCTGGAAATTAAGAATGATTCAGCTCTCCAGATTCCTATCAACAATGAAGAAATTGAAGTAGTCAGAGAAGCTAGTAAGGGGATCATTCCGGAGGATCGTCTAAAAGTAATCGCAAGAAGCAGAAAAATATCAGAATATGCAAAGGAGCTTATGTCAGCGCAGTCATCATTAAGTAAATCAAACTTTAATGATGCAGCTGTTAAGTTTCTATCCCTTTCTATAGAGGTAAGCTTAGAGAGCAATGATATCTTATTGAATATTCTCGCTTTGGTGGACAGACGAGTTGGGAAAAAACGGATATTATATATGCGTGAAAAGATGAAGCTAAAGCATCCCATTGTACAGTATTTTTATGAATTACGGCTAAATACGCTGTGAGCTATTCCTGTATAGCGACAGAGCAGCTCATGCTAAAATATAGTTTATCTATTAATCAAACAAGTAAACTGAATGATGCGCCAAATGAAGGAAACTCCGTGAATTTGAAAATGAGGTTAAGGCATTTTTTAAGCCGAAAGAAATGTAGTTTCTAACAAAGTGAACAGGCACAGATGGGCGCCGGCCCACATAAGATGTTGTATTCGACATCGCGGGAGGGTGACGGCTCGTGTCCGGACTTTTTGTGGTAATTGCCATGTTTTTAAAGAACCTGTCACTACTTGTCTCTTATGTCAAAAACAATGCGTTCCCTCAGCCTCTTGCCGAAGAGGAAGAGATGAAGCATCTGAAGCGGATGCAGCAGGGCGATCCGGTATCCCGCAATCTGCTGATCGAGCATAACTTGCGTCTCGTGGCGCATATCGTCAAGACATTATAAACAAAGTCCGGCGTAAAGTGGTGATCTATTCCGAGCGTGTTTTGCTTAAAAGGTCGGGTAAAGGCTACATCTTAATTCGACTTGATTTATGATGGTTTTGGCTTTTGTGGGTGTGTACATTTCCATTCATATATCCATCCCACTTCAAAGGTCTGCTGACTTAAATGATACTGTGGAGGAGTAAAGCAAGACGGCGTGCTCCTTCTAAGGTCCACCATACTTACTATCGTAACGGCAGAGATGCCGTTTTTTATTTTTCCATACGCTACGAGTACAATCATCGGAGTAATATACATTTGAAATCGTTTTACATTAAATGTCAATTGAAAAGTGACTTATCGCATGGGGAAATCGTTTTGTGATTGCGTTTCCGACGGCGTATTTGTTGCCAAAAGGGATAATAAATAAAGTTTGTTTGAATAACTTTTCGGATGGGGGTGGAGGTAAACAAAAGCCGCTCATTCCGGAAACTTCCCGGACGAGCGGCTATTGTCTTCCTTCTTATTCCATAATCAACCCATATGCCGATATGTTCTTGATTCTGCGCGCCACAAGCATCGATACTGCATAGGCCAGTACGATAAGTCCTACGCATAGCAATGCCATAACAGGGATCTTCACGATGAAGTTAACGTTATGGAGACCGGCTCCGGTCAGCATCATGGTCAGCATCGAATTGGTGAAAAGGCAACCGAGCACGCCGCCGATAACGATTCCGCCAATGACGACCGGGACGTAGCTTAGCGCGATTTGAGTCATCAGCTGATAGGTTGTATATCCCGTTGCTTTCATGATGCCGAACTCCTTCTTGCGCTTAATGATCATCGTGCTGATCACCAAGTACAGGATGAGACATACTACGGTCACTGTAATCGCGATAATGATGGTCATCAACACGAGCATCGCGCTGCTGTATATCGAGCTCTGGTTTTCGATATTCTGATCGTAGTCCGTGACGTTATCCGCCAGTCCGCCGTATTGCGCCTTAAAGGCATCAATGAAGGCCGTATTGTCGACCCCGCTCAAGTATACGTTGATCATTGAACCGCGATAGTCGGGATCAAACTTCAGCATGCCGGCATCCGTCATATAGAACGCTTTATCGCCACCATTGCTGATCGACGAGCTCAAGCCAGTAATAAGCATCGATTGCGTCGTTGTGCCGACTTGTACGAAAACCGTATCGCCGATCCCTTTGTGGATCATGTCGGAGACGACCCAAGACAACGCGATTTCATTGTCGTATTGTGGGAACCTTCCCTCGAATACGAGCTGATTCTCCAGCTTGCTGTAGTCATCGATTACAAACATATTGTATTGTTGATCGTCCACCAGTCCGGCAGATTTATCGTAAAATATAGTGTGATCTACACCGTTCATTCGCTCGATATCCGCCTTTAACTTGATGCTGTCTGTGCCCGACTTCGCCTCTACGGCTACGTTGTTCGTTTCCACGCCGATCAAATGGTAGAACGTCGTTTTGTCGATCGCTATATTGTAGTAAAGTACGACGGAGAACACCGAAGCGAACGTAATGCCGATCATAATAATGAGGATAATCAAATTTTGCCTGCTATTGGCGAACATCGATTTGCAAGCGAGCTTGAACTGCAATCCGCCCTTGGCTTTGTCCAGCGGAAGGCGATTTTTCTTATGGCTGTGCGTCGTAAGGCCGCCCCGCAGCGCTGTAACCGGATGAAGCTTTCTAATGCGCATGGCGGACATAATGACGACGAGCATGACCAGACCGGATACGATTAGCACGCTCGTAACGACAGCCAAGACATTGAAGCGTTGTTCGGACAACAACCCGGTGAAGCTCGTGATCATCTGGCCGAATATCGGATCGAAGGCTGTGGAAGCTGACGCACCGATCAAAGCCGAGAACAGCGTGATAAGCATCAATTGGAGCGTAATCGAGGCAAGAATTTGTTTGGTCGTATAGCCTAATGCTTTCAGTACCCCCAAATTGACGATACCGTCGTTAATCATGTTCGTCACGCGGAACCTAATGACAATTAAGGTGACGATGACGATCAGTG
>NZ_CBQR020000002.1 GCF_000455485.1 Gorillibacterium massiliense
GAACCTAATGACAATTAAGGTGACGATGACGATCAGTGCTGCGAACACGACCATGATAACAGCGATGAAATTAATCATAAGCGATTTGTCGCTCTTCATCGTCTCGTAATCGATCTGATAATAATTTTTAAGGCCTGGACGTGGAAATTGATTATTAAAATCACTCAGCACATCCGTCGAATGCGTAGGGTCTTGTAAAATAACGGATAACATAGCCCCGTCCGCAGTTCCGTTCAAATTCGCTTTCAATTGCTGATAAGACGCGTTCGGCAGCATGAATTTAATGACGTAATTATCAGTCGTGTTCAATACCGTTGACTCGTAAAATCCAGCGATCCGATAACTGTATTCTTGGTCTTTATAATTGAACGTAATATTATCGCCTAAGCGATAACCCCCTTCGTCCTTAAAGCTGTACGACACGTAAATATCGCTGCTCTGAACCGTATCGAGTTTCTCAACGAGATGGATCGGCGAGATCTGTCTGTTGTCATCCGCGTTGAGCATGGCTGCATTTGTGTTAAAAAGGCTGTCCCCGTAGTGGAAATCGACGCCGCTCATAAGCAGCATCGATTCCTCCTCTACCTCTTTTACTCCAGGGTTATTGTTGAAATACGTTTCGAAAGCCGGCTCATAATCCGCCTGATTCATCACAAGATTAATATGCGCATCGTGCAACGCTTCTACCTTGTCATCGTAAAAGCTGGACATCTTGGTGATAATCGATATTCCCATGCTAAGCAGCAGGCTGGCGATCAGAACGAGAACGAGCAGCGATGTCGTTGAGCTTTTGCTTTTGCGAATATTGGCCCATGCCAGTTTGAAAATTTTCATATTACCACCCCATCTCCGTTAGGAAACCCTTCAACCTCTCAAGCCGCTGCGCGTTACGAGACGGATCATAGGCTCCCAAATTCAAATCCCCGCGCATGACGCCGTCGTGCAAATACAGAATGCGGTTGCCCCTCATGGCGGTTTTCATGTCGTGTGTCACCATAACGATGCTCTGACCATTGTTGTTGACTTTAGTCAGCACGTCGAGCACGCTGTCGCTGGAAGCCGAGTTGAGCGCACCGGTCGGTTCGTCCGCGAAAACGATTTTCGGATCATTGATCAGCGCCCGCACGATGCCTGCTCTTTGCGCTTCTCCACCCGACAACTGCGAGGGGAACTTGCGCCATGACTCCTCGTTCAGGCCTACTTGCTTCAGCAGCTTCTTGGCTTTATCCACTAACGTGCGCTTGCTTTGGCTTGAAAGCATTCCGCTTGCCAGCACATTATCGAGAATGCTCATATTGTCGAGCAGATGAACTTGCTGGAACACGAACCCGCAGTTGTTTCTTCTGAACTTGGCCAGCTTATCGTTGTTAAGCTCGGAAATATTCTTAGCGCCGAAGTGGATCGTACCGAGCGTCGGCTTATCCATTCCGCTGAGCGCGTAGAGCAGAGTTGACTTGCCCGAGCCGGAGCTTCCCATAATGATCGTGAAATCTCCTTCGATGAGCGTGATATCTAAGTTTTTCAGCACATGCTGTTGTACACCGCCGTTGGAAAATGTTTTGCAGAGCTTTTCGGTTTTTAACAATGCGTTTGTCATTTTCGAATCATCCTTGTCATTTTTTTAGTTGGTTGAATTAAAAAAAGGACTGCAACGTTGCTTACAGTCCTAGCATACAATACCGATTCTTATTGGATCTTTGCCGAATCCTTAACGGTTTCTTAATTGTTCCGTAAAGCTTAAATAAGCTTTAATCTGAGAGTTACAGTAAAACCGTCGTTACGATTCCAGCACTCCAGCTCACCTTGCATGCGCTGCATGAACGTATAAGAAATGTGCAGTCCAAGCCCGGTTCCGCTAAACCCTTCCGCATTCGTCCCCCGGTAGAACTTCCCCGTAAGAAGCGGCATCTCGTCCGCGGCGACACCTTTACCGTAATCGTTGATGTCGATTTCCAGAAAACCGCCCTGAATGCGCGCTTGGATCGTAATGTCAGTCCCCGCGTATTTATAGGCGTTGCTTAGTACGTTATCGAATACTTGCTGCAGACGCGACACATCCGCCACGATCGCGCACGGCGGAATGGGTTCGCAATGAATTCGGCCGTAATAGTTGACGCTTGCGATCATCTCTTCGACGAAGCTGCTTAACTCCTCGGTCGGCTCAACCTTCAGCTGCTGTATTTCTTCCAAAGTCGCATGGAACATATCGGTTACGAGCAGGTTGATCTGCTCCGCCTTGGCGACAATCATATTCAGCTGTTTAATCGTCTTCTCATCGTCGGCCCGAAGCAGCATCAGTTCGCTGATCGCTTTAATCGACGCGATCGGCGTCTTCACGTCGTGGCTTAAGCTTGCCACGAGCTCTTTCTTGCTTCTATTGGCGGCATATTCGCTTTCCCGCGCAGCGGCAAGCTCCTCGCGCATGATGTCGAAGCTTTCGGTGAACGCGCCGAACGGATTGCCTGCGCTCACCTTCAGCGGGATATCGAGGTTTCCTCTGGCGATATTGGTGGCGAAGCTTTTCAGTTTTTTAAAGGGCCTAAACACAGTAACGTGCAACAGAAACGCATATACGGCGGACAGAACAGCCAGCAGACTGAATGCCCCCACGATGACGGTCGCGAGCTTCCTTTGTTCTCGTTCGATAATGGGCTTGTACTCGTTCGGCACGATCAGCTTTCCTACGAGCGCGCCGTTCGAATGAACATCCACGACTGTGCTTCGTTTCTTAATCGCGTCGTTTAAATCTACGAACAAGCTCGGAGAAGACTCGAACAGCATGTTGGCCTCATTATCGATAACGATAAACGGCGTTTTGGTTTCGCCGAAGTCCGCTTTTTGGATATCCGGATAGTGGCTCTCGACCGTCTTGAGCAGTGCGTTCACCGCCACTACGTCCACATCGGCTTCCACTTTCGTATTCACCGTCCGGTAGGCCAGCACGACGCCCGCAACGATAATCGCTGCAATCATGAATAGCACAAAGCGCGTTCTCATGCCTCGTCATCCTCCAGAACGTACCCTCTGCCCCAAACGGTTTTAATATATCGCGGTTCGTGCGGCAAGTCTTCGAGCTTTTCCCGCAAATGGCGGATGTGAACGTTAAGCGTGCCATCCCCGACAAAGGAGTCGCCCCATACGTTCTGAAAAAGCTCTTCTTTTGGAATGATCCGATTCTTGTTGACCGCAAGGTAATGAAGCAATTTATACTCGAGCGACTTCAGTTTGACCTCTTCGCCGTTCATCCGCACGCGGCATAGCACCGGGTCGATCTTCACCGGACCGAATGATAATAATGTCGCCTCCGAACCGGAAGAGCCCTCATAGCCGCCGTACCTCTTCAGCATCGCTTTCACCTTAGCGAGCAGAATGCTGAGCGTATACGGCTTCTGCACATAATCGTCGCCGCCGATATTGAGCGCGATCAGCACGTCGTCGTCGCTGGACCTGGCGCTTATGAAAATAATCGGAATCTGCGTCGTTTGCCGCAGTTTCTTGCATAGTTCGAAGCCCGAAGCTTGTCCGAGATTAATGTCGAGCAGGATAAGCGATGTTTCATGCTCCCGCAGAAATTTTGAGCACGCCTCCACGTCGGAGACGTTAGCGGTTACGACTTCGAACATATTAAAATACTCCGTCGTCGTTTCCGCGAGTACGATCTCGTCATCCACGATCAAGCAATCGTATTTCATAGGACGCTCCATTTAATTAGTAGAATGAAAGATGCAGATTAATCTCCCATAATGTACCACATGGGCGGACGTTCGAAAACCCATAAAAAATAAGCTACCCTAAGCCTAACGACTGGAAGAGCTTTCATTCGTCGATAATTTGCTTAGCCAGTTGTACAGCAGGCAGGAAGCCACTAAATGACCGACTTTTCAGGCATCCCCACAGACCTTCAACAATATTCAATTGAGGACTGTATGGTGGTAGAAAGACAAGTTCTAGGCAATCCTTATGGTCCTGTAGAATGGTTCGATTAATTTTGCGTGATGATTTCAAGCGTTGTCCAAAACCAACACGGTTTTCCCGTTAGGATGTTTTGTCATTTTTATGGAGGCATAAATTACTCGCCAGATATATTTGCGACAATTGTTAAAATAAGAGCGGATGATCGTAAGGTGTACTAGCACAGATAGGCGCCGGCCCACATAAACTAGGGTATTCGACATCGCGGGAGGGTGACGGCTCGTGTCCGGACTTTTTGCGGCAATTGCCATGTTTTTAAAGAACCTGTCACTACTTGTCTCTTATGTCAAAAACAATGCGTTCCCTCAGCCTCTTGCCGAAGAGGAAGAGATGAAGCATCTGAAGCGGATGCAGCAGGGCGACCCGGATTCCCGCAACCTGCTGATCGAGCATAACCTGCGTCTCGTGGCGCATATCGTCAACACGTTGTGAACACAAACCGATGTCAGGAAGCGGCGCGGTTTGTATGCAGCGGGCGGTTTGTGAGGTGAGGGCGGACGAGCCTTATGGGGGGATATGCCGGTCCGAGAGGGGCCGCTTGTCTATTTCTTCTTGATCGGAGTGGTGTATGTTATACTGTTGATAATATAAAGGAAATACTTATGACAGGGGTGACATCGAATGGAAAAGGTCAATTCACAGAAAGAGTTGATGGAGAACATCGCTAATATGAACCGCGATAACTCCGTATTCCAATTTCGTATTCCAGGAAAAGGAAAGTTCACTCTCGTTTTGCAAGAGGAAGAGCAGCGTTCCATTCAAGCTGATGTTGAGGCGAATCCGGAATTGAAGGACATGATTGAACAAGGTAGGAAGGAATTCAAGTTGGGCAAATTCACGAGTACATCAGAAATACTGAAATCCTTATCCCCCGAGGACTTTCGATAATGCAACGCTTAGTTCTATGGTCTCCCGCGGTAAGAAACAAGCTCTCCCAGTTTCGCAGCGAGCGATTTTCCCCCGAGGAAACGTTTGATTTTATATCTCAATTGATTCTTGAAACAGAACCTGTACTCTCCAATCTGATATTAAGCAAAGCTTATACGGAGGAAGGGGGCACTTATGCGGGACTGTCACGTATCGTTGTGAAGAGGTTTAGGATTTACTTTGAACAGCAGGAAAATGACGTTTGGATTTTTGCTGTTCTGTTTCCTGGTGAGAAATGAAAATGAGGCTGATAATTGACTGACGAAATTGGAAGGAATGAGCGAAGAAGAATGGGAATGAACCTAAATAACTGACCCATTGTAACTCCATTGAGGATACAGTGGGTTTATTTTATTTCTATATACAGAATATTAATAAGGAGAACAGACGATCATGGTTTATATTTGCAGAATCGAACTGAATGAGATTGTCCCGAAGATTTGGCGTGAGTTTCAATTTCATCCGGAAGTAACGTTTCATCAGCTTCACAAAATCATCCAAACGGTCATGGGATGGGAAAATTACCATCTGTACGAATATCATGTTAATGGACAAGTTATTGGCCTGCCTGATCCGACATTCGCAGATCTGGAAGACCGCGAAGTGGTGAATGCACGGAGAGAAAATGTAAAAAAGCATTTTTACGATGAAAATACCGATTTTTCATACGTCTATGATTTTGGCGATAATTGGGGACATACGGTTACCCTGATCAAAATCGATGCGTCGGTATCGGATCCAACACCCTTGTGTTTGGATGGAGCCCGCAGTTGCCCACATGAAGATGTGGGAGGTGTATGGGGGTATCAGCATATGCTGGAAGTGCTGTCTACTCCCAATCATCCGGAGCAGGATCAGTTTATTGGGTGGGCAAAAAAGGGATATAATCCTGAACATTTTTCGTGCGAAGAGGTGAACCAGGAGCTTCTAAGGCAGAAGGACAAGCTTATCCCCAAGTCATTGATTAAGCGGCCGGAAGGCAAAAAGCTCATGAAGCTGACGAAGTCCGCTCTGAATAAGCATCTGAAGCAGCTAAATAACGATCAGTTGATTGATATTGTCAAGGCTTGTTATGGTGCCAGCAAAGATATGGAGAACTTTCTTGCCGTAAGAATACTGGGCGATGAAGCGGTAGAGTCTCTCTTTCACGAGTATCGCAAGAAGATAGTGCAAGAGTTTTTCCCTGAACGGGGTGATGCTAAGCTGAGGCTTCAAGAAGCTAAAAAAGCGATATCAGAATTCAAAAAATTAACTGGGAGCGCAAAGTACAGTCTGGAGCTGCAGTTGATCTACGTCGAAAATGGAGTGGACTTTACCTTAACCTATGGAGATATCGATGAACGTTTCTACTACAGCATGGAGTCTGTTTATGCTGATATTATAGAGCAAGTGAATGAAGATGAAACAGCTGTGATGTTCGACGAATTCGAGGAACGCCTCGAAGTGATTGTTTCGAAAGCAGACGAGGTCGGTTGGGGATTCCCTGAAGCTTTGGCTGATCTACACGCTCAAATACGATGGATTTAGGCGGAGAACGATATGAGCGGCAGGAAGAAAAAGAAGCGGACGGATCTGAAAACGGAAATCATGGAACTGTTTGAACAGGACGAGAATTTCTATTTTATCGCCGGATATACAGATGGCGGCTTCCCTTATGGGATTACGTGGGAGGAACATGAGGCAGAACAAATTGGCGAGTGGATAAAAACGACAGTAGCTGGAGAGAACCTATGAAAGAATTGAAATTGACCAAGCAGCAGTTTCAGGAGATAGTTGACACCTACGATATGTACATAGAAGGCATGGAGTCCTTCCTGAATATCCAAACTGGCGAAGTCGTCCATTACAGGCGTTTGACATCGATGAAGAGGACGAAGAATTAAGCGAAGCCATTGAAGAAGGCTATAATGAAATTTACTTTCGGATTCCACAACGGGAATCGGATGAAGGGTATGCGGATATGATGGATTTTGCGGCAACGATTGAAGATAAAAAGCTGCAATCCACTTTGATGCACATATTGAGCGGCGGCAAGAGAATATTCCGAAGATTCAAGGATGCGTTATCTTCCGACAAAGAGCAACTTGAGCGGTATTACCTTTTTATTGAAGGACGGAATCGCATGCGTGTCTCGGATTGGTTCATCTCTATTCAAGTGAAGTTGATTCTCGAGTGATTTATTCAATTGCTGTTGGCCATTTAAAGCACTTGGCTCAAGCATACATTAAAAGCATAAAATCAACAAAAGGGCAGGTTTGAAAAGGATGGATGGACGATGAATAATATGGACCGCATTCAAGAGTTGTCAAAATATATCAAGCTGACCGGGGAACGGGCGAAGCTGGATGCGATAGCGAATGGGACGTACATTGTATAAAAAAACGATAACGGACAGATCGTGAAGGAATATGCGAACGGCGAAATCGAAGTCGTTCAAGACCCGGGGGGGTCATGAATGACATCTTCCCCGATCATGTGCAGGGCGGTCTGATTGCCCCGTTCCACCTTGTTTTTTTGCGTTTTAAAAGGGTGGGGATTACAAAATAAGTTTTTACGCAAAGTGAACAGGCACAGATAGGCGCCGGCCCACATAAGATGTTGTATTCGACATCGCGGGAGGGTGACGGCTCGTGTCCGGACTTTTTGCGGCAATTGCCATGTTTTTAAAGAACCTGTCACTACTTGTCTCTTATGTCAAAAACAATGCGTTCCCTCAGCCTCTTGCCGAAGAGGAAGAGATGAAGCATCTGAAGCGGATGCAGCAGGGCGATCCGGTTTCCCGCAACCTGCTGATCGAGCATAATCTGCGTCTCGTTGCGCATATCGTCAAAAAGTTCGACAACACCGGCGAAGATCTGGAGGACCTGATCTCCATCGGTACTATCGGGTTGATCAAAGCCATTGAATCGTTTTCCCCAGAAAAAGGCACCAAGCTGGCCACCTTTGCCGCGCGCTGTATTGAAAACGAAATCCTTATGCATCTTCGTTCTCTGAAAAAGACCCGCAAAGACGTATCCCTCCACGACCCCATTGGTACGGATAAGGAAGGAAACGAGATCACCTTAATCGACATTCTCGGCTCCGAATCCGACGATGTGGCGGAGAAGGTGCAGATGAAGATCGAGAAGTCAAAAATTTACGCCCATTTGGATATTTTGGACCCACGGGAGCAGGAAGTGATCCGCGGACGCTTCGGTCTCGACACCGGCGGCGAGGAGAAGACTCAACGGGAGATCGCCAAAGAGCTGGGCATCAGCCGCAGCTACGTGTCGCGAATAGAAAAACGAGCGCTGATGAAGCTGTACCATGAATTTTATAAGGTGAAACGATAATGCATAAGCAGTCTGCCGAGGGGCAGGCTGCTTTTTATTGTAAAAGAAGATGTATGGCAGTAGAGATGGAGGATCATTCGTGATCCTCTTTTCTTTTCCGGGAGTTCGACTTAGCCAGATTCTGCATAAATCGATTTTCTCAACGACACACTACTCAGTAGGAGGTGGTAAAAATTGCATCGATCCGATGGACAAAACCTTAAAGGGTTGGAAAAGCAGCTTTATGAGCGGTTTTGGAAGAATTCCGATTTCACCTACACAACCCTGGTTGTCGGAAGCGAGGAATATAAAGCCTATTTCCTTGAATCTCTTGTCAATCTTCGGAAAACGGTATCCGCCATGAATCAAGAAGCGGCCAAACCGGATAATGACTCGTTGAGGCAAGCATTTAGAACGATGGATGATGACGCCTCTGCTTCTGTATCTCGTTTGGCTGAACATTTGCTGCAGGGTAAGCTTATTTCCTTCGGTAAGGATGATTTGGCCACGATTATCGAACCGGAGCCGGCTGAACTTTCTCGCTCCATCATGATTCCGAACAGCGAGAATCCCATTCAGTCTGCATTTGATGCTTTTACGGAAGATATTGATAAAAATATCGGGCTGATGCGTAAAAAAATGATTTCGGATCATCTGGTCATCGAAACCCGGTATATGGGGAGCCAATCGGCTAAAAAAATCGCCATTATCTATCTGGAAGGGACCGCCCAGCCGAAAGTTATCGAATCCATCCAGAAAAGTCTGGAGCAGAATCAGGACAAGGAGATAACAACGGCTCGAGATTTGACCCGTGCGTTGGGGCATCCCAAATTCACGATTACGCCTACCTACATCCCAACAGAACTTCCCGGGGAGGCGGTACAGAATTTGATGAATGGGAAAGTCGTGATCCTGATCGACCAAATATCGTTTGCCTTTTCTTTTCCGGCGATCGTAACGGATTTATGGACCACAACCCTAGATGCGAACTACCCGCAGCTCTTTCAACTGTTTTTACGCATTATACGGATAGGAGCCGCGCTTATGGCGGTTATGCTTCCAGGTCTTTATATCGTGTTGAATTCCGTTAACCCGGAGTTGCTACGGATACAGTTGGCCATCACAGTAGCCAAGAGCAGAGAAGGGGTTCCTTATCCTTCACTTATCGAAATGCTGCTGGTCATGCTGCTGCTGGAGATGATCATTGAGGCTACGATCCGGCTTCCCAAGAACATCGGGCCTACCATCACGATGATCGGGGGCATCCTGCTGGGACAGGCGATCGTTCAGGCCAAGCTTGTGAGCAATTTGTTAATCATTATTTTGGTTGCATCCGCTATTGCCAATTTTGCGCTAACGAGTTATATAAACGGGGTCGGCATAAGGATGTACAAGTATGTGGTGATGTTCGCCAGCTCGTTTTTCGGGATATGGGGGTTAGAAGCCGCGATGATCTGGATCACGCTCTATTTCGCGTCCTTGACGACATGCTCGGTCCCTTATTTAAGCTTAAGTGTGAAAGGGAAGGCTTCAGATGAATAAACGGCTGACACTTATCCTTTTGTTTCTGCTGCATCTGGCATCGATCTTTGCCATCGTTCCCGAGCGGATGATTTCGGCTACTGACAAAGGGCATTGGATGGCCATCGCGGCCCTCTTTTTAATAGAGCTGCCCATTCTATGGTTATATTTGAAGGCGTTGGCATTGTTCCCTGAGAAAACGGCAGCTGATATCTGCATGGATGCTTTGGGGAAATGGGGAGCAAGGCTAATTGTTTTGCCTTTACTGATTTTTTTGTTTCTATTAATATTCACGCAGATGTATTACCAAACGGTTGAAATTAAGGCGGTGCTTCTTCAGCAAACGCCGTTCGCCGCAACGTCGGTTCTTTATGTCTTCCTCATCTTCTACGGAGCTTGGAAAGGGCTTTCGGTGATCATTCGGTCAAGCATGTTGTGGTTTTTCTTGTACATGCCTTTCGTCCTTTTCTCCATGCTGATCAGCATCAAAAATTTGAGATTCAGCTACATTTTCCCGGTATGGGATGGCAGCTTTTCCTTTCTCTTTCATCCGGATTTCTATGTGGGAATGGTTATTTATGCCGGATTTCTGTTTCTTGGCATGACATCCTCAAAAAAACCGATCGGTTTTGGCAAAGCAGCCGCGGTGGTTGGGATTGTATTTGTTTTTGCTATGGGATCTGTCTATATCCCGCTGCTCGTTTTTGGGCAGGAAACGGCAGTACATATGAAATACCCTTTGCTTATGGCATCGGATACGATTGATATGGAATGGGTCGTGTTTGACTGGCTCCCGAGCTTCTACGTCGTTTCATCCAATGCGCTCGGAGTATTGAAGGCTTCCGTTCTGATCTGGATGTTTGTGTCGCTTCTGCATCTGTTGTTTATCCCAAAAGCCAATAGTAAATGGATTTTATCGATTGCGAGCATCATTCTGTATGTCTCTGTCCAGCTAATACCGAACGAGAACACCTTGAATAACTATTTATATCTGAACTCGTACTTTTGCCTGTACTCCACGATTGGCTTTCCCATCATCGTATTCCTTGTGGCGCAATGGCGCCGAAGGAAGGTGAACGCATGAGCATCCGCATGATGAAACTCCTGATTGCCTCACTCTGTATGATTTTGCTGCTGTCAGGGTGCTGGGATACGAAGGACATCAACAAACAGTATCTTCCCTCTGTTATGGGCATAGGGAAAGGCCGTTTGGAAAAATACAGGATCATCCTGCAAGTCCCAAAGGCATCCGGAAAAACCCAGTTTTTAGATAAGGAGGCGCAATCCATCAGCAAAGCGATCGATTTGATTCGGACCGATTCCGAGAAAAGCATTGATTTAGTGCATTTGCGGATCCTGCTGATTGATAAGGAATTGGCCAGTCAAGGGATAGATAACATCGTCAATTTCGCAGTCAGAGCCAACGATATCTCCATTAAAGGGATGGTAGCGGTAGTGGATGAAGAATTCGAGAAGACGCTTTACCATGAAATATCCCCGACGCCGGAAGTGTCAACGTATGATTTTTTCAGTGAAGAAGCAGGATGGACACCCAATCAATCGATTATAAGAATATGGGAAGCTTACCGCAGCCAGAATTCCTACTCGGAAGATATGGCCATTCCGATGCTCAAGTACGGCAAGCATACATTGTTTACCTTTAAAGGTACGGCTATCATTCGGGAAAATCGCATGGTTGGAACGCTAAGCCAGGACGAAACGCTTTTGTACAATTTATTCAAGGGGAGGTATACGGGGGGGACGATCGAGGTATCTCAGAACACGAGCGTCTTGATACAGAACGCTAAAATAAAGCATCACCGGCATTGGTCTGATAAGGGGCCGTCTCTTGTGACAGACGTTACCCTCAATGTCGTGATTATGGAAATTCAAAAAGGAAAAACCAAAGATCAGGTTGAGAAAGAGATGCGCGAACAGCTGAATCGGAAATTTAACAAGACTGTGAAAAAGATACACGATTACAAATCAGATGTGCTGGGGATCGGTCTCATCTTTCGACCGTATCTGGCAGATGAGCAAATAAAGGAATGGAAATCGAAGTGGTTTCCATTGCTTGAGCAGAACGTCAATGTTCGTGTGAATGTAATGAACGAAATCTACTTTAAGAGCATGGAAAAAGTTCCTAAGCAGAATAGCTTGTTGAAAAGCTCGTGAACTTGGTTTAGTGTTTGAGAAACGGACGATGAAAAGATAAGGTTGCCGAAAACAGTTCACCGAGGGGCGGGCTGTTTTCCGTTTTTATAATGGACAAGATAGATAAAATGAGAGGAAGCAGTAGATGACCATCAAGATTACGATATTTTCACGGCCAGGTTTGTGATAAGGTGTGAAAAGAAATCATCAGGTAAGAGGTGGATATATGAAGATCAGCAATCCCGTTATTAAAGGGTTCTACCCTGACCCCAGTATCTGTAAAGCGGGCGATACCTACTATCTCGTGTGCAGTTCCTTTCAGTTTTTTCCCGGCGTCCCACTTTTTGAAAGTAAAGATCTGATCAACTGGCGGCAAATCGGCCACTGCCTGACAAGAAAAAGCCAGATTCAACTGGAGAGCGTGAACAGCTCGGGTGGGGTTTTTGCCCCGACGATTCGCCATCACGATGGCCGTTTCTATATGACCACAACGAATGATACGACGCATCAGAACTTCTATGTATGGACGGACGACATTTACGGCGAGTGGTCCGAACCCATTTTTGTAGAGCAGGACGGAATTGATCCAAGCTTGTATTTTGAGGACGGGAAAGCCTTCTTTATGAGCAACGGAACGGATGATCAGGGTGTTGGCGGGGTTGTCCAATGCGAAATCGATATCGAGACGGGCCGTAAGCTGACGCCAAGCCGTTCCATTTGGCAAGGTTCGGGCGGGCGTTATCTGGAAAGTCCGCATCTGTACAAAATAAAGGGAACTTATTATCTCATGGCGGCTGAAGGCGGAACGGAATATGGCCACATGGTAACCTACGCCAGGGGAAATGATCCATTCGGTCCTTTTGAAGCTTACCCCGGCAATCCCGTTTTGACCAATCGGAACTTAGGCGGCTATGAGGTGCAGGGCGTCGGGCACGGCAACCTTATAGAAGACGATCGAGGCAATTGGTGGATTTTCCACTTGGGATTCCGCCAGATTCACCGGTGGCTTACCTACCACCATCTTGGACGTGAAGTATTCCTTGCGCCGGTTACATTCGGGGAGGACGGCTGGTTTCAGGCGGGGCACAATGGAACGACTTTGGCCAGTTTTGAAACGGACTGCATTCCGCACGGCGTGACGCAAATGGAGAAAAAGATCGACACCTTCGAAAATACGAATTGGGATCTGGACTGGTGTTATCTACGCCATCCGCATCATGAAAATTATCGGTTGGAAGAAAACAAGCTAACGCTCAAAGGTACGGGTGTCACCCTTGATCAAGCGGATTCTCCTACTTTCTTCGCGATCCGTCAGAAGGATTTCAATGCTGTCATTTCCTGCGACGTATCCATCAACCATGGCGAGGCTGGCATTACGGTATACATGGACGAAAACCATCATTATGATTTAGCTATTCGCAAAATCGGGACGGGCTATGAGGTCATCAAGCGTCTGAATATCGGCGATATCAAATCGGTGGAAAAAGTCGTGGAGCTTACCGGCGGCAATCGCGCATCGCTGGTGATTCGGGCAACCAGTACCAACTACAGCTTCTTTCTTCGAGCAGAGGAGCAGGAAATTGATTTGGGATCAGCCCAATCCAGATACCTTTCCTCAGAGGTTGCCGGAGGATTCACCGGGGTCGTGATCGGATTGTATGCACAGTCCGAAGGCTCCAGCAATGAAGCGGAGTTTTCGAATTTTTGCTGCGAATACTTGTAATACTGACCCATGAAAGCAATTTGGCTAACCTCATTGTAAAAAGGATGAGAACAAGAAGCACCAGAACGGTTATTGTTGTTTTCGGTGCTTCTTTTTTCGTGGGTGCAAAATTTTAACAAGTTCATTTTCTAAAGCCTGTATCCGGCTGATCCCTACTGTAACTGCGTTTCTGCAAATCGATAGAAGCGTTCCGCTTCGTCCCAGGTTGAAAATCCGGCTTGTGCCATTTTGTCGCTGCCTCCGCCTTTGCCCCCAAAACGGGATAAGTGCTCTTTGAAAAATGCGCCGCAGGAAAACTCTCTGTTGCCACCATGAGCGAGCATGACTTTATTCTCGGCCGTGAGAGCGATCAATACCACCGCGTCACTCTCCGCCGTAAGCAGATGAGCTAGATTCTGAGCTTCCTTCAGCGGCCGGTCGTCCAGCACAATGGATATAATCCCGCTATCGGCAGTTGTTTGAAGATCACCGTTTCCGCTAGATTTGTCCTGGTGACTCGCCAGTAATTCCCGTACAAAAAATTGGTCAATCTTGTCCCTCAGGATAGCGGCATCTTCCAACAATCGTTTCTGTTCCAGTTCGCCCTTTTCGAACCGATCCAACAAGCTGCCCTTATTCGTCTTCAAAGCGGTTGTGAGAGCGCTGATGATCCGTTGATTTTCCTGGGCTTCCGCCAGTGCTCGCGCGCCGCATTTGAAATGGATGCGGGTATTTCCTTTCATTTTTTCCGTCCGGAGCAGCTTGATCATGCCAAGTTCTCCCGTAGAACAGACATGGGTTCCACCGCAAGCGTTGTGTTCCACATTCTCCATTTCCACAATTCGGATGCGGTCTGTCACCTTCGGCTGCTTTACCAGCTCCAGATTTGCAGCCTCTTCCGCCGAAACAAAGGTGCTACGGATGGCATGATTGGTATAGATATGCTGGTTCACGGCTATCTCCAGCTTCTCCAGCTCATCAATGGTCAGGTCCGGTTTTTCCACGTCGATCGTACAGGTATCTGCGCCAAGATGAAAGCTTACGGTCATTGCTCCAAAGAGGTTGCGGCATATGGCAGACAACAAATGCTGGCCGCTGTGCTGCTGCATGTGGTCATACCTGCGGCTCCAGTCGATACGGCACTCCTGGGTGCCGGCACCCGGTAGCTGCGCTACCTTGTGCAGAACCTCACCCTCTTCGGTTATCACATCCAGCACCGGCTCACCGCCGATGGTACCCGTATCGCATGGCTGGCCACCTCCATGGGGATAGAAGGCGGTTTGGGCTAATAAGACGTATTGTCCGTCCTGCCGCGTTATCGTGCCGCTAACTTCTGTTCGCCACTCCGTCATATAGGGTGAATCATAGTAGAGCCGCTCTGTTTCTGCCATTTCGGTCTGCCTCCGTTTCATCATCTAAACCTGGTCTATTATACCACTTCTCATGACCGCAGCGGCCAAGGAGCTTACCATTTTTCGATTATCATGTTTTCGATTAGAATGATAAAGCGGGAGGCCCCTTCCATTCGGGTGCGGGCTTCCTCAAATACAAGGATGTCGTAATTTGAAAAGACACCGGAGATGAGGATTAAGATGACAAAGACACCCTATCAAAACCCCGATTTGCCTCTGGAGGATCGGTTGAACGATCTTCTTAGCCGATTAACATTGGATGAAAAGATCGGTCTTATGCCGCAATATCAAGTGGCAGTGGAACGGCTTGGCATACAAGCTTACAAGCATGGAACGGAAGCCGCCCACGGCATGGCCTGGCTCGGCGAGGCGACGGGTTATCCCCAGCCGATCGGATTGGCGTGTACATGGGATAAGGATTTGCTCAAACGGATCGGCAGCGCGATTGGCGACGAGGCCCGCGGCTTCTACAAGCTGGATCCTACACATAACGGATTATCCCTTTGGGCGCCGACAGTGGACATGGAACGCGATCCGCGCTGGGGACGGACGGAAGAAGCCTACGGGGAAGATCCCGTACTGGCCGGAAAATTGTCCGCTGAGCTGGTGCAAGGCATTCAGGGCGATCATCCGTTTTATTTGAAGGCGGTTGCCACGCTGAAGCATTTTATCGGCAACAACAATGAGGTAGGGCGAGGCAACAGCTCCGTTAGCCTAGATCCGCGGAATCTCCGCGAGTACTATTTGAAGGCGTTTGAAATCCCGTTCAAGGAGGGCGGCGCCCAGTCGATGATGACGGCCTATAACGCCATCAACGGCATACCGGCGAACTTAAGCAGCATGGTAGTCGACATCGTTAAGGGAGAGTGGGGCATGGACGGCTTCGTTGTCAGCGATGCCTTCGACGTGTCGGGAACCGTGCGGGATCATCAATATGTTGAGACTTTTGCGGAAGCCGTAGCCCAGTCCATTCAAAAAGGCGGCATCGATAGCATTACCGATGAAGCCGACTTCGTCATGAAGGAGATTCGGGAAGCACTGGCGAAGGGGCTCTTGTCTGAAAATGACCTCGATACAGCGCTGCGAAATACATTCCGCGTCCGCTTTCGGCTCGGCGAATTCGATCCGGTTGAAGGAAATCCGTACGCCGCAATCGATGAGACCGCAATCCTCCGCAAATCCCATTCCGATTTGGCGCGGGAAGCGACGCAGAAAGCCGTCGTACTGCTGAAAAACGAGGGAGAAGCTCTGCCGCTTCAAGCGGACAAGCTGCGCAAGCTGGCCGTAGTCGGACCACTGGCGGATATCGTATACCGCGACTGGTACAGCGGTTCGCTGCCGTACGCTGTCAGTCCGCTTCAAGGGATAGAGGAGCGGCTTGCGGCCGCCGGTAACGGTGCCCAAACCGTGCACGCCAGAGGCACGGATCGCGTGCGTTTGAAAGCAGTCAGCTGCGGGAAGTATGTCCGTCTCGGCGATTCTGATAAAGCGAAGGATGTTCTTGCGGCTGATGCACTTCATGCCGAGGACGGCGATGTGTTCGAATTGACGGACTGGGGCTTCGGCAGCCATACGCTGATCGCCGAGAAGAACGGCCGCTATTTAACGACAGACGACAAGACCGTTCAAGCGTCGGCCCAGATGATCTGGGAATGGTTCACCAAAGAAGTATTCCTTATTCAACCGGAAGCAAGCGAAGGTTCGCAACGGAAGATTTCGACTTGGAACGGGGTGCCCGTGACAGTCGATGTCAACTCGGGTAATCTTCTTGCTGGCGACGGCCAAGGGGCGGAAACCGCTAACGCCATCAATGTCGGTGGAGCTGCGGAGATAGCCGATGCCGGCGTTGGCGCGCCAGCTGAACGATTCGCATTCGAAACGGTGACAAGCGGTATTCAGTCTGCTGTAGAAGCTGCGCGGGATGCCGATGCAGCGATTGTAGTCATCGGCAATCACCCTTTAATCAATGGGAAAGAGACGATGGACAGGCCGGATATCACATTAGCAGCATCGCAGGAAAAGCTTGCGCTGGAAGTGCTCGCGGCCAACCCGAACACCATCATCGTCGTTGTTGGCAGTTACCCGTTTGCCCTGAATGCTCTGCAGGAGAAGGCTCCGGCAATTCTGTATACATCCCATGCAGGCCAAGAGCTTGGCCGCGCTGTTGCAGACGTGTTGTTTGGCGTTGTCAATCCGGCCGGCCGCGTGAACATGACGTGGTACAAGTCCGTCGATCAACTTCCGCCTTTTATGGATTACGACATCATCCGCGGTGGACGGACGTACCAATATTTCGAAGGCGATCCCTTGTATCCATTCGGTCATGGCCTCTCATATAGCGATTTCAGGTATGAGGATCTGAGACTCTCTTCCAATCAAGTTGAGGTTGGGAAGCAAGATTTCGTCGAGGTCACCTGTCGGGTGACCAACACAAGCGATCGCGCGGGCGAGGAAGTCGTGCAGCTCTATGTGCGGGCAGAAGCCTCCCGTGTGAAGCGACCCCAGTTGCAATTGGCGGACTTCCGCCGGATCGTATTCATGGCCGGAGAGACAAAAGAGGTGACGTTCAGGCTCCCTCTGGAAACCCTCGCCATATGGGATGTGACGCGTGAACGCTTCTGTATCGAAAGCGGTGAGATCACCATTTTCCTGGGGGCATCTTCCCAAGATTTGCGGCTCAAGGACCGTGTGAAAGTTACCGGCGAAACGATCCCGCCGCGGGACCTCAAGCAGGTGACCTTGGCGATGAATTATGATGCATACGAGGGTGTTCAACTAGGGGAATGCACGGAGGGCGGAACCGCCGTCGTCGTTAGCGGTACGGCCGGCTGGTTAGCCTTCCATGACGTCGAGCTGGGAACGGGCGTTTCCGCGATAGAGCTTCGTGCTTCCAGCGTCGGAGATGCGAAAATCGATATCCGGTTGGATGGACCGAACGGCCCCCTCGCCGGCAGTTTCGCGATTTCAAATGACGGTTCGAAGACTTGGCGCAGCTTCTCGAGTGGCTTGACGTCAGCAAACGGCCGTCACGACGTTTATCTCGTCTTGAAGGGACAGGTTTCCCTTAGTTGGTTCCGTTTGTTGGCATAGATCTAAACTCCAATCTGGAGATGCGCCCGTCCAAATGGTAAGATCATAAAAGATGCGAAGGCCATGAGGCCCGTAGGATGGGAGGAGTCGCAAATGGACACAGCAAAAAAGAAAATCAACTGGGGCATCATGGGACCCGGCAGTATTTCGTCTACTTTTGCGAAGGATTTGGTTTATGCGGATGGGGCTGAATTGATTGCAGTCGCTTCCCGGTCATCGGAAAAAGCAAAGCAATTCGCGGACGAACACGGGATTCCACGCGCCTACGGCAGTTACGATGAGCTTGTGAACGATCCGGATGTGGATATTGTTTATGTCGGAACCATCCATCCTTTGCATAAAGATCAGGTGCTCGCTTGTTTACAGGCGGGAAAAGCGGTGCTGTGCGAGAAGCCGTTTACGATTAATGCCGCTGAAGCCAGGGAGATTGCACGTGCTGCACGGGAACAGAAGCTTTTTATCATGGAAGCGATGTGGACCCGTTTTCTCCCTCCTATCGTGAAAGTTCGGGAATGGCTGCAGGCGGGGCTGATCGGAGAAGTCAAGCTGGTCAAGGCCGATTTCGGCTTCGATGCCGGTTGGAATCCGGAAGGCCGTTTGCTTAATAAGGAGTTGGGCGGAGGAGCGCTGCTCGATGCCGGCATCTATCCGGTTTCTTTCGCTTCGATGATTTGCGGCGAGCAGCCAAGCAAAATCATGAGCAGCGCCGTGATCGGCGAAACGGGAGTGGATGAGCAATTTTCGCCTCTTTTCGAATACGAAGGCGGCCGGACGGCGGTTTTGAACGGAGCCATCCGCCTGAACATGACGAATGACGCATACGTATACGGCACGAAAGGGCACATCCATATCCCCAACTTTTTATTCAGCCGGAAGGCTACCCTTCATGTGAATGGGGAAGAGCCGCTGGATTTCTGCGATGATCGGGAGATCCAAGGCTACAAATTCGAGGCGGAGGCAGCCATGGACTCTTTGCGCGCCGGCCAGCTCGAAAACGAGATCATGCCCATAGACGAAACGGTGCAAATCATGGAAACGATGGATCAGATTCGCAACATGTGGGGCTTGCGGTATCCTACGGAATAATCCATCGATCCGCAAAGGACACGTTGGTTTGTTCACTGATAGCATTGGGGGAGGTCACCGCTTGTGGCATCCGATTCATCAATATCGAGAGGCACCTTTGGCTTTCGCTTTTCAACGCCTGATCAGTTGGCGATGTGCAATCTGTTTGCGGTGGGACAGGACACGATTCGCGATTCGTCCTACCGGTGGGACGGGCTGACACGGACAGATGGACCGTTGCTCTTGTTCCAATATACGCTGGAAGGCGAAGGCGTCTTCGAGTCAGGCAAAATCAAGCACCAGATTCAAGCGGGACAAGCTTTCATGGCGGAAATCCCCAGTGATCACCGGTACTATTTTCCCGAAGGGGGAGACCGGTGGTCTTTTCTGTTCCTGCTGATGCGGCCGGATTTGATTCTTCCCAACTGGCTGGATGCCAAGGAGCGTTTGGGGGAAACACCCGAATTGCCGCCGGAAAGCCGGCCGATTCAGCTTCTACGCAGCATTTGGAACGAGGCGAACGGCGGGCGCATTAACGAGGCGTATACGTCATCCTCGTACGTATACCAATTTGTATCCGAACTTTGCCGGTTTGCGGCGGTACCCCGGGGAGACCGGAGAGAATGGCCGGAAAAAGTGCGCCAAGCGGTGGATTACATTCACGCGAATTACGAAAAGATGATCAGCCTGGAGCTTTTGTCGGATCGGCTGGACGTTTCCAAGTATCATTTCTTGCGGATCTTCACATCAGCGGTAGGCGTTTCCCCAAGTGACTATGTGAACCGAGTTCGGATCGAGCAGGCGATTCGATTGCTGCGGGAGACGGACATAAGCGTGGAGCGGATCGCCGAGCAAGTCGGTTATTCTGGCGGCAGCTATTTCATCAAGGTTTTTCGGAAAATGACGGGACGAACGCCCGGAAGCTTCCGTTCCGAAGCGGGACAGCTGACGTTCAACCGTATCTATTTTGATTAGTGATTCCCAAACGGGATGGTAGCAATATATTACAATTGTCGATGCAAAATTACTATGGAATCCAAGTCCCCCAAGGCCGTAAGATAAAGGCGTAAGCGCAATTAATTTCGATGGGTAGACCGGGAGGATGAACCATGAAGCATCACAATTATGCACCGACACCCCCTATGGGTTGGAACAGCTGGGATTGTTACGGGGCTTCCGTACGGGAAGATGAGGTTCGCGGCAACGCCGAATATATGGCCGAATATTTGAAGGATTACGGTTGGGAGTATGTCGTGGTCGATATTCAATGGTCAGAATCGGGCGCCGTCTCCGATCAATACCGGCCTTTTGCCCGGCTGGAGATGGATGACTATTCGCGACTTGTTCCGGCGGCGAACCGTTTCCCATCTGCAGCGGGGGGTCTCGGTTTCAAGCCTCTGTCCGATTATGTCCACGGCCTCGGGCTGAAGTTCGGCATTCACATCATGCGGGGAATACCCCGTCAGGCCGTTCATGACAATACGCCGATAAAAGGAACGGATGTCAGGGCGCGGGACATTGCCCACACTTGTTCTTTCTGCGGATGGAATACGGACATGTACGGCGTTGACGCTTCAAAACCCGGAGCGCAGGAATATTACAACTCCTTGTTTGAACTCTATGCCGAATGGGGCGTCGATTTTATCAAGGTTGACGACATTGCCGACTCTTGGCTCCACGGTGGCCCCCATCTAGCTGAGATCGAACTGATCCGCAAGGCCATCGATCAAGTGGATCGGCCTATCGTTTTGAGCCTTTCTCCCGGACCTGCTCCCGTGAAGCATGCTGATTTCTTTGAAGCCCATGCAAATATGTGGCGGATGACCGACGATTTCTGGGACCGCTGGCCGCTGCTCTTGGACATGTTCGATCGTTGCGAGACATGGCAGGGTCGGCCAAAGATCGGCTGTTGGCCGGATTGCGATATGCTGCCCTTGGGTCACATCGGCATTCGCGCATCCGGTACGGACCGGAGGACGAACTTCACCCGTGATGAGCAGCTGACGATGATGACGCTGTGGACGATTTTCCGTTCGCCGCTCATGTTCGGCGGAGAGATGCGCGACAACGACGATTGGACGCTTTCGCTGCTTACCAACCGTGACGTGCTCCATATGCATCGCTTCAGCATTGGCGCACATCTGGTAAGCCGCGCCGACAATAAGGTCGTTTGGGCAGCGGAAGGTCCTGATGGAGAGCGTTATGCAGCGCTGTTCAATACGGGTGAAGCGATAACGGATGTGTCCGTAGCTCTTGCCGATTTAGGCCTACGCTCGGGAGTTTCGGCAAAGGAACTGTGGACAGGCAAAGAGCTGGAGCTGCAAGTCGGCCATTTACATGGGACGATTCCACCTCACGGAGCGGCTCTGTACAAGCTGACGGCAAAATAACGGAATCATGCATATGTATTTTGAACTCGGGAACCCTTAATGCCATTCAGGCGTAGGGGGTTCCTTTTTTTTTAGAGATGCGGCTTTTCGTGGCATTTTCCAAAATCCGTAAAATTAAGTATTTTCCTCTAGAAATCGCTATGGTAAATATATAGTAAGGAGGTAATTCGGAATCGGGGGGAGAGGGAAGATGAGTGACAGGCTCTTAAGCAGTCTTATCGGGTTAGCCATCGCCGTAGTCATTATGGTTTGCGGTATGTTTTGGGCATTCTCACGGTTCGGAATTTGGGAGCGTTTATCGATACAGGATCCGGTTAAAACCGTGCTGGACTCCGGCATCATCGGGGCCAAAAGCTTGCAAAAGGGACCGGGCGGGTCATCTACTGCTGATCTCCGTGACACTGACCGGAGTACCTACAAATTCAATTTCGCGAAAGCCGGCAATATCGATGCCCAAAAGCTCGTTTACCAAGGCAAAAATGATTACCTGTCCAGCATGTCAGAAGATATTCGCGATGAGGCATTGAAAAGTGCCATCTCCTCGAAGGCGGAAGTCGCCGATTTACTCGAGCGTCTCCACCGGAAATTTGACGAGATGGTCGGATACGGCAATGTGGATCACTTTAAGCCGAATGCAGCAGGCCAAACGCCCGAGACTGCGAAAGAGGCATGGGACAATATCCTGAACCGGCTTACGACACAACCTGACATCTATAACCAAATGGCCATTGCGACCGATGATCCAGACGCCAAGAAAGATTTTGCCAATTTGGCTTCACTCACTGTCATCGCAACGGATAAACGGGATGCTCAGGCCCTCATTTATATGCACCGTATCGTGCACGATTTGGATTATTGGGTGTACAACAGTCCGGGTTCCGCGAAAAATCCCGATAAATTCGGTGCTGCCCATGCTTTCAAAAAAGCGCCGACTTCCCAAATCAAGACGATTGAGGCTTACATTAAATCGGGGGGTGGATCGTGAAACGGGCAAGACGGGTCTGACGGGTAACAAAAGATATCCTGTTGCGGGGTGTTAAGTTCCGACAAAAATCGCTATGATAGAAGGTAGCAAATATCGGATGTACAGGTAGAGCTCCGCCACAGATTCCATAGCAGGAGGTTTTTGTACAAGTGGATTATCGATTTTCAAACCGCATCGCATCTCTCCAGCCCTCTATGATCCGGGAGATTTTGAAAGCAACTTCGGGAAAGGATGTTATTCCTTTTTCCGCAGGCAATCCTTCGCCGGAGACGTTTCCGGTAGAAGCCATCCGCTCGTTCACAGGGGCGATTCTGGAAAATGATCCCGTTGCCGCGCTGCAATACGGCATTACGGAAGGGTATGAGCCGCTCAGGGATAAGTTGAAACAGCATTTATTGACTCGCTTCGGCGCAGGCAAGGATTTTGACAATTTGTTCATCGTTTCCGGTGCCCAGCAGGGGATTGAGCTTGCTTGCAAGGTGCTGTGCAATGAAGGGGACGCTATTATTTGCGAGAGTCCGAGCTTTATCGGCTCGCTGAATTCTTTCCGGTCATCCGGCGCACGGCTAGTAGGAGTTCCCATGGAAAGCGACGGAATTAACGTGGATAAGCTGGAACAGGCGCTCAAGACCGAGAAGAACGTGAAGCTGATCTATTTGATCCCGAATTTTCAAAATCCGACAGGAGCCACAACCAGCCTGGAAAAGCGCAAGGCGATCTATGCCTTGGCCAAACAATATGGCGTCATGATCCTGGAAGACAACCCCTACGGCGAGCTTCGATTCAAGGGTGAAGATATCCCAAGCATCAAGTCCATGGATGACGAGGGGCTAGTGATTTACGTCGGGTCATTTTCCAAAGTTTTGTCCGCAGGGCTCCGGGTGGGCTATGTTTTAGCTCCCGAAGCGGTCATGCAAAAAATGGTAGTGGCCAAGCAAGGCGAAGATGTTCATACCACCATGCTGTCTCAGCTTTTAGCCTATAAGTTTATGACAGAATACGATTATGATGGGCACATCAAGCATATCCGAGCAGTCTATCTGCGAAAATGCAAGCTGATGACGGATAGCCTGGATGGTTTTATGGCTGGCAAGGTTACGTTCAATAGTCCGGAAGGCGGTTTGTTCCTATGGTGCGATCTGCCGAAGTCTGTAGTGATGCTGGATTATTGCAAGAAAGCCGCGGAAAAAGGTGTCGCCGTCGTGCCCGGCACGGCTTTCCTCGTCGATGAAGGGGATCCCTGCAATGCCATCCGTTTGAATTTCTCGACTCCCTCTGATGAGCAGATCGTGAGAGGAATCGAGATTTTGAGCACGGTTCGTCCGTAAGCCATATGATCAGACCGGGAGGAAGCAAGTTGAACACGTTGACACTGGAAATCCAAAATGCAGACGGGGCTGTCCTGTCCGCAAACACCGATGAGGATCAAGTCTATTTGGTACATAAAAACGAGTACGAGCCGGGAGATTCCATTGTTTTGAAAAGCTCAGCGGATCATGTCCATCTCGTCATTCAATTGGAAGATGCGATGAATCCGGCTCAAGTTTATCTGCTAGAGAAGGAATACCGTTTTGTTATTCCATTCGGGGATAAGCGGGTTTCCTACTCGCCAAAATCCTTCATCGGCAGCCGCCATGTCTTAACGGCCCGGTTAGCTACGGAGGAAGAAGTTGCGGCTTACCGCAATCTGGCCAAAAACGAATATGACCATCACCAAAACACAACTCTTTTCCCACATGCTTCCGCCAACGTAGAAACCCGGGGCGAGGCGGTGTTCGCCGCCCGGAATGCCATCAACGGCAATGCCGCCAACGACTCCCACGGGGAGTGGCCCTATGAGTCCTGGGGCATCAACCAGCGGGCGGATGCGGCAATAACCGTGAATTTCGGCAGGATTGTAGAAATCGATAGAGTGGTGCTGACCTTACGGGCTGATTTCCCTCACGACAATTATTGGGAAAAGGTGACGTTGTCGTTTTCGGACGGCAGCAAAATCACGGCAGACCTAGTCAAAACCCATAAGCCGCAAACGGTCGCGCTAGCGAGCCGTAAAGTTGAATGGGTCACCTTGAGCGAACTGATCAAATCTGACGACCCATCACCGTTTCCTGCGCTGAGCCAAATCGAAGTATATGGTTGGGAGATTAATTGATCGATATAGCACTAGTTTGAAGCAGCTTGCCTTGAGCAGGCTGTTTTTTTCGTAATTGGAGAAAATGCACACAGTTGGACTCGAATAGAGAATATCTGCTCTTGGAAGTTTTCATCCAATTTGTATATAATTCCAAATAAAAGATTATGAGTCAGGAGTGGTGTGCGGTGGCGGGACCATTAAAGGAGAGCGCACAGTTGTTTCAGGAGAAGTTAAATGCGTTTGGCTATGCCAACGAGGTGGTCGAGCTGCCGGATAGCGCGCGGACGGCGCAGGAGGCGGCGGATGCTATCGGCTGCCAGCCGGCACATATCGCGAAGTCGATTATTTTTCGCTTGGCGGCGGCGGACAAGCCGCTCTTGGTGGTGGCGAGCGGCGCTAACCGGATCGATGAGAAGCGGATCGGCGCCTTGCTGAACGATACCCTCGGCAAGGCGGATGCCGATTTCGTCCGCAGCCGTACCGGTTACGTCATCGGCGGCGTCCCGCCTCTTGGCCATGCGGAGCCGATTCTCACTCTTGTCGATGAGGATTTGTTCCAATATGAGACGATATGGGCGGCTGCCGGGCATCCAAAGGCGGTGTTTCGGTTGACGCCGGACCAATTGGTGCAGATGACCGGCGGGCAAGTGGTAGGCGTGAAGTAGGTGGGAACTTTTCTAAAGAAGCGAAGCGGCTGCCCGGACAAACACCTGGCGGCCGCTTCGCTTCTTTAGTCGTCAAACATGGCCAAATAAAGTTGCGAGAAATAATAGAACGGAGATTATAACAGTTCCGAATGTCCTCCAATATCTATAAAATAAAGCTTCAATCATTGCATAAAGAGTATAGGCACCCATAACGATGATGAAACTTAATTCATAATAAGAGTGGGTAAAGTATGAAAATAAGCCTGTTGCCCAAAAGAGTATGCCAAACGAAAACATACATATTGTTTTTACTCGTACCTGTTTCCTTGTAGTATGATCGGGCAATTCCCTATGTTGGTTTCTCGCCAGATCAAGCCCTTTTTTTCTCGATAAATAAATGAAGTTTGTTATTGTTTGCAGGGCTCCAAAAGCAACAAAAAATCCCCGGATAATTTCAACTGTCCAGCTCATCTATCCCACCTCCCAGGTTAGATATAATTGTATTTAAGCACTTGGCAAACTGACTAATTTCCGTATCGGTCAGCCCTTGAACCGCTGAGCCGTTTACATTTTCAGCTAACAAAGTAACTTTATCCACAATCGTAACTGCCGGTGGCAAAATTTTTACTCGATAGCTTCTACGGTCGTTTTCAAATAATTCCTTTTGCAATAATCCTTTTGATATGAGTTTATCAATAACAGCTCCGCATGTAGCTCTGTCAGCATTTGTCTTTTCTGCGATTTCAGCTTGCGATAAATGATCTTCCAATGATAATAGCTTTAAGACCGCCCATTGAGCAGTTGTAATGCCATAGCTTTTCAAGTGCATATCAAGTCTTCTTTTTATCAGCCTTGCGCTAGTATTGAGTAGATAACCCAAAGACTGTTGTATTTCCAATATAGACCCCTCCTATCAAAACACATTCATTCATATAGTATGTACACATATAATATGTATACGTACTTTATGACGTTCTACGCTATTTGTCAAGGAATAGCAGCATTTTGACGGGAAACTTTTCTTAAGATACGCTCCCGCTATCAATCGTTTTGGCGAAATCGTCAGTTCGTAAAAATGAAATCGATACCATTTTGGAGCTTTTGCCTATATCGGCCCACCTTGCCGTTCCCTTAATCTACGGGTGAGAGATGCGCATCTCAACGACAAGGAAAACGATGGAGGGTTGAAGCAATGAAGAAAGCACTGACTACCGCGATGACGGTTGTCCTTTCCAGCTCTCTGCTGCTCGCGGCATGTTCATCCGGCGGCGGCAGCAAGGACGAAGCGTCCAGCAAACCGAGCAGCGCGCCAAACGCGACTACGGCAACAGAACAAGCAACAGGAACGACTTACCCCATCAAGACAGACAAGACCCTTTCGTATTGGGGAGAAATCAACGGCAACCTGGTAGGTGTCAAACCTACGCACCAAGACATTCCCTTCTTCCAAGAATGGCAAAAGAAAACCGGCGTTCCGCTGAAGTTTACGGCACCTCCTTCGGGCCAAGTAAAAGAAGCGCTGAACGTGATGCTGGCTTCCGGCGAGCTGCCGGACATGATCGAATACAACTTCCTGAGCTTCCCTGGCGGCCCGGAAAAAGCGATCAGCGACGGATACATCGTGAAGTTGAACGATTTGATCGACAAGTACGCACCTAATCTGAAGAAGTACCTGCAAGAGCATCCGGACGTAGACAAGATGGTCAAAACGGACAGCGGCGCTTACTACGCTTTCCCGTTTATCCGCGGCGATGAATACTTGCGGGTTTTCCAAGGACCGATCATCCGCAAGGACTGGTTGGATGAGCTGGGTCTGCCGGTTCCCGAAACCATCGACGATTGGACGGCAACGTTGACAGCCTTTAAAGAAAAGAAAGGCGCAGCGGCTCCCCTTTCCTTCGTCAGCAAACCGCGCTTCTTCAACGAATCCGGCAACGGAGCGTTCCTCGGCGCTTTCGGCGTAACCCGCGGCTTCTACCAAGAAGACGGTAAAATCAAGTTCGGACCGGAGGAGCAAGGCTTCAAGCAATATCTGAGCCTATTCCATGATTGGTACGCCAAAGGCCTCATTGATAAAAACATCGCGACGGCCGATACGAAGGCCCTCGACGGCAACATCGCATCCGGCGCAACCGGCGCCAGCATCGGCAACGCCGGAGGCGGCATCGGCAAATGGCAGCCCCTCGTGACAGCGAAGGATGACAAAGCCGTCCTGGTCGGCGCGCCTTATCCGGTGCTGAACAAAGGCGAAACGCCGAAATTCGGCCAACGCAATCAAGCCTACGCTTCCGAAGGAACCGTAGCCATCACCACCGCTTGTAAAGATCCGGAGCTGGCTGTTCGCATGCTGGACTACGGTTACAGCGAAGAAGGCGGCCTGTTCTTCAACTTCGGTACCGAAGGCGTCAGCTACAGCATGGTTAACGGTTACCCGACTTACACCGATCTGCTGCTGAAGAACCCGGACAAACTGGCTCCGGCTCAAGCAATTTCGCTGTACGCCCGTGGCAGCTACAACGGTCCGTTCATTCAAGACAAACGTTATGCCGAGCAATTCTTCGCCCTGCAAAGCCAACGGGATGCTGTCACCACCTGGCAAAAGACGGATTCGGCTAAGTACTTCCTGCCGTCGATCACGCCAACCCCGGATGAAAGCACGGAATATGCAACCATCATGAGCGACATCGATACGCTGGTTGACGAGATGACCTTGAAAATCATCCTGGGCACCGAACCGGTAGACAGCTTCGATAAATACGTAGGGAAGATGAAATCACTCAAGCTGGACCGTGCCATCGAGATCCAAACCGCAGCACTGGACCGCTACAACAAACGCTAAGCATTCTGCGAGAGAGGGCTTAACCGCCCTCTCGATTTGAAACGAGGTGACGACCAACGATGGCGACTATGCAATCGCTCAAGAACCGGCTGGTTCGCGATTTCTTGATGAATAAATATTTGTATCTCATGATGCTGCCGGTCATCGCCTTTTACGTTGTTTTTCACTACATCCCGATGTATGGGGCGATCATCGCATTCAAAAATTACACCCCGATGAAGGGCATTCTCGGCAGCGACTGGGTGGGGCTGAAGAACTTTCACGACTTTTTCGACAGCTATTACTTCCTGCGCATTTTGAAGAACACGTTGACCATCAGCTTGTATTCCTTAATTTTCGAGTTTCCGACGCCGATCATTCTCGCTCTCTTGATCAACGAAGTACGTCACCGCACTTTCAAGCGCGTCGTGCAAACGATCACGTACATGCCGTATTTCATTTCCCTTGTGGTAATCTGCGGGATCATTACCGATTTCACCAACTCCGGCGGCATTATCAACCAACTTTTCACTTGGCTCGGATACGACGGTCAGGCCATGCTGCAAAAACCGGATTTGTTCCGGCCCATCTACATCTTGTCGGAGATTTGGCAGCGCATCGGCTGGGAATCGATCATTTATATCGCAGCGCTCATGAGCATCGACCAGGAACAGTATGAAGCGGCGCGGATGGACGGAGCCAGCCGTTTCAAGCAGATGATTCACATCACGCTTCCCGGTATTCTTCCAACCATCTCCATCATGCTGATCATGCGCATGGGGAATTTGCTCAACGTCGGGTTTGAAAAGATTATTCTGCTCTACAACCCGATCACCTACGAAAAAGCGGACGTCATCTCATCCTTCGTCTACCGCAAAGGTCTGCTGGAATTCGGCTGGAGCTACAGCGCCGCAGTGGGGTTATTTAATTCCGTGATCAACTTGTTCCTGCTCGTTACGGCGAACTACATCAGCCGCAGAGTGAGCAAAAACAGCTTATGGTGAGGTGAGAGATAATGAAAACGGAATCCGGCTTTTTCGATAAGGCCTTTACAATATTTATCTACACTCTTTTGATCTTTCTCGTCATCGTTACGCTTTATCCTCTGCTGTACGTGCTGTTCGCTTCGTTCAGCGATGCCAGCCAGCTCATCTCGTACAAAGGGATTCTGTGGAAGCCTTTGGGACTGAGCTTTGAGGCGTACAAGAGCGTGCTGGCGAACAAAGGGATCGGTATCGGTTACCGCAACACCTTGTTCATCGTCGTTTTCGGCGTTGCCGTCAACTTGTTCATGACGGCTTTAGCCGCTTATGTGCTGTCTCGGAAAAATGTCATGTGGAACAGTGTATTCATGTTCCTGATCGTATTCACGATGTTTTTTAGCGGCGGCTTGATTCCTCTATATCTGGTGGTAAAAGGCGTCGGCCTGCTGGATTCTCTCTGGGCTACCATCATTCCTTTTTCCGTCAGCACCTTCAACCTGATCATTATGAGGACATCGTTTATGGGCATTCCCGACGCTCTCGAAGAGTCGGCTAAAATCGACGGGGCTAACCATTTTACGATTCTGTTCCGCATCATCATTCCGCTGTCGATGCCGGTCATCGCGGTGATGATTCTGTATTACGCCGTAGACAAATGGAACGGCTGGTTTTATGCCTCGATCTTCATCAAGAGCCGGGAGAAGTTCCCCTTGCAGCTGGTGCTGCGGGAAATACTCATCTCCAACTCCACGGACAACATGTCCGCTGGCGCTTCGGCAGGCGACCGCTTCCAGATTGGTGAAACGATCAAATACGCCACGATCATGGTGGCGACGGTTCCGATCCTATGCGTATACCCCTTTGTGCAGCGCTTCTTCGTCAAAGGCGTCATGGTCGGATCATTGAAAGGATAAGAACGATGCTTGTCTGGCTTCCGAAAAAGAACGGAGGGCATTTGAACTGGAGGAGCGATTGCGGTCGCTTTTGCGATCGGATTCGTACTTATATGGAGTTAACTAATCATGGAATCTAAGCGCAACAGCGATTGGAAGAATAATCAGGTTTTGCAGGGACGGAATCCTTTCAATCTTTGGTTCGGCTTATTTAACTAAGAAATCTGAAAACAACAGCGACCAGAAGTTCAAATGTTCCGCAGTTCTGGCAATCGGACAGGCTTAACTATCGTTCATCCTAATTGAAGGAGGTTAGCTATGAGTAAGGATACGAATACGGCGGATTGGCCGTCTCTTTGGGAACGGATCGTTCCCAAAGTTGACCAAATGATGGCCGCCATCGGAGATAAAGCGCCTCACGTGGCGAAAGCGGACGGCATTTATGACGACACCCGGCTGGACTGGTGGACGACGGGCTTTTGGCCGGGCATCCTGTGGATTCTTTACGACCGGACAGGGGACGAGCGCTATAGAAACATGGCATGGAGTTGGGATGAACGGTTGGAGCAATTCATGCTTCAGCCCAATGGTTTCGATCATGACGTAGGGTTTCACTTCCTGCCGACAGCCGTGATCAAGTACAAGATCACTGGCGATGCCGATGCTCGGCGTCGGGGCTTGTTCGCCGCGAATTTCCTGGCCGGCCGCTTCAATCCGGCGGGCAGCTTCATTCGGGCATGGAATGGCGACAAGCTCGGCTGGTCTATCATCGACACGGCAATGAACCTGTCGCTGCTCTTCTGGGCGGCAAAAGAAAGCGGCGATCCTCGTTATGCCCATATCGCCAAAGCCCATGCGGATACAGTTCTAAGGGAGTTTATCCGCGCCGACGGCTCTGTTCACCACATCGTCAGCTTCGATCCTGAGACGGGCGAGCGCATTGAAGCGTTGGGCGGCCAAGGCTACGGTCCCGATTCGGCCTGGAGTAGGGGGGCGTCATGGGCCTTGTACGGCATGGTCAATGCTTACCGTCACACCGGCGATATCGCTTATTTGCGGGCTTCCGAGCGCGTGGCCAACTTTTTTATCGCCAACCTGCCGGAGGATCAGGTTCCCCATTGGGATTTCCGGACGGATGCGGAGCTTGCAGGAGAACCTCGGGATACATCCGCGGGCGCCATCGCCGCATCGGGGCTTCTGGAGTTAGCGACCTCGCTGCCGGAATCGGAAGGCCGGTGCTACCGTTCCGCGGCGGAACGGATCATTTGCGGGCTTGACGAGATCTACGGCACTTGGAACTTGCCCAATCATGAGGCCATCCTCTTGCATGGAACCGGCCACAAACCGGCAGGACAAAACGTGGATGTCTCACTGATCTACGGAGACTATTTCTTCGTGGAAGCGGCGGCAAAATTGACCGGATGGAAGCAGCGGGTTTTTTAATCGAAGCCGGTTTCGAACCGAATGATAAGTTATTGTAAATATTGGATATATGCGGCAAACCCGACTGGACAAGATCGTCCTTTCGGGCTGTTTGCATGGAAAAAACGTCGCAATGGAGCTTTTGACAATGGCTGTGTCATTTTTCCCCATTCCCGTTCGCGGTTTGTTCTCGCTATAATAGATACACGACGAACGAATGGAATCCATTTCATCCTTACGAACTAGCAGGTGATGATCGCTTGTTGATACTCCGCACGTTGTGGCACAAACGTAAAAGCATAATCGTTACTTGGCTGGTATCTTACAGCGCTGTTCTTTTTATTCCCATTTTGATCAGCTTGGTGATCTACTCGCAGTCGAGCCATGCGCTTAAGAGTGAGATCCACCGGGCCAACGACTCCTTACTGAAGCAGATGCGCTATACCATCGACAACCAGGTTGACTTGATGAAGCGCCTGAATATGGAAATTACGTGGAACGACAAGCTGCAAAGCTTGATGTACTCCAACAATTCGTCGGTGGACTCTCCTTTTACAGCCTATCAGCTGGTGAAGGAGTTTCGTCTCTATAAAACGTCCTACGCGTCGATCGATGAATTTTACGTGGCCTGGGATCAGGGGACTGCGATTTTACGGCCTGGCAATATCCGGGACATGGACATCGCTTACCGAACCATTCATGATACAGGGGCTCTTTCCTATGAAAAATGGAGCGATATGATTCACCAGTCCGCGACGAACCGTTTTGTGGTGCTGCCGCGCCTTGGGGCTTCGACGAAAACCTCCATCGCTTATATGACCCGGCTGCCCAAGGATTTGAACGGCAGAGAGACGGGAACGGTCGTTGTCATGGCCGACGCATCCCGGTTTCAAAAAGCCATCGAAGGCATTTCCGGTTTCAGCGGCGGGCTGCTGCTGATCTTGAACCAGGACAACGAAGTCCTGCTGTCCAACCGCCCGGACGATCCGATGCTTGCGCCCTTTCTGGATGACGGTCATGTGCGTCTGACGTCCTCCCGGGTGGGGAAATCGGAGCTGTTTTTCATTCCGTCGGCAGTATCGGATTTGAAGTATGCCTTGATCATCCCCAGCAACATCTATTGGCAAAAGGCGGAGTACGTCCGCAGCTTTACATATATCAGCATTTTGATCAGCTTGATCGGCGCGGGCATTTTGACCTGGTTTTTCATGAAGCGCAATTATTCGCCGATTCAGGAGCTGGTGGAGTCTCTGACAGACCGGGATATCTCCGGCGCACGGGAAGACGGAAACGAGCTGCGGATGATTCAGCGGGCGATTTTCAACGCGAAAAGCGAAAAGGATCAGATCGCCCTGCAAATGCAAAAGCACCAGCAGCTTCTGCGTTCCAACATGATCAACCGTCTGCTGAAAGGCAAGCTGGATACGCCCGTGCCTTATGAGGAAGCGTTCCGCAGCCATCACATGACGCTTTTGTCCAATGAATTCGCCGTTATTTTGTTCGTGCTGGAAAACGAGGAAGCCCTATACGAAAAACTGCCGGGAATCGATATGAACGAGCGGCAGAAGCTGATTCCTTTTATCATCGGGAATGTGGTGGAGGAGCTGGCCGGGCAGCATGGCCATGTTGGTTATGTGTCGGAAGTCGACGACATCATGGTTTGTTTAGTTAATTTGCTGGCAGATGCTCCAAATGTGCGGGAGGCGCTGCAGGATATCGCCACGGAGGCGCAAAATTTTCTCCGCCGCTACGAGATGGAACTCACCGTATCCATCAGCGGCACTCATTTCTCCTGGCCGGGTATAGCGGAGGCGTACCAAGAAGCGGTTGATGCGATGGAATATAAAATGGTGCTGGGCAAAAAGGGCATCATCGCCTACGAAGACATTCGCATGGATACGGCGGACAACGCTCAATCCGGGTATTATTATCCGCTGCAGGTAGAGCAGCAGTTGATTAATTTTATAAAAGTGGGCGATCTCGAACAAGCTTCCTTCTATATGAACGAGATTATGGACCGCAACTTCGGCAAGCCGGTGATGTCTTTGACCCTTGCCCGCTGCTTGATTTTCAACCTGGTCGGGACGATGGTGAAGGCGATCAACGAGCTGGGGAACGGGGAAAGCGGTATCCTTGAAAACAACCCCCTGTGGATGGACAAGATCATTGCCTGTGATACGATTCAGGAAATGCAGAGAGAGCTGCATCGCTTGCTGTCGGATGTATGCGTTTTCGCATCTGCCAAACGAACAGCTGGCGTGTCTCAGGAGAGGGAGGAATCCCTTAAGGAAATGACCACCCAGGTCGCCCAGTACGTCAAGGAAAACTATCAGGACGCCAATCTGAACGTGAACGGGATCGGGGAGCATTTTGACATGAAGGGGAGTTATCTCTCCCGGTTGTTCAAAGATCAGATGGGGGACGGATTGTTGGATTACATCCATAAAACCCGCATCGAGCATGCGAAGGAAATGATTCGCGCGAAGCGGGATTCCATCAACGACATCTCAAAGCTTGTAGGATATAACGATGCCGCGACCTTTATTCGGGTGTTCAAGAAATATGAAGGCATCACGCCGGGCAAATATAAAGAAATTTACTAGATAAGATGAACGAGAGGAAGGGATGAAGGAGCGGAGAAACCGATTGTTCTGGAAAAGCGTTAGCGGTCGCCTTTGCGAACGGATTCCTACTTATGTGGAGTTGTCTAATCAGGGAATCTGGTCGCAACAGCGACTCTCCAGAATAATCAGGTTTTGCAGGGACGGAATCCTAACTGTCTCAAGTTCGACTTATATAGATCGGGGGAGTCGGCATGAAAGGAAGAAAAGCCTTCGCCAGCTTGCTGGCGGTGCTCATGATGCTTACCGCATTGACAGCCTGCAAGTTCGGAGGGAATGTTTTCGGCGGAGATAAAGAAGATAAGCCACAGAAAACGGGAAGCGGGACAGGCGCTTCTCTTACCTATTGGGCAGAACTGAACGGGAATGCGGCAGGCACGAAATCAACCTTCCAGGAGGTTCCCTTTTTTCAGGAATGGCAGCGGAAAACGGGAGTTAATCTGACGTTCATCCAGCCCCCGGCGAATCAAGCGAAGGAAGCGATCAATGTAATGCTTGCTTCCGGCGAACTGCCGGACATGATCGAATACGAGTGGGTCAATTTTCCCGGCGGACCAGAGAAAGCGATCAAGGATGGCTATATTGTACGGCTCAACAACGCCATCGACAAATACGCGCCGAATTTGAAAAAATATTTAAGCGAGCACCCGGACATCGACCAGCAGATCAAGACGGCGGATGGCAGCTATTATATGTTCCCGTTTATCCAAAATGATGACCGTTTGCGAACCTACCAAGGTCTGATCCTTCGGAAGGATTGGCTGGACGAGCTGGGGCTGGATGTCCCGATTACGATCGATGATTGGCATACGGTTTTGAAAGCGTTTAAGACAGAGAAAGGCATTGAGGCGCCTCTTACGTTTCTTGGGGTGCCGAATCCGCTCTTCGGTATCGAAGGGGGCGGATTCATCGGAGCATACGGTGTCAAGAAGGGTTTTTATCTGGAGAACGGCCAAGTGAAATTTGGCCCATTGGAAGCGGGGTACAAGGATTTTCTAATGCTCTTCCGTCAGTGGTATGCCGAAGGGCTGATTGACCGGAACTTCTCGGCGGTGGATTCGGTGACTCAAGACGTCAGTATGCTTACGGGTCGAAGCGGCGCCAGCATCTGGAATGCCGGGGCGGGGATCGGTACTTGGCTGCCGAGCATGCGGAAGCTCGATCCGAAGGTGGAACTCGTAGCGGCGCCGTATCCCGTTTTGCATGAGGGAGAGCGTCCGGAATTCGGGCAAAAGGCTCCGGCTATCGGTTCAAGCGGCGGGGTGGCCATTTCCAGCAAGAGCAAGCATGTGGAAGAAGCGGTGAAATTGCTGGACTACGGTTATGGAACGGAAGGGCATTTGCTGTTCAACTTCGGCATCGAGGGGCAAAGCTATGTCATGAAGGATGGCTACCCGAAATATACAGATTTGATTTTGCATAACCCGGACAAGCTGGCGCCTTCCCAAGCGCTGGCAATGTATACACGAGCCAGTTATTTTGGGCCGTTCGTTCAGGATGTTCGCTATATGGAGCAGTACTATTCGATGCCGGAACAAAAAGAAGCCATCAAGCTATGGGCGGACACGGATATGGATGAGCATTATTTGCCTACGACGCCAAAGACGGAGAAAGAAAGCGCGGAGCTGTCGGCCATTATGCAGGATGTGTCAACCTTGGTTGACGACATGTCGCTTAAGTTCATCATGGGGATCGAGTCGATCAGTGATTTTGATAGCTATGTGGAACAGATAAAGTCGCTCAACATCGATCGGGCCATTCAAATCCAGCAAACGGCTTATGATCGATATCGGAAACCGCTGGCAGAGAAGACTGGCGGATCTTAACGGTTCATTATGCCGAAGAGGCCTGGAGCGTATTCTATGCAACAGCCCCGCTCCAAAACGGAGCGGGGTTATTGATTCTCAAAGTCTTTAGTCGCTGGTCATGCCTGTCGAGTTCCGAAGGAATAGCAAAATCGTCTCCAAAACTTTCAACGGATTTTGAATGATATCGAGCAGCTTATTCTGAAGCGCGGCAAGGATGGATACTAGCCCCGTTGAGATTTGACCTAGAATTTGATCAAGATAACTACCATTACCATTACCATTGCCATTGCCATTACCGTCCACATCATTTTCGTTGGTTAACGTGACTTCTTGCTGGAACAGAGCGATACTCACTCCGCTTGAGGAATCGGCGATGCTTGCCTGAATGAGGGCTGTCCCTTCATTAACGTTCCGGGGAATGGATGCGACTCCGTCTGCGGAGACCAAAACCTCGCCACTGCCGGATAGTTTCGTCCAGGTCAGCATGGAGTTCGGAACGGGGCTGCCCGCCAGACGTACCGAAAACCTTTGGCTCAGGCCGTCGTCACCGGGCGAGAGCGATACGTTCAACTGCGGATGTAATTGAGCCAGCAGCTTGGCTCCGGATGCAGCCGGGTAAGAAGGGAGTGCGGAAAGGATGTTCTGGGTCGCAGCCCAGAAGTCGTCCACCGTAACGCCAAGCTTGCCTAAAGCGTAACCGAACCGGTAAAAGCCTCCGTCCATCCCGTTATTAACCGTTTGGATGGCCGAATACAGCAAGCTGTCCCGCTTCTTCTGATCTTGAAGATAAGGGATGGCTTGTTCTCCGTTTAATCCCGTCAATTGCTCCTGCCAAGCCCCTTTTATTCCTTTGAGGTTTTTACCGTCCCCGAGCAGGAAAAGAAGAAAGTCGTTGGCATCGATATACCCGTAGGGATACAGGCTCTGCAGTGCGGTATTGTAAGCTTTATTTTGAGCAAATACCTGCAAAGCTTCCGCTGTCGTGGCATCGTCAAAGGATCCGGCTTCTTTCATCATCTGAAACAAGGCTAGTTTGACTGCTTCTTTATCCACAGAGGCGTTCAATCGGGGAGCGATCTTGCTCCATACGGGATCGATTATTTGCAGCTGACTTGAGCCATCAAGGGCGGCGACTTCGCTGTTCATGTCACGAACCGACAGCAGCCACACCGGATTACCAGCTGTCAGCCCATCGTACAACGATTTGGTTTGTTCCATAAAGAAGTCCGCCCCAAAAGGAGAGACATCGTTTCCTTTCGGATTCCGCAGTTCTTTTTCGTAGATGATTCTCGGTTGTTGGTCATAAGAATGAAGCAGCTTGAGCTGCACGATGCCGGATTCATCGATCGTATCTTGTGAGAATACGATGCTCCCGACATAGTCGGTTTGCATTTCAAATAGATCCAATTTCGTCCTTCCCGCGACTTGAGAGAAGTTTAGCTTCGTGATCTGAGGAGAGACATAGGCACCGAAAACATTCAAAACGTAGCGTACCGTGCCGTCACTGGGGAAGCGGGGATAACTTACCGTTAATGTCGTATTGGAGCGGATGTATGCGACGGCCAGTGGGGCAAAGGCGCGGTCGTCCGTTTGCAGCCGACTGGACAAACGATCCGCTGCTTCCTGTACCTTGGCGGGTTTTACTCCTAGGTTGCGTAAAACACGGCTGACCTGGTAGCTTTCCGCCTGCCCAAGGACTTCTTGTCTTTTTTGGTTATATAGATCGAGGACTGTTTGTTTATCTTGCATGAAAGTGTTGATCTCAAACGGGGACAACTCGTAGAGTTTTTTTCGCAAGGTACCTTCCACGCCAAGGCGGGTTCCGCCATCTCCCAACTGGAAGAGGAGAAAGTCGTCTGCGGTCAGATAAGGTTGTCCGGCAGCGGAGGATAAAATTTGCAGCGCGCTTTTGTAGTCAGAGTTGCTGCGAATTTCGTTGAGAAACTCCGTTTGCGGTTGCAGCAGATACAGTTCCATATCCCGCAAAAACAAGAAAAATTGGCTTTTTACGGCCTCTTGATCGACACTGGCTGGCAGCTTGAGCCGAATGGTCTCCCAAATAGGATCCAGAACAGAGGCGTCCTCCGAGGTAAGACCGGAAAGTTCTGCGCGCAATGCCGACACGGCTAGTCTGTCAGCCGGCTCGCCGGCATTCAACGCGTCATGCAGAGCGAACAACTGGCTGAGTGATGCCTTCGAAACAGCTTCCCCGGCAGCCTTTGCCGTTGGTAGGGAACCAAATCTTAGGTTGCCATCGGCTATTTCCCCGAGAAGTGAAACTAGAAGTGCAAGCGTGATGCTGCATAAGATAAGCCGTATTCTTTTCCCGATATTCAAGGTGTTCATCTCCCTCTACCGGTTAAAGGTATGTAAAGCATCGCAACCTCTTATTTCAGCAATAACCCCGCTCCATAAAGGAGCGGGGCACATCCGCGATCGAGTTATATCGAACTAATTCGCTGTGTAACTGCGAATGAGGTTCAAAAGTGTTTCCAGGTATTTCAAAGGATTTTGAATGAAATCGATGATCTTACTTTGCAGCGCCGCAAGGATGGTCGTTAAACTCGCTCCAAGTTGGCCGAAAATTTGATCCAGGATTCCACCGGCATTGCCACTGCCATTGCCATTTCCGTTGGCATTGCCGTTGCCGTTGGCATTGCCGTTGCCGTTAACGTTACCGTTGCCGTTAACGTTACCGTTGGCATTGCCGTTTCCGTTGCCGTTGGCATTGGCATTGCCGTTTCCGTTGCCGTTTCCATTGCCGTTTCCGTTGCCGTTGGCATTGCCGTTTCCGTTGCCGTTGGCATTGCCGTTACCGTTGCCGTTGGCATTGCCATTGCCGTTACCGTTGCCGTTGCCGTTGGCATTGCCATTGCCATTGCCGTTACCGTTGCCATTACCATTACCATTGCCATTGCCATTGCCATTGCCATTGCCATTGTCGTTTCCGTTGCCGTGGCCATTGCCGTGGCCATTGCCGTTGCCATTGCCGTTGCCATTGCCATTGCCATTGCCATTGCCGTTACCATTGCCGTTACCAGCACCGTTGTCGTCCGTGTAGTTCTTGTTCACCAAGGTGACTTCTCTTTCAAAGAGAACAACGTTTTTTCCGGTGAAAGGGTTGATGGCGCCTGCTTGGATGACTGCAGTCCCTTGGGCAACCTCTTTCGGGATGCTGACGATGCCGCTCCGAGATACCGATACGGCGTCATCTCCGGAGACTTTTGACCACTGAAGCAGGGAATTAGGGAATGCCAGGCCAAAAAAGACGATATTGAACTCTTGCGTCAATCCATCCTCGCTTGCGTTAACGTTTACTGTCGTATAAGGCTTCAAAAATTCCAACAGCTTGTCCACGCCTGCTACGTCGCCTTCTGCTGGCACCTTATCGGCGATCTTGGACCAAAGCAGTTTTACTGCATCTTGATCACCGGTAACGGCTTGTTCCGTTGGCAATGCTTCCGCCGCATGTGCCTTAGGCATTGCCCCCAATCCGCTTGCGAGGGAGATGACTAACGAAAAAACCGCGGTAAAGATGACAATGCGAAGCTTCTTACCTAAATTCATTCCTTTCACCCCTAGTTCAGATTTCGCCTTGAAGAATTAAGATTCTCCCGGCTCTTTTAAAAATATATTCAATTTGACAATATTAATCAATATAGTTATTCAAAATGAGAACTTAAGAACTAAGGAATGATCGAAAACGCTTTATGGTTTCCTGCTTTTTGTATCAGTATTGGGCAATTAGCCCGCCATTTTCGCTATGTCTTTTCCCCTGGCTCTTGATCTGAATCAAGGACGGATTCCCTTTTTTTCGGCAAAATGAAGATACATCAAGGGAGGAGATCGAGATATGGATCCATTTAACTTCAAAGACATGAGCCGCATTGACAGGCCTAAGCTGGGCAACGAGGTTCCCCTCGAACTGTTCCGCACCATTCGTTTGATCGGAATGTACCAGGGACTGCCGATGAACGGAAAAGCGACGACGGTAACCATAGGCCGCAAGATCGGTGAAAATTTGCCGGTGGATTCCATGGACGAATTGTTTCAGATCGTTGAAAAGTTGAAGATCGGCATACCGAAAATCGTTCTTAGCGATGAGCGGACCGTTTGCGTAGCCATCGAGGATTGCTTCTGCAAAGGTCTGCCGCAAGCAGAAGGAAAGCGGGTCTGCGATCTGGAGGGCGCCATTTTGGAAGGTGCGATCAATCGATTTAGCACGCGAAAAGCTTCCGTCAGAGAAGTGAAGTGTAACGTAAACGGCGATGAGCATTGCGAATACGAAATCCGGTTTCTTTAATGCTTAACGGAACATCAAAATAATGGAGGTTAACAATCATGCAAACTCACTTTAACGGCACAGAACAAATTGGCTCCTTGGTCGCCGGCTTTCCCGGCGCCAGCAATGTACTAAAAGCTTACGGCATCGATTTCTGCTGCGGCGGAAACCGCTCGCTGCAAACGGCGATTGACCAGCAAAGACTGAACGGAGACGAAGTTTTGCATCGGCTGAATGAAGCCTACCGGGAGGATCAGGAACGCCAAGAAACGGGTCAGAACTGGCAGGACGCTTCCTTTCACGAATTGATTACCCATATCGTAGAGACGCATCATGATTTTTTGCGGGAGGAGCTGCCGGTGATCAGCGGCTTTTTGACGAAAATCTTGCGTGTCCACGGGCCTCATGAACCGGAAAAACTGGGCCGCTTGCATCAATTGTTTCATACGATAAAAAGCGAGCTGGATGAGCACCTCATTGCGGAAGAAGAGGGACAGTTTCCTCTCATCCTCTCTTATG
>NZ_CBQR020000003.1 GCF_000455485.1 Gorillibacterium massiliense
TTCCTCTCATCCTCTCTTATGAGACCGATCCGTCTCCCGAAACGTTGGAGCAAGCGAAGATCGCCATCCAGCAGCTTGAGGACGATCATGCCGGCGTAGGCGCATTGCTCAAGACGATGCGCGAATTGACGCAAGATTACAGCCTTCCGGAATGGGCTTGCCGAACCTATACGTTAGCTTTTCAAAAGTTGGAGGCATTGGAGAGCGATCTCTTCCAGCATATCCATTTGGAGAACAACATCCTGTTTCCGCGGATTGAGCGGATGGCGGCCGCCGGAGATGACTGCAACTGCTCCAGTCACTAATCTGAATAAAAAAAACAGCAGCCGATTAAAAATCGCTGCTGTTTTTTATACTCACCCAAAAGACTCAACCCGCCAACATCTGCAAGCTTTCCAGGTCCCGAATCGTAATGCTTTTGCTTGAAACGGCGATGATGCCTTGCTCTTCCAAGGAAGCCAGCTTGCGGCTGAAGGTTTCCGGAGTGGTGGCGATGAGAGCGGCCAGTTCTTTCTTGGGTACCGGCAATTCAAAGGTCATGTTGTGGCCGTTTTTTCCGAAAAACAAAAGAAGCAGCTTCGCTAAACGCTGTTCCGCTTCCAGCAGAGTGACGGTGCCCATCCATTCTTCGGTTTCATGCAGCCGTTCGCTCATGGCCAAAAGAAAGGCATGGGCCATCTTTGCGTTTGCTTCCATGATAGGGAGAAAGTCTTGCCTGCGGATGCTGCAGACCATTGCGTCATCGAGTACGATGGCATGCGAATCATGCATCTTTTCTTGCAGTAAAGCGAATTGCCCGAAAAAATCGCCGGTGAAGAGAAAGCGGATGATCTTCTCTTTTCCTTCACCGGAGAGTTTGGAGATCTTCACGGTCCCGCTGTTTACGATAAATAGGGAGTCGGAGCCTTCTCCTTCTTGAAAAATAAATTCGCCTTTGGAATAAACCCTCGTTCTTACCAAAGGCTGCAGGTCGGCAAGTTCCGATGAGGACAGTTTGCTGAAAAGAGGGACTTTCGATAAGCATGGCGAGTCTTTCTCATGGGCGCAGGAATGGCAACAGGCATCGATGGCCAAAGGATTCCCTCCTATCTTAGTGGCTCATGGGCACGTCGCCGTTATCTTTGCCGTCCTCGGTTACCCGCAGGATGGCGGTAGCGCCTTTGGCCGCATCGTTGAACTGATGGGTGACTATAGGATAATCTCCGGCCTCTGTTACCTTCACTTCCACGACGGCGCCGCCGCTGGCTGGGAGCATGACGGTTTGCATGCCGTAGAGCCGGTTTTTCGGATTCCCATCCAGGTAGACGTTGTCCATGATCGTCCCGACGATGTGGAAGGACGAAACTTCGTTCGGACCGGCGTTACTTACGTAGAAACGGACGGTGTCGCCGACTTTTGCCAGGAACGGGTGATCTTTCAGCGTAAAATCATCCCCGTTAAACACGACGTACTCCGGTTCGCCGTTCATCATCGCATCATAATCGTGCTCGGTGTACCACTCGCTTTGCACGATGGTATACTCCCGGTCGACATCTCCGTCGGTGGGATATCCGTTCTTCGGCTCCACGATGATCATGCCGTACATGCCGTTGGCGATGTGGGCCAGCACCGGTGTCGTTCCGCAGTGATACATGAATACGCCGGGGTTGTCGGCTTTATATTCAAAGGTCCCTTGTTCGCCGGGCATCACATCGATGAATTTTTTACTGGGGGCGGCGTGAACCGCATGGAAGTCCATGGAATGGTTCATGAAGGGATCTTTATTTTTCAGAGTAAAATGGAGAGTGTCGCCTTCCTTGACCCGAAGAACGGGCCCTGGCGCAGTACCGTTAAAGGTCCAGGCATTGTAGAAAACTTCCTGGGAAATTTCCACGTCCGTCGTTTGCGCGGTCATCTCGATATATACATTCGAGCCCTTCCGGGTAATGACAGGGGCCACGGGAGGCTGGTTGATATGCTCTTCTACTGTCTCCTTATCATCGGAGGAGGAGCCGGCATCCAGTTGAGCAGGAGGGAACACATACAATCCGGCGAGGATGGCTAAAAATCCGCAAAGTACGATTATATGAGTCTTCCATTTCAACATGATGAACACCCTCCGCTAAAGCTGCCATGAGCAGATCTTATTTATGAGTCCAATTTCGCAAGCCATCAAGATCCAGGATGATAAACCCGCTGCGGTTCGTTTCGATCAAATCATCTTTGCGCAGTTGGGTGATCAACCGGTTGATGGATTCTCGGGTCGTACCCACGACGTTGGCAAAATCCTGGTTGGTCATGGGAATATCGATGCGGATTTTTCCGTTCCGCTCGGTTCCATAATCCTCAGCCAGCTTGACGAGAAAGGAGACGCCCCGGTCCTGAACGTCCTGGCCGGTCATTTTTTGCAGGTTGTCTTGAAGTTCGCGGATTTTCTCGCTCATTACCCGCATGACTTTAACGGCGATGGCTGGCACGTCCATCATGAGCGCTTCGAAGGAGCGCACCGGGATGGCGAGAATCCGGGATTCGACGATGGCTTTCGTTGTCGCCGGGTAAGGGTCGTGATTGAAAAATCCGGTGTGGGGAAACATATCCCCGGTTCGTAAATAGGAAATGATGTGCTCGTGGCCGCTTTCATCGGTTTTGTAGGCTTTGACCAGCCCTTTTTGGATGAAAAAGACACTTTCTTTATCTGCACCCTCGGTAAAAACGACGGCGCGCTTGCGGTACGTCCGTTGAATCGAAATACTCCAGATGCGCTCCAATTCGTCCTTGCTCAAATCACGGAACAAGGGAACGAGGCGCAGCAGCTCCTCATGGTTTACGGCATTATCATTCATTCCAGGGCCTCCACTACCAACGAATTGATCTTCTGTCACTCATTATAGCATGATCAATTTCGCAAGAGATAAAGCCCTATCCATGGGAGAGGGGAGGTTCGCTTAAAAAAAGCCGAGTTGCTCCTTCGCCTTATCAGACATGCGCTCCGGCGTCCAGGCCGGCTCCCACACCAGATCGACTTCCACGGAGCTCACGCCGGGGTATCCGTTCAGCGAACGTTTGACGCCGCCGACGATGGTGTCATGCAGCGGGCAACCGGGGGTCGTCAATGTCATGCGAATGAAGACTTTCCCTTCTTCGATTTGAAGCTCATACACCAGCCCGAGATCGACGATATTGAGGCCCAATTCCGGATCGTATACCGTTCGCAAAATATCCCAAACAGCATCTTTGAGTTCCAGTTCCATTTGTTAACCCTCCTTAAGATTTTGCAGAGAAATTATTTTGTAAAAACTAGGGCAATCATCCCTGCGTAAATCAGGGAGCAAAGCGCAAGCAGGCTGCCGCCGATGGACGTAAGATAAGGCAAGCTCCAACCAAGCCCGAGCAGCATTAGAAACAAGGAGCCGACGATACAGGAGATGGCGATATGGACATAGCGGTCGCTGATCATCTGTGACATTACCGGCGTTTTTTGTTTGCCTACGACAGGGCCGTATTTATGCGTCCACCAAAGAAAGGGGACGATTTTGGACAAATAGGAGAGAATCGTAAGTCCGATCCAACCGAAGATGTAAATCCAGCCCATGATGACCAAAAGGCGCGGTTCTTGAGCGATTCCGGGAAAAAACGGCAGGAGCAGAACGACGATGATTGCGATGAGCGAAATGGCGCCGGATAAGGTTTGCGCCCACTTCATCCCGGCTCCGGGCTCGTTTTTGTGGCGGTGCTTGACCATTTGAGCCAAATGCACGGTGTAAACCGTCAAAGCAGCAGCGATCAGGACGAAACCGCACCACTTGAGCCAAAGGGGAGCGCCAAACAGAAACGAGAAAGCGCCGGTCAGCACGCCGATATTCCACAAGCCGATGACGACTTTTTGCAGCTTTTCCGGGTGGCCGTGGGAAAGGTAGAACATCGGGTACATTTTATAGCTGAAGCCGGTAATCAACATCCCGAACCAACCGAAGGCTCCGAACCAGATATGGGCGCCCAGCAGTTGATCGTGGAAGTTGCCCCACTGTTGAAAATAGAAATTGAGTCCCATCAGCATGCCGCTGAGTCCTGTGAGTACGAGATAGCCAACGGCTAATGCGGTGCTTAAGGTGACGGTGTTCCATTTTTTGGCGCGATAGAGAGTCATGCCGATGTTGAAAGCAAAGAGCAGGATTCCGATAAAGGCCAGCGTCGCAAAAGCGGCGATAACGGGAATGGTAATCGTTTGAAACCCGATCAGAAGCCCGGCCGTTCCGACAGCGAAAAAGCCGTAGTGGACAAACCCGAGCTTGCGGCTAAACAGATTGTGGTTTTGCAGCACCACCGGAATCAGCTGGTAGACCGCGCCCATGGCGATCATTGTGCCCCAGCCCAGCACCAGCAGATGTACACGGAACCAGCCGGTGGAATAGCGGGGCGTATCCCCGAGCGTCGTCAGCCATGAGGCGAAGTCGCCCAAGGAATAGAGTTGGAACAGGGTAAAGCTAATGATGCCAGTGACGATGAACAGAAACGGCAGACGAAACATGGCGGCACCTCTTACTTCCTTACTTTTTGAAAATATGAACCCGGGCGCTTCCGTCCGGCTGCTCGTCGATTTGATAGGAATAGCCCATGGAGCTAAGCTCCTCCAGAAGCATGGCTGGAACCCGGTCGTTGTGAATGATAACTTCATCGCCGGATTTTGCATCCTTAAGCTTGGCCAGGGTGCGAACCATCGGCTGTGGCGGTTCCAAGCCCCGGTTGTCGAGATGATAGACTTGGGGGCCAGAGGATGACGGGCTGTTTGGCGCTTCCTCCCCGGATTCGACCTTTGGTGTTTCGTTGTTCGATTCTTCCTCATGGTCGTCCAAAGTGCCAAGCTCGTGCTTGCGGCTTTTGTGCAGGAAGGTTACAACCCAGTGATCGGCTTCCAGCTTTTCGACTTTGTGTACGTAGCCTTTCAACTTCATGATGCCGAACAAAGGAACCGGCTTCAGGGTGGCGTGAAGAACGAAGGTATCTTCCTTGTTCAAGGTTTTAACGGTGTCCATGATCATCTTGAAAGGATCCCGCTTGCTTCTAAGCTCCGACCGAACGTCCAGTTCAATGGTTTGTCCCTCTTGTCCCACGGTAAAGTCCTCCTTAAGTCCCCGCTGCGAGGCTTCTTTTGGCTTCCTCATATAACCCCGACATGCCTCCGTAAAGGGCATAGAAGAACGAATCCGGCGCATCGAGAGAAAAGGAAGTATAAGCTTTCGGGTCTATGCCCAACATGTGCTCGAACAAGGCGGCGCTATCGTAGGCATAGAAGCAAAAATAGGTATAGTCGAATTCAGGCATTTTTTCATAGATCGTCACGATGTCGGAAGCGTAGGTCGGTATATTCCGTGCCGCGGCGCTTACCATGGCGGTGGCGTCTTCAAGGCTGGTCTGAATTTTGATCGTTCGTTCATCGATGACCTGAATGTTGGCCACGAGGATCACTCCCTTGCTGCTGTTATTCCGATCATCCCGGCATAGGTCCGTGGACCAAATCGTCGGGGTATCGGATTTTTTTCGCTACATCAGACTGACAGTTTGCCGATGCGGACGCGGAACCAATCGGGTCCCTGCTCCAGGTAATCCCAAGTGAAGGCTCCTCGGTGCATGGATTCGAATTGATAGCGAAGCGGCACAGGGTCGTGGTCGTTGATCAGCAGCATGGCTTCTTCCGGCTGAAGGCCGTTGAAGGTTTCAAAAATTACTTTGTGCTTCAGTTGGGGCGGATATTCCGTCGCGTTGACAGTGGCTGCAAAAGCTTCGTTTGTCATTGGGGTTCCCTCCATGAGAATGATTTTCATTTATAGCTTCAGTATACGGATTTTGCTGGTGGCATTTGTGATTGGCGTCACAGGGTTGAAAATCTTTTCAACAGCCGGAGGAGAGGAATGTGTAACCCAATATTTTACAATTCCTTAATGAGAAATTAACGGAAAATTGATGGACAGTTTACGGAGCACGCATTGATAGAATCGCGTCAAGCCCGTACCATTTAAGACAAATACAAGACATACATGCCGCTGTCGCGGCATCAGCGAATGTATGAAATATCGGCGCAGCCGCCTGAAGCTTAACCTTTCATGAGAAAAGGTTATTTCAGGGCAGAATGCTGGCGGAATACGGCGAACCGGGAGGGGCAAATGGGAAAGGTCATTGAAATCGTTTTGGACGGTCTTCGTTATGATGTAATGCGCTCATCCATGGGTTACTTAAATCACTTGGTGGAAAAATCTCAAGCCGCACTTTATCGGGTGAAGTCCGAGCTGCCCAGCTTATCTCGGCCTTTGTACGAAGTGCTGTTGACCGGCGTGCCGAGCTGCGAAAGCGGCATTACCTCCAACCAGGTTGTCCGCTTATCTCATAATCCAAGCATTTTCCACTTGGCTGCGAACCGGGGTTTGAAAACCGCTGCCGCTGCGTACTACTGGGTCAGTGAGCTTTATCAACAGGCGCCGTTTAACCATTTCACCGACCGGATTCAGCATGACGAGACGAAGCCGATTCAGCATGGGATGTACTATTTTGAAGATCATTATCCAGACACGCATCTTTTTGCCGACGCCGAGCATTTGCGCCGCACTTACGCTCCTGATTTTTTGTATGTTCACTCAATGAACATTGACGATACCGGCCATAAGTTCACTTCAGATTCCGCACAGTATCGGGGCTCAGCGATCAAAGCGGACAGCATTCTGGCTTTGCTGTTGCCACTTTGGATCAAGTTGGGCTACACCCTGCTGATTACGTCCGATCATGGAATGAACGAGGATGGACATCATGGGGGAACGGGAGACGGGGTGCGGGACGTGCCGCTTCTCGCCATCGGCCCTGATTTTCAGCCGGGGGATTACACGGAGGCATATCTTCCGCAATTGGCTTTAGCACCCTTGGTCTGCCGCCTGCTGGATATTCCGGCGTCCCCGGCGATGGTTCATATTCCGGTTCCAGGTTATCAGCCGGTTCCGGTGTGAAATAGACAGGTTACGAGACATATCCAGTTGAAAGGTGGAGAAAAGGGTGGAGAAGTCATTGAAAAGGCATGCAGGGAAGATGGGGTTAGTGCTGGCGGGGATTCTTGCCGCTACAGCGGTGATGTCTGGGTGTTCGTCCAAAGCGGATGCGGATACGAAAGATAGCGCCGTTCTGACGGCGAAGGAATTGCTTCCGCTGGCGCAAAAGGAAGGAAACTTGGTCAGCGTCGGCATGCCGGATTCCTGGGCCAATTGGAAGGGTACCTGGGATGATCTGAAGAGCAAGTACAATATCAATCATACGGACACGGATATGTCCAGCGCCGAAGAGTTGGCGAAATTCGAGTCGGAGAAAAACAGCCCGCCCGATATCGGCGACGTCGGCATTTCCTTCGGCCCGATCGCGGAGCAAAAAGGCCTGACGCTGAAATATAAAACCGAGTATTGGGACGACGTTCCCGCTTGGGCGAAAGACGACGACGGAGACTGGATGGTTGGCTATACCGGCACCATTTCGTTCCTGACCAACAAATCGCTGGTAAAAAACCCGCCGAAAAGCTGGGCAGATCTGAAAAACGGCGACTACAAAGTCGTAGTTGGCGACGTGACGAAAGCTTCCCAGGCGCAAAACGCCGTGCTCGCCGCAGCCATCGCTTTCGGCGGCAGCGAAACCAACCTTCAGCCGGGTCTGGATTTCTTCGCCGATCTGGCTAAGCAGGACCGGATTTCTAAAGTAGATGCGACTTTGGCGAACCTGCAAAAAGGCGAAGTTCAAGTCGTCATCCTGTGGGATTTCAATGCTCTTGGGTACCGGGATCAAATCGATCCGGCTAAATTCGAAGTGCACGTTCCCTCCGAAGGCAGCGTCATCAGTGGGTATGCGTCGGTCATCAACAAAAACGCAAAGAACCCCAACGCCGCCAAGCTGGCCCGCAACTACATCTTCAGCGACGAAGGTCAAATCAACTTGGCTAAAGGCTATGCCCGTCCGATCCGCTCCAGCGTCAAACTGCCGGAAGACGTGTCTGCCAAGCTGATCAACAACGACGAATACAAGAACGTGAAGCCGATTCAAGATTATAAAGCATGGGAGAAAGCGATAAAGGAGCTACCGCAATTATGGCTCGAACAGGTGCAATCCAAAATAAAATAATGCTGCTTACGCTGGTTCCCTTGATTCTCTGGATTTGCGCTTTCGAACTCGTACCGATATTACGCATGCTCGTCATGAGCTTCCAAAACAGCGACGGCCAAGGGTTTACCCTTGGCCAGTACGCTAAAAGCTTATCTACGCCGCTTTATACCCAAGCGATTTGGAACAGCTTGAAGCTGGCGCTGATTGCCAGCGTCGTCGCCCTCGCAGCCGCACTCGTTTGCGGCTATTCGATTACCCGAATGTCGGAAACGGTACAGAGCCGAATGCTGATGCTGTCCAACATGACGTCCAACTTCGTCGGCGTTCCTCTTGCTTTTGCCTACATCATCATGCTGGGGAACAGCGGCGCCTTCACGATGCTGTTTCGCAAACTGGGGCTTCATTCACTCGCTTCATTCGATCTCTACTCGGAAAAAGGCTTGCTGCTCATCTATACCTATTATCAAATCCCTCTTGCCATCCTGCTCATTTATCCGGTTTTCAATGCCATCAAGAACGATTGGAAGGAAGCGTCGGCCCTTTTAGGCGCTTCAGGCTGGGGGTTTTGGCGTTATGTCGGCTTGCCGGTGATGCTTCCCGGCATACTGGGCACCTTCAGCATGCTGATGGCCAATGCTCTCGGTGCCTACGCCACCGCTTATGCTTTGATGGGCAGCAATTATAATCTTCTGGCAATCCGCATCGCCGGCATGGTCTCCGGGGACATTTTCCCGAATTTCCAACTGGCCAGCGCCTTAGCCGTGCTGATGGCCATTATCATGCTGACGGCCATGTTCATCAATGAGTGGATGTCCCGCAGGTCCAGGAGGAATGGCGTATGAAAACAACCGCCGCCAACCGTGTTGAAAAAGGGAGCAGTGCGCCGGATGTAACTCGGGTACGAAGTGCCGCCTACGGCACTGCTAGAAAATCTGGGCAGGGCGCAAAGGGCAAGTGGGTGTTCGTCCTTATTTTGGCGCTGCTCTTTGTCTATTTGTTTTTGCCCGTTGCGGCTACGCTGCTGTTTTCCGTTGCCGGGGAATGGCAGACCGAAATTTTACCGAAAAGCTATACGCTCAAGTGGTATGGCGATATTTTCAGCGATCCGCGCTTTTTGCAGGCCGTCGGCCATACGCTGCTTACGGGATGCCTTACCGTAGGAATTGCCCTTATCGTGCTGGTTCCCGTCATTTTCGTGTTGGTCGTCTATTTTCCCAAGTGGGAGAAGCTGCTGCAGATTTCGATACTCATTCCTTTCGCTTTTCCGCCTGTGGTGTCGGCGATCGGGCTTATCAAAATATATTCCAGCGGTCCGGTGCCTTTGACGGGGACCATTTGGATATTGATCGGCGTCTATTTTATTTTGATTCAACCGTTTATTTACCAAAGCGTTCGCAACAGTTTGCTAACAATCCGCGCCAAAGAGCTGGTGGAAGCGGCGGAGGTGCTTGGCGCTGCCAAAATGACCGCTTTTCGGACGGTGGTGCTGCCGAATATTTTATCGGGTACGCTCATCGCCTGCCTGCTGTCTTTTTCCATGATCTTCGGGGAATTCGTCATGTCCAACATGCTGGTAGGCGGCCAATATGAAACGATTCAAATGTATCTCTACAACGAGATGAAAATATCCGGGCAAACGGGCAGCGCCATCGTGATCACGTATTTTCTGCTGATCTTCATCTTATCGGGGATAGTACTGAAGCTGGGCAACCGCAAGCCCAAGGGCTATACGCCCGCCAAGGGTTCGGAGGAGGGAGAAGCATGAGCTACATCCGCATTGAACATGTGACTAAGAGCTACCACAATCAGCCCGTGCTGAAGGATATTCATTTCACCATGGAGGAAGGGGAGTTTCTCACCCTCCTCGGTCCGTCGGGCTGCGGCAAAAGCACCCTGCTTCGGGCCATCGCGGGCTTGAACGAAATCGACGGTGGGTCCATCGTCATCGGAGGACGGGACATTACGGGCTTGCCACCGAAAAAGCGGGATGTGGGCATGGTGTTCCAATCTTACGCGCTGTTTCCCAATTTGACGGTTTTCGATAATATTGCTTACGGCTTGAAAATGGAAAAAATGAAGCGGTCCGAATACGCGCCCCTTGTGGAGGAAATGATCGACCTTATCGATCTTAAAGGAAAAGAAAACCGCTATCCGGCCCAATTGTCCGGCGGTCAGCAGCAACGGGTCGCGTTGGCTCGTTCGTTGGTCAAGCGGCCGAAGGTACTGCTTCTGGATGAGCCGCTGAGCGCACTGGATGCTCAAATCCGCCGCAGCCTCCGCACTCAATTGGTGGAGATTCAGAAAAAGCTGAAGACGACGACGATCTTCGTCACCCATGACCAGGAGGAGGCGCTGACCATCTCCGACCGGATTATCGTCATGAACCACGGAACTATCGAGCAAGAGGGGACGCCGGAAGAAATCTATACCGAGCCGGCCAGCGAATTCGTCGTCCGGTTTATCGGCAGCTACAACGTATGGGACAGGCCGGAGCTTGTGGCGGGCGGTTTTCAGCCGGTTCCGGCGGGCGAGGTCTTCGCCGTGCGGCCGGAATCCATCCGCGTTCAGCCGGAGGAGGAGGCAGTTGACGACGGGAATGGCGTTGGAACAATCGCCGGAACCGGCAGCGTGGAGCAGGTTACGGTGCTCGGGAATATTCTACGGTTTACGGTGAATATGTCCGGCATGAAGGTGACGGTTGACCGCCTGCATGAGCGGGAAAATTTGCGGATCGGCGCCGGAGAGCGCGTTCGGTTGTCCATCCCCGCCGGAGAGTGCCGGGTGCTGCGTTAAGGGATCATCTTGCATTTTTTCGGCGGTTGCCCTACACTGAGGCTAATTACATACGCGCGGGAGCTTGCGAAAGCAGGCTGAGAGTACGGCTGGTTCGCCGTAGACCGTTTAAACCTGTTGGATAATGCCAGCGTAGGAAGGGTACGGCTTTAACGTGCTTATAAAAAGAGCGCTATGCCTGCATCTTGCAGGCATAGCGCTTTTTCGCGTGGATGCAAAATATGAAAAGTCAGGCGGGGAGAAGCATGGACAATCGGAAAATCGCGGAACTATTGGGCAAGGTAAGGGCAACGAATCCTCTTGTGCACAACATAACCAATGTAGTGGTCACGAACTTCACGGCAAATGGACTCTTAGCGTTAGGCGCGTCTCCGATCATGGCATACGCCAAGGAAGAGGTGGCGGATGTAGCAAAAATTTCCGGAGCTCTCGTGCTCAATATCGGCACTTTGAACGAGACGGAGGTACAAGCCATGCTACTGGCAGGGGCATCGGCTAACGCCTATAGCGTTCCTGTCGTCTTCGATCCGGTGGGAGCGGGAGCGACGGCTTATCGGACGAATACGGCGCGGCAACTGATGGATATTGTGAAGGTGGACATCTTGCGCGGCAATGCCGCCGAGGTGGCTAACGTTGTCGGCCGGGAGTGGAGCATCAAGGGCGTCGACGCCGGAGAAGGCAGCGGCGACGTGACGGAGCTGGCCCGTTTTGCCGCCGTGCAGTGGAACTCCGTCGTAGCCATCACCGGCAAAGATGATGTCGTTTCCGATGGAAGGACGACTTATGTCATTCATAACGGAGATGCAGCCCTTACCAAGGTAACGGGAACCGGCTGCCTGCTCACTTCCGTCATCGGCGCTTTTGCATCGGTTGAATCGGATTATGCGGCGGCGGCAGCGGCAGCCCTCGTCGTCTATGGCATAGCGGCGGAGCTGGCTGCGGCAAAAACCGCAGACCTTGGCCCCGGCAGCTTCCAAATTGAGTTTCTTAACCAATTGGCGAAGGTATCTACGGACGACACCATGAGACTTGGACGAATGGAGCGTATCGAAGGATGACGATAGCGAGAGCGTTGACGGTGGCTGGCTCGGACAGCGGTGGCGGGGCCGGGATTCAAGCTGATTTAAAAACCTTTCAGGAGCTGCGGGTGTTCGGCATGTCGGCCATCACGGCGGTAACTGCGCAAAATACATTGGGTGTGCAGGGGATTTATCCCCTGACGCCGGAAGCGGTTGAGCAGCAGATGGATGCCATCGGACAGGATTTAGGCGCCGATGCGGTGAAGACCGGCATGCTGTTCAGCAGCGAGATCATTGTCGCCGTGGCGGAAAAGCTGCGGCAATACAACTGGCGGAACGTCGTCATCGACCCGGTGATGATCGCCAAAGGCGGCGCTGCGCTGCTTATGGACGATGCCGTCATGGCCGTGAAGCGGCATTTGCTGCCCCTCGCCATGGTGGTAACGCCGAATCTGCCGGAAGCCGAAGTACTGACTGGCATGACGATCGCCACCCTGGCGGACCGCAAGGAGGCGGCGAAAAAGCTGGCCGATTACGGCGTCAAGCACGTCGTCATGAAGGGCGGCCACGCTCCGTCCGATGAGCGAGAGGCCGTAGATCTACTGTACGATGGCCGGGATTTCCACGAGTTCAAGAGCGCTCGCCGGGAAACTCGCCATACCCACGGGACGGGCTGCACCTTCGCGGCGGCGATCACCGCCGAGCTGGCGAAAGGCCGTTCTGTTCCGGAAGCGGTCACGGTGGCGAAGGCGTTTATCCAGGCT
>NZ_CBQR020000004.1 GCF_000455485.1 Gorillibacterium massiliense
GGTGGCGAAGGCGTTTATCCAGGCTGCGATTGAGGATACGTTGCATTTGGGTCAGGGACATGGGCCGACGAATCATTGGGCTTATCGCGATAGGCAGGCGGTGAAGGGCGAATGAGAGGGAATTTGCTTGATGAAGCTGCCCTGCGCCGGGCGCTCTCGGTCTATTTCATCATGGGCAGCAACAACTGCCGGAAAGACCCGCTGCACGTATTGAGTGAAGCCATCGAGGGCGGCATTACGCTTTTTCAATTCCGGGAAAAGGGTTCAGGTGCACTCAAGGGCAAAGAAATGGCCGAGCTTGCATGGAACATGCGGCAGTTATGCCGCCGGCATAGCATCCCTTTTATTGTTAACGACGATGTGGATCTGGCATTGGAAGTAGACGCCGATGGGGTGCATGTCGGCCAGGAGGACGAGGCCGCGGTGGCGGTAAGACGACGCATCGGCAGCCGGATCTTGGGCGTATCCGCTTATAATTTGCAGGAAGCAGAAACGGCGATTCGCAACGGCGCCGATTATTTAGGCGTCGGGCCGCTCTTTGCCACGATGACGAAAGAGGATGCGAAAGCGGCATCCGGGCTGGCATCCGTTTCTGAGCTGCGGGAGCGGGGCATTCGCATTCCTGTCGTCGGAATTGGCGGGATTACGGCTATGAATGCCGGGGATGTCATCCTCTCTGGAGCCGACGGGGTATCCGTGATTTCGGCGATCTCCATGGCAGAGATTCCCGTGGAGGCAGCGTCGGCTTTGAAGGTGGCAGTCCGGGAGGCAAGCCAAAGGCGGACCGGGCAGACCGGAACAGGACGGTGACGGCATGAAGGATGATGATATCAAACTGCAAGTCGAGGAGCGCACGGGTCCTGCTCGCAGCCTGCTCCTCGGGCTGCAGCATGTTTTCGTATCCAACGTTTGGCTCGACCCTTTGTTTATCGCGACAATGATCGGATTAACACCTGTCGCTGCCACATCATTTCTCAATGCCGTATTCATTGCGGCAGGCTTCGTGACCCTGCTTCAGGCGACGCGGCTGGCCAAGCTGCCCATCGTCCAGGGGCCGTCGGCATCTTTCGACTCCTTGATGATTACGACGGGTAAAACCCAAGGCTTGGCCGCCGCTTATGGTGGTATGTTGGTGAGCGCTGTACTTGTCTTTCTGCTATCGGCTACCGGACTCATCGGGAAAATTCGTGCCTGGTTTACTCCGGCAGTTTCCGGAACCGTCATCTGTGTCGTCGGTGTCGTGCTCTCCCAATTCACGATGTACGAATTTCTCGGGGGCGATCCGGGGACAAAAGGATATTTGGATATCACCACTCTCACGCTATCGGTTTCTACAGCGCTAGTGGTCGTTATACTATCCGTTTTTGGTAGAAGTTGGTGGAAAACCTACGCCTTCCTCATCGGTCTTTTGGTGGGCGACGGGATCGCAGCCTTCACACAGGGGATGGATTGGAACAGCGTCCGTACCGCCGCCTGGTTCGGCTTGCCTCATTTCATGCCCTTTGGCACTTTTAAATGGGATGCCGGAGTCATTCTAACCTTCATGGTCGCCTATATGGCGGCGATCATGGAAGCGATGGGCGTCTATCAGGCGGCGGCGGAGATGACCGATGCCGAGATGGATGGGGGGCCGCATCCGCCGGGGATTTATCGGAGAATCCACAGGTTCGTTGCTGTCATCCTTTCTCGGAGGACTGCCGACGACGGCTTACGCGCAAAACGTCGGCCTGCTGCGCCTGACCCGGAGCGGCTCTCGCTACCCGGTGATTTGGGCCGGGGGCATCCTGCTCATCCTCGGCTTCGTTCCCAAAGCCGGAGCTCTCCTGGGACTAACCCCCGGCGCCGTCATTGGCGGCTTATTTTTACCGGCTGCTGCGGGCCTGTTCATGTCCGGCATCTCTCTGCTCATGAAAATGGAGCGGACGGAAGCGAACTTTACCGTCGTAGGCGTATCGCTCCTTCTCGCCATCGCCCTACCCGGCAATGTGTCGGGGCTGACCGGGTTTTGGGGGACGCTTCTGACCAACGCCATCCTAGTCGGTGCATGCAGCGTTTTACTGCTCCAATTGTTGCTCGTGAAGTTGCCGGAGCGGTTCCGGAAAAGGGCTCAGCTGCCTTAACGGAATGAGTAATATTCACACAAGCAGGTTATGTACAGGTTAAAGTTGTACAGATAAGCCTTTATGAAGATTTGGCTTCAAGGTCTGGCGGTAACGTCAAGGCTGCTGAAGTTTCAACTTCTTCCTGAAGGCTTTTTGTGTTTCCTTAGCTTTTATGATTGGCCGTATCGATGTTCTTGTGAATAATGCGGGAGTTATTTTGGCGCTTTGCGAATGATTCAAGCTTCTGTCCCTTTGATGAAAGAGAATCGTTATGGGCGTATCGTCAATATCCCATCGGGGTTAGGAGCATTTGAGATTTTGCAAGGATTTTTGGGTTTAAAAGGATTGACAGCCGCTTATCGCATTTCTAAAACGATGCTCAATGCTCTGACATGCTTGGTTGCACAAGATACGGCTGTTTGGTTGGCAACGTTGGGGGAAGATGGGCCAAATGGGGATTATTTTCGCGATCACAAACCAGTTGCGTGGTAGGTTTTCACATTTAATGCTTGACATAATCTAACAGCTGATTTATAAATAAACCGACGGTCGGTTTTAAAAAAAGGAAGGAGCATGAAATGTCCAGAACAAATATCAACTACGATAAAAAACGCGACGAACTGGCAAAACAGGTCTTTGACATTTTTCTTCAATACGGATACGAAACCACAACCCTCTCATTCATCATGAAGAAGTTGAACATATCGAAGGGAGCGTTTTATCATTATTTTTCCACGAAGGAGGAATGTGCTGACTCAGCCGTAGCCTTGTACTCCAGGGACTGCTGCGAAAAGCTTATCGATCAGATTGATAACAACGTGTCGGCAGAGGTTAATTTTAAGAATCTGTGTTATTCCTGCTTTGAATTATTCAAAGACAATGAAAAAAGGATGGAAAAGATTAACACCCCGTCAAACGCCATTTTTCATCAGAAGCTGATGGCTGCTTTGGTTAAAGCTTTGGCTCCTTTGTATGCAAAAGTCATCGTCCAAGGCGTACATGATGAGATTTTTACAGCAAAATATCCTCTTGAGACAGCGCAGATGATTCTCACTTTGTCCAACTTTTATTTTGATGCGGATCTGTTCGGCTGGGAGGCGCAGGAAATGCCGGTAAAATTGCGGGCTTTCGAAGATTTCCTCACCCATGCGTTAGACGCAAAACCCGGCTCTTTTTCGTTTTTTCATAGCCTTTAGTGAAGGAGCATGATTATGAAGGTATTAATCGTTGGCACCGGCGTCATCGGTTCGCTGTACGGATGCGCATTGTCCGAAAACCATCGCGTTTTTCATTATGTTCGTCCGGAAAAAGCAAGTTTTTTGGATCGAAAGGAAATCACCTTCGACTTGATCGACGAGCGGCAGGACAAAAAGCATCGGAATACAACCGGCTGCTACACCTATCATTGTGTCACCGATGCGAGAGGCGGCTATGACTTGATTCTGGTTCCTGTCAAAACCTTTCAGTTGACGGAAACACTGCAGACTCTGGCGGAGCAAGCGCCGGATGCGAATTATGTGCTGATGACCCTCGATTGGAACTTAAGCGATGAATTTGACAGCATCCTCGGCAAAAGCCGTTACATACTGGGATACGCAGGCGGTGGCGGAACGTTCAGGGGAAATCAGCTCTGGGCTAATTTGGGAAACGATATCATGCTTGGGGCAATCCATGAGGAGCAGGGGAAGCTTCTGGACAAAGCGGTCGATTTATTCAAAAGCTGTGGGATCATTCCCAAAATAGAAGAGAATCCGCTCCATTGGTTGTGGATCCATAATGTTGGATCGGCTCCACTTGGCGCAGCCCTAACCAAGTATCGGGATATAAATCGGTTATTGCAGGATAAGCGGCTTGTTAAAACGTCATTTAAAGCGATGAGGGAATGCTACTCCATCTGCAAGAAGCGTGGCGTCGATTTAACAAAGTACGGAGAGGTCAAGATGATGTCCTTGCCGGCTTTTCTTCTCTACCCGATGTTTAGGCTGAATTTTACGAAAAATCCTGTCATGAAGAGATATACGGCCCATGCAGTGGATAGCATTGATGAAATGGTGCAGAACTTTCGTGAAATCTATGAAACCGGCTCTTTATTGGGTGTCGATATGCCGAATATGAGAATTCTAATGGAGCTAGTTCCACCTGTAGCCATGTCAAATACAATACGTTCCGTTCCTACTGCCCCTTCTTGAATTTTACCCGCTACAGTAATCAAGTCATGTAGATTCGATCATATTGATAGTTCGAGATTACGAAGCAGCTCCGAAATGGCGGTCATGATCGCAAAAGCCCTTGGTTTGTCCGCTAGTGCGACCTCTGGCAACGGCTTTGCGGACGAGCGGAATATTCCGCTTTGGGCCCATGGCGCGGTTACCGGGGTGAAACAGCTAGGCGTCGTCGAAGGTAAAGGCGCGAACACGTTCGACCCCGCAGGCCTTTTAACCAGAGCGGAAGCCGTAACGGTCCAGGTCGATATAGGCATTTGCCAAAGGTATTTTCGAGGAACGGAATTTGAAGGTTACGAATTGAAACGAGTTCAAGTCCCCTTCCTGTACTTCGACGGCGTCGTGCCGGTGAGGCTCTTGAAGGTGCGGTTGAAGTGAGTGAAATGCTCGAATCCCGCGGCGGCGGCGACTTCGATGATGCTGTGCCGGGTTTCCAAAAGGAGCCGCTCCGCCTCCCGTGTCCGGATGAGGTTCACGTAGCCAATCAAGGTAAAGCCGGTGACTGCCTTGAAGGTGCGGCTTAGGTAAGATGGGCTCATGCCGAACCACTCCGATAAATCGGTCAGAGTCACGGGTTCATGATAATGGAGATGAATGTGCTTGACGACGCCGGCGATTTTTTTATGCATCGGACTCATGGGCTCTTGGTCGATTTTTTCGCCTTCCGCCGCCTCGTTCAGCCGCTCTGCGAAAAGCAGAAGCTCGGTGAGCAGCACCCGCAAATAGGTCTCGAAACCGGCCCGGGCTTCCTTGATTTCATGGATCATTTTGCCGAAAATGCCCATAACGAAGCTGATCTGCTCTGTCGTCAGGCGGAAGAGAGCCCCCTCCTGCTGAAACACTCGGAACAGCTCGGGTCTGTAGAAGGGATGGTTCGTCCCAAGGAAGGCGTCGCTGAAGTTGATGACCAGCCGTTCATGCTCCGGCTTGCCGGTGATGGAGCTTTTGTGGACGTCGTATTTGTTGATGAAGATGAGATCCCCGGCTTGCACCTGATAGGAGCGTTCTTTAATAAAATAATCCCGTCGCCCAGAGATCAGATAATAGATTTCGTAGGTGCTGTGGAAGTGGTTGGTGCGTTCGAAAGGCTGAACCCGCCGCCATTGATGCATGTAAAAATTTCCTTCTTCTTCTCCGTAGTTGATCGTCTCGGTGTAAGCTGTCATATTTTCTCTCTCCGTTCTCCGTATGTGAAACCGGCTTGAATCGATTATAATAGAAGAAAAACGCGCAGATGGAGAACCCGATGGAAACGAAAACATGCAAAGAATCCAAATCGATCAAGACCAGCCACGTTTTTCCCAATGACGTCAACAACCACCACACCTTGTTCGGGGGCAGGCTGATGAGCCATATCGACGACATCGCGGCCATATCCGCTATGCGGCACTGCCGGACCAGCGTCGTGACGGCGTCCACTGACTCCGTCGATTTTCTTTCGCCTATCGAGCAAACGGACTCGGTTTGCCTGGAATCCTATGTGTCCTGGACAGGAAAAACGTCCATGGAAGTGTTCGTGAAAGTAACCGCCGAGAACCTGTTCACCGGTGAGCGCAAAATAGCAGCGACTTCTTTCCTTACTTTTGTCGCTATAGGCGAGGATGGCCATCCGTGTCCTGTTCCGCAAGTAGTTCCGGAAACGGAAGAAGAGCGGATGATCAACCAGAGCGGCGAGAAGAGGGCGCAAATGCGCAAGGCCCGCCGGCAGGAGAGCAAAAGCTTCGCCCAATTCTTGGCGATTAAGAAGCCTTGGGATTGACTTTAGAATGAGCGCCGGATAGGCGCTTTTTTCTTTCCGATTAAAGAGTACCAAAGGACTGAAGTTATCGCAAGATTGGCTAGATTTATGGCGCAAAGCGCAAAAATTGGTGAGACAATGCCCGTATTTTGCTCTATCCTGAAGAGGATAGGCAGCTTGCTAACAGGCTGCTCCTGACTATGAGTAGGCGGTGAGCGTTTTAATGAAAGCGTTTATGGATGACGATTTTTTGCTTGCGAATAAAACCGCGGTGGAGCTGTATCATGGCTATGCCAAAAATCAGCCGATCATCGATTACCATTGCCACCTGGATCCGAAGGAAATTTATGAGGACAAGCGTTTCGCCAACCTTACAGAAGCTTGGCTGTATGGCGACCATTACAAATGGCGGGCAATGCGGGCCAATGGGTGCGAGGAAAAATACGTGACCGGCGGCGATGGCGCCAGTGATTACGACCGATTTCTCGCCTATGCCAAAACGGTGCCGAATGCCATCGGCAACCCATTGTACCACTGGTCCTATCTTGAGCTTAGACGTCTTTTCGGCATCGAGGATGTCATCAACGAGAAAAATGCACCAGCCATCTGGGAGAAAGCCAACGCCCGTTTGAAAGAAGCCGGCTTCACCGCAAGAGGACTTATCCGCGCATGCAACGTCAAAATCCTGTGCACCACCGACGATCCGGCGGATAGCCTTGAATATCACATCAAACTGAACGACGAGGAACGGGATTTCAAAGTGCTGCCTTCCTTCCGCCCGGACAGAGCGCTCGAAATCAATAGTCCGACTTTCTTGTCCTGGATCCGCCAATTGGAACAAGCGGCGAAGCTTCCGGTTGTGGATTACAAACAATTGCTATCCACTTTGAAGAACCGCGTCGAGTTTTTCCACGAAGTCGGCTGCCGGATCTCCGATCATGGCTTTGACTATGTTCCTTATGCCGAAGCAACCGAGGCGGAAGCGGCTGCGATCTATGCCAAAGCGCTGCGGGGCGAATCGGTTTCCCTCGAGGAAGAGAAAAAATATAAAGCCTACACCCTCATTTATTTGGGAGGCTTGTACGCCGATTTAGGTTGGACGATGCAGCTGCATTTCAATGCCCACCGCAACAACAATACCCGCATGCTGGAGAAGCTGGGGCCGAATACCGGCTACGATTCCATTTATGACAGCTTGCCGGCGGTTTCGCTCGTTCGTCTTCTGGATAGCTTGGAACAACAAGACAGGCTGCCGCGAACCATCGTTTATTCATTGAATCCACGGGATAACGATATGCTCGCATCTGTGATAGGCAGCTTCCAAGGCGGCGGTATTCCCGGAAAAATTCAACTTGGTTCCGCCTGGTGGTTCAACGACACCCGGGACGGGATGCTCGCGCAATTGCACGCGCTTGCCAACATGGGCTTGCTCAGCCGTTTTGTCGGCATGCTGACCGACTCCCGCAGCTTCCTTTCATACACCCGTCATGAATACTTCCGCCGCATCCTTTGCAACTTGCTGGGCGAATGGGCGGAGAACGGCGAAGTTGCCGCGGACGTGGAAGAGCTGGGGCAAATGGTCGCTGCCATCAGCTACGGCAATGCGGTCAACTACTTCCGGTTTGAAGATTAGAAAACGATTGTAAGAAACTATCCGCATCCCTCATAGGCTTCCGCCTTTTCCTCTATTGCTTCTACTGAATAGAAATAAGAATAGATTCATGGAGACGGGAGATACGCGGGTGATGAAAAAGGATCCTTTCATCCTTATTCTTGTACTGTTTCTTCTGCTGGTTGTGTTACTCCTCATGACTTTCTTCTAGACTAAAGATGAGCATGTATTGAAAACGGCTTTCGGACAATTGACGTCCGAAAGCCGTTTTTTTTGTTGCGAAGTTCAGATTTGAGTCGTACCCGTCAGCTTTGCGTATATTGCGGCTCTTCATTCTCGATTTGAGTTACTCGGGAGGCAACTTGATCGACGATTTGCTGCGTGTTCTGGGCAGCTTGCTGGAACATTTGCTTCGCTTCTTGATTTTGCGTGTTCAGAGCGAAGGATTCCAGGCTGGCCTGAGCGCTTTTTAATGAGGCTAACGCTGTTTTTACTTGAGTTATAACCGTCATCGTTTCATTCTCCTTTGGGATAGGTTCTTTATGTTATGGACAGCCGTCTCTACTGTTCCACCATGAGCCGGATATTATTCTGCTTATATCCTAATCGTTTTGGGCGAAGAATAAGCAAAAAACGGATAAAGGGGGAGAATTAGTTGCCGGAGTGGTTCGTAATCGTTCTTCGTTCCCTTGGCGCCATCGTGATTTTGTTCCTCTTGACGAGGATTCTGGGGAAAAAGCAAATGTCCCAGCTAACCTTTTTCGAATATATAACGGGGATTACCCTCGGCGAACTGGCGGGGTTCATTTCCACGGAGCTGGAAGCCCATTACATGTACGGTGTGATCGCGCTGTTGGTTTGGTTCACGGTGCCATTTATCATGGAACATTTGGCCATGGGCAACCGCAAGCTGAGACAGCTGTTGGAGGGAAAACCCACCGTTGTCATTCAGGGCGGCAAGATTCTGGAGGATAATTTGAAAAAGGAACGGTTTTCCGCCGATGAGCTGATGGAGCAGCTGCGGAAGAAGGATGTATTCGATATCAGCGAGGTCGAGTATGCGGTGCTTGATCCGACGGGCGATCTGAATGTTCTTAAAACCAAGGAGACTCAGCCGCTCACCCCAAAATCCTTGGGCATCAAAATGGCTAAGGAACCGTCGCCGCAGGTTGTGATCATGAACGGTAAGGCATTGACTGAAGCGTTGGGGCAATTGGGATTTAACTTGGGATGGCTGCGGACAGAGCTCGAGAAGCTCGGGGTATCCATGGATAACGTTTTTATTGGACAGGTCGATGCTTACGGTCAATTGACCGTCGATCTGTTCGATGACAAGCTGCAGGTTCCAAAAGGTCAGGAGAAGGAAGCCCTGTTTGCCCTACTCAAGAAAATCGCCGCAGATCTGGAATTGTTCCGCCTCACGACGGAGAATCCGAAAGCCAAGCAATTGTATGGTAACTGTGTTAAACAAATGGAGCAAATCATTAAGGATCTCACCCCTTACTTGAATCGATAGCCAGCACATGTTTCCATTCGGTTTGAGACAGACTAGACCCAAGAAATTCGATTACGGCTTTAAGGAAAGGAAGGAAAACGGTGGCGAACAAAAATAAAAAGATGACGCCTGCTCAACAGCAGTATCAAAAGGTGGCCAAGACGAAAGAACCGCCGCGTCCCATCTTGTCAAACTGCGTAAAGGCGTTTTTTTCAGGAGGCTTGATCTGCCTGATCGGCGAATGCCTGATGGAACTGTTCAAACACAACGGGTTTACTGAAAAAACGGCGGGCAATCCAACCGTGGCGGTGCTGATCCTCCTATCCGTCATTTTGACGAGTCTTGGGGTGTACGACAAGATTGCCCAATGGGCAGGCGCCGGATCGGCCGTTCCGGTGACGGGCTTCGCCAACTCGATGTGCTCAGCTGCTCTTGAGCATCGCAGCGAGGGACTCGTCTACGGGGTGGGAGGTAACATGTTTAAATTAGCCGGATCGGTCATCGTCTTTGGAACGGTTGCGGCTTTTTTCATTGGGATTCTCCACGGGTTATTCACCTAAGAAAGGAGGGCTTCGTTATGATGACCGGACATCAGAGCTGGCTCTTTAGTGCCAAGCCTGTTATATTGGGTCGCGCCGCTGTAGTCGGACCGGAGGAGGGAAAGGGTCCTCTTGCCGCCGATTTCGACGAGATCTATGAGAGCTTGACGCTAGAGCAAAAAAGCTGGGAACAGGCGGAACGGAAGCTGATGGAGGAAGCGGCCAAGCTGGCTATAAAAAAAGCGGGGATCACCAAGGAACAAGTCAATTTTTACGTCGGCGGCGATCTGATGAACCAGATCATCAGCACCACCTTTGCTGCCCGAACATTCGGCGTTCCTTATCTGGGAGTCTTCGGCGCCTGCTCGACGGCGATGGAGAGCTTGGCAGTGGCTTCTCTTATCGTGCAAACAGGCGGCGGCAAGTACGTGTTATGCGGCACTTGCAGTCATAACTGCACGGCAGAAAAGCAATTCCGTTATCCGACGGAATACGGCTCTCAAAAGCCGCCGACAGCCCAGTACACCGTGACGGGAGCCGGAGCTTCCATCGTTGCAGCGGCGGGAGATGGGCCGGTGGTGACTCGCGCCACTATCGGCAGGATTGTCGATATGGGCATTAAAGACCCGTATAACATGGGTGCAGCCATGGCGCCGGCTGCGGCGGATACCATCGCTGCCCATTTCCGGGATTTCCGGTTGGAGCCGGGGTATTACGATATGATCGTGACAGGAGATTTGGCTTCTGTCGGCCATGAACTGGTCAAGGATCTACTTAAGGAGAAAGAGGTACCGTACGCCCAGACGGATTTTACGGATTGCGGCTTGATGATCTACGACCGGAAAAAGCAGCAGGTTCAAGCGGGGGGAAGCGGTTGTGGCTGCTCCGCCTCCGTCACATATGGACACTTGCTAAACCGCCTTGAAAAAGGGGAAGTGAAGAGGATTCTGGTGGTGGCGACGGGGGCGCTCCTATCTCAGATTTCCGCCCAACAAGGCGAGACGATTCCTTGCATCGCCCATGCCGTAGCGATTGAACGAAAGGAGGCGGCGGGAATATGATGCAGTACGTTTGGGCTTTTGTCATTGGCGGTGGGATATGCGTCTTCGGACAGATTCTCATTGACGGGTTTAAAATGACGGCTGGACATACCATGAGCACCCTAGTAGTGATTGGCGCCATCGTGGATGGACTGGGCTGGTATGACCCGTTTATCAAGTTCGCCGGTGCCGGCGCTACGGTTCCTATCACCAGCTTTGGCAATTCACTGGTTCACGGCGCTCTGCAGGAATTCGACCAGCACGGTTGGATCGGGATATTGACTGGTATTTTCGAAGTGACGTCGGCGGGGATCTCCTCCGCTATCATTTTTTCCTTTCTGGCGGCGCTTTTGTTCCGGCCTCGCGGATAGCTTTTCCCTTTTTGCTTTACACAAAGGTTCCATATAGCCGCGCTTTATTCCAGATGGAAGAAGCCGCGGTTTTTTTGCGTTCCGAAAAAAGGAATGAAATGGATGAAGTGACAAACAAATTTAGAAGGGCTTCCCTGTACGGAGATTCTCAAATCCTGTAAAATGAAACTAGTATAACAATCTTGTGAATGAAAATTTCCTCAAAAGAGCTAATTTATTCCATCATATACTATTGGAGGAACCGACATGGAGGGTAACCGGAAAGCCGATCTGGAAATTGTACAGCGCTTGCAAAACAATCTAGAGTCATGCATCCTGGGAAAACGGGAAGAAATCAAGCTTCTCCTGACCGCTCTTCTAGCGGGAGGCCACGTTTTGCTGGAGGATGTACCGGGTACGGGGAAAACCGTGCTGATCAAGGCGTTAGCCCGTTCTATCAAAGGCCAATACCGACGCATTCAGTGCAATCCCGACCTGCTTCCAACTGATATTACAGGCGTATCGATCTACCACCCGAAAATGGAGTCATTTGTTTTCCGTCCGGGTCCGGTGATGACTAATATTTTGCTAACCGATGAAATTAACCGAGCGACGACAAAGACCCAATCCGCTTTACTGGAAGCGATGGAAGAGCATCATGTCACCGTCGACGGCGAGTTGTATGAGCTGCCGGAGCCCTTTTTGCTTTTGGCCACCCAAAACCCAATAGATTTCGAAGGGACCTACGTGCTTCCAGAAGCCCAATTGGACCGCTTTATGTTGAAATTCAGCCTCGGTTATCCGGACGAAGCCACGGAGTACCGCATGCTGGTTTCCCAAAGCAAGGTTCACCCGGTGGAAACCTTGGAGCCCGTCGCCGATACGGAGCAAATACTCGCCTTGCAGCAAAAGGTCCATGATATCTACCTGGAAGAGGAAGTCGGCAAATATATCGTAAATATCGTGCGTAAAACTCGGGAGCATCCGTCCATTTTCCTGGGCGCCAGCCCCCGTTCCACCTTGGCTCTGACTCATGCTGCTAAAGCATACGCTTTCATTCAAGGCCGGGATTTCGTTCTACCCGACGACGTCAAAACCCTCGTGCCGCCCATCTTGGGCCACCGGATCTTGCTTCATTCCGAAGCCCGGTTGGAAGGGATGACGGTCAGCTCCGCCCTTCGTTCGGTGATGGAGCAGGTGAAGGTGCCCGTCCGGATGCAGAGGTGATCAGGGATGGGTGTTTTAAACCCTAGACAGGAAAGAAAGCTGACTTTACGATTCTGGCTCGTTCTAATTGTTTTTATATCGGCGCTGTCTTTCATGCTTTTTCAGGGCGGAAAGTTTGCGCTTATGATTTTCGTGATTACCTTTATCCTGTGCATATATATCCTGCTTGGAAGATACAGCGGCATTAACCGGGTCAAAGGAGTGCGCTATGTCAGCGGCGGTTACGATGACGAACCGTTGGAAGCCGGAGTCACCCTCGGAGTCAAAATTGATGTCCAGGTGCCAGGTATTTGGCCGATTCCTTATGTCATCGTTAAAGATACGCTGGTCCATCGCAGCAAAGGGAAGACCTCCTTTGAGTCGACCTTGATTCCTGATTGGAAAAGGACAGGATCGGTGGAGTATCGCACTCATCCTTTACGCCGCGGTTTATATCGGTTTGAACGGACGGATTGCTCTACGGGCGATATTTTCGGTGTCTTCGATCATAGAGGGCAGATGGATTTGGGGCATCATTTCAGCGTTTATCCCCGCACCATCGGGATTACCGAATGGAAGCAGATGAACCAGATGTTGAAAGGGATGCACCACCACAGTTCTACGACCCGTGCCCATCGGGAAACGACGCAGATCAACGGCGTCCGGGAGTATAACTATGGTGACCGGCTTTCCCGCATCCATTGGAACGCCACGGCGCGAACGGGAACATGGAAATCCAAAGAATTCGAGCGGGAATCGATGCCAAAGACCATCATTGTCCTCGACCGCAGCCAGAGAAGCTACGGGAGCGAGGAGGTTTTTGAAACGGGCGTCTCAGTCGCCGCCTCGCTTTTTCAATACGGCAAAAAACGCGGTGTGTCCATGGGGCTGCTGTCCGTCGGAAAAGACTCCGTCATGATCGAGCCTAAAGTAGGTGCCGTTTCTTTTGTCCAAGTGATGAACCATCTCATCGATGTTCAGGCTGACGGTTACCACCCGCTTTTGAGCATACTGGAGGATCGTTCGCGCAATCTGAGCCCCGGCACCTTCGTCGTGCTGATCACTCCGCAGAAGGGCGAGGGTGTATGGAAGGCGCTGAACTGGGTGCACCAAAAACAGATGAACGGCTGCCACATCCGTCTCGGCTGGGACCCTGCGGAAGATCCGGCTCCATGGGTGAAGTTTGTGAACTCTAAAGGATTTCTCGCTTATCCGGTTTCCTCTCTTGAAGATCTTCCCGCCGTGTTGGGAGGTCGAGGCTATTGAAAGCAACTGTAATGCAGAAAAGTCGATCTTTTCTGCTCGAGTATTTGCTGACTCACTGGCAGCGGATTTTCATCACGCTTTTCACTGGCCTTTTCCTGTATTCCTTCGTCCATTGGTTTGGTGAGGAGGACCCGGGCTTCTTGCCGAAAACGGTTCAAGTCATTACCTTAACACTCGTCATTGTGGGGCTAACGGAGTTTGTTCCCCTGAAGTTGAAATTCCTGCAACGTTTTTTTCAGCTTTTACTGATTACGGTGATGCACGGTTTTGCACTGCACTATCACTTGGAGATTGTGAAAGTGCGGAACCTGTCCAATCTGCAGGACTTGCTATACTTCAATTACATTCAGTTTGATCCTTATTATTTGTATGGGTTAGGTGCATGGATTGTATTTTTGGCTGCATTGTGGTGGGTTCGCAGCATCCGGAGGATTTACCTGATAATGGCCGCCGGCATTCTTGCCATGGCCCTCCGGGATTCCTTCAGCACTATCTATCTGTGGGATGAAGCGGCGCTGATGATTTTAAGCGGGCTGTTCCTCCTGGTCATCCGCCATTTTTCCAATTTGAAGGATAAAAATCCCGTCGGCTGGGGATATATCGCGGATTATCCGATCAGCTTCTCATTGCCCATCGTGCTGCTTTTGACGATTACCGTCTGGATCGGAACGGGAATGCCGGAAATCCGCAACCCGTTGAAGGATCCGTACAGTATGTACATGGATTGGAAGGGGCATCCTGTTGCCGGAGTAGGGAAGTTTGCCGAACTGGACACGCCGATCAGCCTCAATCTGAATACCTCTTCGGGCTACAGCCGCGACGATAGCCATCTGGGTGGCGGTTTTACCTTCGATTACAGCGAAGTGTTCTCCGTTGATACGACCTATAAAAGCTATTGGCGGGGTGAGACACGCTCCTTCTATACGGGGAAAGGCTGGGAGCAAACGAAACAGGAAGGGTCCTACGAATCTGTTAGCGGGCCGGGCGGACAGTTTACAGCAAGCGACCGTTTCGCCACGCCGAAGCTGAAGACCGTGGAAGTCGAGCAAACCGTGACCTTCAAAAAGAAGTCACCCGATTATCCGGTGTTGTTTGCTGCTTTATCTCCGTCGAGCATCGTCAATTTAGGCGAACCGGACGGCGAAAAAGGAGACTATAAAGCGGTCCTCTGGCAGCCGGATTCCCAATCGCTGCTATGGGAGAAGAACGCCGGCGTGTATCCCAAATCCTATAAAGTGATATCTCAACTGCCGATTTTAGATGAAGCCGGTCTTCGTCAGGTGACGATGGATTATCCGGAAAAGAAGCTGCTTCAAGATGAACTGCAGCTTCCCGACACGCTACCGGATCGGGTTCGGCAGCTGACATTGGATATCACCAAGGATGCTGCGACGCCCTACGATAAAGTGAAGGCCATTGAGAACTATTTGAAAGAAACATATCCCTATACCAGCGAGCCGAAAGAGAGTTCCGCCGGCTCTAAAGATTTCGTGGACCGGTTTCTTTTTGAAACAAAAGAAGGCTATTGCGATTATTATTCCACCTCAATGACGGTGATGAGCCGAATCATCGGCATGCCGGCCCGTTGGGTGAAGGGCTACAGCACAGGCTCAGATCCGAGGGAGAACGGTCTCTCCAACGATATGCGTTATCATATGGAAGATATCAATCCAACCGGACGCGGCACCTACTCGGTCCGAAATTCCAATGCCCACTCTTGGGTGGAAGTGTACTTTAGCGGGTACGGCTGGATTCCTTTCGAACCGACAGCTGGTTTCAGCGTTCCGTTAGCCGCATCGCCCGATGCTTCACCGGATGATTCAAATTTATCTGCGTTGAATCCTACCGATGATGTAGGAGCAAATGAGCATGCGGTCCACACACCTTTCTGGCAGACGACTTGGTTTTTGGTTGCAGCAGGATCCTTGATCGTTGTCGCGTTGATCGTTGTTTTCTGGCTCTTCGTACTACCTCGATCCCTGGTCAAGAAAGGCAAGATCAAATGGCTTCCCTCGTGGCTTATGCGTCGTCGCAAGGTCCGGACACCGGGGCAAGAACTGATTCGGGAGTATGAGAAGCTGGTGCAAGCGTTCCGTAAGAAAGGGTTTCAAGTCCACGATTATGAAACGGCGAGAGAAACCATTTTCCGTTGGCGCGAGATGGATGTTTGGCTGACCCGGGATTTGGAACAATTCCTCGACCTGTTCGAAAAAGCGAAATACAGTCCTCGGCCGGTGACGGCGGACGAAGTGGTACAGGCGGCAGGTCATGTACGCCGGATTCGTGAACAGCTGTTGTAGGTTAAGCGCGAAAACTGAATCAATAGACGTATGAAAAAGAGGTCGCTCATCTGGCGGCCTCTTTTTTGTTCGGTTGGTTGGCGGTTAACGATCGTTATCTGCTCGTGACATGAAATTTTCCTTTAGTTGAACAATCCCCTACGAAGCAGATTAGCTGTGATTGGTTCTCGCCCAATTTCTCTCGCCCATACAGACAACTGACCCATGTGGTGTATTTCGTGAGCGATGACGTGACGCATGATTTCTCCATGTTTATAGGTTATCCATTCACCATTATCACGTAGAAGTGTCAGCTCATTACGTTCCATTTCCGATGTCCATGACATAACAAATGGCTCCACTTCTGCGTGAAACTGCATAGATAAATCTTGCACCTGCCTCAGACTACTGTGCGCCTCGAAGGGCTCTTGTCCAAAATCTGCTTTTCCCTGCACTACGCTGTGGATCCAACTATATTCCAAATAAACGATGTGATACAGGGTTTTTAAGATTCCGCCAACACCGCCAATTCGAGTTTTAAGTAATTCATCTTCAGATACATCCTCACACCAAGAGAACCAGTCATTCCGAACCTGCCAGTTGTATAGGAATAGAGTCTTCATTATTGAGCGCCTCCTCATCGATATCACCGAAATATTCTGGCTATCCAGACAAACTAATTTGTTACATAACCATATACTTCATTACCCGAACAGGGTTACTCGTAAGCAATGTCAGCAAGGTACCCTTCAGAAGCTGCTGCTAAATCTTCTCCATGCAGAAAAATTTGCAATCCCCGGCGGCCGCCGCTAATACTGACAGGATCCATCGATTTTACAGACGAATGCAAGTAAAGGGGGTACTTTTTCTTCATGCCAAGGGGAGAGACGCCACCCCGTATATAGCCTGTAAGGGATTGAATTTCTTTGACAGCCACCATTTCAACTTTTTTATTTCCGCTTACGGAAGCTAAGCTCTTCAAATTCAATTCCTTATCTCCCGGAATACAGGCTGCTATGATACCGGACTTGTCCCCTCTTAAGATGAGTGTTTTATATAGCTGACTTGGGAGTAAGCCCACTTTGGTGGCAACAGTTGTCGCATCCAATTGATTTTCATCCCAAACGTATTCATGCAGCGTATATGTTATATGGAGGGTATCGAGTATCCGGCAGGCATTCGTTTTGATTGACATTGATTCAAACCTCTTTCTGGAAAGTATTGAGGGGTTGAACAAGCATAATTATAAATTATCCCATCCCATAATAAAATGAGCAGGCTGCCGTAGGGGATTAGGGATTCTCTGTTGAGCTATCCTGCCCGTTAATTCAAAAAAATAGGGATCATCTGACTGCGCGGCATCAGGTGATCCCTATTTTTGTAACGTTCAGCTAAAATATTCAGCTATTTTGTTCATCTATATTGGCTTGTTTATTTAGTGTATTTGCTATTTTGGATAATGACCCAATGCTTGAAAATACGTTTACCGCTTCAGTCGGAACGAAAAGGGTGGTCGCCTGTCCTTTTGATATTTCCCCCAAAGCTTCTAAAGATTTATAGGTAAGAAACTGAGGATCCGCTTCAGCGCTTTTGATTTTTTCGATTCTATTTTTTTCCGCCTCCGCTATGGTCTCAATCTTAAGTTTGTCAGCCCCAGCTATAATTTTTATGGCCGCTCCCTTTCCCTTGGCGTCCAATTCCTGTGATAATTGATTTCCTTCCGCTATTCGAATATTCGACTCTTTCTGCCCCTCGGCTTGCAGAATCATAGCTTGTTTCGCACCTTCGGCACGTAAAACTTCCGCCTGTTTTTCTCCATCTGCACGTAACACCGCGGCTTGCCTTTCCCCTTCAGCCTGTAAAATATTAGCCCGTTTCTCCCGCTCTGCTTTCATTTGCTTTTCCATCGCGTTATGAATTTCGATTGGGGGATGGATATCGATTACCTCCACACGTTCGATGTTTACCCCCCATTTTTCAGTTGCCGCTTCCAAAGAATGTCTTAGGTACAAACTGATTTTTTCTCTGCCGGCAAGGGTTTCATCCAGTTCCATATTGCCTACGACTTGACGAATGTTCGCCGCCGTGATGTTTATTATGCCTTTTACATAATCATGAATACTGTAGGTTGCTGCCATTGCATCATGAACGAAATAAAAGAAAACCGTATCAATCTTAATTTGAACATTATCCTTCGTAATCACCATCTGAGAGGGGACGTCTGCTTGCTGAATCCGTAAATCGTGCAGGTGTCTTACTCTGTCGACGAATGGAATGATGAGATGGAAGCCAGGGTTCAACACTCGAAGGAATTTTCCCAATCTTTCGATGACTGCGACTTTCTGCTGCGGGATAATCCGGATAGAACGGATAATGGCAAACACTACTAATGCACTAAGCCCTAGCAGCACGACCAATTCAAAGGTCCATAAAATTGAACTCATCTTGTTCAACCTCCATGTTTATTTCTTATGGTTCACTATGTTTAAGACAAACTTGCTCATGGTTTCTCCATTTGTAAAAGGAGCCAGATTTGTTAGAAGATTCGGATCAAGCTGGCTCACATCCATACTTGAAATCAAGATCTGAATGTATTCTTTGCCCAAAAAGGGGGCTAAACTAATCATTCTGCTATTTGAGATTGTGCCATTAGCGCCTTTACTTACTAGCTTGCCAAAGGTTTCTTTACTAATAAAAGGAGCTAACTCTCCAATAACATCCCAATTCAAGCTGCCATCTTCTATTTGTAGAACCATTCGTTCCAGTTGCTCATGATCGAGAAATGACGCAAATTCCATCAATTGCTGGAAACTCATCTTATCCTTTATCGATTTATCTAATAGTTGATTCAAACAACGATTGCTTATATACGGGGCAAGATGAAGAATCGCCTTCCATTGCCATTCATCCTCTGGGATCTGCAAAATTAATGACTCTAGAGCTTCCGTTCCGAGAAATGGGGCCAAACTTTCAACCACATCTAGATGAATCCGGGTTTGGCTGACATTCTTCGTGACTTGATTAAGCGTACTAGCCTTGACCAACGGAGCCACCTGTACCAAATCTTCCAAATAAATCTGCCCTTGATTGATCATCTCGGCGACTAGATTCGGCTTGTTCTCGGCGATTCGCTCCACCATTTCACCGAATGGTTGTTGAGGCTGTTCTAGCGCTTGCCCCCCGTTCAGTAAGGTATCCGTAGTAATCTGAAACCGTTTAGCAAGGACCAAAATCGTGCCTATATCCGGCAGGGATTCGCCGCGCTCCCATTTTGATACGGCTTGATGACTTACGTTTAATTGATCGGCAAGCTCCATTTGAGTCATATCTTCGAGTTTTCGCAGCTTCGATATATAGGCCCCGATTTTTTTTACATCGAGCATTCTTATTCCTCCAATAAGGAACCGTTTACAGTGCGCACTGTTGTGATTAGGATAGCATAAATGTTGGAAGCCTCCTATCAAGTATTAGTTGAACAAGACGCCTTACTCCATGCAACTACCGCTTGAATTCTCAATTCCTAAGCATTGGAGTGTCAGCCCGGCGATATTTTAGAATATAAGAGAGGCGAATAAAGGGACGTTGAAATGAACAAGTGCAGTTGATTCGTTTTTTGCATGAAAATGGAGAAGTGTGGTATAGTTTCAATACTACAATCCTTATGGATGAGATATTTTGAGGTGAACGGATGCTGCAAAAGTTTGTGCCGCGTCAGCAGGTGGCGACAATTTATGAGATTGTCCTTGCGGAATTGTGGGACAAGGGAATCCGGGGAATCATTACGGATCTGGACAATACTCTCGTAGGAGCGAAGGAACCGCTGGCTACTCCCGAGCTTGTGGAATGGCTGAAGCACGTGCAGGCAGCGGGTTTTAAAGTCGTGATCGTATCCAATAACAAGGAAGCCCGGGTAAGCCGTTTTGCTTCACCCTTGGGCATTCCTTTCCTTTTTGCCGCCCGCAAGCCTTCCAATCTGGCTTTTCGGCGTGCGCTACAAGTAATCGGACTGGATGCTGAGCAAACCGCCGTTTTGGGCGATCAGATGATGACGGACGTTCTGGGCGGAAATCGAATGGGTCTGCATACGATTCTCGTTCAACCCATCTCACCGGCGGACGAAGGGTTCTTTACCCGGATCAACCGCAGGTTGGAGAAAATCGTCATCCGCTGGATGAAGAAACAAAGCAGCAAATGAACCCCGCAGGAGGAATTTCATGACGAAGCGGCTTGAAGATAACAGCATGCATGGAACGGATGGGGAGGAGCTCCGCTGCGAAGGCTGCGGTGTCGCCCTGCAAACGGACGATCCGGGGCGGATCGGCTACGTTCCCGAACAGGCGTTGGCGAAGATCCCGGTGATCTGCCAGCGCTGTTTCCGTATCAAGCACTATAATGAAGTGTCCGGCGTTACCCTGAATCAGGATGACTTTTTGAAGATACTCGGGGCGATCGCCGCCACTAACAGTTTGGTCGTCCATATCGTCGATATTTTTGATTTCGAAGGTAGTCTGATTGCCGGCTTGCAGCGGTTTATCGGCAACAATCCGGTACTGCTGGTCGTCAATAAAATCGACCTGCTGCCGAAGGTGACCAACCTGAACCGTATCCGCAATTGGGTGCAAAAGCAGGCGGCGGACAATGGCTTGAAAGTCGTCGACGTCGTTCTGTGCAGCGCACGTAAAAACATGGGCTTTGACGTGCTGTTGTCGAAGCTCGATACGTACCGCAAAGGCCGCGATGTTTATGTCGTCGGCGCTACCAACGTCGGGAAATCGACACTGATCAACCGGCTGATCCGGGACTACAGCGACCTGGAAGGGGAACTGACCACATCGCCTTATCCGGGGACCACGCTGGACGAAGTACGGATTCCATTGGACGACGGGAAGAGCATCATCGATACGCCGGGGATCGTTTATCGGCACCGGCTGACCGAATTGATCGACAAGAAAGAGCTTCCGGTCATTATGCCATCTGCCGTTTTGAAACCGATGGTCTACCAGCTAAATGAGAAGCAGACGCTTTTCTTCGGCGCCCTTGCCCGGATGGATTTCATTAAGGGAGAACGGCAGTCCTTTACGTGCTATACCGCCAACTCCTTAAAGATTCACCGCACCAAACTGGAAAACGCCGACGAACTGTACGCCACGCACAAAGGCGAACTGCTGCAGCCCCCGGCTTTGGAGAATCTGGATAAACTTCCGCCGCTTACGAAGCATCCGGTTCGTATTCCGAAAGGAATGAAGACGGACATTTTGATCTCCGGGTTGGGTTGGATTACCGCGAATAGCCCGCTTGGTGCAGAAGTGGAAGTGTACGCGCCTAAAGGCGTACGGGTCACGGTGCGCTCCGCTTTGATTTAAACGTGCACGCCGAGTGTTTAGAGAGGGGAAGAAGCATGTCGGTTATCACTCACGCGCCAATTATCGATACGGGGACCCGTTTGTTCGGTGTATTCGGTGATCCGGTAGGCCATTCCAAGTCCCCGCTCATGCTGAACCGGGCCTTTTCCGAAAAGGGTATCAATGCCGTTTATGCCGCTTTTCATATCAAACCGGGCACACTGAAAGATGCGATTGCCGGAATTCGCGCTTTAGGCTACGGCGGTGTCAATGTTACCATCCCCCACAAGTTGGAGGTTATGGACTACTTGGACGAGATCGATGAGGCAGCCCGCCGCATTGGCGCCGTAAATACAGTCGTCAACCGGGATGGAAGGTTGATTGGGTACAACACCGACGGGATCGGTTATGTCCGATCTCTCATAGAGGAAACGGGCTGTCATCCCAAGGGCAAGTGCATTCTGATGGTCGGTGCCGGCGGAGCTGCCCGGGCTATTGCCTTCGCCTTGGCGGCGGAAGGGGCGGCGGAAATCGTCATCGCCAACCGGACTCCGGAGAAAGCGCAGGAGCTAGCCCAAGCCGCTAGCGGTTATGGAGCAGTTACGGGCATCGGACTCACGGAAGTTCCCGTTGTCATGGAGAGAGCGGATATCGTGATCAACACGACACGCATCGGCATGCATCCAATGGTGGATGAAACGCCGATCCGCGCCGAGTGGATTCGTCCCGGCATGTTAGTCAGCGATATCGTGTATAATCCGCGCATCACATTGTTGCTGAAGGAAGCGGAAGCCCGCGGCGCCCGCATTCACAGCGGACTAGGCATGTTCATCTATCAAGGGGCTTACGCATTTGAGTATTGGACCGGCGATACGGCTCCCGTAGCCGCCATGAGGGAAGCTGTGGAACAAGCCCTCGGCGCATAACCCAAATGCCGCAGCATAGAACAACGGTATATTATTTCGCAGGAATAGAGGGTAAAATCATGTTGACTGGAAAACAAAAACGTTATTTAAGGTCGATGGCCCATCATTTGACCCCCATTTTTCAAGTGGGCAAAGGGGGCATGAACGACCATCTGATCCGGCACGTGGAGGAAGCGCTGGAAACCCGTGAGTTGATCAAAGTGTCGATTTTGAACAACTGCATGGACGACCGGGATGAAATTGCCGCTGAACTGGCTGAAGGCGCAAGCGCGGAACTCGTTCAGGTCATTGGCAAAACCATCGTGCTGTACAAAGAATCGACGGATCACAAAACCATCGAGCTTCCGTAAGGCGGGGACCGCATGAAGATTGGAATCATGGGAGGCACCTTCGATCCGATCCATCTGGGGCATCTGATCGCAGCGGAACGGGCTTGCGAGGAAGCGGCGCTGGATGAAGTGTGGTTCATGCCCGCTCACGTGCCGCCGCATAAGCGAAACGCGCCGCAAACGGATTCCGCCCGCCGCTTGGAGATGGTGGAGCTGGCCGTTGCCGGCAACCCACGGTTTCGGGCGTCGGATTTTGAAATCCGCCGGGGAGGCACCTCCTTTACGGTAAGCACCATGGAGGAGATGGTCCGGGAGTTCCCGGATCGGGAGTTTTATTACATTATCGGCGCCGACATGGTGATGTATCTGCCCCATTGGCACCGGATTGGCGATCTTGCCAAGCTTGTCACGTTTATCGGCCTTGCGCGTCCGGGTTATGCACTCCAGTTGGAGCAACTGCCCTGGGAGCTTCGGGATAAAATCCGGCTTGTGCCCATGCCGCTCGTTGAGATATCCTCCACCGACATCCGCGCCCGTGTCCGGGACGGAAGGTCATACCGGTATCTCGTTAGCGTTCCGGTACAGCGATATATCGAGGAGAACCGACTCTATGAGACTTGATTTTGAACGGTTGAAAGCTACCGTAAAGCGGGAGCTTCCGGCAAAACGCTGGCAGCATACTGTCGGCGTTATGAAGTCATCCGTCCAGCTGGCCCAAAAATACGGAGCGGACCCGGCCAAGGCCGAGCTTGCCGGTCTTCTTCATGATTACTGCAAGTATTGGCCTGTTGAGAAGCAACGTCAGGTCATTCTGGAGAGTGATCTTTCCAAGGACTTGCTGCTTTTCGATAAGCCTTTGTGGCATGGGCCGGTGGGGGCTTATGTGGTGCAGCGGGATTTCGGGGTGGACGATGAGGAAGTACTGGACGCCATCCGTTATCATACATCCGGCCGGGAAGGCATGACGCTTTTGGAAAAAGTGGTCTGCCTCGCCGATTACATCGAGCCGGGACGGGATTACCCGGAAGTGGCGCATTTGAGGACGCTGGCGGAGACCAGCATGGAAAAGGCGTTGATTGCCGGTTTTGATTCGACGATCCGCTTTCTATTGTCTCGGGGCGAGAAAATCTTCCCCTTGACACTGCTCTCCCGCAATGCACTTATTGATGAACTACGGAAAAAGGAGGGATAGTCAATGACGAAAAACGCATTGCTTTCCGCTGTGTGGAAAGCGGCCGACGATAAAAAAGCGCTGGATTTGATCGCTCTCGATCTTCAGGGCATATCGCTGATTACCGATTATTTCGTGATCTGCCACGGCAATTCGGAAACTCAGGTGCAAGCCATCGCTACGGAAATCCGTAAGCAAGCGGAAAAGCTGGGAGTCCGGGTACGCGGGGTTGAAGGAATGGATAAAGCCCGTTGGGTGCTGGTTGATATGGGGGATGTGGTAGCCCACGTATTCCACCGGGACGAGCGGGAGTATTACAACATTGAGCGTCTGTGGTCTGACGCGAAGGAAGTTGAACGGGTATGAGCCTTGAAGCAGGTTATGTGTATGAGTTGACCATAGCCCGGGAAGTGTCTCCCTACGGCTATTTCGTCACTGACGGCGCGGAGGAAGTGCTTCTCGCTTATGCGGAAACCGATAAGGTGAAAGGGAAAAAACCAGGGGAGAAGCTTCAGGTTTTCCTTTTCTACGATACCGAGGACCGGTTGGCCGCTACGCAAAAAACGCCGCTTATCCGCATGGGCGAAGTGGCACTTTTGGAAGTGGTGGAAATCCATCCCCGTTTCGGCACCTTTCTCGATATGGGGCTGGGCAGGCATCTGCTCCTTCCTTTTAAGGAGCAGCCGGAGTTCAAAGACCTGCGGCCAGTTCCCGGTGACAAGGTTTTCGTCACTTTGGCTCATGATCGGCAAGGCCGGCTCATCGCCAAGCTCGCCGGAGAGGATGAGCTGGCGCCGCTCACTTTCCACGCGCCAAGCGCTTGGATGAACCAGTGGCTGGACGTGCGGGTGTACAAGGCGCTGCAAATGGGCAGCTTCGCGGTAGTAGACGGCGGCGTGCTCGGCTTCGGCGTCATCGGCATGATCCACGCCAGCGAGCGGACGCATCCGCTGCGGGTGGGGGAGACGGCGAAAGCGCGGGTCGTGTATATCCGGGAAGACGGCCGGGTCAACTTGTCCATGCGCCAGTCCAAGCATGTGGGCCGGGAAGAGGACGCGGACAAGATTTTGGCGTTTCTCCGTAGCCGGCCGCAGTTCTCGATGCCCTATTCCGACAGCACGTCGGCGGACGTCGTCCTCGCCAAATTCGGGATGAGCAAAGGGGCCTTCAAGCGGGCGTTGGGCAAGCTGATGAAGGAAGGTCTTATTAGCCAGAAGGAAAATTGGACATATCTGCAGGAGTCGGCTGCCGGATCGGCGTCAGAGCCTGCGGATGATGGACAAGCTTGATCGGTTGTTGCATCGAGTGCATTTCGTTTGACTTAATACCGTTTTGTGCTAAAAAAGATGAACAAAATGCACTTCGTAGTCACCCGCAATGCCCGCTCCATCCCGCATATTCTGTGGATCGTTTCAAGGATGGTCGGAGAGCGGAGATTATGGTTCAAGTCGCCCTTCCTCCAAGAAGGGCTTCTTTCATGCTTGAGAGGAAGGAGCGATCGGATTGGCATACGGACAATTTGCCGCCTGTTATGACAGGCTGATGGAGGATATGCCTTACCGGGAGTGGCTGGCATTTCTGGAGGAATGCTGGAACCGGTACGGACGGCCGGAAACCATTGTGGATCTGGGCTGCGGCACCGGCACCCTCACCTTGCCCCTCGCTAGCAGCGGCTTCCGGATGACAGGTATCGACCTGTCGGAAGAGATGCTGGCTGCAGCAAGGATGAAGGAGGAAACGATGCTGCCGGGCCTTACGTCCTCTGCCGGCGGTCGGGTGGAATGGCTGCAACAGGATATGCGGGAGTGGGAGCTGCCCCGGCAGGCGGATGCAGCCATCTCCCTTTGCGACTGCCTCAATTATCTTACGGATGATGAGGACCTGATTACCGCTTTCCGGCAAACCTTTGCGGGCTTGAAGCCGGGTGGGCGGTTCATCTTCGACATGAACACTCCTTACCGCTATCAAGGTTACGCCGAGGAACAGCCCTTCGTTCTGGATGAGGATGATATTGCCTACATCTGGACGTGTGAGCTTGAGGAGACGACGTGCGAGATCGAGCATCACCTCTCGATTTTTGTCCGGGAGCAGGGGGAGAAAGGTGCCCGCGATCTCTTCTACCGCTTTGAAGAGATGCACCGTCAGCGGGGGTACGACATCCAGTGGATTGAAACGGCTCTTCGCGAGGTTGGCTTCGCTCGGGTCGAGGCATTCGCCGATTTTACCTGGCGGCCGGCGGACGAGGAGACGGAGCGGGCATTTTTCGTGGCGGTAAAGCCATAAAGCATCCATAAAAGAAACGAAACAGCAGCGGCATCCGAAAGGAGGCCGCTGCTGTTATTTAGGCTTTCACAACCCTGCCGGATTTCAGGCAGCCGGTACATACATAGGCATGCTTGGCTACCCCGCCGATAAGGATTTTCATGCGTTGTATATTCGCTTTCCGCACTCTCCTGTGCCTACCGGTCACATGAGAGTGAGAGTAGGATGTCTTCTTGCCGAATGCGGCCGTTTTGCTGCAAATAGAACACTTCGCCATCGGTTATCCTCCGTTCGATCCGTAATGGACGCCGGCCGGAAACCCCGCTACCGTTTGCGCTTAAACGTACGCCGGGTTCCCGGCGCATCCGTAACGCCATGCAAATGCGCTTGTTTTTACTGGATTGGAGGCATACGTTATCCCTCGATTTCATGACTAAAGGATCGATACCGTTCAGATGAGCTTTTGGTCAAAGGAAGTAATCCCAGTACCGTATGCCTTAACTATAGGCTTTCGCCTGCACAATCGAAAGAGAATACATAGTTTATAACGATATAATCCTGCCTAACGGCCCAATTTATCGAGAGAGACGGCTGTCAGCTGTCACAAATCTTGACAAAAGACCGGTTTCTTTTCTATAATCGTGCTAATAATAATAGTAACCACGGGCAAAGAAAAGGAGCAGTAATTCCGGATGCGCCCCACAGAGAGCCGGTATAAGGGTGGAAGCCGGCGGATGCGCGGAATGAACTCGCCTTAGAGCCTGAACGGCAAACTTTTGAAGGATGCATTTCCTTTGGGATGAACCGTTCCGTACGAGCCGGCGATATCGGCGTTTTGAGTGAGACGTGGCGGCTTTGAGCCCGTCTAACTAGGGTGGTACCACGGGAGTCGAAATCCTCTCGTCCCTGGCTGTTATTCGGCAGGGGCGGGAGGTTTTTTATTTTTGCCGGGCGCCGTAACGATTGTCAGAATGAAATGCGCAGTAATCAAGGAGGCTGTTTATCATGTCAACGGAAAAAGAACAAGGCTACAACCCCCAATCTATCGAGCCGAAATGGCAAAAATACTGGGATGCTCACAAAACCTTCAGCGTGCAGAACGATGAGAGCAAACCGAAGTTTTACGCCCTCGACATGTTCCCCTATCCGTCGGGAGCGGGTCTTCACGTCGGCCACCCGGAAGGCTACACGGCTACGGATATCGTATCCCGTTTTAAGCGGATGCGCGGCTATAACGTGCTGCACCCAATGGGCTGGGACGCCTTCGGCCTGCCGGCGGAGCAGTATGCCATCGACACCGGCAACGATCCTCGGGAATTTACGAAGAAAAACATTGATACGTTCCGCCGCCAAATCAAATCCCTCGGCTTCTCCTACGATTGGGACCGGGAGATCAGCACGACGGACCCGGAATATTACAAGTGGACGCAGTGGATTTTTATCCAGCTGTACAAAAAAGGTCTCGCCTACGTCGACGAAGTGCCGGTCAACTGGTGCCCCGCGTTGGGAACGGTGCTGGCTAACGAAGAGGTTATCGACGGAAAAAGCGAGCGTGGCGGGCATCCGGTCATCCGCAAGCCGATGCGCCAATGGGTGCTGAAAATTACCGAATACGCTGACCGGCTGCTGGACGATCTGGAGGAGCTGGATTGGTCCGAAAGCATCAAGGATATGCAGCGCAACTGGATCGGAAAATCCACCGGTGCAGAGGTGCATTTTGCGATAGAAGGGCAAGCGGATGCCGGGCTCACCGTGTTCACCACCCGTCCGGATACGCTGTTTGGAGCGACTTACTGTGTACTGGCTCCCGAGCATGAGCTGGTCGACTTGATTACGACAGACGAGCAGCGGGATTCTGTAGTTTTATACCGGGAAAACGCTGCGCGCAAAAGCGATCTGGAGCGAACCGATCTTGCCAAGGTTAAGACCGGCGTTTTCACCGGCGCCTATGCGATCAATCCGGTGAACGGAGCGAAAACACCCATTTGGATCGCCGATTACGTGCTGGCCGGCTACGGTACAGGCGCCATCATGGCGGTTCCCGGCCACGACCAGCGGGACTATGATTTTGCCAAAGCCTTCAATCTGCCGATTCTGGAAGTCGTACAGGGCGGCGACCTGACGAAGGAAGCCTATGCCGGCGACGGAGCTCACGTCAATTCGGGCTTCATGGACGGCATGAAGAACGAGCAAGCCATCGCCGCTATGATCTCCTGGCTGGAGGAGCAGGGAAAAGGCCGCGGCAAGGTGACTTACCGGCTGCGCGACTGGCTGTTCAGCCGCCAACGCTACTGGGGTGAGCCGATTCCGATCCTCCATCTGGAGGATGGTACGATGAAGACGGTGCCGGAGGATCAGCTTCCGCTGATGCTGCCGGATGTGGATTCTATCAAGCCGTCTGGCACTGGCGAATCGCCGCTGGCTAACGTGACGGATTGGGTCAACACTGTCGATCCAGAAACGGGCAAGAAAGCCCGCCGGGAAACCAACACCATGCCTCAGTGGGCGGGAAGCTGCTGGTATTACCTGCGGTATATCGATCCGAAAAACGATCAAGCCCTCTGCTCGCCGGAGCTGCAAGCGAAATGGCTGCCGGTGGATCTGTACATCGGCGGCGCAGAGCACGCGGTGCTGCACTTGCTCTATGCCCGCTTCTGGCACAAGGTGCTGTATGATCTGGGCGTTGTCGCCACGAAGGAACCGTTCCACAAGCTGGTCAACCAAGGCATGATCCTTGGGGAAAACAACGAGAAAATGAGCAAATCCCGGGGTAATGTCATTAACCCGGATGACATCGTGAGCAAATTCGGCGCAGACACCTTGCGGATTTATGAAATGTTCATGGGTCCGCTGGAAGCCACGAAGCCTTGGAGCGAAACCGGCGTGGAAGGCTCGCACCGCTTCCTGGCCCGGATTTGGCGGCTGTTTGTCGGAGAGAACGGCGCTTTGAACAGCAAAATCGCCGATGGCGATGCGGCTACGACGGATGCCTTCCTGCGGGTTTGGCATCGTTCCGTGAAGAAGATCACCGAGGATTTTGAAGCCTTGCGTTTCAACACCGCCATCAGCCAATTGATGATCTTCGTCAATGAAGCCTATAAGACGGAAGTTCTTCCGAAACGCGCCATGGAGGCGTTCGTGCAATTGCTCTCGCCGCTGGCGCCGCATATCGCCGAAGAACTGTGGGAGAAGCTGGGTCATAGCGAAAGCATCACCTATGAGGCATGGCCAACATATGATGAAGCTCTCACGGTTGACGATGAAGTAGAAATCGTCGTCCAAGTAAACGGCAAAATCATCGACCGGGTGAAAATCGCCGCCAACCTCGAATTGGACGCTATGGAAGCACTGGCCCAGGAACTGGAGAAGGTGAAAGAGCTGACGGAGGGTAAAACCATCCGCAAGATCATCGCGGTCAAAGGCAAGCTGGTCAACATCGTCGCTAACTGAATGTGAAATGAGCGATTCCTTTAGTTAAGTAGCAGATGACATCTAGATGATGCTTTCAGCCGGCGCAAGCCGGCTTTTCTTTTTGAAGAAAAAGGGGTTGCGGAAACTAATGCCATTAGTTATACTAAAACTAATGATATTAGTTTTGTGGAGGGAGTGAGCCGAATGCAAGTTTCCCGATATGCGAACGTTCACCAATTGTCTTTTATGCCGCGAATGTTCCCAGTCAATTGCTACTTGGTGGAGGAGGAAGATGGGCTGACTCTGATCGACGCTGCTTTGCCTTATAGTATGAAAGGGATATTGCTCGCAGCGAAGCGGATCGGAAAACCGATCGTCCGCATTGTCCTGACTCATGCGCATAGCGACCACATTGGAGCATTAGATGGGATTAAAGAGGCGTTGCCGGATGCGCCTGTCTATATATCCGCCAGAGATAGTCGGCTGTTGGCTGGGGATCGGTCGTTGGATCCGGATGAACCTGCCACTCCGATTCGCGGCGGCGTTCCGGAAAAGGTGAAGACTCGTGCCGATGTGCTGCTGTATGACGGGGACCTCATCGGCTCCTTACGGGCGGTTTCTACTTCCGGACACACACCCGGTTCCATGGCCTTTCTCGATACGAGAAGCGGCGCCTTGATTGTCGGAGACGCCTTCCAACTTCGGGGTGGTATCGCCGTGTCTGGTCAAATGCGGCCGTTATTTCCATTTCCGGCGTTGGCTACTTGGAATAAAGAAGTGGCATTGGCAAGTGCTGTTCAGCTCTTGCAGCTAGAGCCGAAGCTTCTGGCCGTAGGTCACGGCAAAATGCTCCACCACCCGCTGCAAGCGATGAGTCGGGCTGTGGAACAAGCAAAAGCAAATCTGCATAGTCAGTCATAGAAAGGGGGACATGTTTTGTGTCACCAAGGATGGGGTTAGACATGCAAGGTGTTGTAGAAGCGGCGGTTGAGTTAGCCGACGAAAAAGGGATGGCCGAGGTAACCTTGGCTTCTCTCGCCAAAAAGCTTGGAATCCGCACGCCGTCCCTGTACAACCATGTGGGTGGTTTGGAGGATTTGCGCAAACGGATGGCTTTTTACGGGGTGAATGAGCTGTATGCATCGCTTTCGGAAGCGGTACGGGGAAATTCCGGGGAAGAGGGTGTCAAGGCGCTGGCTGCTGCCTACGTCCAATTCGCCCGGGAGCGGCCAGGCTTGTATCAAGCCGCTCAGCATGCGCCGGACCGGCAGGATGACGAGATGGTTAAAGCCTATGAGCGGGTCGTGAACCTCGTCGTTACCGTCATGAACCATTACGGGCTGGAGGGCGACGCCAAGATTCATGCCGTGAGAGGAATCCGCAGCATACTACATGGTTTTACCTCTTTGGAGCTGACCGGGGGCTTTGGCATTCCGCTGGATTTGGACGTCAGCTTGCGGCTTGCGATCGACGCTTATCTTGCAGGCATTTCCGTTATGAAGGACTTGGCCATCAAGGAGTAAGGCCTTTGAACGCTTCTTCGATTTTTTCAACATCCTCGTAATATTTAGCATGGGTTGCTTGGATCAATTTGGAGAATACGTCGCTTACCTCGCGATCCAGAAGCTGGAGGCCCGCAGCGGTGATGCCGCCGGGAACGGCCACCTGCCGTTGAAGCTCCTCCACGGACATTCCTCCGGCCGTGAGCAGCATGCCAGTGCCAAGAAGCATTTCGCCAGCCATGCAGGCGGCGGCATCTCTTGCGATGCCCGTCTCGGCAACGGCGGCATCCACCAGTTTTTGCAGCAAAAAAGCGATAAATGCCGGCCCGCAGCTGGTGAGATCGGAACTCACCCGGGTATACTGCTCGGTCACTTCAACGGGATGGCTGATGGCGGAAACTAACCGCTCCAGGACTTGCCTGTCGCGCTCTTCGATTCTTGATCCGTACATGCAAAGCGTCGCTCCGCTGAGCATATAGTTGGTGATGCTGGGGATGATTTTGGCTACTTTGCCTTGCAGCTTCTCCTCCAACTGGCTGATCATGACCGGGCTTGTTATGGAAATGACGATCTGCTCTTCTTTTATGACGGGGGCAAGGTCTGCGACCACCTGGGGGAAATGGGACGGTTTGACGCAGAGGAAAAGAATCCGGCTTTTTTTTGCCGCCTCTTGGATGGAAGTGGCCACGGTCAAACCCAAGTGCCGCGCGGCCAAAGCTTCCGCTTTCGCGGGGGTTCGGTTGAATGCAATGATCTCTTCCGGCTGCAAAACGCCTGAACGGATGAATGCATCGATGAGCATGCTCCCCATGCTTCCGGTACCGATAAAGCCTGTCATCATGATCGGATTTCCTCCTGAGCGCCTTTCCCGCGCTGCGGTTTTTATCGTAAAGCTATCTATTTATATGCGCTAGATGCATAAATATTTCCGCTGCTGCATTTTCCGGATAGGAAATGCGGCCTACACAAGCACCGTCTCCCGAGTGATTCGGAGGCGACGGTGATTTTTGCAGCTCGGACTGACGGCGGAGATACCGGAGACATACTTGGATAGTTACGAGGCTATCGAGGTTTGATTTTCATTCAGTATATCCGTTAATCAGCAAATCTGAACTCGGCATATCTCCCATATCGAGACAAAAAGCTGAAGCATCCGTTTCTTGCTTTTTCCATGTATTGGGGGTATAGTCGAAGATAAGAGTTGACGGAAGCACCGTCTCTTGCCCTGAACCAGGCGGAGACGGTGTTTTTTTGTGTAAATATCGTAAATAGTCCTGAGGAGGAAATGGTATGGGAATGTATTGGCTTCAGTACCGAAATCGGATTATTACTGTACTTATCATTATCGCTGCCGCATGCGGCGGTTACGGATTCGCCCGCGTCACTGATGGACATGCCGCAAGCGGTGCGCTGCCGACAGCTAACCGGGAGATGGCGCAAATGCTGGCCGATCTTAAGCCGGCAGCGGACGCTACCACTAATGCGGCTGGTGGAAAGGGCAGTGCCGGTCAGACCGATATGTCGACGGCCATTTCATCGGCGTCATCGGTGAGTGGTACGGCGCCGGATCAGCCGGCATCGGCATCGGCAGCGGGAGCAGCTCCAGTGGCTGCTAGTGCCTCCGCCGGGCCGTCTGCCAACAAAACATCCGCATCGGCGGATGGAGCCGCCAGGCCGGATAGCGCAAACGATGCGCCGGTTTCGGCGACCTCGGCCGAATCCGCGCAGGTTCAGGAGATCAATCAATCGGGAAAGATCGATTTGAATACCGCCAGCCTGCAACAATTGATGGAGCTGCCCCGTATTGGCGAAACCAAGGCGAAGGCGATTATTGCATATCGGGAGCAGCACGGCGGATTCAAAACTGCATCGGAGATTATGAACGTGAAGGGAATCGGAGAGAAAACATATGAAAACTTTCGGGACCAGATTGTGGTTTCCAAGCTTAAGAATTGAAGGAAGGATTTTTAATTCCGAGTTTTTTTATCGAAATAATATATTTTTTTTATATTCCCCTCTTTTTATTTTGAAAAGAATATGAGAGAATAGTGAAAACCTTTATTTGAGGAGGATTTATCACTATGAGTGAAGAACGTCAATTGGCTCCTGAAACACTAGCCGTTCATGCCGGCCAGGTCATCGATCCAACGACCCTTTCCCGGGCGGTTCCCCTGTACCAAACGTCATCCTATGGGTTTCGGGATACGGAACATGCGGCAGACCTGTTTGCTTTGAAGGAATTCGGCAATATCTACACCCGTTTGATGAATCCGACCACCGATGTTTTTGAAAAAAGAGTCGCCGCCCTTGAAGGCGCACCCGCCGCATTAGCCACAGCATCCGGTCAAGCGGCCATTACGTACTCGATTCTGAATATTGCTGGCGCCGGCGATGAGATCGTCTCTTCGTCAAGCCTATATGGCGGTACATACAATTTATTCTCCACCACGCTTCCGAAGCTGGGCATTAAAACGACCTTCGTCGATTCCTCCGATCCGGAAAATTTCCGCAAGGCCATTACCGATAAAACGAAGGCGCTGTATGCGGAAACCATCGGCAACCCGCGCGGCGACGTTCTGGATATCGCAGCCGTAGCTGCTATCGCACATGAAAACGGCATTCCGCTTATCGTCGACAATACGTTCCCGAGCCCGTACCTGCTGCAACCGATCAAGCATGGGGCGGATATCGTCGTTCATTCGGCGACAAAGTTCATCGGCGGACACGGCACGTCCATCGGCGGCGTTATTGTCGACGGGGGTACCTTCGACTGGAAACAAAACGACAAGTTCCCTGGGCTGACGCAACCTGATCCGAGCTATCACGGTGTCGTCTATACCGATGCCGTAGGCCCGATCGCGTATGTTATCAAAGCCAGAGTACAATTGCTGCGGGATATGGGCTCGTCCATTTCTCCGTTCAACTCGTTCCTGCTTCTGCAAGGGCTGGAAACCCTTCACCTGCGGATGGAGCGGCATAGCTCCAATGCACTCAAAGTGGCTCAGTTCCTGGAAGCGCATGAATCTGTAGAGTGGGTCAGCTATGCTGGCTTGCTCAGCCACCCTTCCTACGATCTGGCGCAAAAATATTTGCCCAAAGGCCAAGGGGCTATCCTCACCTTCGGAATCAAGGGCGGGCTGGAAGCTGGCCGCAAAGTCATCAACAGCGTCCAACTCTTCTCCCATTTGGCCAACGTCGGCGATTCCAAGTCGCTGATCATCCATCCGGCCAGCACGACGCATCAGCAGTTGAACGAAGAGGAGCAGATTGCCGCCGGGGTTCAACCGAACATGATTCGTCTGTCCATCGGTACGGAATCTATTGACGATATCCTCTATGATCTGGATCAAGCCATCAAGGCTAGTCAGGAGTAACGAATGCCTTCTCGCAAGGATTGGGATACCTATTTCATGGATATCGCTTATATGGCGGCTACCCGGTCCCAATGTCCCCGTAGACATGTCGGGGCAGTACTCGTACAGGGGAAAAAGCTGCTGGGTTCCGCCTATAACGGCGCCCCCATGGGCGTGCCCGACTGTCATGAAGCCGGATGCATGCTGACAGAGGAATATGAAATCCACGTGCATGAAGGTAAGGAAACGGTTGTAAAAAAACAACGCTGTATCCGCACCATCCATGCCGAGCAGAATTTGCTTCTCTTCACCGATCGTATTGATCGGGAAGGATCGACGGTATACGTGACCGATCAGCCTTGCTGGACTTGTGCCAATATGCTTGCCAACAGTGGCATCAAGGAAATCGTCTATCACCGTTCTTACCCAAAGGATAGCGATAAGGTGAGCGAGCTGATGGAAGCCAGAGGCATCGTTTTTCGTCCGATAGTTCGATACGAACCGCCGGCGGAAACGGTCATGGAAGTCGTGAACTGAATGAAAATGCTTGAGGAAGAACCTCTAGCCGCCGAGAAGCGGTTTGAGGTTCTTTTTTTGGAAGGAGGCGGATTCCGGTTGAGGTCTTGGGTCATTAGCTTCACCTTGATGCTGGTAGCGGGTTTTGGAACAGCGGTGCTGACAGGTCCGATAGCCATTCGGTTGCCTTATTTTGCTATCACCTTATCCGCGCTCCTATTTGTGCTGTTCCTCCCGGCAAAGAATCGTGTCAAATCCGTTGCAACCTGCTTACTTCTTGCTTTGGCGGCTTTCTTCTATTATCAATGGGTGGATGGAAGGAACCTTTCTCATTTGACTTGGGATGGGCGTCTTGCTTCCGAAATTGATGGACAATCGGTGCACGTATCGGGGATTCTGGCTTCGCCTGTCCAGGTAGAAGGGGACAAGGCGTCTTTTTTGCTGCGTAGCGAATCGGTTGTGTGGCCGGACGGAAGCACCCAAAATGTCCGGGAGCGGATTCGGATCACAGTAAAGCTGCAAAAAGAGGCGGAACAACAAACTGCCGCAAGATTACGGCGGGGAGATCCGCTCGCCTTGCAGGGCAAGCTTCTTCTTCCCGAACCGGCTCGTAATTTCGGAGGTTTCGACTATCGCAGCTACCTCCATCGGCAGCATATCCACTGGCAGCTAAGTGTCAAAGGGATGGCGACCGTTGAGCATAACAGAAAACCCGCTTTTGGCACGGATCGGCTGCTTTCGTATATGGATCTTTCTCGGAAAAGATTAGGAAACGTCATTGCGGATTTGTTCCCCGCAAATCAGGCGGGGTACATGAAGGGGCTGCTCATCGGCGACCAGAATGATGTCGATCCGGAGCAGTACCGCCATTATTCCAATTTGGGGCTGACACATTTGCTGGCGATTTCCGGCATGCATGTTGCAGTCTTCGTTGGAGCCATGTTGTGGCTCCTCGCCCGGTTCGGCATGACTCGCGAAGGCGCGCAGACCGTTGTGCTGGGGCTGCTGCCTTTTTACGTTCTGTTGACCGGTGCATCGCCTTCTGTACTTCGAGCGGGGTTAATGGCAGCCCTCGCTCTGTATGCCGCTCGACGGGGCCAACTGAAAGATGGCTTGCACCTTTTATCGGCAACAGGGGCGATACTTCTCGTTTGGAATCCCTATTATTTGCTGGATGTCGGATTCCAGCTTTCGTTTTTGGTGACCGCCGGGTTAATTCTTGGCGTTCCCGCTTTCAGCAAACTGCTGCCCATCGCGGATAAAAGATGGAACAGCGCCATCAGCGTCGCCGTTGTCGCACAGGCGGTTTCTTTTCCGATTACGATTTTCTATTTTAATCAGTTTTCACTGCTCTCTCTGGCAGCAAATTTGGTTTTAGTGCCCTTCGTCAGCTTTGTCATTACGCCCTTGGGCACCGTCGCCATGATCATCGGCCTGGTGAGTGTCTCTGCCGCTAAGCCCCTCGGTTGGCTAACGGCATTCCTCAATGATTGGGGCTTTCGCGGGGTAGAGTGGCTGGATCAGGTTTCCATTTTCCGGCTGATCTGGCCGGCGCCGCCACTATGGCAGGTGCTGGTATGTTACCTGCTAGGTGCAGTTCTTCTCGCAGGCTTATCCCGCCGCAAGGATGCCGCACGGCTGGCCGCCCAAGGGATTCGACTGCCAGATTTCAGCGGGAGAGGACGCAGGCTTTTGACGGACGGTTGGGTGTTGGCTGCTAGCGGAACTCTTCTTGTAGTGCTTCTGGCTTTCTCTTTCATGCCGAATCTTCTCCATAATGCGGGGACGGTATCGGTGCTGGACGTAGGTCAAGGGGATAGTATTTGGATTCATACGCCCGGGAATAAAAACATTCTCATCGATGGAGGAGGAACACTCACCTTTCGCAAGCCAGGCGAGCAGTGGAAGATCGCTCTCGATCCTTTTGACGTAGGGGATGATGTGATCGTCCCGCTCTTGAAAAAGAGAGGCGTTCGCCAATTGGATGCTCTCCTTATCACCCACGAGGATGAAGACCATATCGGCGGCTTGCCGGCGATCGTTGACCAGATACCCGTTAAACGGATTTTGTTCAACGGGACGCTGAAAGCGAGCGATGCGGCTATCAAACTGTTCGAAGCCGCTATAGAAAAAGATATTCCGCTTATCCCGGTGGGCGAGGGGGATAGTTGGCAAGTAGACAAAAGCACGACCCTCTATTTTTTACAGCCGGCAAAGACCGCGGAGGTGACCCCGTCAAAAGAGCAAAACGGAAAGTCCGTGGTAACCCTCATGGAGATGTACAAACGGACGTTTTTATTTACTGGCGATATGGAGGCGGAGGAGGAGGCCCAGTTGATGTATCGTTTGGAGGAAAGCCGAATCACAATGGCGGCGGTTGGTCGGCCCCTAGACTTTTTGAAAACGGCTCATCACGGCAGTAAAACGTCGACGACAGCGGAGTGGCTCGCTTATTGGCAGCCGAAAATCGCGGCGATATCGGTAGGGGAGAACAATTTGTACGGCCATCCGACGCCTGTTGTTCTGGATAGACTGAATGACAGTGGGGTGGTGACGTTCCGTACCGATAAGCAGGGGGAAATTCGGGCCAGAGTAACGCCTTCGGGTAAGCTGGTGTTGGAGACAAAGATAAAATAGGAGTTTTGGAAACTAACAGCTATACATTTCAACAGTATTCAGTAAATCGCAACTGGCCTGCGAAAAAGATTCGCAGGTCTTTTGTGTAATGGCAGGTTTAAAATGGTAGGGCTGCAATAGATTTCTATAAAAATCAATTGGTTTTTCGGAACAAAAGCAAGTTACGCCTTATCTTATTACCTGTAGGGATTCGAGGAAGCTGAGTGATACGAGGATCGTTAACTAGAAGGAGAGCTGCGATTTGACGATCGATCAACCAAAGCCTAATGTCTTCATCGGCTGCTCCCGGGAAGCCATCGATTATGCCCGGGCAATCAGCGGGCATCTGGAGCGGGTCGCCCAGGTCAATCCATGGTATGCGGACACCTTCGGCGCAAACAGCTACACGATGGAAGCGCTGGAGCAGGAACTGGAAAACAACGATTTTGGCGTCTTCGTTTTTGCCACCGATGATGTGGCGTTAATTCGCGACAAGTACGCTTTTGTCACCCGCGACAATACCCTGTTCGAGATGGGGTTGTTTTGGGGGAGGCTGGGGCGAAAGCGGGTTTTCTGCATGATCCCGAGGGAGATCGTTCATCGAGACGATTTGGTCGACGGGGAAAACATTACGGATTTTCACATTTTGTCCGACCTGACGGGCATCACCCTACTGAGCTACGGGCTGCGTACGGACGGAAAATATGCGGCGGCTGTGGATGTCGCTTGCGGCGAACTCATCAAAGCGATCCATGCCGAGCAACGCTATAAAAGCCCTCACATCCTGCTGGATGAACAACGGCTGGAACTGGAGCGGAAACAAAGTATCCTTCGTTTCTTTTGGGAATATAATAGAAACATTAAAGTAAAGGAATCCGGTGAAAAATACCTTGCCCTAAGTGAAGCAATCCGCAATTCATTTCTTCCTCCACCGTCCTTCCGCATTACCGGTGCGGCCATATGGAAGCAGCTGGAGCAGGGGCGAATCGGCCAAGTGGGAGGAAACGTCGGGAAAGGAAGAGTTTACTGGACAACGGACAATTCTGGCTCACCCGGAGAAGATCAAAAGATTTATGTCATTGATGTGTTTGCCACCGGAAAATGGGCTTTTTTCAAGCGGCAGGAGATTGTAGAGGTTTACGTCCTGTGCTATCCTTTAGGTAAGGATTTTGTACTTTCGACGCACATCTCCGGCACCCATTCTTTGAACGAGGATGAATTGGCGGCGATCGTCGAACTTAACGCGGAACTCCTTATAACCGCCAAACATTTGTTAGGAGGAGATTTGTTTTGAAGCAACGGGCGAATAAAGCAGCACACTCCTCGGCGGCAGCCAAGAGCCAGAGCCGGCCTACTGCGGCAAAGAGCAGCGAGACAAAACGTTCCATTCCCAAGGGCGTGTTTCTCGGACCTTCGGTGGATGGAGCCGATCATGAATATGTGAAAGTCATAAGCGGCAAGGTAACGGACAGAAAACCGTCCTTCGCTTAATGGATAACCGCTGCGGCGCAGGAAGCCGGGCGGTTTTTTTATGCATGCAGGATAATGAGGATCTCCTTGCTAGGGGTGGCTCCCTCAATTTTGCGCAGGATTGAATAACTATAAATCAATTATTCGCTAGATTTCTCGACAGGTATGTTTTATAATTTTTCATAGTTTTTTGACGAAGTGAAGCGCTCTGGGTTTGTATAGACTAGGTTTTTATCCAAAATATGTAAGCCCTTTCTTGAGAATCTTCTATCCGCCAAAAGACTAACAAAAACCGGAAACTGGTGATCAAATGTTTCAACTCAAGTGGCTGTGGCAGAATTTGAAAGGGGATCGGGCACGGTATATTCTCGGACTTTGTCTTTCGGTAGTGGGATCATCGCTTACCATCATCAACCCTTACCTGGGACAACGCATCGTCGACACCTTCATTGCCGGCGACCATGCAGTGGAAAATCTGACTGACCAGCGGGGGCTCTTGATCGGTCTATGTCTTGGCATGATCGGTTTTTCCTTGCTGCGGACGGGGCTAGCTTATTTTACGACCATGCAATACGAAATCTCCTCCCAAAGCATGCTTTATCGAGTCCGGATTTATCTGTACAACAAGATTCAAGGCCAAGACATGAAATACTATGATCACAACCGTACAGGGGACCTGATGACGAAAATGACCGGGGACCTGGATATGGTGCGGCATTCTATGGCGTGGATCATCAAGACGATCATCGAATCGGTGACGATCTTTGTCGCGGCTGTGGTGTACTTCTTCACCATCGACGCTGTGCTGACGCTGTGGCTGCTGATTTTATCGCCGCCGATTTTCATCGTGGCTTACATCTTCGCCAAGCGCGTCCGCCCGATGTATATCGACCTGCGGGAACGTCTGTCTCAACTCAACACTACCACTCAAGAAAATATCGCGGGCAACCGCGTCGTCAAGGCCTTCGCTCGGGAGGAGTACGAGGTAAAAAAATTCACCGAAAGAAACGTCAACTACTCCAAGGCCAACAAAACCGCGGCTTTAGTCTGGCTGGATTATTTTCCGTTTCTAGAGACCTTCGCTCAAGGCTTTAGCGTCATCTTGATGCTGGCAGGCGGCTTGTTCGTTATGAACGGCCGCATCACCTTCGGAGAATTTTCCGCTTTTTCCGCGCTGATCTGGGGTCTTTCCAACCCGATGCGGAACATCGGCATTATCATCAACGATATCCAACGATTTTACGCAAGTCTTAATAAAATTGTGGAGCTCTATTACGCCCACCCGGAAATCGTTAATGAACACAATCCCATTGCGAAGCGCCGCTATAACGGCCGCATCGAATTCGATCAAGTGAGCTTCAAGTACGATAACGTGACAGTGCTGGAAGACATCAGCTTCTCCGTGGAGCCGGGCGAAACCATCGCCACCATGGGCGCAACGGGGGCAGGGAAAACGACGCTCATCAACCTCATTCCGCGTTTCTACGATGTCTCGAAAGGCCGCGTGCTGGTGGACGGCACCGACGTGCGCAAGCTGGAGTTGGATGAACTGAGGGGGAATATCGGCGTAGCGACTCAGGACGTGCTGCTGTTCTCCGATACCATCGACGGCAACATCGCCTACGGCGATCCGGATATGCCGGAGGAAGAGGTACAGAAGTTTGCCCAGTTGGCTGCCGCCCATGACTTTATCCAGCGGATGCCTCAAGGCTATGACACCATCGTCGGCGAACGGGGCGTAGGGCTTTCCGGCGGGCAAAAGCAACGGATCGCTCTGGCCCGGGCTATGGCGGTGCAGCCGCCGATTCTGATCCTCGACGACACCACCTCCGCCGTCGATCTCGAAACCGAGGAGCATATCCAGAAGAGCTTGCGCGAGTTGGATTTTTCCTGCACGAAGATCATCATCGCCCAGCGGGTATCCACGACGGCGGAAGCCGACCGCATTCTCATTCTGGAGAACGGGCGGATCATCGAACAGGGCACCCACAAGGAATTGCTGGCAAAACGGGGCTATTACTACGACGTATTCATTCTACAGAACGAAGGTATCGGAAGGCAGGTGACGGCAAATGTCCAGAAATAAATTCGACGTTGACGAGGATTTGGAATCGCCGTTTGACATACGTCACTTCCGGCGTGCCATGGTTTACATCAGACGGCAGCAAAAGCCGATGATCATCGCTTTTCTGCTCAGCGCTTTATCAGCAGCCATCGGTTTGACGGCGCCGCTAATCCTGCAGCACGTTGTGGACGTGACAATTCCCGCCAAGGCGAAGCTTGCCTTGCTCGGCTGGTCGGGGCTCATGCTGGCCACCATCGTCATCAGCGTGATCCTGGCCACCATCCGTTCACGGATGATGACCCGGGCGGGGCAGGATATCATCTTCGACATCCGTACCGATTTGTTCAAGCACCTGCAGGAACTGCCGTTCCAATATTATGACGACCGCCCGCAGGGGAAAATTCTCATCCGCGTCGTCAACTACGTCAACTCTGTATCGGATGTACTGTCCAATGGCATCATAAACTTCATTCTGGAAATTTTGAACTTGATTTTCATCGCCGCCTTCATGTTTGCTGTTAACGCCAAACTCTCCCTGGTCATTCTAGCGGGGTTACCCGTCTTTTTCGGGGTCATGCTGGTCATCAAGACAAAACAGCGCCGGGCGTGGCAGGCCGTATCCAATAAAAACTCCAACGTTAACGCCTATCTGCAGGAAAGCATCAGTGGCATCCGCGTGACGCAGATTTTTACCCGGGAAGAGCACAATGAGGGGATCTTCACCCGTTTGTCCGGGAACTACCGTAAAGTATGGATGAGGGCGATGTATTACAACTACCTCATTCCGTTTGCCGTGGACAATCTGGCTACCATTGTCGGTACCTCCCTTTACCTGGTGGGGCTGCTGGCGCTAGGTCCGGAGGAAGTAACCTTCGGGGTCATTCTCGCCATGGGCGGGTACGCAGCGCGTTTCTGGCAGCCGATTCTCAACCTGTCCAACTTGTACAACAGCTTCATCAACGCCGTAGCTTATCTGGAACGGATTTTTGAGACCCTTGACGAGCCGGTGACGGTGAGCGACGTTCCGGATGCAAAGGAACTGCCGCCGATCGAGGGCAACGTGACCTTCGACGACGTGACGTTTGCCTATGATCCGGGTCTTAACGTTCTGGAGAACCTTTCCGTCGACGTAAAAGCCGGAGAAAGCATCGCCCTGGTCGGCCCGACGGGCGCAGGGAAGACTACCGTCGTCAATTTGATCTCCCGTTTCTACAACCTGACTGGCGGCAAAATCCTCATCGACGGCCATGATATCTCGGAAGTGACCTTGAAGTCGCTGCGCAGTCAAATGGGTATCATGCTGCAGGACAGCTTCATTTTCTCCGGTACGATCATGGACAACATCCGTTATGGCCGGTTGGACGCCACGGAGGAAGAGATCATTGCCGCGGCCAAAACCGTCCGCGCCGACGACTTCATCCGCGAGTTCGCGGAAGGCTATCAGACGGAGGTTAACGAGCGGGGCTCCAAGCTGTCCCAAGGGCAGCGGCAGCTCATCTCATTCGCTCGGACGCTGCTGGCCGATCCGCGCATCCTGATCCTCGACGAGGCCACGTCGTCCATCGACGCGAAAACGGAGCGCCTGCTTCAACAGGGGCTGAACGAGCTGCTTAAAGGCCGGACGTCGTTCATCATCGCCCACCGCTTGTCTACGGTAAAGAATTGCGACCGCATCATGTACATTTCGGACAAAGGCATCGCCGAATGCGGCTCCCACGACGAGCTGATGGCGAAGCGCGGACTGTACTACAAGCTGTACTCGGCGCAGAAGATGGAAGCGTAGGGTACTCGGTTTTTGCATAAATGAAATGATCAAAGTATCGCCCTCTGTTTGACCATATGGGTCAGATGGAGGGCGATTTTTTCTGCCGTTTTTATTTTTTAATTCTTCTGTCTATAGCTTTATATTAGTTAACTCTTGTCGCATCAGCGATTCGACCGGGCAGCTGGATGCCGCGCCAGCCGCTTACATCGCATTGGCCATATTCATTATCCCCCACAGCAACCACAGTACCGTCCGATTTAAGCCCGACGGTATGGGCACAACCCGCCGCAACCGCCACAATATCACGCCAATCACTTACGTTGCATTGGCCATACTCATTCCAACCCATAGCCGCCACAGTACCGTTTGCTTTAAGGCCAATGGTATGATGACTACCCGCCGCAATCGCCACAATACCGCGCCAGCCGCTTACATCGCATTGGTCATGTTTATTCCGACCCACAGCCGTCACCGTACCGTCCGATTTAAGACCGACTGTATGTAGATAACCCACCGCGACTGCCACAATATCGCACCAGCCGCTTACATTGCATTGGCCATACCGATTATTACCCACAGCCGTCACCGTGCCATCCATTTTAAGCCCGACGGTATGCCAGTCGCCCGCTGTAACGGCCACCATATCACGCCAGCCGCTTACATTGCATTCGCCTTCATGATTTCGACCCACTGCCACCACCGTGCCATCCGATTTAAGCCCGACGGTACGACGCCAACCCGCCGCAACCGCCACAATATCGCGCCAGTTGCTTACATCACATTGATCATGCTTATTCCATCCCGCAGCTGCGACAGTACTGTTAGATTTAAGACCGATTGTATGAGCATTACCCGTGTTCGACGCCATATGAACATTACCCGCTGCGACCGCCGCAATATCGCGCCAGCCGTTTACATCACATTGGCCACATTTATTATCCCCCACAGCCGTCACCGTACCGTCAGATTTAAGCCCAACGGTATGACGACGACCCGCCGCTATGGTATCTTTAGGCCAGCGTTTCACCTTTAACGCCGCTTCATTCGGAGAAATGTAATTCATGTCTTACCTCCTTGAAAATGAGACCTATTTTATTCTATAAAATCATGCACATATCCTTCCGTATTCAGCCGATAGAGATGATTAAGCGGTCAATTGCCATCATCGAACTGATAAGTATTTTACTTGTCTTAATTTTCCCCAGCGTATTGAATAATCGGCGAGGATCAACTACAATGAATGTGTAAATTATTTTCGTAGTTTAATGTAAATTTGAGATAAATATTTTCATATTTATTTCGACTATAAGGAGGATGCCCATTGGCTGGCATTATGACGATGCTGCGGGAAGCAAGCGGCAAGCTGCATCCACAGGAGCGAAGGGCGGCTCAATATATACTGGAGCATGGGATGGAAGCAGCTGGCCTCGGCATTACGGAGCTCGCCCAGCGGGCGGGAGTCAGCACGGCGACGGTTTCCCGATTATGCAAAACCTTTCATTTTTCCACTTTCACCGATTTTAAAATGAAGCTGTCCGCCGAGCTGGCCCTTCAGCCCAGTGCCCAGAGCTACCAGGATATCGTCGCCGGCAATCCTCTAGAGGACATCGTCAGCGCCATGGCGGCTAATCATATCCGCTCGATTACAGATACGACCCGACTCCTAGATCTGAAAAAGCTTCAGCAAGCCGTTGACGTTCTTGCTGCCGCTAACCGGATCGACATTTACGGCTCGGCTACGTCGGGGATCGTCGCGGAAGATTTCTATCAAAAACTTGTGCGCATCGGCATTCATGCCGCCAGCTACTCTGATTCCCATTTGCAGATTACGTCGGCATCGCTTTTGCGGCCGGGTGATGTCGCACTGGCGATTTCCTATTCCGGCGAAACGCCGGAAACCATCGACGCTTTACGCTGCGCCAAAGAAAATGGAGCCACAGCCATTTCCTTGACGAAGTTCGGTGCAAATACCCTGGCGAACTTGGCGGATATACAGCTATTCACTTCCACCCTGGAAGAAGGCATGCGCCGCGGCAATATGGCGTCGAGAATCGCTCAACTTCACGTTATCGATATTCTTTTTACCGGACTTGTCAGCAGTCGTTTCGACGAGTACGTGCCCCGCTTGGAAAACAGCTATCAGATGGTAAGAAAATACAGAGTGAACAAGGGAGTTGCTGAAGGATGAATATTTTGAAGTTCGCGACCAATGAGGAATTGAATGAAGCGGCATCCGGCATTATCGTCAGTCTGGTACAAACGAATCCTCGAGCCGTTCTCGGACTGGCTACGGGCAGCACGCCTATCGGCATCTACGACTCGCTCATAGAGGATTACCGTAAAGGCCGGGTCAGCTTTCGCCAGGTGACGACCTTCAATTTGGATGAATATGTGAATATTCCGGAGGATCACCCGGAGCGCTATCTGAATTTCATGAAACGGCATCTGTTCGACCACGTGGATATTTCGCCGGAAAAAGCCCATATCCCCAACGGAAACGCAGCGGATCTCGACGAGGAGTGCCGGCGGTATAATCGTCTTCTGGAAGACGCCAAGCAAATCGATCTGCAAATTCTCGGCCTTGGCCATAACGGCCACATTGGCTTCAACGAGCCGGACCTGAGCTTGAACAGCGGAACTCATGTGGTGAAATTGCGGGAACAGACGCTGCAGGCGAACGCTCGTTTTTTTGAATCCATCGATAAAGTGCCAACCCAGGCGATTACGATGGGTGTCGGCACGATTTTGAAGGCGAAAATGATCCTGCTGGTCGTACGCGGCGCGGCCAAAGCCGAAACGGTGTATCAGGCGCTGCGGGGTCCCATTACCACCAATATCCCGGCATCGCTTTTGCAAACTCATCCCCACGTCGTCGTGTTGCTGGATTCGGAAGCAGGGAGGCTGTTCGATGAATATGACAACGTTTGATTCCACAAGCCGAGTTAGAAAACATCGCATCATCAAGAACGCGAATATCATTTTGGAAGATGATGTGATCCATAGCGGGGCGATCGCTTTTCATGAGGATGGGATCGAAGCGATCGGCAGATTTGAGGATATGGATACAGAAGGCGCGGAAATCATCGATGCGGCAGGTGGTTGGGTAATGCCGGGCTTTATCGATATCCATGTGCACGGCGGCGGCGGGCATGATTTTATGGAGAGCAGCCGGGAAGCCTTCGACGGTATCACCCGTTTTCACGCTTCTCATGGCACGACTGGCATGCTGGCAACCTCCGTTACGGCTCCGAAGGAAGCGATCGACAAGATGTTGGCGGCATTGGCCGAGTATCGGACAGGCGGCTCCGCTTATGCACAATTGCTAGGTGCTCATCTGGAAGGTCCTTTTATCAGCCCCAGCTATCCGGGAGCGCAAAATCCGAACTATATTGTCCCCCCGCGAACTGATTGGGTCGAAGAGTGGACGGCTCGCTTTCCGGGGGTGGTGAAAATGATTTCCTTTGCCCCCGAAACGGAAGGTGCCTTGGAGCTTGCCTCGCAGCTTGCCGCAAAAGGTATCGTTGCCGCCGCCGCGCATACAAACGCAACCTACGATCAGGTAGAAAAGGCGGTAGCGCGCGGCTTAAGCCACGCCGTGCACACGTTCAATGCCATGAAGGGACTTCATCACCGGGAGCCCGGCGTCGTAGGCGCGGTGCTGAGCGAGGATCGGATCACAGCCGAGGTAATCGCAGATGGCCACCATGTGCATCCCGCCGGAATCAAGCTGCTGGCGAAGGCGAAGCCAGACGACCGGCTGGTACTGATTACCGACGCCATCTCGGCGGCCGGTTTGCCGGACGGCCCCTATAGCCTGGGCGGCTTGGCCGTCACCGTGAAAGACGGCGTTGCCCGGCTTACCGGGACCGACACGTTGGCGGGCAGCACGTTGAATATGATGCAAGCCTACCGTTTTGCCGTCGAGGTGATCGGGCTGGATATGCCTAGAGCAAGCCGCCTCGCCAGTTTGAATCCGGCCAAGCGTCTTGGGCTCGATGCTGCTACAGGCAGTCTCATCCCCGGCAAGCAGGCGGATATCGTTCTAGCTTCGGCTGATCTGCAAGTGCGGAAAGTGTGGGTACAGGGGCGCGAAGTTGGCGCTTGATCGTGTACAACAGCAGGGGCAGTGAGACCGCATAGGGTCAACCAATCGGAGCAAGAGCGTCATAAGTTATGCTAAAGTCCATGAATAATAAAACCAAACCCAACTCCTTGTCGTCTTATGATAAGGAGTTTTTTTCGATTCAGCTTATTGGCATTATGGCCGTATTCTTACGAGATGAAACGCCTGGGGAGATTTTCCGTTAAATAGTTATGTAATCCCTCGAGCTTACGTTATAGAGAAGAACATGCTTTTTCGCAAAAAGGGGAATTTTCAAGTATAGTCATATAATCCGGCTTTCACCCAGCCCTATAATTCATTACAATAGGGGATAGGCTTGACATCTTATCGTTATTTGCGAATGATGATAGAATGCACCCGTCAAACCCCAACTGTCAGAGTATGGGCAAGAAATAGGCCGAAGGATATACTTGACTGATTTTTTTTGATAATCTGCAACCTTTGGATAAGAGATGCCGTCTATAGGTTTGCGAGAGAGGGGGACCTCCGTGGTAGCGCCTGAATTGATCAGGGCAGCCAAAGCGGGTAACCGCGAAGCTCTAATCGAGATATTGAGAGAAATCGAGCCGCATGTCTATCGTACGGCCTATTATATACTTAATAACGAGCAGGACGCCTTGGATGCTGCCCAGGAGGCCTTGATTCGTATTTACCAGAAAATTGGTTCATATGAGGAAAGGGCCCTATTCAAGACATGGGTGCAAAGGATTGTGACCAATCTCTGCATCGACAAGTTCCGCAGAACCAAGCCGACGATATCCATTGATGAGCACGAGATGATGTTTCCCTCTACCGAATCTGTAGAAGACGAGGTGATTTCCGCCGGAACCGTCAAGGATATCCACGAAGCGATGCAGAAGCTGCCAGAGCATCACCGTACCGTCGTTGTGCTTCGTTACATAAACGATTTCAGTTACGCGGAAATCGCGGAATCATTGAATCTTCCCATAAATACGGTAAAATCCTATCTCTTCCGGGCAAGACTTCAGTTGCAAGGCATGCTCCATGATTATCAGAAAGGAGGTGTTCGGGGATGAATTGCCGGCAAATGACGGATCTCATGCAGCGCTCGCTTGATCATGACATAACGGAATCGGAACAGCAGACCATGGTTATGCATTTTCGGCAATGCCCGGAATGCTCCGCTTTCTTTGAACGCCTTCAACTGGTCTCCGATGAACTTGAAGCGCTGCCTCTCGTAACTCCTCCATACAGTATCGTGGATAAAATTTTACCGCAGTTGGATGAACTGCTGCAAGATCCTGGCTACTCCGCCGCTCTTGAAGAGCCGCAGCCGGAAGAACGTGGCAAGGTGCGGAAAATCGGGGTAAGAAGCTGGATTGCATACGGCGGAACGGCAGCAGCGGCTATCCTGCTGGGAGCGTTTCTTTATCAACATGGGAACTTCTCTGCGCCAGCCAAGAGCGCTGGAGCGACGATGGATAAGAGCATGCAAGCTGCCGCAAAAAACGCCGATCCGGAGGCATTACAAGGATTCGGTTTCAACAAAGCGGATACTCCCACTTCGCCAATTCCTTCAGAGTCAGGCGATTCCCCCATGGCGTCGGCTACTCCCGATCCGGCTGCGGCTATGTACAACTCGGCATTAAGCACAGATGCTACAAGCGGATCCGGCGGCGGTCAGGGAGCAAGCAGCGTCCGTAAATTCAAGGACGAGAATCATAATGCCGATAAAGATACCAAAGCAGGCATACTCGGCAGCCCTACGCCAGCGGATGCGGGGGAAAAATCGATTACGGGTGACAATGCTGTCGTTAAACCGGGGGTCATTATGGCGCCGGCAAAAGGCGTTGAGGACAGCCCTTCTGACGTCGATACGTCAAAAAGTTCTGCAAACGAAGGATTAGCCGGAGGACCTTATACCGGAACGGGCTCTGACAGCACGTTGACCCTTTCTTCGGTTACCGGGAAATATATCGCCTCCATTGAAGGGCAGAAGGTGACCGTCCGCGATGATGGCAATCGAACGGTGTTTGTTTCCACGATGACTTGGGGGAAAAATGACAGGGTCGACTTGACCCTCTGGTATAACGATTATCAGTTAAGCTATTCGGTTATCAGGGAAAGCGGCATTCAGGAAAAATACGTCATCGATTTGCTTAACCGAACAGAGTTTCAGCGCTAGCGCCAGGGATACACCCGCTCTTTCGATTTTGTGCACATTTCCTGACAGCATGCATAATTTATAGTATTCGACATTTCGGGCGGGCCTGAACATCATCGGCAACCGCTCAGGCGGGGAGTTTCTAGAGCTTCCTGCCCGGTGTTTATATAAAGGGACGGAAGAGACTTAGGTCTCTTCCGTCTCTTTGTTTAACGTTACTGAATGTTTATGGTTGCTAGAGTGCTAAAGCACTAGAACATTCTGTACCAAGAAAGCCTACCTCAGAAACGCGGTCGCTCATCTTTGGAAAGCTTCGATAAAGGTTCTCTTATTTCGGAAGTAAGGAGCCGGTGTTGGCCGATCAACCTTTGTTTATGATAAGATATTTTTGAGGTGTGGCGTATGGGTAACGAGATGCCGGTCATCGTTTGCTATGGACCGGAAACGTTTTTAATTCGGGAATATATCGACGGGCTCATCAAGAAAAAGATCGACCCGGAGCACATGGAATTGGCAGTGAGCCGCTACGATTTGGCAGAAACGCCTCTTGAGGTCGTTTTGGATGATGCGGAAACGGCGCCCTTTCTCGTTCCGGTGAAGGTTGTGCTGGCAAAGAACGCGGCATTTTTGACAGGAGCGAAGGAAAGCGGCAAGGTCGAACATAAAACGGAACGGCTTGCTGAATATTTGGCTTCCCCCGCTGATGACTCGGTTGTGATTTTTACAGTAGATGCGGAGAAGCTGGATGAACGGAAGAAAATCGTGAAGACGTTGAAGGAAAAGAAGGCGCTCAAAGCCTTTCCTTCTCTTCCGCCGGAGGAGCAGTCCCGCTGGGTTTCCCGTAGGGCCGATGCGCGAAAGGTCACTATGGATCCAAAAGCGATTGAAGCGTTTGTTTTGCTTACAGGCGGACAACTTCAGACGATGGCAACCGAATTGGACAAGCTTGCTCTCTATGCAGGAGAGGGAGGAAAGATCACGCGTGAGACCGTGGAGGCTCTCGTCGTTCGCAGTACGGAGCAAAATGTCTTTTTGCTTATCGAGGATATTGTGCAAAGACGGATGGAAAAGGCTTTCGCTCTGCTGTACGAGCTGTTGAAGATGAAAGAAGAGCCGATCAAGCTCGTCGCTCTTATGGCTCGGCAATTTCGATTGATCTTGCAGGTAAAAGAATTGCTGGCTGAAGGATATTCTCAACAACAAATCGCATCCCAGTTGGGTTCTCACCCTTATCCGGTAAAACTGGCGGCTGAGCAAGGCAGACGATACGCCGCTGACAAGCTGGCAGAAATTCTTTCGGGACTGGCCGATCTTGACTACCAAATGAAAAGTGGGAAAATCGACAAGGTGCTGGGGATGGAAATGCTGATGTTGAGGATCGCGGCAGCCTGATTCGATTCTAGCGATCCTTGATTCTTGAAGAGTTTATCGGAGTAAGATAGGCTGACGAATGCTGATCCGAGTCGTGTAGGCTGCGCGCGGGTCAGCATTTTTTTGATGCAAAAAAAGCCGATGATCGCTCATCAGCTTCTTGCCTGTATTGCATTCACGTTTCACGTTGCTTTCGACTTAAGCTTGCGTCGAAAGGGCGTTCAGCTTCTTGGCCAAACGGGATTTCTTGCGGTTTGCTGTGTTTTTATGGATCAAGCCTTTGGTTACGGCTTTATCCAGCTTCTTGGAAGCTTGGATCAAAGCGGCCTTGGCGGTTTCCACGTTTTGACCTTCAGCAGCAACCTCAAAGGATTTTACCGCCGTACGAAGGGCGGATTTTTGGGAAGCGTTGCGAAGACGACGAGCGTCGTTCGTTTTTACGCGTTTAATCGCGGATTTAATGTTCGGCATTCAAGTTCACCTCCTAATCGGGCAAAACCATGATCATCCATGGTCGACAACTTTAAATATTCTATCACGCGTGTTTTGAAATTGCAACAAGAAGGTGAAGTTCCATAGAAACGGGTTTTGGCGGGTGACGAATAAACAAAAGTATTTTTACCAGACTAACGGTACGAACCAAATGCAAAGGAGGCGGCCGCGAATGACAACCGAGCAAAATCCCGTTTATGCTGGAAGCACGGATTTAGCGGTGGAAGCCAACGAACTTGCCGCGAAAAAATATGGAGACGCTGTGCCCGGCGTCAACATGTCCACAGATGAAGACGGCAGTCTGAAGGTGACGCTGATGGATATCAGCACAGAGGAAGCTGCTCATTCCGTTGGGAAGATGCAGGGTCACTATGTCACCATCGAATCTCCGGGGCTCCGACGCAAGGATACCCAGCTGCAGGACAAGGTGGCGACGCGGTTCGCTTCAGAATTTTCTGCCTTTCTGACTCGTATCGGCATCCCCAAAAACGCGAGCGTCTTAGTGATCGGCCTTGGCAACAGCAGCGTTACTCCTGACGCTCTTGGCCCTTTGGTCGTGGAAAATATTATGATTACCCGCCACTATTTCGAACTCATGCCGGGTGAGGTTCATTCCGGTTACCGTCAGGTCAGCGCCGTCGCCCCTGGGGTGCTGGGCACTACAGGGATCGAGAGCAGCGAGATCGTGCAGGGGATTGTCGACCGTATCAAACCGGATTTGATTATCGCCATTGATGCTTTGGCATCCCTCTCCCTGGATCGCGTCAATTCCACGATTCAAATTGCCGACACCGGCGTGCATCCCGGTTCGGGGATCGGTAATAAGCGGAAAGGGCTGACTAAAGAAATTTTAGGTGTTCCGTGTCTGGCCATCGGTGTGCCGACGGTGGTCTATGCGTCCACGATCGTAAACAATTGCATCGATATGATGGCCGAGCATTTCAAGCAAATGACGAGCAAATCGGGAGACATCTTAGGCTTAGTCGGTACACTGGACGATAAAGAGCGGCTTCAACTGGTCAGGGAGGTTTTGAGCCCGAGCGGGCAGGATCTGCTCGTCACTCCAAAAGAAGTGGATCAGTTTATTGAAGATATCGCCAATATTATCGCCAGCGGCTTGAATGCGGGGCTCCATGAAGCCGTTGATCAGACCAATGTATCAGCCTACACCCACTAAGTTGACAGCATGGATAGTCAGGTAGAAATCTTTTGTCTTTTTCGGGAGGTTTTGCTACGATATAAAACAGTATAAACTTCTGAGTATTAGCTTCCTTAATATCGCAAGAAAAACTACCTTTAGCCGCGGTCTGGCTTCTTTGAATATACGTCGATAGACGTTTTTCTTATAGTACAAAGAAATAAATGGTAGGTTTGAGGCTGGAGAAGGAGGGTCATCATGACTCCGCAGACGATTCTATTCGATATGGACGATACGCTAAGTCATTGCAATATTTATTTTGATATGGTGCTGGAGCAATTTTGCGATCAAATGACTACCTGGTTCGCCGGGTTTCAGATATCCGCCGAGGATATCAAAAAGAAACAGTATGATCTGGATACGCTGGGCGTTACCCAACTGGGCTTCACGGAGGATCATTTTCCCCACTCTTTGGTGGAAACATACCGCTATTTCTGCCAAATGACCGGGCGTTTGCCCGATGATCTGGAGATCGACAGCTTGCTCCAGCTTGGAAAATCGGTTTATAACCGTGAAGTGGAGCCTTACCCTTATATGGAAGAAACGCTTATAAGGCTTCAGAGTGAAGGGCATCATCTTTATTTGTACACCGGCGGTGTGGAGGTCATCCAAAAACGCAAGGTGGAAAGCTTGCGGCTTGGACGATTTTTCGGCGATCGCATCTTCATCCGGCAGCGGAAAGAAACAGCTGCGCTAGAGATGATTTTACAAGAGAACGGCTTCGACCGCGGTGTCTCCTGGATGGTGGGCAACTCTCTTCGGACGGATATCCTACCTGCACTGGAAACGGGTATTAAAGCCATCTATGTTCCGGCGATCCGGGAATGGGATTATAATATCGTGGACGTCTCCGCGCAACCGAAGGATTCCTTTTTTACCGTGCCGGCGCTGAAGGATGTTCCGGATATGATCAATAACTTTACGGCGGAAAAGAACCGGAAGCTTGTCGTAGATCGGTAAGGTATCATCGTAAATCGGATATGCAGTAAATGATGGGCCTCCTGCGGGAGGTTCTTTTTGCTGTAACGATTCGTTTTCCCAAGGGTTGCGCACTGCCGGGCAGGGGCCTGATATATGCCAGATTTGTTTGATTTAACCGTTATGCAACTGAGTCAAAGCTTCTTTTTATATAAAAGTTTTTTCCGTGTCAGTTTTAAAACCAAATTGTTATAGTGTAAATACATTCCAATTTTAAAGGTGTGGATTTCAATGCTCTCTATGAAATTTACGGCAGAAGAAGCTATTCAATTTTCCAAATATGGATGTATCGAAGAATGGGTGCATATTTTTCTTAAAACGATCGGAAATAATTCCTCTTTCTCCGATGGTTTAAAACTTCAAAAAAGGTATTGGCTCGGCCCCATACAACTATCTGTAAGTGAACTCCAAAGGTGTTGCGGTCCCGAAGAACATATGGAATATCATAATCCGCTAGATGATTGGGAAAAACATATTGAAACGTTTTGTGATCTCATTCAGAAAGGTTGGGAATATCCTCCTTTAATCGTTCAACACCTTGAGGGGAAGTTGATTATTCGCGATGGGAACCACAGACATGAAGCATTGAGAAGACTTCATTATCAAAATTGTTGGGTAATCCTGTGGGATAGCGATAATCCGAGTAATTTAAGCAGATGGAGCCGATTGGATGAATGAAAAGTACAAAAGAGTAGAAAAGATATTCGCCTATTGAAGTCTGCTAAAAAGCGGGCTTTTTTAGTTATTATCATTTATCGACGTCAATAAGTGTTTGTGCTTGAAGCCGATGCTCTGAGAGTAATTGACAGGATATGTTGAATTAGCTAATCCTAGAGGTATTGATTTTGTCCGGTGGAATAAATTGGAGGGTATGTCATACTTGTCAAAAATAAATCGTGAGAATAACCCCGTTATTGAATCGAAAAGAAACAAGCTAAGGTATGCCGCATGGATTAAGCTGCCAATTCCTTATCTCACCTTTTTACCAGGCTTATTTGTATCGCGGCTGGGTGATTCACTTTATTCATTCGCTGTGCCGTGGATTTCTTACCAACTAACTCATTCATCAATCGTTCTGAGTTCGATGTTTGCCGTTAGTGTGTTACCTGTCGTCCTATTCGGTTCGATTGTCGGTGTAATTGTCGATGTCTTTGATCGGCGAAAATTAATGTTGGCTACGGATGCGGTGCGCGCAGTTCTCGTCGCTCTTGTACCACTCCTTGAACAGGTAGGGCAACTGCACCTTTGGCATCTTTATGTGATTGCATTTTTACTTGCGGTCTTATCCCTCATGTTTGATGTAGCGAATATAGCTTCCGTCCCTGCACTAGCGGGAAAGGAATTAACTCGTGCCAATGCATCCTCCCAATTTATTAACCAGCTTACGGATATGATCGGGCCTGCAATTGCTGGTGTAGTGGTGGCTGCATTAGGTGGGTATAGGGCATTGTGGTTGGATGCTATTTCCTTTGGTGCCACTTGGATGGCGGTTTACCGCTTGCCTTATCTTGGGGGAGGACAAAGTTCTTTCAAATTAAGTAGGATCTTTGCGGACATGAAAGACGGTCTTCGTTGGTTGGTAAAAGACCGATTAAACCTGGCTTTGTCCTTGCAAGCGATGGTCGGGAACTTCGGTTATAGCGCTGCCTTCTCCGTACTCATGTATTACTTGCTTTCAGAGCTTCATCTTAATGCACACCAATCAAGTATTAATTATTCCATTATCGGGTTTGGAGGACTGCTTGGATCGTTGTTGATTGTTCCTCTGGAAAAAGTATTTAAGAAAGGTGTATTAATATCCGTTCTGCTAACGATAGGTGCAATTGGCTTTTTAATTCCGACGTACAATCATTTTTGGTTGGCACCGGGAATTGCTTTTGCAATAGTCGGAATATGTAACGTTGGGTGGAATACACTGGTTCAGTCTATGCGGCAGATGACGGTTCCACCGGAAATGCTTGGTCGTGTACTTGGATTTTCTCGAGTTATATCGAGACTTGCTATGCCCATTGGCGCGGCAATTGCCGGGCTTCTTACTGTAAACTCGAGCCCGGTAATTATCTTCGTCATTGCTGCGGTTGCTAAGTTGGTGGAAGTGGTAATCGCGGTTTTATCTCCAATTCGTCGAATGTAATTTGAATAAGAACAAGATCAGCAAAAAAGCTTCCATTCCACTTCATAGTGGTTATGGAAGCTTTTTTGATTGGAGTTGGGGCAGCTCCTTTTTTACTGTTGGTTTTTTTGAAAACTTCTTATATCTCCCGGCCAATGATGCCGGTTTTATGATGTTCATCACATCGGAATACCGTCCGCATGGTATTCGGGGGAATATCGTTAATTTTCACATTTGCGGATGCTCTCTTTTCCATATCATCCGAAGGGGTTCTATTTGCCTGAGAGGTTCTAATTGCTAGAAGAGATTCATAGAGTCAAGTATGCGTGAATCTTACAGCCAATGAAATCCGAACGGAGGAACACCGGGATGAAATGGACGTCACTTACCATCGATCTTAGCCGAATTCGTAAAATCGCACAGCAGCTCGCGGCCATGAGCAAAGCCTTCGGCACGCTGTCCCTATGTACATTTGTCTTTTTCGCCGTGCTCGGTACAGCCGGTTATGTTCAAAATCATCTTCACCGCGCACCCATCTCCTCAATGAAAGGCTGGGCGGCGTCCATATCCAACGATTTTTTTCTGGATGCCATGGGCTTGGAAATTCCTCAATTGCAAAATGACAGCAAGTCCTCGACGTTCTCCCAATCCCACACTTTCCAATTCGTATTTCGCTTGCTGACGGATATCAATCTCAAGGACCCGAAATCCTATCTGGCTCGGGAAGTGCCCGGTCTTGGCGTAGATAATCCCTTGATGCTCCGCAAAGGCAGCGGATCCGACGATTCCGGCGGTCCCGAGGACTATTCACCCGGAGATGGCAGCAAAACCGGAGGCGTTTCACCCAACAAATCCGGCACGGATCCGGGTTCGGCTGAGTCCACTCCCCAGCCTTCGGCGGCTCCATCTACTGCACCCAGCACGAAGCCTCAGGATGAGACTGGCCTAGCGAAAAAAGTTGTCATGATCTACCACTCTCACAACCGGGAATCCTACTTGCCTGAATTGAAAAACGTGACGAATCCCGATCTCGCTTACGATTCCAAGGTCAATGTCACCCTCGTCGGGAAGCATCTTGCCCAGAAGCTAGAGGAACAAGGCATCGGGTCGATCGATTACGGCACGGATTACAGTAGTGTCGTCAAAAACTTCAACTTCGCCTATTCATACAAATACTCGCAAAAAACGGTCATGGAGGCCTTTGCTGCGCATCCTGAGATCCGTTTCGTGTTTGATATTCACCGGGATTCTCTGGCCCGCAGTAAAACAACAGCAACGATAAACGGCAAGGATTACGCTCAGGTGTATTTCATCATCGGGCAGCGCAATCCCCATTGGGAGAAAAATGAAGATTTCGCCAATCAAATCAACCAGCGGCTGGAGAAAACCATGCCCGGCCTGTCCAGGGGTGTATGGGGCAAAACACCCCACGACGGCAATGCGGAATATAACCAGAGCCTGGCGGAAAACAGCGTATTGATCGAAATCGGCGGCCCTTACAACTCGCTCGAAGAGTGTTACCGCACAGTAGATGTCCTAGCTGGAGCGATAGCGGATTTATACCACCAAACGGATAAAGAGGCCACCCCTGTCGATGCAAAAATCACGGAAGCAAAGTGAGGAGAGAGGGTCATGAAGCGTTTTTCCGCACAGCTTTTGTTCATTATCTTCTTAGCTGGTTTTGGCGTTTCCTTCGGTATCGATCAGGCGGCGAAGCATGACGGCAAAAATCCGGCTTTGGTGCACCGCTCCTTTTTGCCGGAGATTAAAGCAGGTCTTGGAGACGACCCGCATGCATCGAATCCGGCTGGCGTGAAGTCAGCTAGCTCCGCAAGCAACGGCGAATCTTCGAAAAGTGGAGCGGCCAGCGTGAACGGGGCTGGAGGCAAGGCGGCAGGCGAAGGAGCACATGGAGAAGCCGGATCTGAAGCCCCGGTGAAAGAATCCTTCATGAACCGGCTGGGTACCAAGCTAGGCGAAGTGGTGCGGATGGCGGTGGGGGCGCTGGTCGGATTGTTTGTTTCTCTTGCAGGAAGTTTGCTTCATTAACGGCTAATGCTGCAACGCTTACCGAATGCCCGAAGTCCATGTTACACACAGCACGTTGCCCCATCCCCCCCGAACTGCTATAATTGTTCTTATTGTGAACTTTTCGGAGGTTTAGCATGACGGAAATACGGGAACGGCAAAAGAAGATACGCAACTTTTCTATTATCGCCCATATCGACCACGGCAAGTCGACCCTTGCCGACCGGATCCTGGAGTACACCGGCGCCTTGTCTTCTCGGGAGATGCAGGAACAGGTACTGGACCAAATGGATCTGGAGCGTGAGCGGGGCATTACGATAAAACTCCAGGCCGTTCATCTGAACTATAAAGCCGACGACGGGGAAGAGTATATTCTCAATCTGATCGATACCCCGGGGCACGTTGACTTTACCTATGAAGTGTCCCGCAGTTTGGCGGCTTGCGAGGGCGCTTTGCTTGTTGTGGACGCAGCTCAAGGTATCGAGGCCCAAACCTTGGCCAACGTTTATCTGGCGTTGGACAATAACTTGGAAATATTGCCGGTGATCAACAAAATCGACTTGCCCAGCGCCGATCCGGAGCGGGTTAAGCAGGAGATCGAGGATATAATCGGCTTGGATGCCAGTGAAGCGGTGCTGGCCTCGGCGAAGGCAGGAATTGGAATCAAGGAAATTCTTGAGCAGGTTGTAACGAAGGTTCCGGCTCCTCAAGGAAACCCGGATAACCCAACCAAGGCGCTTATTTTTGACTCCCATTACGACCCTTATAAAGGTGTTATCGTTTATGTGCGAGTCGTGGACGGCTCCATCAAGGCCGGCTCGCAAATCCGCTTTATGGCTACAGACAAAACCTTCGAGGTTATCGAAGTCGGGGCGTTCATGCCGCGGATGACCATCGTGGACGAACTGACCGTTGGCGATGTCGGTTTTATCGTGGCAGGCATCAAGAACGTCAAAGATACCCGGGTCGGCGATACCGTAACCGACGCCAAGCGCTCCGCGAAGGATCCGCTGCCCGGCTACCGTAGAATCAACCCAATGGTGTTCTGCGGTCTTTACCCCATCGAAAGCTCGGACTACAACGATCTGCGTGACGCCTTGGAAAAGCTGGAGCTGAACGATGCATCGCTCCGTTACGAGCCGGAAACCTCATCTGCTCTCGGATTTGGCTTCCGCTGCGGCTTCCTCGGGCTTTTGCACATGGAGATCATTCAGGAGCGCATCGAACGGGAGTTTAATATTCCGCTGATCACGACGGCGCCCAGCGTTATCTATCGCATTACCTTGACGAACCGTGAAGTCATCGAGATCGACAACCCTTCCCATTACCCGGAAGTGGGCCGCATCGAATACGTCGAGGAGCCTTACGTAAAAGCGGCGATCATCGTGCCCAACGATTACGTCGGCGCCATCATGGAGCTTTGCCAAGGCAAGCGCGGCGACTTCATCAACATGGAGTACTTGGACTCGAACCGGGTCACCCTTACCTACGATATGCCTCTGGCGGAAATCGTCTATGATTTCTTCGATCAGTTGAAGTCCAGCACCAAGGGCTACGCTTCCTTCGACTATGAATTGTCCGGATACAAGCAGTCCAATCTGGTGAAAATGGATATTTTGCTGAACGGCGAGCAAGTAGACGCCCTTTCCTTTATCGTACACCGCGACCGTGCGTACAACCGCGGCCGGATCATCTGCGAAAAGCTGAGAGAGCTGATCCCGCGGCAAATGTTCGAAGTGCCGATTCAAGCGGCCATCGGCCAGAAGATTATTTCCCGGGAAACGGTCAAGGCGATGCGCAAAAACGTTCTCGCCAAATGTTACGGCGGTGACATCTCCCGGAAGCGGAAGCTCCTGGAGAAGCAAAAGGAAGGCAAAAAGCGGATGAAACAAGTCGGAAGCGTCGAAGTGCCCCAAGAAGCCTTCATGGCGGTGCTCAAGCTGGACGAATAGACGAGAGGGAGTGCCTAGGCACTCCCTTATATAATTTTAAAGGAAAGGAGGGGTGAACGATGAGCATGATCGCTCAGGAATCACCCCGTGCGGTTTATCTGCATATCCCGTTTTGCACAAATAAATGTTACTACTGCGATTTTAACTCCTACGTTCTGAAAGGTCAGCCTGTTGCGGATTATCTGGATGCCTTGGAGCGGGAGATCGCCCAGACTTTGCATAATGCTCCTCCCGGCAGGGTCGATACGATTTTTGTGGGCGGCGGAACGCCAACGGTGCTGACGCCGGAGCAGATGAGCCGGTTTCTCGGCATCGTCCGCACCTATTTTCCTGATCGGGCAGCGGATCTGGAGTTTACGATGGAAGCGAATCCGGGAACCGTCGACCCGGAAAAACTGGCGGCAATGAAAGAAGGCGGAATCAACCGCATAAGTTTCGGTGTCCAGTCCTTCGATAACGGGCTTTTGGAGAGGATCGGCCGTATCCACGATACCGACGCAGTGTACCGCAGCCTGGAAAACGCCCGGCATGCGGGCTTCCAGAATCTGTCCATCGACCTGATGTTCGGCTTGCCAGATCAAACCGTGGAGCTGATGAATCGTACGCTGGATGCGGCATTAGCGCTGGATTTGCAGCATTACTCCATTTACAGCCTGAAGGTGGAGGAAAATACGCTTTTCCACACTCTCTATCAAAAGAACCGGCTGCCCTTGCCCACGGAAGATGAGGAAGCCGACATGTACCGGCTGATCATCGACCGGTTGAAGGGAGCAGGCTACGGACAATATGAGATCAGCAATTTTGCCAGACCGGGCTTTGAAAGCCGGCACAATATTACCTACTGGCGAAATGAAAGTTATTACGGACTCGGCGCAGGCGCCCATGGATATACGCAGGGTACTCGGCATATGAATATCAAGGGTATTACGCCGTATATCGAAGCTTCCCGAACGGGATTACCCCGTCTGGAGCAATTCCCCGTCTCCCAGTCGGAGGCGATGGAGGATTTCATGATGGTGGGCTTGCGCTTGCTGGAAGGGGTCCGTGAAGCGGATTTCCGTCGCCAGTTCGGTGTCTCGCTCCACTCGATATTCGGCAGAGTGTTGGATCGACTTACGGCGAAGAAGCTTTTGACGGCTTCGGAAGACAGCTACCGGCTGTCGGATGAAGGAATTTTTCTGGGAAATGAAGTTTTTGCAGAATTTATCGGCATTTTGACTTGAGAGAATATCCACTCTGTTGTATATTTATTCATATTGAAAAGCAACGGGGGTGGAGACGCGTGAAAGCAACGGGGGAAGTTCAAACAGTTGTGGTTTGCCGCAAAGCGGTGAATACGGATTTGGATAAACTTGCGGAAATTATACACGGTTATGCGGAGAAGGGGATTATGCTGCCCCGTTCCAAGGAGGTGCTGAAGTATCTTCTGGACACCTTTGTCGTCGCAGAGGCTGACGGCGAACTGGTGGGCTGCGGCTCCCTGTGCCAGTTAGGAAAGGACCTGGTGGAGATTCGCTCCCTGGGGATTACGGATGGTTTCAAAGGACAGGGCATTGGCCGCATGTTGGTAGAACGGCTCATGGAGATGTCGCGTGAAATGGGTATTTCCAAGGTGATGGCTCTGACGTACGAAGTTGAGTTTTTCAAACGCGTCGGTTTTACCGTCGTGAATAAAGAAATCTTTCCAGAAAAGGTATGGACGGATTGCATAAATTGCAAAAAGCAGCATTGCTGCGACGAAATTGCCGTACTCAAACAGCTGGTTTGACTTGACAACCGCTGTTTGGGAATGGTATTTTTGTAGTGTTGATTAGCACTCGTATCGAGTGAGTGCTAACGACAGGGAAGAAACAACCTGCCGACGATTATGATAACGGGAGGGACACGACATGCTTACCGATCGCCAACGCATGATTTTAAACGCAATAATCGATGATTATATCAGTACGGCAGAACCGGTTGGTTCCCGCAGCATCTCGAAAAGGGGAGACGTCGGCTATAGTCCGGCTACAATCCGGAACGAAATGGCCGATTTGGAGGAGTTGGGTTATCTCGAACAACCCCATACTTCAGCTGGGCGGGTTCCATCGCAAAAGGGCTACCGTTATTATGTCGATCATTTGCTGAAATACGGGGAACTGGGCGGTGCCGAAAAAACGGCGCTCAAAGGCTTCCTGGCAGAAAAGCTGCAGCGGATGGAACAAGCCATCCAGCAGGTGGCTGCGATTTTATCCAATCTTACCAATTATACCTCCATCGTTCTTGGTCCGGAGGTGTTCAATACAACTCTCAAGCATTTGCAGGTCATTCCGATTAACGAGCGCACGGCTGTTGCAATTATCGTTACCAATACCGGGCAAGTGGAGAATCGGACGGTAGACATTCCGGAGAATGTCTCCATGGCCGATATCGAGAAGTTCGTCAACATCCTTAACCTACGGTTGAAGGATGTTCCTCTTTTACAAATCCGCGCCAAAATGTACAGCGAGATCGGTTCGGAGCTCAGCCGCTACGTTGGCGGCTACGAAACCCTCATCAAATCGCTGGAAGGCGTTCTGAACTCCCGGGACAGCGAGGACCGGATTTTCTTAAGCGGCGCAACCAATATGCTCACACAGCCGGAATTCCGCGATGTCGAGAAGGTGAAGCACATTCTCGATCTGCTGCAGGAAACTCCAGTGCTGATGAAAATGTTTTCCACCTTGCCCGAGGGCATTCAGGTGCGCATCGGAGAAGAGAATAATATGCGGGCGATTAGCGATTGCAGCTTGATCACCGCCACATACTCGATAGACGGACGAAACGTCGGCACCATCGGTATTCTCGGCCCCACCCGGATGGAATACGGCAAGGTGATGGGACTCTTGGATCACTTGTCGAAGAGCCTGCCGATGATTTTAGGCCGATGGTATATGTGATCTCGGCTTTCGACGATTTCAGAAAGTATGAACTTCGAAGCAGTGGCGTCTTGAAATCGCAAGAAAAATTACCTTATAACGCGGTCGCTCATCTTTGAAAAGCCTCGATAGAGGTTTTCTTATAAGGTGGGAATCGGGTAATGAATAAAGGAGATTTGACCATGAACACTGGGAAGCCGGGTGGCGGAGAGCTGGAAGATCGTCATGCGACCCTGATGAATAACGCCTCAGCTGTCCGGGCCATTTGTTCGGCAGTTGAGGGCACTTTAGGCCCCAAAGGTCTGGATACGATGCTGGTAGGGGCTCAAGGCGAAATCCTCATTACCAACGACGGTGTGACCATTTTGGAAAAAATGGACGTTTCTCACCCGGCGGCGCGTCTTGTTGTCCAGGTAGCCCGGTCTCAACAGGCGGAAGCCGGAGACGGCACGACGACGGCCACGGTTTTGGCAGGCGCCATGGTAGCCGAAGGAGCCGCGCAGGTGCTGAAAGGCGTGCCGGTGGCAAAAGTGGTCGCCGGCATCGAAGAAGGCGTACGCTTGGCGGCAGAGGCGATTTCTGCCTCAGCCGCTCCCATCGAGGGTTTGGGGGATCCGGCACTTAGCCGGATTGCATACATAGCCGGCCGAGGGCAGGATGATATCGCCGCTCTCGTGCTGGAAGCCGCCCGCCATGTGGGGGTTGAGCGGCTGTTGGACGAGACCTTCCGGCTGGCGGATACCGTTACGCCGCTCTCGAAATGCCGCAACGAAGTGTGGCCGGGGCTGCTTTTGTCCAAAACGCCGGCCGGTGGCTTTCACGGCCAGTTAGAGGCGAAGGGAAGCGGTGTACTGTTGCTGCTGGACGCTTTCGAGGCAGAAAAGCCGGAGGAGGAAACCCTTGGCACCGAATCCGGTTACCGGGCGTACGCTGCAATGCGGGCGGAGTTCCGCTCCGATCTGCAGAAACTGAAGGAGCTAGGCGTTGGTCTTGTGGCGTCGGACCGTGGTATTGATGCCGAAGCGGAGCAGTTTTGCGCCGATCATGGCATCATGGCGATCGCGCGGATATCGCGCCGCGATATGGCCCGGCTCCGGGAATTCACCGGAGCGACGCCCCTGCGGCACACGGCGCTGGCGAAGCCCGCCGCGG
>NZ_CBQR020000005.1 GCF_000455485.1 Gorillibacterium massiliense
GCCAGCACCGGCGAGCTCGCCCACGAGCGGGCGCGCATCGCCACCGACGCGGCTGCGGCCTTGCAGGCGGCGGTGCGCAGCGGCTACGTAGCCGGCGGCGGCGCAGCTGAGGTGGCTGCCGCCCGGGAGCTGGACCGCCGGCGGGAAACCGTCCGCGGCATGGAAGCCTTCGGCATCGCCGCCGTGGCGGAAGCTCTGCGCAAGCCTCTGGCGCAAATCGTCATCAACTCCGGCTTCAATCCGCTGGAGAAGCTGGAGGAAGTGAAGGCAGCGCAAGCGTCCCGCGGCTCCGCATCGATCGGCATTGATTGTGACACAGGTGAATTGGCCGATATGCTGGAACTTGCAGTCATTGATCCTGCGGCTGTCAAACTTCATGCATTGCAGGCAGCTGGAGAAGTGGCGTCAGCCGTACTCCGTATCCATACCGTCATCAAGATGAAGATGTCCATGCCAACTGCGGATGAATAATCCATAAATAGAGCAACCCGAAAAGGGGTATACCCGTAGTAGACATACGTGCAGATTAGAAGCTCAAGCTAATGGACTAAGCAACTCGAATAAGGAGGTGAACCGTACATGACAGTAAAACCTAACGATGAAGAACGTGTTTCCTCCGCGATGGATCCGGATGATGCAACAGAAACGGCAAATTCTGCCGTAGACGAAAGCAGCCGGGAGCAGGCGGAGGATACTCCTAATAATGAGTCCGCAAAAGAAACAGCAGGTTCTGAGGCGGCTCAGATTGCAAGCCTGTTGAGTCAGCTTGCGGAAAGCCAGGACCGTTTTGCCAGAGGCCAAGCGGATTTCGATAATTTCCGCCGCAGAACCCGCCAGGAGAAAGAAGAGTTCGCCAAATACGCTTCGGCCAAATTGATCGAGCAATTGCTTCCGGTAATGGACAACTTTGAAAGGGCTGTTAGCGCAAGCCAGGAAACGAAAGATTTCGATTCCTTTTTCAAAGGCGTTGATATGATCGCGAGACAACTCACGCAAGTTCTGGAACAGGAAGGCTTGATCAAGATGGAAACCGTGGGCCAACCCTTCAATCCAGAGTATCACCAGGCTTTGATGCAGGTGGAATCCGAAGAGTATGAGGAAGGCACCATTGTTGAAGAATTGGTCAAAGGATACATGTTGAAGGATAAAGTGCTGCGGCCAGCCATGGTTAAAGTCAGCGGCTAAAGCCAGATAACTTACTACCATTCACAATTTCCGATAAAATCGGATAAGGAGGAAATCAGAAACATGGGCAAAGTCATCGGTATCGACCTTGGCACCACGAACTCTTGCGTTGCCGTTATGGAAGGCGGCGAAGCCGTCGTTATTCCTAACCCGGAAGGAAACCGCACGACTCCTTCCGTCGTCGGCTTCAAAAAGGACGGCGAACGCATCGTCGGCGAAAGCGCGAAACGCCAAGCCATCACCAACCCCGACCGTACGGTCGCTTCCATTAAGCGTCATATGGGGGAATCCCACCGCACCAGCATCGGAGACCAAAGCTACACCCCTCCGGAAATTTCCGCAATGATTTTGCAAAAACTGAAAGCCGATGCCGAAGCTTACCTCGGCACAACGGTTACCCAAGCGGTCATCACCGTTCCGGCTTACTTTAACGATAGCCAGCGTCAAGCCACCAAGGATGCCGGCAAAATCGCCGGTCTCGACGTGCTCCGGATCGTCAACGAACCGACGGCAGCTGCTCTCGCTTACGGTCTGGATAAGGACCAAGAAGAAACCATCCTCGTCTTCGACTTGGGCGGCGGTACCTTCGACGTATCCATTCTCGAGCTGGACAGCGGTACCTTCGAAGTCCGCGCCACCAGCGGCGACAACCACTTGGGCGGCGACGACTTCGACCAGAAGGTCATCGATTACTTGGCTGCCGAATTCAAAAAAGAACAAGGTATCGATTTGACGAAAGATAAAGCGGCCGTCCAACGCTTGAAGGATGCAGCGGAAAAAGCGAAGAAAGAGTTGTCCGGTGTGCTCACCACGACGATCTCTCTGCCTTTCATTACCATGGTAGACGGTGTGCCGCAGCACTTGGAAATGAACCTGACCCGCGCCAAGTTCGATGAACTGACTGCCGATCTCGTTGAGCGCACCTTGGGCCCGACCCGTCAAGCCTTGAGCGACGCTGGCCTTTCCGCCAGCCAAATCGACAAAGTCGTTCTCGTCGGCGGTTCGACGCGGATTCCTGCCGTACAAGATGCCGTTAAGCGTCTCATCAACAAAGACCCACACAAAGGCGTTAACCCGGATGAAGTCGTTGCCTTGGGCGCAGCTATCCAAGCCGGCGTACTGACTGGCGACGTAAAGGACATCCTGTTGCTGGATGTTACACCGCTGTCTCTCGGCATTGAAACCGCTGGTGGCGTGTTCACGAGAATGATCGAACGCAATACGACCATTCCGACCAGCAAATCGCAAATTTTCAGCACCTATGCAGACAGCCAGACCAGCGTGGAAATTCACGTCTTGCAAGGTGAGCGGCAGATGGCTTCCGGTAATAAAACCTTGGGCCGCTTCATGCTGGGTGATATTCCTCCGGCTCCCCGGGGCATTCCGCAAATCGAAGTTACCTTCAATATCGATGCCAACGGCATCGTAAACGTATCCGCTTTGGATAAAGGCACCGGCAAGAGCCAAAACATCACCATCACCTCCTCCGGCGGCTTGTCCGACGAAGAGATCGACCGGATGATGAAGGACGCCGAGGCTCACGCCGAGGAAGACAAGAAGCGCAAGGAAGAAGTAGAAATTCGCAACGGCGCTGACCAACTGGTATATACCGTCGACAAGACGATCAAGGATCTGGGCGACAAAGTGGACGCCGCTGAAATCGATAAAGCCAACGCCAAGAAGGAAGAATTGAAGAAAGCACTGGAAGGCAGCGATATTGAAGCCATCAAGAAAGCTTCCGATGAACTGACCGAAGTGGTGCAGCAGCTTTCCACGAAGCTTTACGAGCAAGCTACGCAAGCTCAACAAGCAGCTCAAGGTGGCGCCGAAGACCCGCAGCAAGGCAACCCGGGACGTGACAACGTCGTGGATGCCGACTATACGGTCGTAGACGAAGACGACAAGAAATAAGAAAACACCGCAATGGAATAGAAAGGAATAAGTCAAAGCCGCTAAAGTCGACTTTGACTTTCCTTGCTTCTGTGAAACGTTCTGATTATAATCGGCCTTATCGGCGCTATAAACGCGGGATATACGGCTTATCATATGGGCTTTGGGAGTTGGTGAGAGTTTGAGCAAGCGGGATTATTACGAGGTGCTGGGCGTCGAGAAGAACGCTTCGCCGGATGAGATCAAGAAGGCGTTCCGCAAGATGGCGCGGCAATACCATCCGGACGTCAATAAAGAAGCGGGCGCCGAAGATAAATTTAAGGAAGTCAACGCTGCCTATGAAGTGCTGAGCGACGATCAGAAGCGCGCCGCTTACGACCGTTACGGCCATGCGGACCCCAGCCAAGGGATGGGCGGCATGGGTGGCATGGGCGGAGCCGACTTCGGCGGCTTCGGCGATATTTTCGATATGTTTTTCGGCGGTGGAGGCGGTGGCCGGCGCAATCCGAATGCCCCTCAACGAGGCAATGATTTGCAATACTCCATGACTATCGAGTTTAAGGAAGCGGTTTTCGGCAAGGAGACGGATATTACCATCCCCCGCACGGAAACCTGCTCTACCTGCCACGGCAACGGCGCTAAACCGGGTACGAAGCCGGAAACCTGCTCCGTCTGCAAAGGCACCGGACAACAGGAAGTCATTCAAAATACCGCTTTCGGCCGCATCGTCAACCGCCGGGTCTGCAACAACTGCAACGGCCAAGGGCAGATCATCAAGGAAAAATGCGGCGAGTGCCACGGCTCCGGCAAGGTGCGCACTCAGCGTAAGATTCATGTGAAAATCCCGGCTGGCGTCGATGAAGGCGCCCAACTGCGGGTAAGCGGTGAAGGAGAAGCGGGAAGCAAGGGCGGACCTCCAGGAGATCTGTATATCGTCATTCGCGTGAAGGCTCATGAGTTCTTCGAGCGGGAAGGCGACGATATCTACTGTGAAGTGCCTATTACCTTTGCTCAAGCTGCTTTGGGGGACGAAATCGAAATCCCGACCTTGACGGAAAAAGTGAAGCTGAAAATTCCGGCTGGTACCCAGACGGATACCCATTTCCGCCTGAAAGGTAAAGGGGTTCCCAGAATTCGCGGTTACGGCCAAGGGGATCAGCATGTGAAGGTTGTTGTCGTCACTCCAACTTCTTTAAGCGATCAGCAAAAGGATCTGCTGAGGGATTTTGCCGGTCTTAGCGGTGAGCAAACCCATGAGCAGTCCCGCAGCTTTTTTGACCGGATGAAACGAGCGTTTATGGGAGATTAAACTCGGATAGCCTTACAATGAAAGACCGCTTCCTCTCAAGCCTTATGGGCTGGGAGGAAGCGGTCTTTTTCTTAACGAAGCGTCTCAAGCTGTTACGCCTGCGCCGGTCTTGCGCACCTGCCGGCGATTTTTCCACAGGGTCGAAACCTTGCGGTATAGGTAAACGGCGATCCAGGACGCTCCCATTAGCCACAGGTACAGCACGACGGTCCGCGCCAGATAGAGAACAGGGCTTCCAGGCTCGGCGATGAGCTTGCCGAATGCCGTTTGAAACAAAGGGTGAATCAAATAAATGCCGAAGGAGAATTTGCCGATGGAATCGAGAACCCGGCGCAATCGGGGCAGTCGCTTTTCCAGATGCAGGCCTACGGACATGAACAGAAGGCTGCACAACAACCCATAGCAGCGTGACAACGTGTCACTGACAATTGGCTTCAGTTGGCCCGGCAAATAAATATAGTGATAGGAAAGATAGACTCCAAGGCAAGCCGCTGCTAGCAGCAGCGCGATCATGCCCATTCGCTTTTCCAAAAAGACCTTCAGCCTGCCGTAATACAACCCGGCATATCCGCCGAGGAAAAAGTAAATACAGTAGTTGATCCAGTAAACGTGAGCGCCCGACTCGTACTGCACATTGTACTGACGGTAAAGAAAAGCCGCTTGAACCAGCACGATGAACACCGGGAAAAACCAAGCTTTAAGACGGGGCCAGCGCGTCAGTACGGTCATGATAAACGGGAAGATCAGGTACATTTGAAACAAAATGATCATGAAATACAGATGATAGGAGGCATGGCCGACTTTTAGCTGGTCCCAAAAAGCCGATAGGTTGAAGTAATAGTCGTAAAAGAGCCTGCCGTAGACGATATGATAGAGCAGGCTGATCAGCAGATAGGGGACAAAGACCCCTTTCAGCCTTTTGCGATAAAAGGTGCCGATGCTCCGCGCGCTCCAATTTTGTTCGTAATTGTAAAAGAGAACGAGTCCCGAAACGAAGAGAAAAACCGGTACGGAAAACATCGCCAGATCATTCAGCCACTTCATCAATTGCTGGAGCAGACTGTCCGCCGTACCGGCCATCGTGCCGTTCGCCGTGGAGTGAATCATCAGCACCCCGAGAATGGCAAAGGCGCGGACGCGGTCCAACTCGACAATTTTTGCTTTTTTCACCTTGCACCTTCGCTTTCTATGAAAATCGGTTAATAGTTTCCTTTACCCATTATAGCGGTCGCAGGTCATCTGTAAATGCTTTGTAAACGATCTGCATAGGCTCATTGCCCCCGGTGCATCCTATTCGGTAGCTTTTTGAAGAAAGGAGAAGAACGCATGGTGAAGAAACAGAACAAGACAAATCCATTCAAAGACCTGCCGGTAGCCTACGGCGAGGATGTGGAATTTTCTCGGGATGCTGCGGATGAAGATGATCTGGAAGCGCTGGAAAGGGCTGATGCGGCGGATCATCGGGCGGAAGAAGGACTGAATCGTGGAGAGTAGAACCCTAACCGCCCACTTTGCCGACCGGCGGCAAGCCGGCGCGGCGGCCTCCCGTTTGCAGGCTCTCCGGGCCCAGGATGTCCATGTTAGCGAGTCGGTTCATTCGTCAGAGGCATACACATCCGGTCTGCAAACCAATGGAGAATGGCATGCGCCGGGTTCCAGCGATATCCTGCCGGGCTCTACCCTTGCGGAGGACTACCTTTTGTCGGCTGTCGTTCAGGCGGATATTCACCATAAAGCGCTGCGCATCGTGGAGGATAACGGCGGCTGGATTTGATGGTTTCCGCAGGTCTGCCGCTTCATACTTTCCACATCTTTTTTTCGTATGATTGGCTCTGCCACTATTTTATGGATGTTGGGAGAGCCAATCGATGAATATGACGCACTACATGTCCCTGCTAGCGGACAACCAGCCATGGAACCTGATTCTGTTCATGGCCATCCCGGTGATTTTTGCCGAGACGATTACGGTAACCGAATTTGTTATCCTTTTTACCAAAAAGCTTCACGGCAACTTGAGAGCGTTCAACCGGATTTGCAGCATTCTCGCCGGCTTGTATTTTACAGGCATCTTTCTCTACCTCTTTCCCACTGCCTACATCCCGCTTACCGTAAACGGCGAATGGCACACATGGGTGGATGTTGTGGCCGTAACCTTTTACCTTAGCGGCGTATTCTTTCTCCTGCCCCTGGCGCTTCTCGACCTTGGCCTGATCGGCAAAAAGCGCTCGGAGGAGGAAAGGCTGAAGCTACACTTTATCCTGGTCAGCGGCTTCCTCGTCGTAGCCCATATCGCCATGATTTTTGGCATGGTGAATCCCGAGATTGTCGGCGGCATGTCCGGCATGCATATGTAATGGTTCAGGATTAAGCCTTCGGATCTCACGGTCCGGAGTCTTTTTTTTGCCCCGCTGCCACACCTAGTGTAAAATAGATGAGATAACCGTCAATTGCAGGCTGCATGCCGGAAGCTTCGGATGCAGCCGTTACTTATGAGGAGGCTGCCATGCGCTGGCACGAAATAACGGTACATACGACTGAGGAAGCAGTCGAAATGATTTCCAACTTTATGCATGAACAAGGATCGGGCGGAGTTTCCATTGAGGAGTCCGGCAGTTTGAACCGGAAGCGGGATACCCCCTATGGAGAGTGGTTTGATCTGCCGTTGAATGATATTCCCGAAGGCCGGGTCATTATGAAGTCCTACTATGCCGTAGGAACGGATATGGAGGCCATTCACACCAACCTGGAACGGTTCATGGAGAACCTGGAAAGTTTTGAAATCGATACGGGACACCCGGAAATCTCCTTGAAGGATGTAGACGACGAGGAATGGGCGGATGCTTGGAAGCAATATTTTAAACCGGTGCGCATTACGGAACGGCTTACGGTCAAACCCTCCTGGGAGGAGTATGAAGCGTCGCCCGGAGAGCTGATTTTGGAGCTGGACCCCGGGATGGCATTCGGCACCGGCACCCATGCTACCACCTCTCTTTGCTTGCAAACTCTGGAGCGCGTCGTAAAACCCGGCGACGATGTCATTGACGTCGGAACAGGTTCAGGGATCTTGTCCGTCGCTGCCGCCATGTTGGGAGCCAGGCATGTGTTAGCTCTTGATCTCGATCCCGTGGCTGTATCCAGCGCTAAAGAAAACGCGGAGTTGAACGGCTTGAGCGAGCAAATCACGGTGCAGCTTAGCGATCTGCTGGGTGTGCTGCAAAACAAGTCGGAGGATCAGGCGTTGGGGGTTCATTTGCCCGTACAAGTGGTAGTCGCCAACATTTTGGCCGAGATCATCATGCTGTTTACGGACGACGTGTATCAAGCTCTGCAGCCGGGAGGCAAATATATCACTTCCGGTATTATCAAAATGAAGGAAAACGCTGTGGCGGAGGCACTGGAGAAGTCCGGATTTATTGTACGCGACCGGTATTACGATCAGGATTGGGTGGCCTTGGTCGCAGAGAAGGAGTAGGTGAACGAAAATGCTTACCGGCGGATTATTAAACCATTGGGAAAACATTCCTTTCATACTGGTTGTTCTGCTCATTGCTTTTGCTTGTCATGAATTCGCACACGCCTATGCCGCCGACAAATTCGGCGATCCTACCCCTCGCTCTATGGGGAGAGTTACTTTAAACCCAATGGTGCATCTGGACCTGTTTGGTACCATTCTCATTCTGCTCGTGGGTTTTGGTTGGGCAAAGCCGGTGCTGGTGAATCCGAATTATTTCAAAAAACCGCGGCTCATGGGTATCGTCGTATCCGTTGTCGGCCCTTTGGCGAATCTGATTCTAGCTTTTATCGGCGTCATGCTCTTTTTCGGTTTTGGCGCATTAGGGCTTTACGACGGTCTGCCGGCTTGGGGCGCCGATGCGATCAGCGTGTTTTATCAGGCTTTGATTCATTTCAATTTGCTGCTCTTTCTGTTTAATCTATTGCCCTTGCCGCCGCTGGACGGTTACCGGATCTTGAATTACTTTTTGCCGATGCGGGCAAGACTTGCTTTGCAGGGCGTCGAGCAGTGGTTTATTTTCATCTTCATGATCCTTGTGTTTTTCCCGGTGTTGAACAATAATACGCTGGGCCGGGTTTTTTCGCTGATCGATCCCATTTGGGATGGCATGGCGAGCTTCGCCCGCACGGTGTACGGCCTATGAACAAGAACGAGATTTTTGCTACTCGGGTTTCCCGCAATGTCCCGTTGTCGCAGCATTCTTCTTATGAGATAGGAGGGAATGCTCCCTATTTCGCCCAACCGGAAACCCCCGAAGAGCTTCAGCAGCTGCTGGCGGCTTGCAAGGAACGTGATCTCCAGCCCTTCCTTTTCGGGATGGGAACGAATCTGCTGTTTCCCGATCAGCCCGGTGACAACACCCTTTATATCACCTTGAAAAAAATCGATCAATGCCGCTTGTCCGACGGCAATCGTCTTTTCGTAGGCGCTGGGATGCCTTTGTCGCTCCTGGCTTTGTCCGGATATCAAGCAGGCATTCCTGACTACGAGTTTACTCATCTGCTTCCCGGGACTCTCGGGGCTGGTGTATACATCAATGCCAAATATGGCGAAGGCCAGATGAACCGGATTTTGCATACGGTCTATTATCTGGATATGAGCGAAGCTGATCCGGAAGTGAGGTCATTGCCCGCAGAGGAATGCGGATTTGCCTATAAAACCTCAGTCTTCCAACAGCATCCTTGGTTGATTGTCGGCACGGAGCTGGCGGCAACCGGGAAAGATCAGACGGTATTTGCAGAGCTTTCGGATATGCTGGTTCGTTGGCGAAAATGGGGCGGAGGTTCCGCTCTCCCTTCTTTCTATGACTTCATTATGGAAGAAGTCCGGGAGCTGACGAAGAACGGCCAATCGCTGCCAAAGCGTATGGAAGACATTCATCAATACAGGGTGGCAAAAAAACATTTCGAATTCCCGTCCTGCGGCTCGGTCTTCAAAAACAATTACGATTTTGGGCGGCCGGTAGGCGCTTTAGTGGATGAGTTGGAGCTGAAGGGGCTTGCCTATGGCGGCGCGGTAATCTCCCCCTATCACGGGAATATGATACTCAACGTCAACCATGCGGCGGCGGCGGATGTGCTTTATTTGATCCGGCAAGTGCAGGATGCGGTGAACAAGTCGTATGGGTTTGTCCCCGAACCGGAAGTAGGGATTGTTTCCACCTGACGGCGGCATTCTCTGTCAAATGCCGGATAGGCTAGTTTTCAGCAAAGAAAAACGATAAGATGGAGGGCGGACGCGTTCCCATGCAGCGATATTTCATACCGGAGAGCCAGTTTGGCGCAGACCGGGTTCTTATTACAGGAGACGACGCTCATCATCTGCTCAGGGTCATGCGGGCGGAGTCTGGAGATGAAGTGATTGTTAGCGACGGCAAAGGGAAAGACGCCCTTGTCCGCATTACGGTCATAGGCAAGAATGAGGCGGAAGGGGAAATTGTCGACGCTCTTCCCGTATCGGGGGAGCCTGCCGTTGACGTTTGGGTTGCCCAAAGCCTGCCCAAAGGCGATAAGCTGGAAACCGTCATCCAGAAGGGGACGGAGGTCGGTGCTCTGCGCTTTTTACCGTTTTTGTCGGAGCGGACGGTGGTCCAATACGACGAGAAAAAAGAAGCGAAGCGGCTTGACCGTTGGCGAGAAATCGCCAAGGAAGCGGCGGAGCAGGCCCATCGCAGCGTCATTCCCGAAGTGGAGGCGCCTTTGTCCTGGAAGGAATTGCTCAAGCTCATCCCCGAAACCGATCTGGCGCTGATCTGCTACGAGAAGGAGTCCGGTCAGCAGCTTCGGGCAGTGATGAGCGGGACAAAGGAGCGGTTATCCGGAAAAGGAAAGCCGCGCATTCTCATCGCAATTGGGCCTGAAGGCGGATTTACCGAGAAGGAAGTAGCCGAGGCGGAAGCGGCGGGATGCCGTTCCGTAGGACTGGGCTCGAGAATTTTACGCACGGAGACAGCCGCACTTGTCGCCCTAGCTTGCATATTATACGAATTTGGAGAAATGGGAGGGTGATCCCCGTGCCTACCGTGGCATTTCAAACCCTTGGCTGTAAAGTGAATTTTTACGAAACCGAGGGCATCTGGCAGCTTTTTAAAAACGAAGGCTACCGGCAGGTGGATTTTGAATCCGCCGCCGACGTATATGTCATTAATACTTGTACGGTAACGAACACCGGCGACCGGAAAAGCCGTCAGGTTATCCGCCGTGCCGTCCGCAGAAATCCGGACGCCATCGTCGCCGTAACGGGCTGCTATGCTCAGACGGCCCCCGCCGAAGTAGCGGCGATTCCCGGAGTGGACATCGTGATCGGAACACAGGACCGGGATAAAATCATGCCCCTTGTCCGGCAGTACCAGCAGGAGCGGCAGCCGATCAACGTCGTCCGCAACATCATGAAGACCCGGGAGTTTGAAGAACTGAACGTGCCGGGCTTCGCCGACCGTACCCGAGGATTTTTGAAGATACAGGAGGGCTGCAACAACTTTTGCACCTTCTGCATCATTCCTTGGTCCCGCGGCCTTCTACGTAGCCGCAAACCGGAAAGCGTCATGCAGCAAGCCCGCCAACTGGTAGACGCAGGTTATCAGGAGATCGTGCTCACGGGCATTCATACCGGAGGGTATGGCGAGGATCTGGACAACTACCGTCTGGCCCAGCTCTTGCAAGAACTGGACAGCATCGACGGGTTACAGCGTATCCGCATTAGTTCCATTGAAGCGAGTCAAATAACCGACGACGTTTTGGACGTGCTGAGAAGCTCAAACAAAATGTGCCGCCACTTCCATGTTCCCTTGCAAGCCGGGGATAACGATGTGCTGAAGCGGATGCGGCGGAAATATACGACGGAGGAGTTCGGCGAAAAGATCGAGAAGATTCACGCGATCTTCCCGGATGTGGCGATTACCACTGACGTTATTGTCGGGTTCCCCGGTGAAACCGAGGAAATGTTCGAGAACGGATACCGGTTCATGGAACGGATGGAATTTTCCGAGATGCACGTTTTCCCCTATTCCCAGCGGACAGGGACACCAGCCGCCAGAATGGAGGAGCAGGTGGACGAGGACGTGAAGAACCGGCGGGTTGAACAGGCGATCAAGCTGTCTGAACGGATGCAGCTCGCCTATGCCGAGAAGTTTGTCGGCCAGGTGCTGGATGTCATCCCGGAAGGACGTTGGAAGGAAGACGGTACCGGCGAGCTTATTCACGGGTATACCGATAATTATTTAAACCTCGTTTTCCCCGGCAGCGAAGACTTGCGCGGTAAGCTGGTTCGGGTCAAAGTGGAGAAAGCTGGGGTTCCCGCTTCTCAAGGCGTCATGGCGCGGGTACTCGCGACTTCTTGATCATGCGAATCGAAAGGGTGAAGGATGGATGAAAGTTATTTCGGCAGGCGGCGTCGTTTACCGGAAAAATGGTACGGCGCTGGAGATTCAATTAATCCGCGACCGATTCGGCAAAATGACATTGGCGAAGGGGAAGATGGAGCCGGGAGAAACGGTGGAAGAAACCGCTCTGCGTGAAATCGCCGAGGAAACCGGGATTATCGGCCGAATTATCAAGCCGCTGTCCATCGTGTCATACGTGGATCACGTAAACGGACCGGAGCCCATCGACAAGGAAGCTCACTACTATTTAGTGGAAGCCACAGGCGGAGTGATGAAAGCTCAAATCGAAGAGATTGACGGTGTCGGTTGGTATCCGCCAATGGAAGCATTGAAGCTGCAGCAGGAGTCAGGTTATGGGAACAATGACGGCGTCGTTCAGCAGGCATTAACTGAATTGGGAATACATTCCTAATTGAAAAGCGTTTTCAGATGCATTCGCCTCTTGGGCGGATGCATTTTTTCGGCACAATCTCAGCTTGTGGCGGTAATCATAGGCAAAATGGAGGGCGTTTATGCGATTGGGCATCAGGGCCGGCAAGCTATACCGAGGAGATTTTGGCTACGGTGCAAATTTCCACCGATCAAATGGGCGGGACAGCGGCGCTTTAACCGGCCTTTGTCTTCCGCAGGGATGGAAGATAACAGACCGGAAGCGCAACCAGGGAACAGGCGATGTTGAAGATCGTCTGGGCTCTGGCTATTTGCGCTGCAGGGTCATCGCTTAGGATTGCGGAGATGCTGGCGAGTGCGGGGATGAGCGGATAAAAGACGGCAGCGCCGCCGACGTTCAACAGAATATGGGTCATGGCCACTTGAAAGCCGATGCGGCTGCCGCCGATGCTGGCAAGGAGAGCGGTCACACAGGTACCGACATTGGCCCCGAGAATGACCGCGATGCTCAGCTCCGGGGGGAAGACGCCGGCAGTGGTCAGTCCCATGGCCATGCCGATCACCGCAGCACTGCTGTGGACCAGAGCCGTGACAGCGGCACCGGCCAGGATGCCCCAAAGCCTGCTCTCCTGGGACTGCCGGACAAGCCATGCGAATACGCCCCGTTCCCGCAGCTCGGGGATGAGGCTGTGCATGATGTCCATACCCAGCAGGATGCAGGCGAAGCCGGCGACGGCGAGGGCGGCATAGCTAAACCGCCGTGCACCCCTGATCCGGTCCGGCAGTAAACGGCCGATAAGCCAGGCTGCTGCGGAAGTGAGCAATAAAGGCAGAGCGGCACGGTTCAGTTCAAGGCCAAGGAGCTCTGTCGTCAGGCAGGTACCGATATTCGCTCCGAGGATGACGCCGAGGGTTTGGGAAAACCGCAGCAATCCGGCGTTGGCAAGTCCGATGGTAATTACGGTGACCGCCGTGCTGCTCTGAAGGGCGGCGGTCATCACGGCGGATGCAGCCATGCCTCGGGCTGGAGTGCGGGTGAAACGTCCGAGGATGAGAGGAAGGCCGTTTCCCGCTGCCTTTTGCAGGGCGATTTCCATTACCTTCATGCCGAATAAGAAAAGGACGAACCCCATGGCAAGGGGCAGGATAATCGATTGCAGCAAAGGGCTCCATCGCCTTTCTCAAGGAATTTGTGAATATACGGAATAACCTGTACTATTTATATGACAAGCCTGAAAACGGAATGCCGATAAAGGAAATGATAGGAGTGTAACGATGGCGGCTGTATATCTACTTAAGAACCGCAAGAAACGCGTGGAGCAAGGGCACCCGTGGATTTTTCAAAATGAGGTGGAACGGGTGGAGGGAGAGCCAGCGCCTGGCTCGGTTTTGCCTATTTACAACCACCTTGGCCAATATGTAGCCTCAGGATATTACAATCCCAAATCGCAGATCGTCGTGCGTGTCGTCAGTACCCAGCCGCTAACTGCGATGGATCGGGATTCTTTCATCGCGCGGTTTCGAGAGTGCAAATCTCACCGCTCGCGCTTTCTGCCGGATGCCGACGCCTGCCGGATGGTTTACGGCGAGGCTGATTTTCTACCCGGTCTGATTGTAGACAAATTCGCCGATGTACTGGTAGTGCAGCTGCTCACCTTGGGCATGGACGTATGCCGCGAGGCAATCGCCGAGGCGCTTAAAGAGGTGTTCCAGCCTGCCGCCATTTATGAACGGAGCGACGTTCCCGTGCGGGAACGAGAAGGATTGGAAATGAGGAAAGGGCCGATATTCGGCGAGTGCCCAGATCGGGTGCAGATCACGGAAAACGGACTCCGCATCGTAGTGGATGTCCGCGAAGGTCAGAAGACCGGCTATTTCTTCGACCAGCGGGAAAACCGCGCGGCGATAAAGCCTCTGATGCTGGGTTGGGGAACGAGAAGCGGCATTCATCTGGAAGAAAGGGAAGAAGACGGAGAACTTCGGCATGTGCCGGTCAACGCAAACGGCAAAGAGGTAACCTTTCCTTATTGGGATGGGGCCAACGTGCTGGAATGCTTCTCCCATACCGGCAGCTTCACCTTGAATGCGTGCAAATACGGCGCTAAAAAGGTCACCTGTCTCGACATTTCGGAACACGCCGTGGAGAGCGCCAAGCGCAATGTGGAGTTGAACGGTTTTCAAGACCGGGTGGAATTCGTCGTCGCCGACGCTTTCGATTACTTGCGGACGCAAGTGAAGGGCGTTGAAGAGCGGAAACTGAGAGGAACGGCGGCGGAGAAAAAAGTGGACACCTCCAAACCGCTTACGCCAGGGGGCCGGACATGGGATGTCGTCATCCTCGACCCGCCGGCCTTCGCCAAAAGCCGCAGCGCCGTGGAAGGCGCTTGCCGCGGCTACAAGGACATCAACCTGCACGGGATGAAGCTGGTCAACGAAGGCGGATATCTGGTGACGGCAAGCTGCTCCTTCCACGTTTCTCCAGAACGTTTTCTCGATACCATCCACGAAGCGGCGGCGGATGCGGGCAAAGTGCTCCGGCTGCTTGATTTTCGGGCGGCGGGCAAGGACCATCCACGGATACTCGGAGTGGACGAAGGCAACTATTTGAAGTTTGCTATTTTCGAAGTCCGTTCCCGTTAAATTCTGCTTTTGACAAAGCGCCCGAATAGATTCAGTCAAATCCCAAAAAAACTTATTTGTATGGCGGATCAAGTCCGATAAACATCCATCCTCATTTTAAAAAGCGCCTTGCAGTAAAACTGCAAAGCGCTTTTATTTTAATTTCCTCAAAGGGAGTTGTATCGTATACCGCAAATGACTCCTGCAAATGGCTGCCGGAGCATCGAGAAATTTTATACATCAAGAATGATAAGTGACTTTTCCAACTCTCTTCGGAATACGTCCGCATGTCGTTCTCCTATATAACCGAGCGGCGTGCATATGATCTTTTTTTGATGGTATTCCGTAATGCCATGCCGATCATGGGTATGTCCGAAGATGACGCAGGTTATGTTCTTGTAATCATCAAGCAGATTGCCCAGCTTCGCGGAGCCCATGAATGCATTGCAGGTATCCCAATCGATATATTCATTGCCGGTTGGGACAAAGCTTGAATAGGGAATGAAATGGGTGGCGAAGATGACTTTCCGATCCTTATGCATTTGAAGTTGGCGCTCGATTTTTTGCAGCATGATGTCCGTAAGGCAGAGATCGTCGCAAGCCCAGTTCGTATATTTGTTGTCTCCCCAATCCGTCAGCATTTCATCGATGTCTTCCTTTGAAGCGTGTTTGGCGGCGAGGGTATAATCGTACCAGCCCATATCCCCGATGATGACAAGATCGTCGGTCAAAACATAAGGGTTGCCGATGAGTGAGGAAGGATGCTGCGCAAACTGGAGATAGCTGTCCCAAGAGCTTTCTTCCGGCTTTACCCATACGTCATGATTGCCTGGAATGAACAGTACTTTGACGTCGATCTGCCGCTCAATCGCATCCAGCATAGAGAGGGATGAGGTGACATGATCGCTTATATCTCCCGCAATGACAAGGATGTCAAACTGTTTTTCCTGCAAGAAAGCGATGAAGACCGGAAGCAGGTTTTCATCGACGTATTTGGAGTTCATATCAAGATGAAGATCGCTTATAATCGCTATTTTCATGGGCATTCCCTTTAATTGTGTTATGTGATCTTCCAATATTATACGCGCTGAGGTTGTCCAATTGAAATCTTAAATACCTGGAGCTTGCATAAAGCGAAAGAAAAGCCCGCGGCATTAATGGAGCGAGGGCTCGCCCGTTGTCACCAAAGACGGCGGGTCTTTCTTTGTTTTGGATAGATTTTGATAGGAACATTTGCTCTTATGATACGCCCGTTACGCATGGTTCTGTGCTAGAATAAGAGAAAACATGTCTAATTTTGAAAGATCAAATAGAGAAGATCGGCTGTAGATAAAACAAGGAGGTGCCCCTTTTGGCGCTGCAATTTGTGATAGGCAGGGCGGGAAGCGGCAAAACCGTGCGGGTGCTGGATGATATCGGCAGCCGGATCACGGAGGACCCGGAAGGAACGCCCCTGGTTTTGCTGGTACCGGAGCAGGCGACCTTTGAAGCGGAGCAGTCTTTGGCCGGCCGCTCCAGAACGGCGGGGTTCATGCGCGCTCAAGTGTATAGCTTCCGCAGGTTAGCCTGGAAAGTGATGCAGATGACAGGGGGAACGGCAGGTGTTCCCGTCAGCGATCTGGGCAAGGCGATGCTGCTGCAAAAGCTGCTTCACAAGCACGAGACGAGCTTGAAGCTGTTCGGCCAAGGAGCGGACAAGCCGGGGGTAGCCAGCACGTTGAACGGGCTGTTCAAGGACTTGCGCAAAGGCTGCATCGCTCCAGAAGATATGCGTCAGCAAGGCCAAGGGAGCGTGCCCAACCGG
>NZ_CBQR020000006.1 GCF_000455485.1 Gorillibacterium massiliense
TATGCGTCAGCAAGGCCAAGGGAGCGTGCCCAACCGGACCTCCGCCCTTGCGGATAAAATGGCGGATTTGTCGCTGCTTTACGCCGAATATACGAATGAGCTGGCAACCGGCCAGTATCTCGATTATGAAACGTATTTGGATAAGCTGGCGGAACAGGCGCAGTTCGCTCCGTTTTTGGAAGACGCGGAAATATGGGTCGACGGGTTCTATCATTTCACTGCTCAAGAGATTGCCGTCTTGGCTCAATTCGCGGTTCGCTGCCGGAAGGTGACGGTCACCCTTTGTTTGGATCGGCCCTATTCCGCCGGTGAAAAACCCGATGAGTTCGATCTGTTCCACTCCACGGCCAGCGCCATGTCCGCATTGGCGGAAAAAGCAAGAGATCTGGGGGCCGTCATCGACCCTCCTGCCTTTTTGCGCGCCGATCCGTTGCCCCGATTCCGGACCAGCCCAATGCTGGCTCATCTGGAGCATCATTTCGATAACCGCATGGCTCCCCGTAACCGCATCTACCGCGGTTCGGAAGAACCGCAGATCCGTTTGGTTGCGGCGGTCAACCGCAGGGCGGAAACGGAAGGCTGCGCCCGGGAGCTGCTGCGGCTAGTCCGGGACGAAGGGCTTCGCTGGCGGGATTTATCCGTCCGCGTGCGCCATTTGGAGGAGTATGCGGACTTGATATCGGCGGTTTTTCCCGAATACGGGATTCCGTTCTTCCTGGACCGTCAACGTCCGGTATTGAATCATCCGCTGGTGGAATTTATCCGCTCCGCATTGGAGCTCGTCAATCGCAATTGGCCCTATGAAGCGGTCTTCCGCACCGTTAAAACGGGCTTTCTTCCTTTGGACTCCCGCGGAGGGAGTACAGAAGGTTACAGAGTGTTGGATTTGTTGGAAAATTACGTGCTGGCCCGGGGAATTCAAGGCAGCCGCTGGATGGACGACAAGACGTGGGAATACCGCCGCGCCGTATCGCTAGAGGAAGACGAGGATGAGGTTGCCATTCTCGAACCGCATTTCGGCGAGGGCAGGGAACAAGAGGAGCACCGGCTCATTCGTGGCTGCCGGGAACGGATTCTCGAGCTGCTGCTGCCTTTTCAAAAGAGCTTGAAGCAAGGGGACAGCGTCAAGGCGATGGCCGGTGCGCTGTATGATCTCCTTGCGGGCTGCAGTGTTCCCGAGCAGTTGGAAGAGTTGGCCGATGCAGCCATTGCTGCGGGTGATCCGGAACGGGCAAGAGAGCATGGGCAAGTGTGGGATAGCGTCGTCGATCTGCTGGACCAACTGGTGGAAATCATGGGTGATGAGGAAATAAAGCCGGACCTGTTCGCCAAACTGGTGGACGCCGGCTTGGAAAGCATTTGTCTCGCGTTAGTACCGCCTGCGGCGGATCAGGTGCTGATCGGCTCCATGGACCGGACACGGACGGCACAAAAGCAAGTTTCCTACATATTGGGGGCCAATGAAGGATCGTTGCCGGCCAAAGCGGAGGAGGACGGAATTTTGTCCGATGCCGAGAGGCTCGCTTTAGAGAATTCAGGCCTCAAGCTGCCCGGAAATGCCAAGCGAAGACTGCTAGACGAGCAGTTGCTGATGTACACCGTGTTTTGCTCGCCTTCCCGCAGTCTTATCGTTAGCTATCCCCTTGCGGACGAGGAAGGGAAATCGCTATTGCCTGCGGAGACGATCCGCCAGTTCAAGGCGATGTTTCCGCAAGTTAAGGAAGCGGAGCAGCTTCTTGCCGCCGAGCCAGCGGGGGCGGAGGATGCGGAAGCCGCGGCTTTTGTCGGGTCTAAGACGACGACCCTATCCCTGCTCGTCACCCTGTTGAAACGCTGGAAAGAAGGCGCCGATATCTCCGGCGTCTGGTGGGACGTCTATAACCGGCTGCTGATGGAACCGGCGATGCAAAACCGGCTCGGCTATTTGCTCGGCTCCCTCCGCTACCGGAACATTGAGCCCGGGATCGGCCGCGAATCGGCGGAACTCCTATACGGAAGCTTGCTCCGAGCCAGCGTATCCCGGATGGAACGGTTTGTCGCTTGCCCCTTTTCGCAATTTGCTTCCAACGGGTTGAAGCTGCGGGAACGTAAAGTATTCCGCCTGGAAGCGCCTGATATCGGGCAATTGTTCCATGCCGCCCTAAGCCGGGTCGTAAAGGAACTGTATGATGAAACGGCAGGCTGGCTGGAAATGGGAGAAACGGAGGCGGCGGAACGCGGGCAAGCGGTGGTTGAAACGCTGGCTCCCCGGTTGCAGGGAGAAATTCTCTTCAGTTCTTCCCGTTACCGCTACATAGCCCGAAAGCTGAAGGAAATCGTCGGCCGTGCTTCCGCCGTACTCGTGCGCCAGGCGAAGGCGGGGGGATTCTATCCCGTCGGCTTGGAGCTGGGCTTCGGGCCGGGAGAGACGCTCCCTCCTCTGCGGCTTGATTTGGACGGCAGCCGTTCGATGGAAATCGTCGGACGGATCGACCGGGTGGATCGCGCCGACGGGGAAAAAGGCATGTACCTTCGTGTCATTGACTACAAATCCAGCCAGAAATCGTTGAATTTAGCGGAGTTGTTTCACGGGTTGAGCTTGCAGATGCTGACTTATTTGGATGTGGTACTCACCCACTCTTCCCTTTGGCTGGGTAGTGCGGCGGAGCCAGCGGGCGTCCTTTATTTCCATGTGCACAATCCGTTGATAACAGCGACTAATGCCCTTGATCCGGAACGGGCGGAAGCGGAAATCCGCCGCAAATTCCGCATGAAGGGCCTGGTATTGGCCGATGAGGAAGCCGTCCGGCTGATGGACGAGGAAATGGCTAGCCGCACCGGCAATTCGGAGATCATCCCCGTCGGCATCAACAAAGATGGCAGCTTCCGCAAGGGGGCGTCCGCCGCATCACCCGGACAGTTTCAAACGCTGCGCGGGCACGTCCGGCGGACGATTCGCGCCATTGGCACGGACATCGCGGACGGCGTGACGGCTATCGAGCCGTACCGGCAGGGGCAGGAGACGCCATGCCGGTTCTGCTCCTTCAAGCCGGTGTGCCAGTTCGACCCGGAAGTTCCGGGTAATCATTTCAAAACGCTGCCGGCACGGAGCGGTTCCGAGCTGTGGACGGCATTGGAAGAGTCAGCCGACCGCGGGCATGGGGATAAAGGAGGGATCGGCAGTGTCGGATAACGAAGCGAACCGGGCTAAAAATACGGACGGAACCATTCCGTCAAAGCCGGAAGATGCCCTTTGGTCGGATGAGCAGTGGGAAGCCATCGTCCGCGGCGGCGAAAACATTTTGGTAGCGGCTGCCGCCGGTTCCGGCAAAACCGCAGTGCTGGTCGAGCGGATCATCCGCAGAATCGCTGACGAGGAGCATCCTCTCGCTGTCGACCGCTTGCTAGTGGCTACGTTTACCCATGCAGCGGCGGCGGAGATGCGGGAACGGATACGCATGGCGCTGGAGAAGGAGCTGGACAAACGGCAGGATTCCCGGCATCTGCGCTCCCAACTGGCGCTCTTGCCCCGTGCCTCCATTACGACGCTGCACTCTTTTTGCATGGAGGTGCTGCGCCGGCATGGCCGGATCATCGGCCTTGATCCTGCTTTTCGCATTGCGAACGAAACGGAAGCGGAGTTGATGAAGCAGGAGATTCTGGAAGAGCTGATTGATGAATATTACTCGGCATCCGCGGAAGATTCCGATTTCTGGCGGATGGCTGACAGCTTCAGCGGGGATCGGGGCGACGGCGAACTGTTTTCCCTCGTCTTGCGATTGTATGAAACGTCCAGAAGTCATCCCGAGCCGGACGGTTGGCTGCGGGAGATGACGGAGATGTTTCAGGAGGACGAGGAGGGTATAGCGACATGGTTTGCCTGCCTGACGGCAGATGTGCGCCTGGAGCTGGACGGAGCTGCCGGCTTGCTTACGGAAGCGGCTGCATGGGCTCAATCGCCCGGCGGTCCAGCGCCTTATTTGTCCAACTTGGACGAAGAGCTTCGCCAACTGGCGGAACTTCGGCGCCTTTGTGACGAGGGCTGGAATGAGCTGCAGGCAGGGGTGTCCGGCTTTACATTCGGCCGGTTAAAGCCGTGCAAGGGCGACGATTACGACGGAGAGCTGGTCAAAAAGGTACAAGGTCTGCGCAACGAAACGAAGAAGCGGATCGCTAAGCTGCAGACGGAGCTGTTCGGCCGCAGCCGGGAGACGTACATAGAGGAGTTAGCCCTGACGGCCCCGTTATTGCAGGCATTGACGGAGCTGGTGATCCGCTTCGGCGAACGATTCCAGCAGGCGAAGCAGGACAAAGGACTGGTGGATTTTTCCGATCTGGAGCACTTTAGCTTGCGCATCTTGCGGGAGACCGATCCGGATGGCGGCGTCATGCCTTCGGCAGCTGCTTTGGAATACCGGGAGCAGTTCGACGAGGTGCTGCTTGACGAATACCAGGACACCAACCGGGTCCAGGAGGCTATCGTCGATATGATCGCCCGGCCCGGCGCGGGCAACCGCTTTATGGTCGGCGACGTGAAGCAGAGCATCTACCGCTTCCGCTTGGCGGAACCGGGACTTTTCCTGGGAAAATACAAGAGCTACAGCAGGCAGGGCGACGGCGGCGGCAGGCGGATCGATCTGGCCCGCAACTTCCGCAGCCGGGCTGAAGTTGTGGACGGGGTGAACTACATTTTCCGGCAGGTCATGGAGGAATCCGTCGGCGAAATCGCCTATGATGAAAGCGCCGAGCTCGTATACGGCGCCCAATATCCGGATATCGCCGAGGATTTATCGGTGGAGCTGGGCATCATCGACAAAAGCTTGACCCGATCCGGCGGCTTGAGTATGACCGCAAGCGGTGCGGGCGAGGCGCATGATGAGGCTATGGAACCCGCGGAAACCGGGTCGGATGACCACTCCGGCGGAGATTCGGAAGCGTCATCCGAGGATGGATATGCGGCTGTGCAAGAGGAGGAAGAGACGGCGAGATTGGAAGCCCGGCTCATCGCCCGGCGCATCCATGAGCTGATGGGATTCCGCGGGGGAACGCCTTTCCCCGTTGCCGGAAAGGGCGGAACGCCCTCGCGTCCGTTGGAATACCGGGACATCGTCATCTTGCTGCGGGCCACTCAAAGCTGGGCGCCTGCTATGACGGAAGAATTGAAGCTGATGGGCATCCCCGTTTATGCGGAGCTAGCCAGCGGATATTTCGAGGCGGTGGAAGTGGAGACCGTCCTCTCTTTATTGAAAATCATCGACAATCCCTATCAGGATATTCCGCTGGCGGGCGTCCTCCGTTCGCCGATTGTCGGGTTGTCCGCTGAGGATTTGGCATATATTCGCGTTGCTCGCAGAGATGCCGCCTTTTTTGATGCGTTAGTGGAGTTCGTGCAGGTTTGGGGAAACGCCGACAATGCCGACGATGCCGACGATTCCGATCAAAGGCAAAGGCACTTGGCGGATAAGCTGGCAGAATTTATCGCCCGGTTGAGCCATTGGCGGCAGGAAGCCCGGCAGCGATCGGTGGCGGAGCTCGTATGGACCTTATACAGGGAAACCGGCTATTACGACTTCGCCGGCGGCATGCCCGGCGGTTTGCAGCGACAAGCCAATTTGCGGGCCTTATACGACCGGGCTCGGCAATACGAAGCCACTTCGTTCCGCGGGCTGTTCCGGTTTCTTCGTTTCATTGCCCGCATGCGGGAGAGCGGAGGAGATTTAGGCACGGCTCGGGCGCTGGGTGAGCAGGAAAACGTTGTGCGGATCATGACAATCCACAAGAGCAAGGGACTTGAATTTCCCGTCGTCTTCGCGGCGGGCATGGCCAAGGGCTTCAACAAGCGGGACTTGAACGGCTCCTTCTTGCTCCATAAAGATCTAGGCTTTGGCCCGCGCTTCGTGGACACCCGCTTGCGGATCGCTTACCCGACGCTTCCGCTTCTTGCCATTCGCCGCAAAATGAGAATGGAGCTGCTGGCGGAAGAAATGCGCATACTCTACGTGGCGCTGACCCGGGCGAGAGAAAAACTGATTTTAACCGGAACCGTAGCGTCCCTGGAGAAAAAGGCGGCGGCATGGGCGGGCTCTCTCGAGCAAGATGAACAGCTGGCCGGATATGATCTGGTCAAAGCCACCGGTTATTTGGATTGGATCGGACAAGCGCTCATCCGACATCCCGATGCCGAACCACTGCGCCTTGCGGCAGGCGGTGAGTCGGGCGGGCTATTGCCCGACCGTTCCCGTTGGAGCATTCATATATCCGCTCCAATCCCTGCCGCTGCCTCGGATGCCTCATCTACCTCAGCTACTATGGAGACGATCCATCCGACGGCAGTTGAGGATACGGTGACAGGAAGCAAGCAAGATGGCTTAACAACGATAGATACCATCTCATCGCCGGGTTATGAGCAGGCTGTCCGGGAAGCGGCTGCTGCTGCAGAAATGGGTTTGGAGCCGGTGGAGGCGGAAATGGACGGTATTGCGGTCCAAAATGTACTTGAGCTTGGCGGGCTAGGGCAAATGCCGGGAGCGGAAAGCGGCGAAAGATGGTCGCGACTGCAGGCATTGGATAAGCTTCAGCCGGTTCCGACAGACAACGGTGAGCGCACGGCTGAGGTGATCCGCCGGTTGGATTGGCAGTACCCTCATGAAGCCGCCACACGGCTGTTGTCGAAAACCACCGTCTCCGAAATCAAGCGGCTAAGCGAACAAAACCGGATGCTTACGATGGACGATAGCGGCGAGGCGGAGACCGTGCGGCTGTTGCCGGGAGACAGCCGGAATCCGAAACCGGTGTTCAGGCGTCCCCGCTTCTTGGAGCTGAAGAAAATGAGCGCGGCGGAACGGGGAACGGTGCACCACGCGGTGCTGCAGCATATCGAGCTGCGCAAAGCATTGTCAGAAGCGGACATCAGGCTGACGGTGCAGAGCATGCTGGAACGCAAGCTGTTGGCCCCTGAACAAGCGGCTCAGATCGATACCGGGGAGCTTGCCGCCTTTTTCGCGTCACCTTTGGGACAACGCTTGCTGGCAAGCGGCAAGGTGCAGCGGGAAGTTCCCTTCAATCTGCAGGTGAAAGCAGGCGAATTATATCCAGATCTTACTGAACCTGCCGCCAGCGAGCCGGTTATGGTACAGGGGATCATCGATTGCTTGTTTGAAGATGCGGCGGGCTTGGTGCTTCTCGATTTTAAAACCGACGAGTTGAAAGGCATCCCGGCTTCCGACTACGCGGAGCGTTACCGGGCGCAGATCGAGCTGTACAGCCGGGCGCTGGAAACGATATGGAACCGCAAGCTGGCCGGCTGTTATCTGTTTTTTACATCGGTGGCGGAAACGGTTGAACTTGATCTAAAGGATGCCGCAGACAGCGGGAAATAAGGTGTCGGCATGCTGGAAAAGAGGAGCAGGGGTAGGATATGAGGATTTTACATACAGCGGATTGGCATTTCGGACGTACGCTGGAGGGAAGAAGCCGGCAGGAAGAGCAGGAGGCGTTCGTCGATGAACTGGTAGCCATAGCCGAGGCGGAAGGGATCGACCTCGTTTTGATGGCGGGGGATGTTTACGATACGGTGAATCCCCCTTCCCAATCGGAGAAGCTGTTTTACGACAGCTTGTCCCGGCTTGCCGCCGGCGGGAAAAGACACGTGGTAGTCATCGCCGGCAACCACGATAATCCCGAACGGCTTGCTGCCGCTGGACCTCTTGCGGGCAAACAGGGCATCACTTTGATCGGCTTGCCCGTGTCCGCCCTTCAGGAGGTGGGCATCGCCCGGACGCAGGAGAAGGCGCGGATATTAGCGCTGCCATACCCGTCGGAGTCCAGACTGAAGGAGCTCTTGGCTAGCGAGGCTGACGAGGCGCAAGTGCAGGGAGCCTATGCCGATCGGATTCGCAGCATCGTCGCCAAGCAATGCGCCTCCTTTACGGATCAGACCGTCAACCTGATTATGAGCCATCTTTTCGTATACGGTGGGGATACAAGCGACTCGGAACGGCCGATTCACCAACTGGGAACGGCATATGCCGTCGATACATCCGCCCTGTGCGCCGGGGCGCAATATGTCGCCCTCGGCCATCTGCACCGCCCGCAAATGCTGACGGCTCCGGATAAGATCCGCTATTCCGGGTCGCCGCTATCGTACAGCTTTTCCGAACGGGGACAGGCAAAATCCGTGACCATAGTCGATCTCTCGCCGGGCAAACCCGCAGAGTTGAAAGAGGTCGTTTTAAGCTCGGGCCGTCCGCTTGTCCGCTGGGAGGCAAAAGGCGGCATTGCCGAGGTTTATCGCTGGCTGGATGAAGGCAAGGATGCCCGCGCTTGGATCGACTTGGAGCTGCATTTGACAGAAATGCTGTCCATGGAGCAAATCCAAATTTTGCGCAAGCAGCATGGAGGTATTGTAAACATCCGTCCGGTTTATCCGCTGGACGAACAAGAAGCCGAACTATCATATAGTGAAAAGCTGCCCATCGATGAAATGTTCCGCCGCTTTTATGCCCAGATGTCCAAAGGAGCGCAGCCGGAGCCGGAACTGGTACAGCTGTTCATGCAGCTTTTGGAGGAAGCGTCGGATGACCCGGATGCCGTTGAATCAAGCGCGGAAAGCGCGGAGGTTTGGCGGTCGCGGGAGGCGCTGAGTCAATCCGCCAAGGAAGCAGCAGCAGGAAGGGAGGAATAGTCGATGAAGCCGTTGCGATTGTCCCTGTCCGGTTTGCAGAGTTACCGGGAGAAGCAGGAAATTGATTTTAACGATTTGTGCAGCGCAGGAGTATTCGGGATATTCGGTCCCACCGGCAGCGGAAAATCCACCATTCTCGACGCCATTACTTTGGCGTTGTTCGGCAAGGTGGAGCGGGCGATCGGAGGCACCCAGGGGATATTGAACCAGGGTGAAAATGTACTGGCGGTTTCCTTCACCTTTGAACTGAACGGTGCATCAGGCGTCGAAACGTATAAGGTGGAGCGCCAGTTCAAGCGTACGGGTGACTATACCGTGCAGAGCACCGTGAATCGTTTCGTGCAAATTTCCGGCGAGGTCCAAACCGTGTTGGCGGATAAAGCGGGAGAGGTGAACGCCAAGGTTCAGGATATTCTCGGATTGGAGATGGCTGATTTTACCCGGGCGGTGGTTCTGCCCCAAGGGAAATTCGCCGAGTTTCTCGCGTTAAAAGGATCTGACAGACGGAAAATGCTGCAGCGTCTGTTCCATCTGGAGCGGTACGGGGAAAAACTGGCCCGCCGCCTATCCACGCGAACGGATGAAACGAAGCAGGCTGCGGCGCAGGTTGCGGCGGAGCAACTGGGACTGGGGGATGCATCGGAAATCGCTCTGAAGGCGGCGGATAAGCGCTTGAAGGAAGCGGATGCCGCCGTAGGAGAACAGCGGAAGCTGCGGCAAGAGATCGAGGGACAATGGGAAGAGAAGCGGCAAGTCCGACTTTGGCAGGTGGAAGAAGCGGCAGCCTTTTCCGAGCTGGAGCGTCTCGCGGCGCTGGAGCCTTCCGTTTGGGAAAAGGAGCAGAGGCTTTCTGTCGGGGAGCGGGCAGAGCGAATCCGTCCCTTCATGGAAGCCCGGGAGAGTGCCATCCAGACGAATAAACGAAACCTTGCGGAAAAGGATCGGCTGGAGCAAGAAAGGGCAGCCGTGATGGCAAGTTTTGAAGCGGCGGACGGGGCTTACCGGCTCGCGCTTGAGGAATGGACCAAAGAGAACGCCCCCTTGCAGATTAGGCTGGAGCAGCTGACCCAAGCGCTGGAGCTGAAAGCGGAAGGGGATACCCTAGCCCTCCGGGTTGCGGCGGTGGAACGGGAGGTCATCCATGCCGCTGAACTCATGCAGGTTCGCAGCAAGGAAGCGGAAGCCGGGAGGGAAAAGCACCGCAAAGCGGTGGATTTGCAGGCCGTCTTAAAGCAGGATCTTGCCGCGATTACGATCAAAAGTGAAGAGCGGGAGCGTCTAGCGGCGGCAGAGCGCAGTCAGCAAGCAGTTTTAACGGCTGAGCGGCAGCTTGCCTCGCTGCAGGCTGAAGCGGCCGAGCGGGTGCAGGATGAGAGCAGCGTTGTCAAAGCACTGGAGACTGCTGCCAGCGACGCGGCTGACTGCAATCGGCAATTGGAAGAGCTGGAGCGGCGGGTTTTGGCAGAGGAAGAGGAAGCGATTTCCCTTGAACTGGCTATGGAAGGGCTGCAGGCGGATGTCGCGGCAGCAGAGGAGCGGCTGCGGGAAGTCGGCGCCGCAGAGGAGCGCCACCGCATGGCGGCTGAGCTAGCAGCTGCGCTGGCGGCAGGCGATCCGTGTCCGGTGTGCGGCAGCCGGGAGCATCCTGCTCCCGCCGCCCGCTCCGCGGACACCGGCGCCGCCGCCGACAGCGCCGCGCTGCTGGCGCAGGCCGCCGCC
>NZ_CBQR020000007.1 GCF_000455485.1 Gorillibacterium massiliense
CTGCGGCGCGCTGGCGGCTGCCAGCGAGGCCGCCCGGCAGCGCCAGGTCGCGGCAGCGGCGGCCCTTGCCACCGAGCAGGCTCAGGTGGAAGCGGCCCTCGGCAGCTTGTCCGCCGGCCAATTGGCGGCGGAGCTGGCAGCCCTGGCGGAGAAGGACCGCCAGAGCGAGGAGCTGCGCAAAAGATTGGACAATAGCGAGCCGATTATCCAGCGACTGGCGGACGAGATGAACCGGTTGAGGGAAGAAGCTTCTGCTCTTGATAAAGACTTTACCCGTCTGACAGCGGAGAAGAACGGTGCGGCCGAGCAGTTGGCGGAAAAGAGCAAAGCGTTAGCTCGGCTGTTGGAAAAAGCGGGGGAGAGTGCGACAGCAGACGCTCCACTGAACGTCGAGGAGCGGATTCAAAAAACTCGGGAGAAGCTGGACAAGCTTCAGTCGCGAGAGCGGGAGCTCCGCGAGCAGCTTGAACGGGTGCGGGAGCAGCGGGATGATGTCAGCCGCCGTTCAGCCGCTGCCGCCCAGGCCTGCGAGTCTGCTGCAAGCTCTCTGGAAGCTGCGGAAGCCAACTGGTCAGCCGCGCTATCGCGCACGGGTTTCCGTCTTGAGGATGAAGTGAAGCAAGCCCTTCTTCCCGAAGAGATGGCGTTGCTTTGGCAGGAAGAAATCCGTCGGCATCGGGAAGCGGAAACGGCGGCCAAGTCCAAAGCCGCTCAGGCGCAAGCTTGGTTAGCCGGACGCAGGGTTTCGGACGAGGAATGGGCCGAATGGGAAACGCGCCTCACTGCCGTTAGAGAAGCAGCGGAAACAGCGCTCACGGAGCGGGCGAAAGCCGAACGAGATCATGAGGATATCCGCGAGAAACACAGCCATTGGCGGGAGCTGGAGCGGCGGCGAGCCGAGCTTGCCGATCAGCTTAGCCTGTTAGGTAAGCTGCAGACCGTTTTCCGGGGGAACGCTTTTATCGACTTTGTGGCCAAGGAGCAGCTGCTGCAGGTTAGTCGGGCAGCTTCCGAGCGGTTATTGCAGCTGACCCGGCGCAGGTATGCCATTGAGGTTGACTCGGAAGGTTGTTTTGTCATTCGCGACGACGCCAACGGCGGCATCAAACGGCCAGTAGGCACCCTTTCCGGCGGCGAAACCTTCCTAACCTCGTTGGCTTTGGCTCTCGCGCTATCGGCGCAAATTCAACTGAGCGGCCAATATCCGTTGGAATTCTTCTTCCTGGACGAAGGCTTCGGCACACTGGATTCGGAGCTGTTGGAAACGGTGGTCAGCGCTTTAGAACGGCTGCATATGGATAAGCTGACCGTGGGGATTATCAGTCACGTACCGGAATTGCGAGCCAGGCTGCCGCGGCGGCTAGTGGTGGAACCGGCTGAGCCCGGCGGGATCGGTAGTCGAATCGCATTGGAAACCCAATAATCCTACATAAAAAGACGATTCCTGGGGGCTCTATCCGGCCCCAGGGAATCGTCTCTTTTTTGGCGTTTAGCCGTTCATTTTCTTTACTTTGAAGCATTCTGCTTATTCATCTTCATATATTTGCGGAGCGTCATGATGATGCCCAGCAGCTCAAAACCGGTGCCAATGCCCATGCCCAGTCCTGTGACAAAATCCGGAACCCCGGTTGCGTAGCGCTTGATGATGACCATTCCTATTACGATGATTAACCCGAGATACAATATCAAGATCGATTTTTTCAAACCGTTGTCTCCTTTCAGCTAGACCGCGATGGATCGGGCGTACCAGTTCTCAAATTCGTCCGGCGGCATTGGCCTGCCAATATGATACCCCTGAATCTCGTCGCATTTCAAGTGTTTAAGGAAATCGAGCTGACCGGAAGATTCAACCCCTTCTGCCGTTACCTGGAGCTTAAGGGTTTGCGCCATGGCGATAATCGTGCGAACGATGGCGGCGTCGTCATCTTCTTTTTCAATTCCGTTGATAAAGGAACGGTCGATTTTAATAACATCGATGGGCAGACGCTTTAAGTAACTGAGGGAAGAGTAGCCTGTACCGAAATCGTCAATGGCAATCATCAGTTCCATTTCCTTCAATACTCGCAGCATCAGAATGGCGAAGTGGACGTCTTCCATCGCTGCCGATTCCGTTATTTCCAGTTCTAGAAAACGTGGTTCCAGCCCTGTATCCTGTAAAACTTTGAAGATGACTTCCGGCAAATCCGTTTGCCGGAACTGCCTGGCGGAAAGATTGACACTGACGCGAAAATCAGGCAAGCCCGCTTTCGTCCACATTGTTCGCTGTGTGCAGGCGTTGCGCAGAACTTGTTCACCTAGAGAAACGATGAGTCCGGTATCTTCAGCCAAAGAGATAAACTCTGATGGCGGCAGGATGCCGAGTTCAGGATGCTTCCAACGAACCAGCGCCTCTACGCAAACGAGTTTGCCGGTTGCCGGATCAAGCCGAGGCTGATAGACAAGGACGAATTCATTCCGCTCCAGAGCGTGGCGCAGCATGGTTTCCATCTGCAGGCGGCGGTGCCCCTTCGTATGGATGAGCGGAGTATAAAATTGAAAGTTATTGCGGCCGTGTTCTTTTGCTCGATATAGCGCAGTGTCTGCGTTCTTCATGAGCGTATCCGCATCCGAGCCGTCTTCGGGGAACATGGCGATGCCTATGCTGCAGGAGATGAAGATTTCTTGCTTGTTAAGCGGGAAAGAAGCTTTCATGATATCGACGATGGTCTCTGCCAGAGAAGCCGCTACGTCCGAATGGCGGATGCCAGTGAGCATGATGGCGAATTCATCGCCGCCCATTCGGGCCAGATTGGCCTGGCCGGGAATGCTGGATTTCAAACGATCCGATACCATTTGCAGCAGTAAGTCGCCCGTGCTATGGCCGATGGTGTCATTGACATATTTGAATTGATCCAGATCCAGAAACAAGAGCCCGATCTGATCATCGGCGTCCACTTGTTTGAGGATGGCTAGCTGCAGATCTTCCTTGAACGTTTCCCGATTTGTCAGACGAGTGAGCGGGTCCTTGAAGGTCAGCTTTTTTAAAATATCGGTTCTCCGCCCGACGATGAAAACAATCAGCATAACGGAGGATAGGAAGAGCAGCGTATCCAATAAGGGAATGCTTTTGTTGCGAATAAGGAGCATCAGAAAATAGTCGGCCAAACCGCATGCGCCGATGATGGAGGAGAAGCTTACGCCGGATTCATAAGCGTAAAGGGAGGTAGTAATAAGCATGATCCATGCAGGGTATGTATGAGAGTGCCAATCGGGCAGCAAATAAATGGCCGTCAATATAAAGCAATCCACGAGGAGAAAAACGCGGCTGAAGTTCTGTCTGAATTTCGGGTCTATTCGTTTAAACCAAAAGGTATGCGCGATGAGATATCCTGCCCAAAGAAAGGAGAGAATAAACAGATATCCGAGTTCCGGGCGAAGATCTTCCGTCTGCAAATAATATCCGCCCAGAGCACCGGAAATCAGCAGGTGGCCAATCGAAAAGGTTTTACCGGTTTTAACGCTCATGGGGCACCTCAAAATAGGAATCAGGCAGCAATCTTTTGTTTTTAGTATACTTGATTTTTCCTGTTTGTTCCATGACAATTTGACGATGCTGCGACAAGAAAACAAATATTCCGGCGAATTTCGCCAAAAAACTTCGCTATTTTTAAGAAATAACGAACGAATAACGTTGAATAAGTACTCATTTTCGAGGGGAATGGAATTTTTTCGCTGTCTATTTGTCGAATTTCGCCGCTTCTTCAAGGAGGAGCTTGGCGACGGTTCGTGCACTGGAGAAGGCTCGTTCTGCCAATTCCCCCTTGCCTGTACAACCGTCCCCGCAAAAATAAAACGGAACACCCGATACGCGTACGGGGAGCAGTTCGTTTTCGGCGATATTTTTTACGCTGGCTACCATCGCCTTTTTCGATACCCGCTTGACGACTGTCGCTTCCTGCCAGCCAGGATAATACCGGTTGAACAGGGCCTCCATCTGTTCTTGTTTTCGATCAATATTTTGCTTCCGTTCTTCCTCGCTGGAAAAATCGTCAGCCAGATAGGCTACTCCCTGCAGCAATTGTCCTCCGGCTGGTACGAGAGTATCGTCGGTTGCGGATACATCGCTGATAAACATATTATTATCCATATCGCTGATGTAATTAAAAGGTCGGGCTACAACTTCCTTTAAGCCGATGTCATAGACCATGACTTCGGTGGGAGAACTGTTTTCATATTTGTAAAGGGATGCGCTCCATTCGGTGTTGCGCAGCAGCTTGATAACCTGTTGAACCGGCATGGCCAGTATGACCCGGTCGAATTCACGCTCGCCGAATTTGGTGGTAAGATGATAACCATTTGAAGTGCGGGAAATGGCATCGACGCCTTCTTTGAGCGAAAGGCTCCATCGGTTGGACTGTTCGATTTTCTCTTTCAATTGGTCGGTAATCACCGCCCAGCTACCCAAAACATAGTTGACGGGGCGATGAGAGAGAAACAGATTGTGATAGTATTCGCTGATGACCGCTCCAGATACTTTTCTCGCATCCTCAGGGGAAATGAAGAAATTGGAGCAGACGAGATGCTCCCATAATTCCTTAATTTCATCGTCTGCGTTGGAAT
>NZ_CBQR020000008.1 GCF_000455485.1 Gorillibacterium massiliense
ATGAAGAAATTGGAGCAGACGAGATGCTCCCATAATTCCTTAATTTCATCGTCTGCGTTGGAATCGTCCAGATAATTGCCTAGGGTGGCGTACTCTTTCAACTTATCAATTTGCGCAATGATTGCCGTGATCTCGCCGATGAACCGTGCTTTTTGCATCGTAGTCAGTAAATCGGTGCGAACGAGATTGATAAAATCGATTGGAGCCGGAGTGATTTGCCCGTTTTTGGCATACATGACCTGGCGCTTGTCCACCTGACGGCTATTGAACGAGAGGTTTAACTCGTTTTCAATCGTCGTCAAGTTGTGCCGATCGAGGCCGTAAACGGCATGGGCTCCATAATTAAGGGTGAACCCGCTTTTTTCGTAGGTGAACGCTCGGCCTCCTAGTTGGGGGCTGCGTTCATAAAGTACGCCCTCAATTTCCAGGGATTCCGAAAGGTAGGCAGCAGCAGTGAGGCCGGCCAAACCGCCACCGATAACGGCGACTTTCATCATCATGATCCTCCTCCTATCGTGTACATTCCATATTATACCGGGCGCAAAGAACCCCGTCTATCTCGACTCCTAACTGGTGGTTGGATTCTTTTTTCTCCTTTTGTAGCCATATGCCCATGGGTGAATATCCTGAAGAATAAACATTCACGTCATGGAGGTGTGACACATGAAAAAGGAAGAAGCATATGAGTTGGCAAAAAACCATCTGCACCGTTACGTACTCATCACGATGAACACGGGTGAGCAGGCGGATGGGATTGTAGAAGGTGTGGACGACAACCATCTATCTCTAGCAGTCCCGAATTGGGGACAAGGCGCGGGAGATGCGACTCCGACCCGGTTCATGCCTGGGTTTGGACCTGGGTTTGGGCATGGATTTGGACCTGGGTTTGGACCTGGATTTGGACCTGGGTTTGGGCCTGGGTTTGGACCCGGGTTTGGACCCGGGTTTGGACCTGGGTTTGGACCTGGATTTGGATTCCCACCTTTCGGCTTCCCGTTCTTTCCGTTCCGCCGCTTTCGCAGAAGGGTATTCCCTTTAGGCGGACTTCTCGGTCTCTCCTTACTACCCCTTATTTGAACGGAAGAATCGGATGCCGCATATTCCTGTGCCCCGATACCGCTGACCTAAACCGCGAGATCTTCTCGCGGTTATTTTTTAATGGGCTTATTTCAAATGAGAAATCCAACCATAAAAAATCCCCTCCAGGTTTGAAGGGGACAATTGCTGATTGAATATCTTAGTATACCAAGGCCACTTTATAGTCTTTCGTATTCTTCACCATTTCGAAGGATTTCTTGGAAGCTTTCAAACTTGCATCTACCGTCGTGTCGATTACTTCCCATTTGCCGTTTATGAATACTTCGTTCCAAGCGTGGTATACGTCTACAAAAGTTGAGGTTCCCATATCCAATTTCGTGGGAATGCCTTCAGATCTCAGCATAGCTGCGAACAGTGCGGAATAGCCGTAGCAGATACCTTTGCGGTCAGTAAGCACTTGTTCGATGTTTGGCACGTATCCGGACTGAACCGTTTTTGCCAATTGGGTGTCATACTTGATGGTTGAAATAATGTAATCGTAGATCGCTTTTACTTTTTCTTCGTCTGTTTTTTTACCTTTGGTCAATTCATCTGCTTTTTTGATGGCAGTCATTGAGTCGTTCCAGTTAACAATTTGTGTGGTATTCAGAAACACTTCGTTTTGGTTTTGCAAGTTAACGTTAACGGTTTCTTTCTCTACGGCGCGATATTTGTTGCCGCTCGTATTTTCCATTACCTGTACGGTATATTGGCCGTTGCCCATTTGAAGTGGAAACAATTCTTGGTTATCAGCGGCATTCAGATCGTATACATATCGTTGGCTATTCGCTTCGATTAATACTTTTAATTTGTGATCGTCCGAAGATCTATAGTGAACCCCAATCACGCCATCTTGCACCTTAGTCAGATCAAAAGTCGCATCTGCGGCGGCAGCGGCGCTGGTTTTAGCTGGGGCAATATTCAGAAGAAAAAGGCCTACTGCCATTAGAAATGCAAACTTACGCATAAAAATCACACGCTCTTCTTCGGTAGCTCGGCTGCCATCCAGTTACGGGAAGGCCCTATGGCTTTGCGTCTCTGCCTTTCGACAGGTTTGCCGTTATCGTGAAAAGTTGTAGGTAGCGCCAAATAAATAAAAAAAGCTCCTTCTTTCGGTAACTGGCTGCCATCCTATTCTAGGGAAGGCCCTGTAGTTTTGCGTCCCTGCCTTTCGACAGGTTTGCCATTTATCGTGAATAGCTCCATTAGTTAGTTCTAGAATACCATAAATTAGAATTATATCAATATATCTATTTAAAATATCTATTTGAAAATACTATTTCCTGGGAACTAGATTTTCGCATGAACGATTAAACGATGGGTAGGGTTTATTACAGGGTCGCATGTTATCAGAGTAAGCACTCTATCTTTCTCATTGCGGTTCAAAACGGAAACATCCTTAGGATCTACGATCAAAGTTTGATACACGGTATAGGTAAACGTTTGACCATTGGTTTGGACTATAATTTTATCTCCAATCGCAACTTCATTCAGTCGGTTGAAAAATCTTCCTTTGGTCAAAGAACGATGAGCCGCGATGGCTGTATTGCCCACCACGCCAATTGGAGAAGTGCCTGTCATATGTGTCGCCGCAACCTTCATATTTTGCAAAGATGAGCCTTCAAGAACAGGAAGCTTCAAATTGATTTTTTTAATAATCAGTGTTGCTATGGCATGATTCACTGGTGCAGAAGTATTCTTTGAAGATGGTTGTGGTTGAGAAGGGGGAGTGTTTAATTGAGATGGACTTGCAGGTTCCTCCGAATCAAATCTGAAAATGGTAGTTAGCGCATCACTCTCATTCTGTAAATTTTGTTCTTTCTGATCTTTCTGTTCATTTGATGGAGCAACAGTTTGAGATTGTTCTATTTCTTTTAACAAGGATTTCATTTTGTAGTCGTTATACCACTCATCGGCCTTAGGATAAATGAGCAGGACCAAACCAACAGATATTAGAATATAGGAAAATTTTCGCACAGGCTCACCTCGCAAATAGAAGAGAAGAAGTAGAGAGGTTCTCTCTACTTCTCGATTACACGTTAAACCTTTTATTTTTGATTCGTGTTTCGCCTTGTTTTTCTAACGATTAATCCCGTTACAACAAGTGCGAAACCCGCTGCATAGTAATAGATCAGGTTGGATTCTCCCGTTTTCGGAAGTGTGCCGAGTGGAACCTTCTCGTCAAGGATTACATCCTCACTGGATGCTACAGACCCTTGGGGTGTGTCATTGTCTGGAAGAGAGACTTCAGGTGCTGTTGGAGATGGTGTAGGTGTAGGTGCTTCTGTAGGTGTCGGTGTTGGTGTAGGTGTATGTGTAGGTGTTACGATAGGACCAAGCGGCACGTTGTTATCTAGGATAGTAGTCTCAGGTGTTGGCGTCGGATCTGGTGTAGGTGTTGGCGTCGGATCTGGTGTAGGTGTTGGCGTCGGATCTGGTGTAGGTGTTGGCGTCGGATCTGGTGTAGGTGTTGGCGTTGGAACTGGTGAAGGTGTTGGCGTCGGATCTGGTGTAGGTGTTGGCGTTGGAACTGGTGAAGGTGTTGGCGTCGGATCTGGTGTAGGTGTTGGCGTCGGATCTGGTGTAGGTATTGGCGTTGGAACTGGTGAAGGTGTTGGCGTCGGATCTGGTGTAGGTGTTGGCGTCGGATCTGGTGTAGGTATTGGCGTTGGAACCGGTGAAGGTGTTGGCGTCGGATCTGGTGTAGGTGTTGGCGTCGGATCCGGTGTAGGTGTTGGCGTCGGATCTGGTGTAGGTGTTGGCGTCGGATCTGGTGTAGGTGTTGGCGTTGGATCCGGTGTAGGTGTTGGCGTCGGATCTGGTGTAGGTGTTGGCGTTGGATCCGGTGTAGGTGTTGGAGTCGGATCTGGTGTAGGTGTTGGCGTCGGATCCGGTGTAGGTGTCGGTACAGGCGTAATGCAAGATGCGGATACGCTAATTGAATCGCTGAAGAGTTCGCCGTTTCCAGGGTGTCCGGCTTCTTGATAAACTTTAAACATGTAATTTCCGGCTACCCCGTTAGGGTTGTAGGACAAGGTGGTAGATTGGCCTGCACTAAGCATACCTACTGTTCCAGTATATACAATAGTTCCGCTTTTTGGGCCGCCTTTAGCACTGTACAACACTTCATATTGCACTGTGCTCTTCATATCTGCCCCGTCATTTTTGAACTTTGCACTAATTGCCGTGCATGTACCTTTCGCAGATTCAACAAATTTCAGTGAACTTTTACCCCAAGTGTCACTACTGTCTTTTGCAAAAACAGAAGGTACTACCGCATACATAACAACAATACCTATAGCAAGAAACAAACTCAAAACTTTCTTCAACTGAATACACTCCTCTTAGATTGAAGTTTTAGTGTCTAAGAGGGCCGGTTACACTACTGGCTCCGAATAGCCCAAGTGTCCAATTTACAGGCTAATCATCATCGCTTCCCTACACAAAACAAGGGTTTTTATAGCACTTATTCCAATGGATTTGGTTTTGTCGCCTCCTTTATGATCTCGAAAAAGAGTACAAAGTATCTTTAAGAGAATGATGGAGTATAGGTCTCCATTTCTCAAAAATCCATTATAATTCAATAGGTTTACTTAGAATTATGGATATGACAACATTAGGTTATTAGCCACTGACAAAGGAACAGTTAGTTTCGTTTCTGTTTTGATGGGATTGTAAAATAGCGGGGCATAATTCGTAGTAACGAACAAAGAAAGCTGTGGACGTTCTTAGTAACGAACATTGAATCGATAAAATCAATCCAATTAAAATAATTCTAAAAAAAGATATATACTCAATTTATACCATATATTTCTTGTCGTCAATATATTTTAGAGACTATTTTCCTACATTTTGAGAAGAGCTATTCCTATATGACTACCTTTTATTCGACACCTGAATCAAACATAATCAGTTATTCGATCATCCCGTTCCGCTATGCGTAAGATTAAATGCATACTGGCAAGGCTATACTAGATGGAGGCCAAGATTGGACAGCGGAGGGGCGTTTCGATGGAATGCATCTTTTGCAGGATCGTTGCTGGGACGGCTGCTGCGCGCTTGATCTACGAGGATGATTTGATCATTGCTTTTCATGATATAAAGCCGGCGGCTCCCGTTCATGTTTTGATTATTCCAAAGAAGCATATTCCTTCGATGAATGAAATCGGACAAGAAGATCTGGCGGCCATCAGCCGCATTCACAATAAAGTGCAGGTTATTGCAAACAAGCTGGGGATCGCTGGAACCGGTTATCGTTTGGTTGCTAATTGCGGTGCCGATGCGGGGCAGGTCGTTCCCCATTTACATTATCATCTGCTAGGTGGGAAAAAGCTAAGTTTGACCCATTGATCTTGCAGATATCGGTTCAAGAAACCCTCTATTTCCGCGGGATAGGCAAAGACATAGAACTTTGGTTGACACCGTGTTTTTGTTTGACTTATAATAAAATTTGATGACCTTGTGTTAATCGTCTTGGACGGTCTGTTCGGAGGGAGGGAAATCTGGTGTCGGAAACAAAAGTTCGCAAAAATGAATCCATCGATGCTGCACTTCGCCGCTTTAAGCGTTCCATCGCTAAAGACGGGGTGCTCGCTGAGGTTAAAAAGCGCAAGCACTATGAGAAGCCTAGCGTCAAGCGGAAGAAAAAGTCTGAGGCTGCTCGTAAGCGGAAGTTCTAGGAGGACTTTGCCAACATGAGCCTTAATGAACAATTGAACGAAGACATGAAGCAAGCGATGAAGAGCCAGAACAAATTCAGACTCTCCGTTATCCGTATGGTTCGTTCGGCGATCAAGAATATAGAAATCGACCAGCGCAAAACGTTGGACGATAATGAAATCTTGGATATTCTCAGTCGTGAAATCAAGCAGCGCCGTGACTCCCTCCAAGAGTTTGAAAAGGCAGGGCGGGAAGACCTGGCGGAGACCGTTAAGTCGGAAATCGCCATCATTGCGGAGTACCTCCCGCAGCAGTTATCGGAAGAAGAAATTCATGCTATTGTGAGGCAGACCATCCAAGAAACTGGTGCTTCTTCCAAAGCGGAAATGGGCAAAGTAATGAGCGCATTGATGCCCAAAGTTAAGGGCCGCGCCGACGGCAAGCTTGTGAATCAGATCGTTCAACAACAGCTGCAATAATCACATGCCGCAACAAAGGAGCTGTCCGTAAGCAGAATCGTCTGCATGCGGATCAGCTCTCTTTTGTGAAAACAGCCGGTCAGGACGAATTCGTCCCGACCGGCTGTTTTTATATTCCTTATTATTTTCGTTTCAACAAGACGAGCATCGCATGGCTAAGGAGACCAAGACTGATGCCGATGCAGCCTCCGAAGGCAAGTCCCAAAGCCGCATCCTGCCAGGTGCGGGTGGCCAGA
>NZ_CBQR020000009.1 GCF_000455485.1 Gorillibacterium massiliense
AGAAACCACCGATGGTGAGACCGAGAAAGAGGAAACCGGCATAAAACAGGCCGATAACCTCGCCGTGCTGCATGTACCATTGCTCTGTTGCCGCTTCGATGCCGAATCCGTCGAAGGCTTCCATGAACTCGCCGAAGTCCTTACGAAGCTCGGCTTCATCGAATTTGTCCATGGTGATCTGCAGCGCTTCTTTCTCTGTATATCCTTCTTTCATCAAATCGGCGAGCCCGTCCCGAAGATAGGTTTTGATTTCCTCACTGAGATCCTTTTGGCTCGGCTTCAAGCTCAGCTTGTGTTTGTACTTGTTATAGCCTTTGGTCAGTTTGTCGCGGTTTTGCTCCAGCTTCATCTGGAGGTGTTCTTTATAAGTCAACTCTCCGTTTCCGGTGTAGCCGGCTTTCCGGGCGACACGTTCCACCAGTTTATCGATTTTTTGCAGTGCTTCTCGGGATAAGGTTTGATCAGCCACGATTATCCACACCTTTCAAAAATAAGTCGATGATTTGTTTAAAATGCTCCCACTCTTGCTTTCTCCGCAATAGATGCCTGCGCCCTTCCGGCAACAGCCGGTAATATTTCCTTCTTCCGCCTACGCTTTCGTCTCCCCAATAAGACTCGACATACCCGCTTTGTTCCAGACGCTTGAAGGCGAGATAGAGCGTTCCTTCCTTCAGTTCGAAGGAGTTTTTCGTCTCTTCTTTCACTCTTTTTCCCAGTTCATACCCGTACAAATCCTCTCCGTATAGGAGGGCTAGGATGATGATGTCAATGTAGCCCTTGAGCATTTCCTTTTCGATTTCCACTGACGGATGCTCCTTTGTTTTAGAATGCGCCTACCTTAGTACATATAGTATTTTAATGCAGCATACTTAATTATGCAATGTATTATTCGTGCTTGCTACAACAATGGGATAATTTTCATTCTCCCGGCATATTGTTAATCGAACCGCCGGTGGCAGAACGGGAAGGGTGAGGGCATGCGCCGCCTGAAAAAAATTCGGATGTTTACCGCAGATCTGCTGGATGTTCCGCGGGATGTCATCCTAGATGTGCCGCGACTTACAATGATCGGTAATATGCAGCTTTACATAGAGAATCATCATGGTGTCCTGCATTTTTCCTCGGATTTACTGCGCTTGGCATTGGCAAAGGGACATTTGGAAATTCACGGTAGTGACTTGGTACTTCGGGCGATATTGCCGGAAGAGGTATTCGTCGAGGGGACCATCGGGGATATCAAATATGTGACGGGATGAGGAGGAAAAGTCTGTGATAACGGGGCTGTTGCGCAAACTGACCGGCTATGTCGCGCTGGACCTGCGGGGGCCTGCGGAAGTTTTCGTAAATGAAGCGGTTACGGCGGGCATACGGATATGGGAGATTCGCCGGAAGAGTCCGGACATTGTGGAACTAAAGCTGGCGCTTCCGGATTTTTTTCGCATAAAGCCGCTGCTGCGCCAGACAGGCTGCCGTTTTCATGTGACAGGCCGTTTTGGTTTTCCTTTCATGCTGGACAGGCTGGGCAAACGCAAAGCCTTTGCAATTGGCGCTGCCGCTTTTGTGGCCGGGTTGATCATGCTTACCTCGCTGGTATGGTCGATACAAGTGGAAGGCAACGTCAAACTGAAGAAGGAAGATATTCTGGCGGCGGCTGAATCGCTGGGAGTCCGAGAGTTTCAATGGACCTTCCGGCTAAAAGACAGCGATACCCTGTCCCGCGAGCTGCAGGGCAAGCTTCCCGGAATCGCTTGGGTAGGCGTGGAGCGGAAAGGTACTCATGTTCTGATCAAAATTGTCGAGTCGGTCAAGCCCGGCGATCGGGTACTGGTGAGTCCGCGTCATTTGGTTGCCAAGAAAACGCTGTTGTCACCAAAGTGCTGGCGGAAAAGGGACAAGTTCTAGTGCAGCCCCAGCAGTATGTCCACAAAGGGGCGGTGCTTGTCTCCGGCAGGCTGGGAGATGAGACCAGCAGTTCCATGGTTCCGGCGACAGGAAAAGTATTTGGTCTCGTTTGGTATGAATCCCATATTGAGGTTCCCTTAGAGCAGTTGCATCGTACCTATACCGGAAATTCCTATGAGAAAAAATATTTGGTCTTCGGTAGCCGTGCCCTTCAGCTTTGGGGCTACGGTAAAGAAGCTTATCCGCATTCGGCCGCTGTCGCAAACCGTAAAACACTGTCATTTCGCAAATGGACGATGCCGATCGGTTGGCTGAACGAGAGAATTTATGAGGTGAATGACGAGAAGGCTATTCTGGATTCTCGCTCCGCCGAGAGCCTTGGTGTAAAACGAGCTGCGGACAAGTTGCTGCAGGCTGCGGGAGAAGGCTCACGATTGTCTGAAGCTAAAGTGATCAAAAGCAAAGTGGAAAATGGCAAACAGATCATAACCGCTCTTATTGAAATCGAGGAAGATATTTCGGAAGAGCTGCCTGTAGTGGAATTGCCTCCCGCACCATCGGCTCCTCCGGGCGAGTAACGCCGGGAGAGTGTCGGCCTTGCATACGCGGCTACATATCATATACACTTGGACATATACTATATCCAACGTGAATGCGAGGAGAATGAAGCCTGTTGAATGTAAATGAATCCGTCAAAATTCCGTTGAAGAACATTGCCGAGGGCCTCGCCCTTTTCGGTCCGCAGGATCGTTTTCTGCAGATGATTGAAGAGGGGACCAGCGCCAAGCTGTTTTCACGGGAAGAAGAAATCGTCATTCAAGGAGATACCAGGGAAGTGGAATCCCTGAAGCAGCTTTTCGAAGTGCTGCTGGAATTGATACGCAATCACTATGTGCTTTCCGAACGGGACGTCACCTATGCTTTGGAATTGTCCAAGCAGATGAAGGCGGATCAGCTCTTAGAGCTGTTCAAGGGCGAAATCGCCACCACGTACCGGGGAAAGCCTATTCGAATAAAAACCATTGGACAGAAACAATATGTCAATGAAATCCGTCAGAAGGATATCGTCTTCGGAATTGGACCCGCCGGCACCGGTAAAACCTATGTCGCTGTCGTACTTGCGGTAGCCGCGCTGAAGGAAGCGAAAGTGAAACGTATCGTGCTCACGCGGCCTGCAGTTGAAGCCGGAGAGAGCTTGGGCTTCCTGCCGGGAGACCTGCAGGAAAAGGTTGACCCCTATTTGAGGCCGTTGTATGATGCTCTTAACGACGTTCTGGGGCCTGAACAAGTAGCGAAATCGCTGGAACGCGGCCTCATCGAAATCGCCCCTTTGGCTTATATGAGAGGGCGGACGCTGGATGATTCGTTCATTATTTTGGACGAAGCGCAGAATACGACAGCGGAGCAAATGAAGATGTTTCTTACCCGTCTGGGCTTCGGATCCAAGATGGTGATCACCGGGGATATCACGCAAATCGATTTGCCCCGGGGTAAGAAATCAGGCTTAGTGGAAGCAGCACGCATCCTCCAGGGCATTGAAGATATCGGGTTTATCACGTTTTCGGAACAAGACGTTGTCCGTCATACTCTCGTGCAGAAAATCATCACCGCTTATAATCTGGACCAGGAAAGGCACGGATAGACACATATCGCTGGCGCAGAGCCAGCGAATGTGTGGAAAATCGGCACAGCCGCCTGAAATTTGATCTTTTCCTCATGAAGGTTAGTTCAGATAGAAAGAAGGCTCAAGTTCCAATGAAGCGTAAGATTAGCTCTCCGGCTGTGCGATCAACCGGTAAAACAACGGCAAAGTCGTTTACATGGATGAATGGTTGGAAGTACAGCGCCTTCATCCGCTTTTTTTTATTTCTTCTGATCGGGGTCATTCTTTATTTTTCGTTGGCCGACCGACTTATTCCAAAGACCTATGATATTCAACCGAATACGGAAAGCGAGACAACGGTGCTGGCTCCTCGCCAGATCAAGGATGATATCGCCACGGCAAAAGCCCAAGAGGCCGCCGCTCAGCAAGTAGGCGATGTCTATTATTCCGTCAATCCTCGCAGCACCGTGCTGATTTCGACCTTGTACGATAAATTGGAACTGTCTCTCACCGATACCGAAATGCAATTTGAAGAGCGGGTGAGCTACTACCGATCGGTATTTCCCCGGGTGCTGGAAGAGTTTACAGATGAGTCGGTGCGGATCGCCGGGACTGCTGTTCCCGGCAATACAAAGCTGACGGATGAAATGAAAAAACAGTACGCGGATCAGGAATATAAAATTACCGAAGAAGCCTACTATAAGATGCCTAGGTTAACGGTTGACGACTTGGGCGATATGGAGAACGTCACGCGGGAAATCGTCGCGAAGTTGAGCAGTGATCCGCTGACAGATGTACGTGCTGTCCGTGGCAAGGTCACTCAATTAGTCAACTCCTCCTCTCTCGCCAAGAGCACTCAGCGGGAAATTGTTCAGGAGATCTCCAAGCTTTGCTTATTGCCTGACCGTTTCTATGATGCAACGGGCACGGAGAAGGCAAAGGATGAGGCGAGAGGAGCGACTAAGCCGGTTTATATCGACAAGAACGATGTCTTAATTCGCAAAGGCGATTATATTACGCAGGATGTCTACGACAGGCTGAATGCGGCCGGACTCCTTAACAGCGAGAAGAATTACAAGCCGGCTCTAGGCCTTGCTCTATTCACCGTTCTGGCCGTCACTGCCCTCTTTATGCAAGTGAGAAGAAGCACCCATTCCATCGCCCAGAATAATGCACAGCTGTTGATGCTGCTCGTTATTATTCTGATCAATATCGTGGGGATAAGGATTGTGGCCTTGGGCCAAAACCTGGAGTATCCCTTTGTCGGCTATTTGGCTCCTGTCGCATTAGGAGTAACACTCTGTTTTCTTTTGCTGGACACCCCCCTTGCGGTTGCGCTGACTATTCTCTTTGCCATCGTTTCATCCGCCGTATTCAACGCGGAGCCGGACCGGCTCTTTGATTTTCGGTTTGGCTTTGCAGCGTTGGCCAGCGGATATGCCGCCATTTTCTCGCTGCATCGGGTAAGCCAGCGTTTCTCCGTTCTAAAAGCGGGGCTTGCCGTATCGCTATTTTCCACGGCCGCGGTGACGGCGATCATTCTGATATCGAACAGTTTTTCGGGAGTTGCCTATGCTCTAGGTTACGCGCTGGCAAGCGGTGTGATTACGGCTGTTCTGGCCATCGGATTAATTCCTTTCTTCGAGGCGGTATTCGGAATTCTTTCGCCGCTTAAGTTGTCGGAATTGTCCAATCCGAACCATCCGCTCTTGCGCAAGCTTTTGACTGAAGCTCCGGGGACCTACCACCACAGCGTTATGGTGGGCAACTTGGCGGAAGCGGCGGCGGAAGCCATCGGCGCCGACGGGCTGCTCTGCCGGGTCGGATCGTATTATCACGACATTGGGAAGACGAAGCGGCCGTCCTATTTTATCGAGAATCAATTGAACATGGAGAATCCTCACGACAGCATCGATCCGGGGCTCAGCACCTCCATTATCACAGCTCACGCCAGAGACGGCGTCGAGATGCTGTTGGAGCATAAGATTCCGAAGGGTATCCGCGATATCGCCGAGCAGCACCACGGTACGACCCTGTTAAAATCCTTCTACTACAAAGCGGTTAAGCAGCAAGGGGATAATCCGCAAAAGCCGGTGCAGGAGTCGGATTACCGTTATCCCGGTCCGAAAGCCCAAAGCAAGGAAGCGGCGGTGGTGGGCATCGCGGACAGCGTAGAAGCGGCGGTTCGCTCGCTGCGGCATCCCAATATCGAACAGATCGACCAAATGGTGCGGAAAATTATTAAAGACAGACTGGATGACGGCCAGTTTGACGAGTGCGATCTCACTCTTCGCGAGTTAGATACGGTAGGGAAGACGCTGAAGGAAACGCTCCTCGGCATCTTTCACTCCCGAATTGAATATCCCAGCGATTTGCCTCCAGCCCGACCTTCGCAGACGGCTCCCCAGGAATCTTCTCCACCTACTTTGAAAAAGGTGGATTTTACGGGGCAAAGCAGCCATGGGAAACCAGACAAAGAATGGAAAGGAGGAGCCTGATTATGGCTCTGAATTTGGTATGCAACAATGAACAAGATGAGATGGAGATTACCGAGGCTTTAACTGGCCTGTTGGAAAAGCTGCTGCAAATCGCCGGCGCCCAGGAAGGCGTTGAACACGGGGAAGTCGCCCTAACCTTTGTTGATGATGAGGAAATCCACCGCCTGAACAATGAATTTCGCAATATCGACCGGCCGACGGATGTTTTATCTTTTCCGATGTTCGAGAAAGATGAGGACGAGCCTAGAATCAACTATGATGATCTGGAGGAAGTGGAGAACGAGGACGGAACCGCTCCGGATGATTTTACGGAGGAAGAACCCCTTGGCGATATTGTCATCTCGATTCCGAGAGCCGTTGCCCAAAGCGAAGAGTACGGGCATTCTGTGGAAAGGGAACTGGGCTTTCTCTTTATTCACGGGTTCCTTCACTTGATCGGCTATGATCATGAAAGCGATGATGAAGAGCGGGAGATGTTTGCCAAGCAGGAAAGCATTCTCCAGGAGGCAGGTCTCACGCGGTGAAACAAGGGATCCGGTTCCTGCGCAGCATGCGGTACGCTTACGAAGGCATTAAGTACGCGCTGACGACCCAGCCGAACATGAAGATTCACTTCTTCGTTTCCTTTTTGGTATTGGCTGCCGCCGTATTATTCGGCTTGAGCCGGAACGATATTTTGTTTCTGCTTTTGGCGATTACCCTCGTTATCGTTACGGAACTGATCAATACCGCCATTGAAAAAACAGTCGATCTCGCAATGCCGGACAGGCATCCTCTAGCCAAGATTGCTAAGGATACCGCCGCTGCCGCCGTTCTCGTTACGGCGGCTTTTGCCGTCGCTGTCGGCCTTATTATTTTCTATCGGCCAGTGGAATTATGGCTGCAGGCATCTCGGCTTACACCTGATCCCATTACGGCCGCATCGGTCTGGATCTATCTGATCTTTGTTCTGTTGACCGTCATCGTTGCGGAAACCCGTTTTTCCAAAAGGAGTAAACTTGCGCCGAGCCTGCTTTCCGCCGTTGCTTTTTCTCTCTCAACCTTGATTTCGCTAATGGTGGATCGTGGGTTGCCTGTCTTTTTGTCTTATGCCTTGGCGGTTCTCACCTTGCTTGTTCTGTATCACCGGCGCAGCCGCCGATTGATCTCCCTTTTGTTTGGCGCTATATTGGGAACCGCAATCACCCTGCTTATCTTCAGCTTGCACCGCTTATCCATTCATGTTGATTGGTTTAGCTTGTGGTAAAAAGAATAGGAACGCGAAACGTTCCGTACATCGAGGTGAAAGTGATGGATATGCCATCGAAAGACGAACTGAAGAAGCAAGCTGCCGCCGCCATGAGCCGCGCATATGTCCCTTATTCGCAATTTAAAGTAGGAGCCGCCTTGATTACGGAGGATGGACAAATTCTCCATGGCTGCAACGTGGAAAACGCCGCCTACGGACCGACCAACTGCGCCGAACGTACCGCGCTGTTTCGGGCCATTTCCGACGGGCATGCACCTCGTTCCTTCCGGGCTTTGGCTGTTATCGGCGATACTCCCGGGCCAATCTCACCTTGCGGCATTTGCCGGCAAGTGATGTCCGAGCTTTGTCTGCCGGATATGCCGGTGTTTTTATTTAATGTAAAAGGGGACTCAGCGGAGACTACGGTAGCGGAGTTATTGCCCGGTGCTTTTCATATGCCGGACGTCGAGGAACCGAAGGAAACGGGCAAACTGTAAACATCGAACGTGCGATGGACCAGTGAGCGCCATGAATCAAGATACTTTTTTCTATAACGGAGAGTTTTTACGGAGGTAGGAGCATGCAAAAAGGTTATAAATCCGGATTTGTCGCCATTATCGGCAGGCCGAACGTCGGAAAGTCGACCCTGATGAACCATCTGATCGGGCAAAAGGTCGCCATCATGTCGGATAAGCCTCAAACGACGCGAAATAAGATCCACGGTGTGTATACAACTGATGGGATGCAGATTGTGTTTTTGGACACTCCCGGGATTCACAAACCCCATTCCAAGCTGGGCGATTATATGGTCAAAACGGCGGAAAGCACCCTTCACGAAGTGGATGCCATCCTTTTCCTGGTCAACGTTGCCGAAGAACTTGGCGGAGGAGACCGGTATATCATCGAACAGTTAGCTAAAGTCAAAACGCCGGTTTTTTTGGTCATGAACAAGATCGACCAAGTTACTCCCGATGATCTGCTGCATATTATCGTGAAATATAAGGACTTGCATCCTTTTGCCGAAATTGTGCCTATTTCCGCTCTTCACGGCAATAATGTCGAGACCCTTATGCAAAAACTGGGCACTTACTTGCCTGAAGGCCCGCAGTATTATCCGGCGGATCAGGTGACGGATCATCCGGAACAGTTTGTCGTCGCCGAATTGATCCGGGAGAAGATCTTGCATCTCACTCGGGAAGAAATCCCCCATTCCGTTGCGGTTGGAATCGAGGATATGAAGGTGGAGAAGAATGGCTTGGTGCGGATTGGTGCCGTCATTTACGTGGAGCGGGACTCCCAGAAAGGCATCGTTATCGGCAAAAGCGGAGCGCTTTTGAAGGAAATCGGCAAGCAGGCGCGTGCGGATATTGAAGCCCTTCTTGGTTCCAAAACGTTTCTGGAGCTATGGGTTAAGGTTAAGAAAGATTGGAGAAACCGGCAGCAAGTGCTGCAGGATCTTGGCTTTCGGGATGAATAACACCGTTCAGGCCGCATGATTACGATCCGAAAGCAATAAACAGATCATCTTGCATGGATAACCCGGCATACTCTGAGTCATCCTAATTTCAATCATCAGTCTGACATTGGGGAGGATGGAATGATGAAAGAGTTTTTCTGGCAGTATTTCTCAAGATGTGGAAACCTTGACGCGTATTTATTGTATAAGGAATCGGAGCAAAGCGGAATTGAACCGGTGGAACTGGCGGAAATGACGGTTCAGGAGCTGGAGACGGGAGATCGGGAAACGCTGCAGTAATGAGCAGGATTGGGGACAGGTCACATGCTTCATCGAACGGAAGGGATCGTTATCCGCTGTCTGGACTATGGGGAAGGACACATCATTTTATCGCTGCTAACCGAACAACTGGGTAAAGTCAGCGTCATGGCCCGGGGTGCCAAAAAAGCGAATAGCCGGCTTGCCGCTTGCGCACAGCCCTTTACATATGGGGATTATGTGATTTACCGCGGCGGTGGAGGAATGGGGACCTTGAATCAGGGAGAGACGTTGGACTCCCGGCGGATGTTGCGGGAAGACTTGCATAAAACTGCCTATTCCGCTTATATCGCGGAGATGGCGGATCGCCTTCTTCCGGAAAACGAACCGAATAGCATGCTTTTCCATCAATTGAATGCGGCGCTAGCCGCTATTGATGAGGGCAAAGATGCGGAGATCGTCATCGCGATTATGGAGATGAAGATGCTGGCATTGGCAGGGTATTTGCCGCAGCTTACCGAATGCGTTTCTTGCGGCAGCGACCAAGGAGAGATGCGGGTGAGCATAGCACAGGGCGGGATTCTATGTCCCCGCTGCTACGGCAGGGACCCTGCCGCACTTCATGTTACTCCTGCCGGGCTCCGACTCCTGCGGCTGTTCCAACGGATGGATTTGCGCCGGTTGGGAGCTGTGCAAGTGAAACCGGAAACCATCGTGGAGATTAAAGCAACGATGCGGGCTTTTATGGACATGCATCTCGGCACAAAATGGAAATCGAGGGATTTTCTTGATCAAATGAAAAAGTACGGAATTTGAGAGAAATGAAACCGGTTGACCGTTTGAACTATTCATTATATCTTTTAACTTGCCGATATAGGACGTACAGGAATGAATACCGTTTATCGAACCAGACTCCGCCTTTTTGGTCGGAGTTTGACTTTGCCCGGACGGTATATTTTAACAGGACAGGCGTGAATCATTATGGTTATGGATTCCGAGAGAGAGATGACCCCAACGGTTTATGTGGTATCCGACTCGGCTGGGGAAACGGCGGAATCAGTTGTACGGGCCGCTGCCATCCAGTTCTCGCCGGCTGCCGTAGACATTCGCAGAGCCACTTTCATCCAAAACCGCGAAGGGATCGATCAAGTGATTGAGGCCGCCCGGAAAACCGGCGGAATGATCGTCTTTACGCTTGTGGTGCCGGAACTCCGGGACTATTTGCTGGAGAGATCCGTGCTATATAAAATCGTCTGCATGGATTTGCTCAGCCCGATTATTTACAATTTGGAAAATATCCTGAACCGGAAATCCCGGCATGAGCCTGGGATGATCCATGAGCTGGATGATGATTATTTCAAGCGAGTGGAAGCCATCGAATTTGCCGTCAAATACGACGACGGGCGTGATCCGGCAGGCGTGTTAAAAGCGGATATCGTGTTGGTAGGCGTTTCCCGAACTTCGAAAACGCCGCTCGCCATGTATTTGGCCAACAAAAAATATAAGGTTGCCAACGTTCCGCTTGTACCGGAGCTGAAGCCCTTTAAAGAACTGTTCACCATTCCCCAACATAAAATTGTCGGATTAAAAATAAGCACCGAAAAGCTGAACGCCATCCGCAAAGAAAGACTGAAGGCACTTGGCCTTCATGGGGATGCGAGCTACGCAAGGCTGGAGCGCATCGAGCAGGAACTGCGTTATTCCGAAGAAATCATGACTCGATTAGGGTGCCAGGTCATCGATGTATCCAACCGGGCGGTAGAAGAAACCGCTGGTTTCATTCAGGAAATGTTCAGGTCGGGTCTTTAGGTTTTGCTCGCCAAAAAGCAGGAATTTATCTGCGGACAGGCGTATATATAGATATCTGGTCCTTTATATTCGGATTTGACTGTAAATCGGACATTCGGAGGACGGCAAAATGACAAAACGGCTGAAGATCGTTGTAGACGCCGATGCGTGTCCTGTCAAGGATGAGATCGTTGCAGCCGCTGCGGAATATGGAGCCGACGTGTGGATGGTCGCTTCTTATGATCATTATTTACCTCCACGAGAAGGCGTTCAAAACTTTCAAGTAGACCGATCGGACCAATCCGTCGATCTTTATATCGCCAACCGGTTATCAGCCGGCGATATTCTGATTACGCAAGACTTTGGACTCGCGGCTATCGGTATCTCCAAGGGTGCCGTCGTGTTATCCAATCGGGGTCAAATCTATACGGATAAAACAATCGGTTTTCTGCTGGAAAGACGCAATGAGCAAGCGCGAATCAGGCGCGGAGGCGGGCGCACCAAGGGTCCGCGGGCGATGACCAAGGATGATCGTCATTTTTTTCTACATACATTGACAAAAGTTTTGTCTGGTACAGCAGGAAATTTCGTCACCTAGGCGAATAGTAATACGTGTCGACGAGATGTAGGTGATTGAATTGACAGGAAGCCGTATTCCCGATGACGTAATCGAGGCCGTATTGAAGCGGCACGATATCGTCGATGTCATTGGAAAATATGTTCATTTAACGAAGCAAGGGCACTACTTGAAAGGGCTGTGTCCTTTTCATTCGGAGAAAACCCCATCTTTCTCGGTCAATCCGGAGAAGCAGTTTTATCATTGCTTCGGATGCCAGGCTGGCGGTAATCTCATTCATTTTGTGATGGAGATCGAAGGCTTCTCCTTTCCCGAAGCCGTCAAGCAATTGGCAGAGGAAGCCGATATCCCTTTTGATTGGGAAGGTAACGGCATTAATCAGGAAAAGTCGGAGGAGCAGAAGGACCGGGACGCGCTTTATAGTGCTCATGAGTTCGCAACCAAGCTGTATCAACTGGTTTTGACCAATTATGAGCAAGGTCGGCCTGCCTTGGACTATCTCCGCAAACGGGGAATATCCCAGAAGTGGATCGATTTTTTTCAAATCGGCAGCGCTCCGGCGACCTGGGACCTTCTGGCGAAGCAGTTGGAAAAGAGAAGCTACTCCCTTCCGCTATGCGAGAAGGGCGGTCTTGTCTCAGCCAAGTCCGATGGCAGCGGGTATGTGGATAAATTTCGCGACCGCGTGTTGTTTCCCATTCATGATTTTAAAGGGAAGGTGATTGCTTTTGCGGGAAGAGCCATAGGGGATGTTCAACCCAAATACTTGAATAGCCCTGAAACGCCGTTATTTAATAAAAGCCGCAATCTGTTCAACTTTCATCGAGCCAGACCGCAAATTCGCAAGACCGGACAAGTCGTTCTTTTTGAAGGCTTTATGGATGTGATTCGAGCCTGGGAGGCGGGAGTGGAGAACGGAGTCGCGACGATGGGCACCGCGCTCACGGAAGATCATGTGGCGATTTTGCGCAGAAATGCGCAAGAGGTAATCGTGTGTTATGACGGGGACGCGGCGGGTCAAAATGCGGCCTACAAAGCTCTTGCTTTGTTTGACAAAGCGGGGATTGCGGCTAAGGTGGCTGTTCTACCGGAAGGCAAAGATCCTGATGAATTTATATCCGCATACGGGGCGGAGCGGTTCCGTCGGGAAATTATCGAGGGGGCCGTTACTACGGTTCGCTATAAGCTACAATATGTTAGGAAAAATTTCAATCTCCGCAATGAGGACGGGCGGCTGCGTTATCTGGAGACTGCTGCTAAACTCATTGCAGAACTGAACTCTCCTTTGGAGCGAGATCATTATGCCAAAGAGCTTACGACCGAGCTTGCGGCAGATCCATCGGCTTTTAAACAGGAACTCCATCTTGCGAGACAAGAGCTTTTGCATAATAAAGAAAAAAGGGATAATAATGTAAAAACGTGGAATAATGTAATGAATGATGGGGCCGGTGCGAAGCAGCCTGCAATGTTGAAGCGGGCGTATTTGCAGGCGGAAGTCCGTTTGCTCGCTGTCATGATGCATGATTCCGACGTTGCGGAGTATGTCAAGCAGCGGATCGGCGACCAGTTCAATTTGGATACCCACGCAGCCCTTGCCGCTTATTTATATGCTTATTATGCTCAAGGAAATCCTCCCGACATAAGCCGCTATCTTGCCACTCTACATGACGACAAGCTTGAAAGCGCTGCGGGAGCCATCTTAATGACGGACATTCAAGGGGTCAACTCGCAAGTTATTGACGATTATATCCGGGAAATTCGGAAAATACCGCAGCAAGCCGCTATAAAGATAAAGAAAGAAGAGCAGGCCCAGGCGGTACTTTCAGGTGACATCATGAAGGCAGCACAGATCGGTAGTGAAATCATAGCCCTGGAACAGCAGTTGAACCATGCAAAATGACGAGGACGCATGCGAATCCGGGGAGGAGGGAGTAGATTTATGGCGAACGACCAACATACTCAAGTGGATACGGAATTGACGGTTGAACAAGTAAAGGAACAGCTCATACAGATTGGGAAAAAGCGCTCCTCTTTGACCTATAAGGAAATTATGGAGCGGCTCGCTCCTTTCGATCAGGATCCCGATCAAATCGATGACTTCTTTGAGCAATTGGGAGAACTCGGAATTGAGATCGGCAACGAAAATGACGAAGAAGACGATATGCCCATGAGCCGGAATCGGGAGGATCATGACGGAGATGAATTCAGCTTCGAGGATGATCTGACTTTGCCTCCGGGCATTAAGATCAATGATCCGGTGCGGATGTATCTGAAGGAAATTGGCAGAGTTCCGCTTCTTTCCGCTGAGGAAGAAATTGAGCTGGCCATGCGCATCAATAACGGCGACGAAGAAGCGAAGCGCCGGCTGGCTGAGGCAAACCTGCGCCTTGTTGTCAGCATCGCAAAGCGTTATGTGGGCAGGGGGATGCTCTTCCTTGATCTGATTCAGGAAGGAAACATGGGTCTGATTAAGGCTGTAGAGAAATTCGACCATAAAAAAGGCTTTAAATTCAGCACTTATGCGACATGGTGGATTCGCCAGGCCATTACCCGCGCCATTGCTGACCAAGCAAGGACGATTCGGATTCCGGTGCATATGGTGGAAACCATCAACAAGCTGATCCGCGTGTCCCGTCAACTTTTGCAGGAGCTGGGCCGCGAACCCACGCCGGAGGAAATCGCCAAGGAGATGGAACTGAGCACCGAAAAAGTGCGGGAGATTATGAAAATCGCCCAAGAGCCGGTATCTTTAGAAACCCCTATCGGTGAAGAAGACGATTCTCATCTCGGCGATTTCATTGAGGATCAGGAGGCGCTTGCCCCGGCCGACGCCGCAGCCTACGAGCTGTTGAAAGAGCAGCTTGAGGATGTTCTGGACACTTTAACGGAACGAGAAGAGAATGTGTTGAGACTTCGCTTCGGTCTTGACGACGGCCGCACCCGGACGCTTGAAGAAGTCGGGAAAGTATTTGGCGTTACCCGGGAACGGATTCGGCAAATTGAAGCCAAAGCCTTGCGCAAGCTTCGTCATCCAAGCCGCAGCAAGCGACTGAAAGATTTTCTTGAATAGAATCCAATCGATGACCTTTTGCTTCTGGGAGGGTCATCTTTTTCCTTAAAAAAGGACTGCGCAAGTTATTGGTGCCTATTGTGATCCTGAAGGACGGTGTGCATATGGAAGAGGAGAGACGGAAAATAATTGTCAAAGAGATTGAAGGCTGGCGCAGAAACCGTCTGCTGCCGGAGCAATACTGCGATTTCTTGGATAATTTATATAAGGATGAAGAGGAAGAAGACGGGGCTAAACAAATTTTGGGCTTGTCGGTTTCGAAAATTCGCAATGGTAAGCCGACTACTTGGCTTCTTCTGTTCGGACTCATTGGTCTCTTTTTCTATATTTTTTATTATTTTACTTCTTTTCCCTTTCCGATGCAAATTGCTATTCTCGCCTTAGCCACTCTTGCTTTTTTTTGGTTCGGCGTCAGGATAAGATATAAGAAGCCATCCCTATCGCTGTTAAATCTTTCTCTTGGGGCTTTAATTGCTCCGGTTGGCGGCAGCTATTTACTTGTCGAGAATGATGCCGCCAAATGGACCATCGCCTTGGTTGTAGCGGGAAGCGCCTTGTTTTGGATGGTTACCGGCCTGACTTCACGCTTTCCGGTGTTTCATTTTGCCGGGTGGATCGCGATGGGGTTTATCTATGGCTGGATACTGAGCGATAATATCCCAGAACCCGGTTGGGCGGGTTTGCAGATCAGCTGGCTTCCAGCAAGCGTACTGCTGGCCTGGTTTGGTTGGCTTATGCATCACAAGAGCAAGCAAACAGGAGGAGCACTTATGGCGGCTGGAGCCGTTCTATGGATTGCTCCGGAGCTGCACGGACTGTTTTTGACCGAGCTTTCACCTTGGATATTGCAAATGATCTTGTTTGCAAAGCTGGTGGCGGCAGCAACGGTTCTGTTTGCTTCAAGAAATAAATGGATCGAGTGGGTTGTCTAACATGGTGATATTGTCAAATCGTTTGAAGCAAATTGCGGAGCGGGTACCGGCTGGCAGCAAGCTGGCCGATATCGGCTCCGATCATGCGTTATTGCCGGTTTATCTTGTGCAAAGCGGGGCGATTCCGGCTGCGATAGCCGGTGAAGTCAATCCCGGTCCTTACGCTGCTGCCATGCAGCAGGTGCGGGATGCGGGGCTAACAGCCGCCATCCAGGTTCGCCGGGGAGACGGTTTATCCGTGCTTCAGCCGGACGAAGTAGAAACGATTACCATCGCCGGCATGGGCGGCAGTCTGATCGTGAAGATCTTAAGCGCAGGCGAGGATAAACTTGGTGTGGTGAAGCGGCTTGTTTTGCAGCCCAATGTAGGCGAAGAGTTTGTTCGCCGCTACCTGGTAGAGAAGGAATGGCTTCTCACAGAAGAAGCGATACTAGAGGAAGATGGCAAGATATATGAGATTCTTGTAGCTGAACGGAACAATGACGTCCAAAGGAAAAACGAACGGCTATATGATGCGAACCCGTCCATGCTGCTGAAAATGGGTCCGTTTCTTTTGCAGGAGGCTTCGCCTGTTTTCGTACAAAAATGGCACGGTGAAATCGCCAAGCTGGAGCGCATTTCCGAGCAGCTTGATGAATCGGAGCTTGCGGCGTCCAAGGCCAAGAAACAAGAACTGGACCGAGAGATTCAAACCTTGAAGGAGGTGCTGCTTGCATGTACGCAAAAGGACAAACCGTCATTCAGCTAATGGAGCGGTTCGCTCCCAAGCAATATGCAGTGGAAGATGATCGGATCGGACTGCAGGTGGGAACACTGTCTAAGCCGGTGCAAAAAGCGCTTATCGCGTTGGATGTGACAGAGGCTGTCGTGGAAGAGGCGATAAGCATCGGAGCGGAGCTTATTATCGCTCATCATGCGGTTATTTTCCGATCGCTGAAAAGCCTGCAAACCGATACCCCTGCTGGTCGGCTGTACGAGAAACTGATCAAGAACGACATTGCCGTATATATCGCTCATACCAATTTGGATGTAGCGGAGGGCGGGATGAATGATTTGATGGCAGATGCCCTAGATCTAACTGATACCTGCCCACTGGAGGAGGTTCATACCGATCGGCTGAAAAAGCTGGTGGTTTTTGTGCCCGTGAGTCACCATGAGAAGGTACAGGACGCGATTTTTCGTGCGGGAGCCGGCTGGATCGGCGGATATAGTCATTGCAGCTTTAACATAGCGGGAACCGGAACCTTCATGCCTCAAGAGGGAACAAAGCCTTTTATCGGCGAACAGGGGAATATGGAACATGCAGAGGAAATCCGGTTAGAGACGATTGTCCCCCATAGTATAGAACGCAAGGTGATCCAGGCAATGCTCAGAGCTCACCCCTATGAAGAAGTCGCTTATGACATCTATCCCTTGGATCTGCTGGGCAAAAGCTTTGGGCTCGGCCGTGTGGGCCGCTTACCGGCGGACTGCACCCTTGATCAACTGGCGGAAAAAGTAAAGCTTGCTTTTGATGTGCCATTTACCCGTGTCGTTGGGGACGGGCAGCAAGTAATCCGCAAGGTAGCCGTCCTCGGCGGCTCAGGGGCTAAATACGTGCGTCACACCCAGTTTGCCGGTGCCGATGTGCTCATCACCGGCGATATTGATTATCACACCGCTCAGGACGCCCTGGCAGCAGGGATTGCGTTGATCGATCCCGGCCATAACGCAGAGAAGATCGTCAAGGCGAAGGTCCGCGACTACCTGAATCAAGAGCTCCAAGCGCTGAAATCAGAAACCGAAGCTGTCGCCTCGCAAATCGACACCGAAGTGTTCCGGCTGGTGTAGCGTTGAGAAAAAATCGTAGATGAAAGCTGGGAAGCCGGTGAGGGGTATTGGCTTCGGCAGATCTTGAAATCGTGTCCTCTGATTGAACTTAATAATGGTGGTAAGGACAACGATTTCAAAGACTGCACGGAAACTCTTCGCTCAATACCCTATCCCCTCTTTCCCTTATTCATAGGAACGGAGGACATTTGGACTGAAGGAGCGTTAGCGCCCGCCATTACTAACGGATTTCTTCCGCTATAATAGCGGCTATATTCAGGAAATCCGAAAACAACAGTGGCCGGAAGTTCAAATGGTCAGTAGTTCCCACGTCACGACAGTTTCATTTCACATATATCCGCTTAAGAGTTTCCACAATTTCCGTGTTGCGCTACGTGCCGGAACGCTGTATACTATTTGATTGTGATCGGAAAGTTTGACAGACAATCGCCGGCGGCGTGAGGAATCTGCCGCGGGAGGAAAGTCCGGGCTCCATAGGGCAGAATGCTGGATAACGTCCAGTCAGCGCGAGTTGAAGGATAGTGCCACAGAAATGGACCGCCGATGGCCGTCTCTTCGGAGACGCGCACAGGCAAGGGTGGAACCGTGGTGTAAGAGACCACGAGGGGCTATGGCGACATAATCCCTGGTAAACCCCATTTGGAGCAAGACCTAGTGGAACGCAAGTGCGGCTTGACCGCACAGCCTTTGCCCGAGGCGCGTTCGGGTTGGTCGCTTGAGCCGTGCAGCAATGTACAGCCTAGATAGATGATTGTTACTTCAATGGTGGGAGGGGCAACCCGTTACGACCACCGGAAGCACAGAACCCGGCTTACGGCAAGCTTTCCGACTAACGCAAAAAACCGCAAGGCGTTTACGCCCTGCGGTTTTTTGCTATTTATTTATTTTTTGCTGAGGAAAGCATCGAATTGCGCTTGTTTTTCCTTGACGATGTCGTCCAGACCAGCGGCCTTCATCTTTTGTTGATATTCCGGAACTTTCTTCTCCGGATCGATGGAGCCGGTGTCAAGAGCCGGATCGTATTGCTTGCGGATGTTCAAGGTGGCGGCTACCTTCGGGCTGATCTTCGCATTGTTATCGAAGGTAAAGCCAAGGCCCTTGGAGTAGTGGGTGCCTTCGTTGAAGCTCTTGAATTGATCCCATTTGTCGGCCGGTTCGCCCTTCCAGATGTAGTTCAGGAATTGGCTGCCGAACATCCAGGCTGCGCCCAAGCTGTAATCGGCGGTTTTGTCGGTAGATTCGACGGTATTGTCGCCGGTTTTCTTATAGTGGGTGCCTTCGATACCGAAGTTGAGCAGGTTGTTCAGGTATTTGTCACTGTGAAGCAGGTTGATGAACATCATGGCGCGTTCCGGGTTGGTCGAGGTGCTGCTGATGGCCAGCATCGAGCCGGCGGCTTCGCTCACGGCGGTGGTCTTGACATTCATGGTCAATTGCGCAACCTTGTCGGTCAAACCGGTGGAAGCGGCGACTTCGGTGTCTTTACCAGGTTTCAATGCAGAAGGAATCATGAATATCTTACCGGTTTTGAAAGCGTCGGTTCCGCTCAGCTGCGTGGTGGCAGCATCTTTGTTGACCAAGCCTTTGACGAACATGTTGCGAGTGGATTTCAACGTGGCCATGTAGCGGTCGAAGTCAAAGCGGGCTTTAATGGTGGTGTCGTCGCCATCCTTCAGGAGAACGCCTTCAATGTTGTTGTCACCAAGGAAATCCCAGTTTGCGAAGTAGTGAGAGTTGAAGTTGTCGCCGTCTCTCAGGAAGACAGGAGTCATGTCCGGCTTGGCGGCTTTGACTTTTTCCAGAATCGGAGTCAGGTCATCCAGAGTTTTCGCGGCTTTCAGTTGATCTTCGATACCCAGTTCTTGCGCGATGTCTTTGCGATAGAGGACACCGCCTTCAGAAGCCATTTCTTTGAGGGTCGGAATGCCGTAGTTCAACCCGTTGATTTGCGAGCCTTTGAGGATATCAGGGGTGATGTTTTGTTGAATGGTCGGGCCGTATTTTTGCAGCAGGTTGCCATACTTGCCGTTGTCGTCATTGAGTGCCAGGAATGCTTTCTTGCCGACGTTTACGCCATATTGGGACCATACGGCGGTGAACATGATATCCACTTTTTCACGGGAGGAGACCATCAGGTTTACTTTTTGGTCCCATTGACCCCATTGAATCGGCTCGATTTTGATGGTAGCGTTGAGTTTCTCTTTCAGATACTTGTTGATTTCGTCGTTAACGGCTTGTTGATCTTTTTGAGGAGCGCCTGGGAACACCATACGCAGTTCAACGGGCTCGAGCTTGCTTACATCAATGGCATTTGGATCAGCAGCTGTTGTTGCCGCAGGTGTTGTTGTTGCCGCCGGAGCCTTACTGGCTGCGGTCGTGGGAGCAGTGGTAGGAGCTTTGGTTTCCTTACTGTCTTTGCTGCTGTCCTTGCCACAGCCGGAGAGCACCATGGCTGCCGACATCATCAAGGTCAGCGTTGCGATTGCCGGTTTTTTCCAACGTTTCATCTCTTGCGATTCCTCCCTTTAATAGAACCGTACTTTTATATGCTTAAACCGGTTGCCCGGAAGAAGCCAAGCTTGAAGAACTGCCGAATCGTGAAGCGTATTTGCAAAATAGGGTCATCAACCTTTGACGGCGCCGACGGTCAAGCCTGCAATGAAGTAGCGCTGGAAGAACGGGTAAGCGAGAATGATCGGCCCGATCCCGAGAACCGCCATCGCCATCCGGACTGTTTCCTGCGGGAAGCTCAAGTAGCCGCCACCCTTAGCAATTTCAGCTGCTGCCGTCGAATTTGAGGACAGGAATTGAATATCCAGCATCGTCTTGTACATCAGGAACTGCAAGCTGACGTTATGGTTGCCGACCCCATCGATGAAGACCATGCTGTTGAACCAGTCGTTCCAATAGGCTAAGGTTTGGAACAAACCGACGGTAGCGAGAACCGGCAAGGACAAAGGGATAACGATTTGGAAAAAGATACGGAATTCGCCGGCTCCATCGATTTTTCCGGATTCCAACAGCTCGCCGGGAATCGAATTGCTGAAAAATGTGCGGATGATCATGACCAGGAAAGCGGAGACAAGGAGCGGCATGATCAGTGCCCAAAGCATGTTTTTCATATGGAAAATTTGGGTGTAAACGAGATACCAGGGAACGAGCCCGCCGTTGAACAGCATGGTGAAGAACATGAAGAAGGCGAATTTGTTCCGGTGGGGAAAATCCTTGCGCGAGATCGGATAAGCGAACAGCGACATGATCAGGATACTGAGCGCAGTGCCGACGATCGTGACAAAGATCGAAACACCATAGGATTGGACGATTTGATGCCAGTCCTTGAACATGAAACGATAAGCTTCCAGACTGAGCTTTTGCGGTAAAAAGCTATAGCCGTGAACGAGTACGGTATTTTCATCTGTAAAAGAAATGATGATGACCAGGAGCAGCGGGACTAAGCACGCCAACGAATAGAGAGCGAAAATCACATTGATGACAAAGTTGCTTTTCGCGGAAATCGCCGTAGCGCCGAAAGTTTTCTTCTTGCGGGAAGAACGCGCCGCCTGCTTGTCACTTGCACTTAGATTAGCTGACATGGTTCTTCCTCCTAAAACAGAGCGTCTTCTCTGCTGATTTTTCGGATGAGCATATTGGAGCCGAGTACGAGCAGGAATCCGACGACGGCCTGGAACATACCGGCTGCCGAAGACATGCCTACATCGCCCATAACAAGGAATGTGTTATACACGTACGTATCGATAACCCGGGTAGTGGGTGCTAGCATGCCGGAGTTCATCGTGACTTGGAAAAACAAGCCGAAATCGCCGTAGAAAATGCGGCCGATGCTCAGGATCAACAAAACGACGATGACGGGACGGATCAAGGGAATGGTAATGTTGAAGATTTGTTGGCGTTTCGTCGCCCCGTCCAGGGTTGCCGCTTCATAGTACTCGTTGTCGATGCCGATGATCGCCGCCAAGTAAATGACAGTACTGTAGCCGATGTTTTTCCATAACTGGACGATTGGCAGGATGTACACCCAGGCTTTTGGCTCCATATACCAGTCTATTGGGTTCCAGCCCAGTTTGGGAAAAAGGGAGGTGTTCAGCATGCCGTGTTCCGGTCCGAGAAAGGAATAAACCAGATAGCCCACGACGACGAAGCTTAAAATATACGGCAGGAACATGGCGCTTTGATGGAACTTTGCCAGTAATTTGTTCCTCATTTCATTGAACATGATGGCGAAGATGATCCCAAAGACTAGATTCATGATAATGAAAACGGCGTTATATGCCACGGTGTTGCGGATAAGCTCCCAAGCGACGTTGTTCTGGAAAAGGAAACGAAAGTTCTCGAAGCCTGACCAAGGGCTTTTGATAAACCAGAATCTTCCAAGGCCATAATCAGGCCGTTTGAAGGCGATCACTACGCCTAACATCGGCAGATAGTTGTTGATCAGGAGCACGATGCTTGCCGGTAACATCATGATGTAAAGGGGCCAAAACTTTTTTACGTGATGCACAAACCTGGATTCTCTCCGCAGTCGGCTGGCGGGTACGGCTTGTGGCTCTGGTGTGTAGGGTTGCGCCATCCCACATTCCTTCCTCTCTTTTTCTATTTCTATTTCTTGACATCATTGTAAGGGAAGGAATGGAAACGCTTCTATCTACACTCGTGACCTAACCGACACTATTGTGACATCTTTTTATCCCGTTAAGAATTGAAAAACCGCCCGAAATCGGGCGGTTTGCCTTATTCCGCCGGGAATTCCCGGTACATTTTACGGTATTCCTGGGGAGACATGCCGGTGGATCTTCGGAAGATTTTGGCGAAATAGGAAAAATGGCTGTAGCCCAGTGCTTCTGCAACGGAGCTGACTTTCTCGTTGGAGTAGGCCAGCATATTTTTCGCCAGGTCGATTTTCTCTTTCATGATATAGTCGCTTAACGACTCTCCGGTTTCCTTGCGGAAGAGACGAGACAGGTAGGCCGGATTGAGATAGACGCTTGCCGCTACTTCCTCACGGCTAATGTCTTCACGGATATGCTCCTCCACATATTGGGCAACCCGTTTGATTACGCTGGAATGGCCGTAACCTCCGGCGCCAAGCAATGAGACGCCTCGTTCCACTACAGATTCCGTCCATTTTTTCAGTTGTTGGACTGATTTAAACGGCTGGTTTTGGTTCCGGACATCGACGCCTACCAGCCATTGGTGAACGGAAAAGCCTTTTCTTCTGGCAGCTTGATAGACGATATGGACGAATCCGAAATACAAAGCTTCCAAAGTTTCTGCCTGCGGCTCGGCTTCCGCTAATTGTGAGAAATAGTGCTCGATCTTGTTCGCCAGGATGTCCAACTGTGCAGCTTCCATTAAGGTTAGCCATTCATCGAAATCGGGTAATGAGGCCGGTTTGGCGGGTGATGGTATTACGTCATTGGCGAGAACGACCTGATTGGTTCGGGAGACGTTTTCTTTTTCCGCTTGGAGTAAGGTAGAGTACGCTTTGGCAATGCTTCGGAGGGGCGTCGTTTCGCCTATGTAGCAGGAAAGCTGACAGTGGAAGTATTCATTGCAAGAATAGATGAATTGTCTGCAACGGGCTTCCAGATCTTCGGGCGGTATGACGGCATCCCCCAAATAAAACAAGATCAACCCGCTGCCATTGCGTTCTGCTAAGGTGATGCCGGGGTTATAGGCAACAACCAATTCTTCCGCCGCCTTGCGTACGGCGTATTCCATAATATCCTCATCCCGGGAGCTAAGAGGCTCCCGCCACTGCTCTACAGAAATGAGGACTGGCAGAAGTTTGCTTTCAACTTGGAGCGGAAGGTCTAGGCGGCGAAAGCCGGCTTCGAGATTTTCCGGAGAAAGGGAAGCCCGCTCGCTGATCAGGTCCTGCCAAAACCGTTCGATTAACAGCGGCTTTTGTGTTTCCCAAAGCTCGTAGTATTTTTTGTAGGTTTCGCGGAAGTCGGAATTCTCCCGGTCGACTCGCAGCTTTTCCACCGCCTCGGCAATGACATTGCGCATTTCATCGTAATTGACCGGCTTCAGCAAATAGCGGAAGGTCCCGAGTTGCATCGCTTTTTGGGCGTATGCGAAATTGGCATGTCCCGTGAGAAAAATGATTTCGGTCTGATAGTTCTGGCTGTGCATCCAATCCGCCAGCTCAAGCCCGTTTGCCCCTGGCATTTCGATGTCCAGGATCGCCAGATCGACACTTTGGTTTTGTAAGAGCTCCTTAGCTTGGGCTACGTCGAAGGATTCGATGATGCGGGTTATGTTTAAACTGGGCCAATCGAATCCGGCGATAAGGCCCTTGACGGCGTATTTCTCATCATCAACGATCAAAAGACTGTACATGGGCATATTCCTCCCGAATCAAAATATCTTCATGCAGTGGCAGTCGCAGCTCAACTTCGGCCCCCTGGCCGTCAAGGTTGCGGAAAGTGACGGACGCGTGATTCCCATATAGGAAGATTAGTCTGCGCATGACGTTCCATATGCCCACATGGTCGCTTTGAGCTTCCCGCCAATCGGCAATTTTGAAGGCTTCCAGAGCCTCTGCCGAAAACCCGATGCCGGAATCGCGGACGGTGATCACCACTGGCGAAGTGGGATCTGTTTCGTCCTCACGGACGACAATCTCGATCGCGAAGATTTCATTGCGTTTTTGAAAACCGTGAATAATTGTATTTTCTACGAAAGGCTGGACGGTAAGAGGCGGAACCGGCAGCTTGTCCAGCTTTTCTGGTAGTTCTATGGAATAACTCAGGTTATCGGGATAACGAAGCACTTGAATCTCCAAATAGTTCTCGATATGTTTCAATTCCTCGCCAAGTGTGACCGTCGACCGGTTGGAATGGGTGGTGAAGCGGAAGAAATCCGCCAAATGCAGAGCCATTTTTTGCACGGAGCGGAAGTCCTTCAAGATGGCCAAATTATAGAGAATGTTTAGACTGTTCATGAAGAAGTGGGGATTGATCTGGACTTGTAGATGGCGATATTCCGCCTGCTGAACTCGCAATTGCTCCTCGTATACGTTGATTTTTAAGTTGGCGATCTGCGTGGCCATATCGTTGAACGCCCGGTTGATATAAGCGAATTCACCTTTATTTGCGATGTTCAAACGAATGTTCAGCTTCCCCTTGCCGATGTTGTTCATCCCCCGCATAAGACCCGAAAGAGGACGAATCAGTTCCCGCTGCAGGAAAAGCAGCATAGCGATGAGCACGACGCCGACCAAAATAGGGATGTAGATGAGCGCCTTCTGAAAGTAAGGGAGCTTCTTGACGATGGTTGTTTCCGGAATCGTCATGACGTAGGAAATGGGGGTGTTCATCAGGCTGGCCTTTACCATCAAATAACGCTTGGACGTAGAAGGATCGCTAAACATTCCGTAGCTTTTTCCCGCTTTCTCCATCTTGGTCAAATCGGCGGTTAGGTCCTCGCTGTGAAATTGCCCATTCGCAGGGGTGGTCAACGGGTTGTTCTTAGAATCCACCAGGAAGAAGTCGGTCCCTTCCCCAAGGTTCCAATCCCGGAGAGGAGCGACGAGGCTATCCAGATCGATCCATACTCCGGAGATGAAGTCAGAGAAAATATAGGCTATCCGGTAAATGCTGTAACCGTTGTCCGTTCGAATCAAGTTCCATTGATATTCAGGGGAATCGAAAAATTGAGACAGGTTGCCGCGAATGCGGTCATATTGACTTGCATAATTGCCTTTGCTATACATCGTGAGGTCATCGTAGGCGCGTGAATAAGCAAAGACGGAGTTGATGATTTTATAGTAGCCGGTTCCCGATGAAAGCTTGATTTGCACCCTGATTTTGGTCATATAGTAGTCGGCGGAGTCCGTCCCGTATGCATAGAGGGTCGTAAAGTCCGTGTCGTCAACGAATCGGTAAAGGAAGGTGCTGGTCTCGCTTAACATATTGTCCACGTTTTCCGTGTTCTGCTGCAAGAGAGCCGCATAATTTTGAGACGTCTGCTTCTGCACGACGTCGATGGCATAGAAATTGTTATAAAAAAGAAGGATGACAAGGGGGGCAATGACCAGGACGAGGCCAAGCATGATGCGTACGCGAACGGAATGATTCCAGTCCATTAGGATCCCTTCTTCACGAAAACGATAAGCGCGCATGCAAAATGAAAGCGGCTTCGTTATTTCATCCTAAAGGAAGGGAAGGGGAGATGTCTACCCAAATTTATGCATGAATATAGCTTCTACAAAATGACATGACATCAATTGAAGCCATGTTGAGCGGATATCGACGGTCGGTAAAACATGCGTAAATTGGGAGCCAGCGCCGGTCCATTCCAGGCTGCCAGTTTCATCATGAACGGATAATCGATGCCGACGATATCATTGGACATATAGGCAGAGATCTGGCTGTTGGGGGCTCTTCTATCGTTGAGGTTGCTGATCATCTCTTCCTCGGATTTGATCCCTGCGCCGTGGCCGTAGTATTGGTCGCCGAGGAGCTTGATGGTGTTTTCGCCGATCCACCAAGGGGTGCGCGGGTCGTAGCCGGGATTTTTGAAGTAAACGACATCGCCGGGGAATACGCCGTCGGCTTTCTTTTTGGTATACAGCTTTAAGTCCTGATCGTATTGCCAGTCATACAATAGCAGGTCGGCAAAGTTGGCGTTGAAGGAGTTGTCGCCGATGCTTTGAAGCACACCATGGTACAAGACGATGACCACAGCTGTCGCACACTCCGTTGAGTAAAGGTTCCCGTTTGCAAAAATATCACGGATTCCATCGGCAGAGGGAATGCCGTACCGTAAGCGAAAGCCGCCGTTCGGGGTACGGATCCAGTAGGCGTCATTGCACTGGGAGCGGCTGAAGTCGGAAAAACGGATGCCGCTTTGGCTGAGTGCCTCCGCACTCTCGACAATATGGGCGCGCATGCCCAGTTCAAACATCAGATCCGTCAAGCTCGTATAATATAACGGCACATTACTTTCGTTCATCTCGTCGTAGATTTGCCGTTCCAGGGGAGTAAAGGTGTCCCGATCTACGGAAGAAAGCCCTCCCGCTACAACGATCATGGAAATTCACGCCTTTCGCGTTTTTTCCATGATATGAGCGGGAGGGCCCAAGGGATACAGTTAATCTTTACCGAAAGAGATCGAGGAGGTAATTCCACGGATTTTTCCATCGGCCTGCTGCAGGCGGCAGAGTGGAAGGAGCGGCTGCATTCGGTTCGGCCGCGGAGGCGATATTTTGCACGGATAGATTCAATGCTTGGCTGACATTGATTTCGCCATAGCCGAACTGATTATCTTTCCCAGGATTACCCAGATCGTTGGCTGATTTCCGCATGATATCCATGACCTCGGTGTTTTTTAGCGCTGGATTCGCGGAGCGGATAAGCGCGGCAAGCGCCGAAACATGGGGGCTGGCCATGGAAGTACCGGACAAGGCCGCATACTGGTTGTCCGGATAGGTGCTGGCAATGCTGACTCCCGGGGCGGCAACGTCGATATAATCTCCGTAATTGGAGAAGGAAGCCTTTTTATTTCCTTCATCCGTTGCGGCGACAGCAAACACTTCGTCATAGGCAGCCGGGTAACCGGGTTTATCCGTGTTGTCATTGCCGGCAGCGGCGATGAGCACGATATCTTTATCAAAAGCATAGCGAATAGCGTCCTGCAGGAAACTGGAGGAGGCGTAATTCCCTAGACTGAGATTGATCACTTTGGCGCCATGATCGGCAGCCCAAATGATTCCCTGAGCGACATTGTACGTATTTCCGCTACCTGAGGAATCCAATACTTTTACGGGCATGATCGGATTGTTCCAGGTCATGCCGGCGATGCCCAAACTGTTGTTTACTGTTGCTGCGATAACCCCGGCGACATGGGTGCCGTGGCCGACATCGTCCTTAGCCGATGAGGATTGGTCAAATACGTTATAGCCCTTGACAAGCCTTCCCTGCAAATCCGGATGGTTTAAATCGACTCCGGTGTCAACGACAGCGACGATGACGTCGGAGGAACCTTTCGATTGCGTCCAGCCGTTTTCTGTGTTGATTTTTGGCAAATTCCACTGATACCGGCTATATAATTGATCGTTGGGAGTCATTGGGGCCTCGTTGGTCATGTAAAAGTAATGAGGCTCCGCATACTCGACGTTATGTTTAGCGAAGTATTTAATCAGCGCCTTCGGATCCATTTTGTCCGTTGTAAAAACATAGGTATAGCCGAGTTTTTGTACGGCTGTAGCACTGATGTCGCTGCGGATTTGCGTGAGCTGCTGTGACGATGGCGGCGTTTTGAATTTGACGACCACTTGATTCTTATGGTAGTGGCTGAGGCCTTCATTTTCTTCGCCGGTATCGGGGTGAAGTTCTTTCAAGTCTCCGGCATCAGCGGTTTTCATCCCTTTGCGGTTGGGATTGGGGTAGGGGACAATCCGCAGGTCGCGGGTCTCCCGGGATTCCACATTTTTCAGAACATCTTGATGAATGACCCCTAGAAGCGCGCCTTGATTTTTGGGCAGGGGAACCCCAAGCACAAAGTACGTTTTTCCGTTATGGTTGATGGACGGAGAACGGTATTCCTGATTGGCGAACGCTTTTTTCTTGGCCTGAACGAGTTGGGAGACCAGTTTTTGCTGCAAATCGGAATCCAGCCGCCCTGAGCGAATATCCTTCGCGCTCGTGGCACTGCGGCTCCATACCATCGTTTCCGCATGGGGGTGCTTCAGGCGGTAGGCATTCAGTTGACCGAGAATCCGCGAATCCGGCAAAACGGACAAGCGGCTCGCTTCCGTGCGAAAATCAACGGTGCATTGGGAGCGGCAGAGCTCATTGGTTTTTTGGATATCCGCATTCATGGTTTGTTTTTTCATCTCCAGCTCTTTTAACGGCGAGAGCGGAGCGGCTGAAGCGGATGGCTGGGATTGTATTTTCGGAAGTTCTGATTTCTGTTTCATGCAGGATGTTAGTGTGACAGCGAAAATTAGGCCGAAGACGACGATCATCCATGTTTGAATTCTTCTCGATGCTTTCATGCGGGACGACCTCCTGTTGGTCCGATATAACCAATAGGGTGCGGTTATTTTTCCTGATTATGCAGCGTTCTCTTTCCTGTTTCCGTTAATTCGGGAGTTGGTTCAGGACATGTTGCGGCTGAATTCGGAATACCTTTTATGCGGAAGATATGATAGGATATTTTTATAATCTTGATTGAAGCACCGTACCTTAGGAGGTCCCGACCAATGGCCATGTTCAACGTAAAAAACCAGTGCGAATCTACCAGGGTGAAGCTGAAGGAAGCGATCGCAAAAATGGAGCTCTTTCTCAATACCCATTCGCTTAGCCAGCTAAATACCGGTGAAGAAGCGGCTATGGAAGAGTTTTACAGGGCTTACCTGCAGGATACCCGGCACCTTCTCGTTTTCAGTGAAGTCGCTTATGAACGGTTGGGTGTAAGCTTGCGTCGGCCGACGTTCAATAACGATTACGCCGAGCGTGTTCTTTACGATGTTTACCATAACTGCATCAATAATTTCTTCTACCCGAAAAACGAATGTTACTCAGAAGACGGACGGTATGCGTATACGGGCCAGGATGCCATTCGATTCCGGAAAAAGCCGGACCGGGAAGTGCGTAATCTGACCATCGAGCTGTCTAAAATATTCGAAGAACTGCGGGAAGATTTGGCGTATTACGAGACGGATTACATCACGCAAAAGCGCCTGCAAGGTGAAAAGATTTAAGACAAAAACGTTGTTTGAAAGTCGGCAATAGTTCGAAGAAGCCCTTTTACAGCCATTCGGCAGTGAAACGGGCTTTTTTTCATATTTGTTAAAAAAGGAGATCACCTTTCCGCGCATTTCCGCGCATCCATCGGCCTTCCTCAGGAAACCTTAAGGCAGTGAGGAGGTGATAAACGATGAGTCCAATGGTTAAATGCAGTGTCGCAAACTGCTCATATTGGGGAGATGGGAACAAATGCAACGCCGATGCCATTATGATTGACATCGATGCCCACGCGAAAACGGATTATAGTGCGGAATTTGCCGGTGAAAGCTTTGACAGCGAGCATCAGGATCGCGCATCTTCCACTAAAGAAACATGCTGCCATACCTTTAAAAAGAAGACGGGCTGATGCTGCTGGGAAGGAGGCAGACAGATGTTTGAGGATGATGACCAGAAGCGATTGAAGGAAAAATCCTCCGAACCGGCCAGCGATCGGCATCGTGACCGGCCAAAGTGGGATGAGGATTTCGACGACGACTCTGAATTCTCGACGGAATTGGGACGAGTGAGCGGAGCCTATACGCCGCAGGCAGTATCCGGCATAAAAATTACAGGCTGGGTAGCCCTTGCTCTTGCTGTGATTTCGCTCTTTGCCTATCCGGGAGTATTCGGCTCCGCTGCCGTCCTCATCGGTTTGTACGCCTTCGTCCGCGGCAGCCGCAGCCTCGGCGGTTGGGCGATGGTGATCGGCGTTATCGCTTTGGTGGCGTACTGGGTATTTGCCCCTCTTACGATGTAACCAAAACGGGTCCGGGTGTAGATTGATGATCCCCGGGCTCGTTTTCTAGTTCAAAAGAATCATGGCTGGCAACTGGATAAACTTGTACAATGGAAAATAGTTGATCCAGAAGAAAAGAGGCCTGATTCATTCATGAGCAGCATCGATCCTCGATTATTGAGCCAGCTTCTTCAGATGCAATTTACGGCAAATACATCCTCGATAATATCCGGCGGAAATCCGCTTGGCGATGATTCTAATAGTAGTGGTAGCGATATGTTTTCCAACATTCTGCAAACGCTGCTGGCTGGCGGTACGGATGTTTCGGGGTTATCCTCAAGTTTTTCGAATAGTAACTCGATGCTTGCTTTGTCCTCGCTGTTGATGCCGACGGGATATAATGTGGGCAATGTAGCGGACGACTCCTACGGCGATCTCAATCAATCTGGAGGCTCGTCGAGCGGATCGAATCTCTTGTCCTTATTGGGCGGGACACAAAGCAGCTTGGGGACGGGAACAACCGGGAACGCAATGCTCGGACTGAGCCGGTATTTACCTCAGGCGCTTACCGGTTCCTCGACTTATGATATTCTGATCAACAATGCGGCGGGGAAATACGGCGTCGACCCGACGCTGGTCAAAGCGGTCATCGACCAGGAGTCTTCCTTTAATCCCCATGCAGAATCCTCCGCGGGAGCGAAGGGACTCATGCAGCTGATGGACGGAACGGCCAGAGGGCTTTCGGTAACGGATTCCTTTGATCCGGAACAGAACATCAACGGCGGAACCCGCTATTTGGCGAACTTGCTGCAAAAATACGACGGTAACGAAGCGACAGCATTAGCGGCTTACAACGCCGGTTCTGGCAGACTAGAACAGCTTGGCATCCATAATGACAGGGATTTGAAAATACGGTTCACGTCATTGCCTTCAGAGACCCAGAACTACGTCATGAAAGTGATGGAAAAGAGAACGAAATATCAAGTATAATAGTTAATAGCCGACTGATTTGAAGATGATAATTTCAGACGGAAGGAAATAATAAAAAGATCAGATTCTGATCTTTTTTCTTTTTGTGTCTGCATGAAAGGAGATATGGTCTATGCTTTATTTGGATGTTTGCGCAACGACTCCCGTTAGGGAAGAAGTAATAAAATCGATTACGGACGTGATGGCGAAGCATTACGGAAACCCATCATCGATACACCGTTTTGGAGTGGAAGCAGACAAGCTGGTTGCGAAAGCCCGGCAAATTGTGGCCGAAGGATTGGATTGTCTTCCGGCCGAGATCCTTTTCACCTCCAGCGGGACAGAGAGCAATAACCTTGCGGTGAAGGGAGCGGCATATGCCAATCGGAGCCGCGGTCGGCATTTGATCACGACCCAAATCGAGCATGCTTCCGTTTACGAATCCTTCAAGCAGTTGGAACAAGAAGGCTTCGAAGTCACTTATCTTCCTGCCGATTCCACAGGAGCGGTATCGCTGGACGACCTAAAGACTGCCCTAAGAGAAGATACGATCTTGGTCAGCATCATGCATGTGAATAATGAAATGGGCCGCATTCAACCAGTAAAAGAGATCGGCGCGTTTCTTTTGGAGCGGCCGAGGACTTTGTTCCATGTGGACGCGATCCAGTCCTATGGCAAGCTTGCGTTTACGCCCCAGGAGATTGGCGCTGATTTGATGAGCGCATCCGCCCATAAATTCCGTGGCCCCAAAGGAACGGCATTTCTTTACCGCCGGGAAGGGGTGCGGCTTGCAACGCTTCTCGCTGGAGGAGGTCAGGAATTCGGCCTTCGTTCCGGGACAGAGAACGTCCCCCTTCTTGTGGGCATGGCAAAGGCCGCCCGACTCGTCGTGGAGGAGCAAGCGACGGCTTTCCATAAGCTGCACGGGTTAAGGAAACGGCTTGCGGCCGGGCTCGCTGACATTCCAGGCCTGATCGTTAGCGGAGCGGACGATCCCACACTCATGGCACCGCATATCGTTCACTTTACGCTGGACGACGTTCGCTCGGAGGTACTTGTACATGCCCTTGAAGAAGCGGATATTTATGTATCCGCCCGCTCCGCATGCTCTTCCGGGTCCATCGTGCCAAGCCGCGTCCTTCTTTCCATGGGCATGAGCGAGGAGAGGGCGGTAAGCGGTATCCGAGTCAGCTTTTCTCCGGAACAAACGCCGCAGGATATGGACCATTTTGTTGATGAATTGAAAAAGGCCGTTCAGCGCCTTCGTATGTAGCGTGCTATCCTGGACTCCAGGACTCCATACAGATGACTTACCTTTTAGAGGAGAGACTTTTATGAAACCGGATGTCGTAATTGTGCGGTTAGGCGAGCTGACCCTTAAAGGCCGCAACCGTTATCGGTTTGAGAATAAAATCAAAGATCAAATTGCACTTATGCTCAAGCCTTTTCCAAAAACAAAACTTCACGAAGAATACGGACGAGTATACATTGTTTTGAATGATGAGCCATATGATAGGATAGCGGAAGGCTTGGACCGCATTTTCGGTCTCTTTTCGTACAGTCCGGCGGTTGCGGTTGCACCTGATCTTGAGGAGATCCGGGAGAAGGGGCTTGCACTAATCCGTTCGCTTACCCCTTACCCTGCTACCTTCAAAGTGTCGGCGAAGCGAGCCGACAAGTCATTTCCCCATAACTCTCAGGAGTTGGGCTATCTGGTTGGCGGCTATATCCTCAGTCATGAGGACGGCAAGCTGAAGGTGGACGTTCATAAGCCGGATGCGGAACTCCGGGTGGATATCCGCCAAAATGAAGCATACCTTTTTACCCAATCCATTACCGGAACCGGAGGATATCCTCTTGGCAGCAACGGCAAGGCGGTGCTTATGCTTTCAGGCGGCATCGACAGTCCGGTAGCAGGCTGGTTGTCCATGCGCAAAGGACTGGAGATCGAGGCTGTGCACTTTCACAGCTATCCGTATACCAGCGAAAAAGCCCGGCAGAAGGTGGAGGATCTAACTCGCCAGCTCGCCATGTTCGCCGACCGCATCGTTTTGCACCTGGTTCCATTTACGGAAATCCAAACCGGACTGAAACAGGAAGCCAAGGAACAACTGATGATTACCCTGATGCGCAGATCGATGTTCCGTATTACCGAAAAACTGGCGGGAATCCGCGGTGCAGGCGCCATTGTTACCGGCGAAAGCTTAGGGCAGGTGGCGAGCCAAACCTTGTCCAGCCTGAGTGTGATCGGCCACGGAATCACCGTCCCGATGCTTAGACCGCTGATTGCTATGGATAAGATGGAAATTACCGCCATCTCGAAAAAAATCGGTACGTATCCGATCTCCATCCTGCCCTACGAGGATTGCTGTACCTTGTTCGTGCCTAAATCGCCCAGTACCAATCCCAATTTGAGTTTCGTGGAACGCTCGGAGCGTGGGATGGGCTGGCTGGCGGAAAAAGAAGCGGAAGCCGTGGCCGGAACCGAACGTCTTGTCATAGAGCGAGATGCCGGAGATGAATTCGACGAGTATTTTTGATTAATGCGCTTTGGGGATGGGAAGCTTCTCGATTTGTTCGGCAAGCAAAAAATCTTTGCCCGTGATCCCGCCTTTATCGTGGGTGGTGAGGGTAATGGTGACTTTGCGGTAGCGGATAAGAAGTTCGGGGTGATGGTTCTCCCGTTCGGCCAGATCGGCGATCCTGACGACCCACTGCACAGCATCGCGAAAGCCGGGCAGGGAGAAGGTTTTGCATAGCTTGCCATCCTCTTGTTTCCAGCCCGGGATTCGTCCCAGGGAGACGGAAATCTGCTCCTCTGTTAAACGTGTCATGAACTGCACGCTCCTTTTTTGCTTAATGGAATAGATTCGAGAGTCGCTAATCTGCTATATCCTAATGCTTACCCGTTTTTTTCGGCTTTGATCACAGGAAACAGGAGGCTGAGCACATGGAATTTTGGCCTTGGCTGCTGCTGTTCGCGCAAATCATCCTGATCAATTTCGTCTTAAGCGGCGACAACGCCGTCGTCATTGCTTTGGCCAGTAAAAACCTCCCTGTCGCCCAGCGCAAGCAGGCGATGTGGTGGGGAGCCTTCGGAGCGGTGGGATTGCGGCTTATTCTGACCATCGCTGCATTGGCACTGCTCTCTCTTCCATATATCAAAGCGATCGGGTCGTTTCTTCTCTTATACATAGCGATAAAACTGCTGCTTGATGACGGGGAGGAGAAAAAAGTTGGAGAAGCCGCATCTGTCGGCAAAGCGATTCGGACGATTATACTAGCCGATTTCGTCATGAGTCTTGACAATGTGCTAGCGGTGGCAGCTGCCGCGGGTAATAACCTGCCGGTCATTATCTGCGGAATCATGTTAAGCATTCCGATCATTGTATGGGGCAGCACGTTGGCTATGGGCCTGCTTCACCGTTTTCCCGTTCTCGTCTATTTGGGAGCCGGAATTCTTGGGTTTACGGCGGGAGAAATGCTTCTTGGCGATACGCAGATCGCGCCGATGATCAATGCCGATTTGCTGCATACAGCACTGCCGGCTCTCTATGCCATCTTCGTCGTTCTTGCCGGTTTCCTTGGCAGGAGATGGAAATTGCGGTCCAGACAAAGCACGATGTAGGGGCATTTGTAAATTGAAGGAACGAGGAACGTTAAAAATCTGCCGGGAGGTGGATTTTTTTTCATTCATCAGATATTATAGGGTTGTTACCATCCTGTTTGGACGATTTAGAATGAATTGCTCCTGTTGGAGGAATAATATGAAGAGAAATAACGTTTCCATCGGAATCGTACTTGTCGTCGTTGCCTTGATCCTTATATTGGGCAAATTAGGGGTATTCGCTTTTCTGGCGAAATTGTTTTGGCCGGTGTTAATTCTCGCAGTGGGTTTGATTTTGCATTTCTTGTATACTCGGAGAACCCTGCCTGATGTTGTCCTTGTGCCTGGCGGGGTGCTGGTGGTGTACGGCCTATTGTTTCTTTACTGCAATATTTTTGGTTGGGGTTCGCTGCGTGTCCTTTGGCCAGGCTTCCTGTTCGGGATCGCCGTCGGCTTGTACGAATGGGCCACGTACGGGAAAGGTTCTGCCCCGCGAAGCGTCTATTCTTCTGCCTTCATATTGGGCATCGTTTCCGTCTTGTTGTTTGTTTTAGCGCTCTTTAGGACGAACATTTATATTTTGGCCCTATTGATTTTGATTGTGGGAGTATTCTTCCTGCTGTGGAAAAGAAGAACATAACCGACTCGAGACCCGAAACCATTCTTTTTTTCTTTTCTTTTTGCCGTTTATTTGTTAAGATATTGGGTATGTCAAGCGTCGGGATTTCCGGCGCTTCTTTTGTGGGCAAACCTAGATTAGAATAGAGAGGATCATACCATGCTTAGGAGAGAAAACATCCGCAACATCGCGATTATCGCACACGTCGACCACGGCAAAACCACCTTGGTGGATAAGCTTTTGCAGCAATCCGGCACTTTTCGGGAAAACGAAGCGGTGCAGGAGCGCGCTATGGATTCCAACGATATAGAACGGGAACGCGGCATCACCATATTGGCCAAGAACACAGCGATTCACTATAAGGATTATTTGATCAACATTGTCGATACCCCGGGGCACGCCGACTTCGGCGGCGAAGTAGAACGGATCATGAAGATGGTTGACGGCGTATTGCTCGTCGTTGATGCTTTTGAAGGCGTTATGCCGCAAACGAAGTTCGTTCTCCGCAAAGCGCTGGAGCAGAACCTGAAGCCTGTCGTAGTTGTCAATAAAATCGACCGTCCTAATGCCCGTCCGGAGGAAGTGCTGGACGAAGTGCTGGATTTGTTCATTGAGTTGGAAGCGACAGACGAACAACTTGATTTCCATGCCGTATATACGTCTGCTATTCAAGGTACCTCCAGCACCGATCCGCACAAGCAGGAAGCTAACATGGAGGCGGTCTACGAAGCGATTGTCGAGCAGGTTCCTTCTCCGACGGAAGACCCTGAAGCACCGCTGCAGCTTCTCGTCACCCTGATGGATTACAACGAATATCAAGGTCGCATCGGTATCGGCCGGGTGAACCGCGGCGTGATTCGCCAAGGCCAAACCGTAGCCGTCATGACCCGGGAAGGCGGCGTCAAGCAAGCGCGCATCGATAAGCTGCTGGGCTTCCAAGGCCTGAAACGGGTAGAGATCGATGAAGCAGGCGCAGGCAATATTGTCGCTTTTTCCGGCATCAAAGACATCAACATCGGTGAAACCTTGGCCGATCCGGCCAATCCCGAAGCGCTGCCGGTTCTGAAAATCGACGAGCCGACGATGCAAATGACCTTCGTTGTCAATAACAGTCCTTTTGCCGGCCGCGAAGGGAAATGGATCACCTCCCGGAAGATACGGGAGCGGTTGTTTAACGAGCTGGAAACCGACGTTAGCTTGCGGGTAGATGAAACCGACAGCCCGGATGCTTTTATCGTATCCGGACGGGGCGAGCTTCACCTGGGGATTCTGATTGAAAATATGCGCCGGGAAGGTTACGAGCTGCAGGTATCAAAGCCGCAAGTTATCATCAAGGAAGTTGACGGACAAAAGATGGAGCCTATCGAACGCCTCGTTATCGATGTTCCGGAGGAAAGCATGGGAGCGGTTATGGAAAGCTTGGGCACCCGCAAAGCCGAGATGATCAACATGATCAATAACGGCACGGGACAAATTCGGCTGGAATTCCTCATTCCAGCTCGGGGACTCATCGGCTATCGCACCCACTTCCTGACCCAAACGAAAGGCTACGGCGTCATGAACCACGCCTTTGACAGCTATGGTCCGTATCAAGGAAGCAATATCGGCGGCCGCCATCAAGGCGTACTGGTTGCCAGCGAAACCGGCTCTTCCACCACCTACGGCATGCTATCCGTAGAAGACCGCGGCATTCTGTTCCTTACTCCGGGGACAGAAATTTATGAAGGCATGATCGTCGGGGAGCATACCCGGGATAATGATATCATCGTCAACGTCTGCAAAGAAAAGCAAGTGACCAACGTTCGTTCCGCTACCAAGGAAGTAACCGTCAATCTGAAAACGCCGCGGATGTATTCCATGGAACAGGCTTTGGAATATTTGGACGATGACGAATACTGTGAGATCACCCCGAAATCAATCCGCTTGCGGAAAAAGATTCTCGACAAGAACGAACGGGCTCGGGCTGACAAGAACCGCAAAATGGCGGAACAGCAATAAAGCTAACAAGCTAATGACTTAAAGCAAGGATCTGGATTCGGAAAGTGCGAAATGGAGCGGAGGGGAGCCCATGAATCACTGGTTTGCCGATCACCCGTGGATCACGTTTCTTTTCATCTATATCATGCTTGTGTATGTGTACAATAAAGTTTTTCGGACCCGGAAGCTGCCCCTCCTGAAGGATCTTCTCGTTTATTTGCTGATCGCAGTCGGAGGCGTTATCCTCCTCTTCTTTCAGATCGATCTGGAGCTGCCGATCGTCTACTGCCTAGCGGTTGCCATCTTGTTGATGTTCATCGTCCGGGTACGTATGTGGGCAACTGAACGGAAAAACAAGGAGGGGTAAGGAATGGATTTGGAAAGCGCGCTTTTCAATTGGCTGCAAATCAAAATCGTTGCTGATGGAAGACCCGATGACCCGTCCGCACAGGATACTGCCACATTTTTCGATCAAATCCTGCGCGAGGATCACGGCATAACATCGATCCGGACGGAGGTCAGCGAGGATTTGATCGCCATTTTTTACGAATTAAACGGTGAAGAACAGAGAAAACGGTTTGACCGTACTTACGCCGAAAAGCTGCTCCACGATATCGAATCCGAGCCCCGCTTCAACAGCTGACCGGATAAAGTGCTGCTTGCCATAGGCTCTTCCGTATGGTTTGATGGCTTCTTCCTGTGGTATACTGGAGATGTAAGAGCTATCGTCTAGAGGAGGCTTCAGCCTATGGCGGAAACATTGGCCGTTTTATCAGAGCAGCAGTTTTCCTTGCTCCAACAGGAGAAGTTCGTTCTGCTTGGGACGGTGGACGCCGAGTCCGGTGCGCCCCATGCAAGCGCCATTTCCTGGATTTATGCGGCAGAGCCCTCGCGGCTGCGTTTTGCGGTGGACCATCGCTCCAGCATTATCAGCAACATCAAGGCAAATCCGAAAGTGACCGCGACCTTCTTCGGCGGAGGCGGTGTTAATGTCATTTACGGGTCTGTAAGAGTAGTTTCGGAAGAGCTCGATGATGTGCCGATCAAACTCAGCTGTCTTGACATCGAGATTGAGTCGGTACGCAATGCCATGTTTTACGGCTCCAGAATTACCGTTGAACCGGAGTATGAGAAGACCTACGATAGACGTGCAGCCGATAAACTGGATGGACAAGTGTTTGAGGCCATGAATAAAGCCTAGCTCCTATGCGGAGCTAGGCTTTTGTCGTCTTTCAGGCCGGATCGGCTCTCCCCCTAGGAGTTTGGAGATTGCGGCAGTTGGGGAATCAGCCTGCCAAGGATATCTCCAAGCTCGTTGGCGAAACCTGCGAGTGGATGGCCGGCCTTGACCTGGTCGCTGATCTCGCGGATCCGCTGGGCCAGATCGACGTCGGCGGTGACGATAGCCCCCGCTCCTTGAGGATCCTTCTTCAGCGCTTCGGCAACGGTATACTTGATGGTATCCACCCGGGAACGGTCCAAATTACCCGGCACATCGATGCCTACCAGGGCGAGGTTGCCCAGCCGCAGACAGGAAGCGCCTTTCACCTGTGGAACGCTGAGGGCGATGTCCACCAGATGCTCAGAATGCTGCTTCATGCTTAAATGAGGCGTTGCTTGGCCGTTATTCGCCGCTTGCCTAACCGACATATTGTTTGCCGACGTGTTCGGAGCGGCTTTCGGTGCCCGAGCTGCGCAGCCGACAAGGGTAAACAGGGCAAGGGCTGCAAAGAAAGCAGTCAGAATCCGTTTTTTGTAGCTCATCATGATCATCCTTCCACTTGGATTGATTGAGGCATTTCAGCATAGTATTTCCAGTATTCGTCTTCCTATGTACGGGGGATGATTGCACAATAGAAGGAAAAAACGCCGATGCGACAGGAGTGGATTATCTTGAAAAAAATCTACGTTTTGGACACCAACGTGCTGCTGCATGATCCGAATGCGCTGTTTTCCTTTGAAGACAACGAGGTGATTATTCCCGCCATCGTTCTTCAAGAGATCGACTCCAAAAAGAGGCTCGCTGACGAAATCGGGCGAAACGCCAGACATGTATCAAGGATCTTGGACGGTTTCCGCGACGAAGGGAAGCTGCATGACGGCGTTCCCCTCGGAAACGGCGGGTCGCTCAAAGTGGAGCTGAACCACCGCAGCTTTAATAAGCTGCAGGATTTGTTCAGCGAGATGAACAATGACAACCTGATCCTGGCGGTTGCCCTTAATTATCATCAAGAGGAACAGAACAACCCGCTGCCAAGACCCGTCATCCTCGTAAGCAAGGACACCTTGGTACGGGTTAAGGCCGACGTGCTGGGCATCACTGCTCAAGACTACTTGTCGGACCATCTTGTTACCTTTCCTGAAATGTATAGCGGGTGCCGGACGATTCTAACTCACCCCGGGGTGATTGATGAATTTTACTCCTTCCGTAAACTTTCCATAGACAGCCTCAATTTGAGAACGCGGCTGCTTCCCAACGAATTCGTCATTTTGAAAGATGAGATGGGAACGGCGAAATCAGCCTTGTTGAAAGTGGATAAAACGGGAAAAAAGCTGGAGCCGCTGTTTTTAAGCAACGAACCGGTCTGGGGCATCGGCGCCCGCAACGCCCAGCAGCGCATGGCACTGGAACTGCTTTTGAATGACGATATCCCCCTGGTGACCCTGACAGGCAAGGCCGGAACGGGGAAAACGCTGCTGGCTCTGGCTGCAGGGCTGCTAAAAACGGAGGATGAACATAAATATAAAAAGCTGTTGATCGCCCGTCCCGTAGTTCCCATGGGCAAGGATATCGGCTACCTTCCGGGTGAAAAGGAAGAAAAGCTGCGGCCTTGGATGCAACCGATCTATGATAATCTGGAATTTCTGTTCGATACGAAAAAATCCGGCGACATCGACCGGATCCTTGCAGGGCTGGGCAGCATCCAAGTGGAGGCTCTTACGTATATTCGCGGCCGTTCCATTCCGGGCCAATTCATCATCATCGATGAAGCGCAGAACCTTTCCCGCCACGAGGTGAAAACCATCGTTTCCCGGGTAGGAGAAGGAAGCAAAATCGTCCTGATGGGCGATCCGGAACAAATCGACCATCCTTATCTCGATGCTTCCAGCAATGGGCTAACCTACGTGGTGGAACGTTTTAAGGACCAAGCGGTGAGCGGCCATATCACTTTGGAAAAGGGCGAACGCTCCCATTTGGCTCAACTCGCTGCGGATCTTCTGTAACTTTGGAAAACAAAGAGATGCCGCTTCTTCACCATAGGGTGGGGAGGCGGCATTTTTTATACATCAGAATTTATAAGTTTACTATTAAACGTCGCTCGTTTTAGCATAGGTCCCCGCATAGTACTTGCTTACGCTTCATCAGGGGTGGCTTCACTTGAGGGGGTGGTGTTGGCAAGATCATTTATCTTTGGGACTTCCGGTGGAATTTTTAAGGTAAGGGGTTTCATAATATGATAGGATAATAGGGTGATGCTGGGTAAAAAGGAGAGTATTTTTCTTGAATAAGCGGAAAAGCCTTCTGATGCTGTTTACTGTCCTGTGTTTGTCTATGCTGCTTATCCTGCAATTGATTAATGTGCAGGATCGGACTCCGTCGAAGCCGGCTGGCGCCGCTCCTGAAGCGGCAAAGCCGGGGAAAGTCGAGCCGGATTATAGCGTCAATTCGTTACGCGTGTCAGTATCTCTTGCGGAAGATGAGTTCGCCGATTTAAAGAGACGGACGGACCGGTACGTGGATGAGCAAAATATTGACATCTCCCTGGAGAATCTGCCGCAAGACACTCAGTACTCTACCCTGAAACGGCTCAGCACACTAGGGGAAGCGCCTGACATTATGCTTTTGGACAACAGCTGGATTGCTGAGTTTGCTGCCTTGGGGTATTTAAATCCTTTGGACGAATTCTTCTCCGGTGAAAAGCAAACGGGATATCTCACCTCTGCCATCAATCAAAATAAATGGAACGGATATACATGGGGAGTACCGAAGGATGTGGACCCCTATGTCATTATATGGAACGAGCAGCTTGCCAAAAGCGGCAAATGGGAGCACTCCCCTGCGAATCGGGATGAAATGCTTGCCTGGAACAAAGAGTGGATGAAGCCGGACCAAGGTATGTACGGTATTTATTTTGATCCTGACGATTATATGGCTTTTCTTTCGATCTACTCGATCTTCTCCGGCAGCATCCCGGAAGAAGGCAACCCGCTAAAGGAAGCGGCCAACGAAAGCATTCTGCAGCCGCTGCAAAATTTTCTGCTTCCCCAAGAGACGGAATGGAAAGGGGCAGTATTCGCCAAAAATTATCCCCAACCCTCAGCCGAGTTTAGTCCGTGGGATCTGCTGGAAAAGGGGAAAATGGCTGCAATCGTGACGACGCTATCCCAGTACCGCAAGCATGGCTCGAGCGCTATCAAATTAGGCGCCCTGCCGATTTCCGGGAATGGCAAAACCCCAGGCTCATGGCTTATGGGCCGCAGTTTTGCCGTATCCTCCCGTTCGGCGAATAGCGCCGCCGCTATGAATTGGATCGAATCCGTCACGTCTGCCGATGCCCAGTCCCAGGCTTGGAAACTGACAGGCAAGCTTCCCTCGCTTCTGGCTAGCTATTCATCCCCGCAGCTGCGGCAGGAGGAACAATATGATTCCTATGCCTGGCTTGTGCAGGAAGGCGTAACGCCGCCATTATCCTTTGATGCCGCCAAGCGAGAAGATATGGTGCGCGAGGAAGGGATGCGCCTCTCTTCCGGGACCATCGATTTGAAGGCCTATGCCATGAAGCTTGCGGAATCGGACAGCTCATCCGACCGCTAAGGGTTGATGGTAAATTTGATCCGGAGCCATCCATCCTCAGTGGTAATGGAGGTTGCTTGCAGCATCGGATTGATGTCGCCAGGGGAAAAGCTCAGATCATAATCGCTTTCCAAAGCACTTACCGTCGTTTGATCCAAGGGATAGCCATTGAACTCCAGCTGGTCGATATGAAATTGCAGTCGGTTTGGTTTCTGTTCGATCTGATAATGCCCTTTCACAACCGCCTCGAGATTGTTTTCTTTTCCGTCAGCGGTCAAGGTTCCATTCGTAAAGCTTATGGTGATTCCGGCTAAATCGGCGGATTGAGAGTGGAAGTAGTCGGTCAGTTCGCTATCGCGAATGCGGAATTCCGTGCCGTGAAAATATGACTTGCTGTTTCCGCCTTGGAGTAGGGTGTTAGGGAGCTCTTGCATGGCGCCAGCCATGGCGTTAAAGTATTTTTCGAATAAGGGCTGGCCGGTTTGTTTCCACAAGTTCTGCATCATCTTGATTTGGTTCTGCCATTCTTCTTTGGATCCCGGTTGTTGACTTAACTTGGCGTCGATTTGCTGTTGAAGGCTACCCATTCGAGTCCGCTCCGATTCATAGGTCGCGAGGAGATCGGTCAAATCCTTATTTTCTTGTTCCAGTGACTTCCGCACGTTTTTCAATCGGTTATATTCGTCTTGGTAGGTGGTTAGCGCCTGCTGGTCGGTTTCGTAAATAATCCGCATATTCCGGTACAAATCGAACAGATCAGAGAAGGACTTTGCCTCTAGCAGCATGAGCCACATGGACTTGCGCTGTCCCATGTAGTACGCCCGGAGAACGGTTCCGGCCCGATCCCTTCGTTTCTTCACCTGTTCGCTTTGCGCAGCTTCTTCCTTTTCGGAGCGTGCGATCTGCATTTCCACTGCCTGTCGCTGATCCTGGAGCCTGGTGATCTCTTCTTCAATCTGGGCGAGAGTGAGTCCGGCCTGGAGCAGCATTTTTTTTGCATTGTCTTCTTCGGTTGAAGCTTGAGCCGGAATCATCAGTAAGGTGAATAGGGTGCAGATTGCTGCGGCGGCAAGAAGGACCCGGCGGATGCTGGTCATAACATGTCCCCCTCTTATCCTGCGGTGTTTCTTCTCTTGCTATATATACCTGTCCGGATTCGGGGATAGTACATGCCGGGCAAAAAACAACCCCTCCAGCTATGCCGGAGGGGCGTAGATACGTCGTTCTTATTTTTGCGGAAGCTGCTTCAAAACCTCATCAAAAGACTTTGCGTTTGTCGGAATCTCTTTCGTGAAAGTTGGCGGTTGGTTGATGGCGTCATATTCCTGCTTGTACTCGATATGGTGAGCTTCTGCTGCAGCTTCGGAGGCAGATTTCGTGGTCATATCCAGTATCAAGCCCATTTGCCGGAGATAGCCGGCATCGTCGATTATAAAGCTTAGCTCGCCAGGGCCGGACAGAGCGATCTGACTGCCGCCGCTCTTCAGCTTCTCGGCTTGGGCAGCCGTCATAATGCCGTTTTTCTGCAGCGAGTCAGCAATCGCAGGAAGCTCCTTGTTCAGTTGATCCGAAACTTCCCCCCGGTTTTTATCCGTAATGGACATGGTGATGGACTGGCCTTTCTTTCCATCCGCCAGATCGATTGGGTTCTTCGCTTTTGCGAACCAGCCGGACTTTGCATCCGTGAGTAATAGGGACATGATCTGAGCTACTGCGGCATCGGTGTTTTTCAACCCGTCAAGGGAGAGCGGTGCTTTTGCTCCATCGGAGCTTGTCCATTTGCTCATATCGAAGGAATAATATTCTCCTGATTTGTTCAGGTAGGGTATGCTTAAGTACAGCACATTCTGGTTAACGATCATGGGAAAATCAAGAGTTTGCTGCCCCCCGCCAGGTGCAGCTTTATATTCCGCTTCCAAGCGCATAGGTTCGGTAGTGACAGCGCCGTTCCATGTCCAATTGCTGTTGCTGAACAGAGCCATGAGCGAGGCTAGCAAGGCGGACGTTTCACTGCTGTCTTTTGCTGCAGGAGCCGTTCCCCAGTCGATTGCGGCATTTCCGGAAAAGGTATATTGCTTGACTTCTCCAAGCTTGGCCAGTGCAGCTGTCACGTCCTCCTTTTCATGATGGGGGGTCTTGGCGCAACCGCTGAAGACCAGAGCAGCCGCCATACAGGCGAGGGCAGCTTTGCCGCTTTTGGATAGAATCATATTAATCTCCTTATAGATATTTTTGCATTTAGAAAGTGAATGAAGGTTTATAACGTATGCTATTATAACATAGAATCAAAATGGCGGGAGTTGACAGAATGTTGGAGGATACAGTAAAAAATCCGCTGATCGCGGCGATTTGCGATGACATCGCGGCTTCTGATGGAAGGATTTCCTTCCACCACTATATGGAAAGCTGTCTCTATCATCCCGAATACGGCTATTACATGCAGGATCGCCCCAAAGTCGGGAAATCAGGCGACTTTTATACAAGCGCATCCATAGGCGGGATCATGGGCGAGATGGTGGCCAAGCATTTTGCCGATCGCGCTGCGAATTGGGAAGTGCCGGTGTTTTCCGAATGGGGAGCGGGAACCGGCCAGATGGCCAAATCCATCCTGGATACCCTTGCGGAAAAACAGCATGAACTCTATCTATCGATGCGCTATATCATTGTAGAGAAAAGCGGCTATCACCGCCGGGAATTGGAAGCGGCATTGCAGGATCACCGGGAACGCCTTGAGTTTATGACGGAAGAAGAATGGATGAGTCAGACACCTCACCGCCATGTATATTTGTTTTCCAATGAACTGTTGGATGCGTTTCCCGTTTATCGCGTGAAAAAGCAAAAAGGGTTGCTCTATGAAATCGGAGTGGAATGGAGCAATGAATCGGGAGGGTTTATCGAAACCTTAATGCCCTTCAGCAATCCGGATATACTCGAGTATTTGTCAGCCGGAGAGATTGAGCTAAGGGAGAATCAGGAGATTGAGGTGAACGTGGCAGGCATGTCTTGGCTGAAAAAGACGTGCCACAGCCTCACGGACAGCGTTTTAGTTGCCGTCGATTACGGCGATGTTTCCCAGGAAATCCACTCCGCCCACCGGATGAAGGGGACGCTGATGTGCTACCGCAATCACCTGGCTCACGACAATCCCTTCGTATATCCCGGCGAGCAGGATATTACGGCTCATGTAGATTTTTCCGCTTGCATACGTGCGGGGCAAGAGGGCGGAGCAGCAGCTTGGTCACTGAAAACCCAGAGAGATTTTCTGCTGCAGGCAGGGGTGCTGGAATTGCTTTCCGAGCATGGCGGGACAGACCCTTTCAGTCCTGCGGCCAAACGAAACCGGGCAATCCGACAATTACTATTGGGAGATACGATGAGCGAGTTGTTCAAAGTTTTGGAACTGACCATACCTTAACGAAATGACAAACAATAATGAATAAGGCGAACTCCCGTATGAAGGGAATTCGCCTTTTTTGCATTTGGGGTCATACCTTCAAAACGAAGAATGACCAATATGTAAATCCTGTAAATGAAAGAATCATGTATCCCCAAAACATGAGGATATACGTTCGCTCGGTGAGGTTTAAATAACCAAGAATGATAAATACCGCCGCTTGGAAATAAAAGATGAACGCCATGGGAAGCATATGCCCTGCCGTTGCCATCAGTGCGATGACGAATGCGAAAAAGCCGAGAACGCGATACATGCGCGCCACTAGAGACAACCTCCTTTCCGACACGGGTCCGGTGCGGTCTACACTATCCATTATGGATATTATTAGAATAATTATAGCCTTTGAATGCATCCATGTAAATAAATCTCATGAGAATTTGTTAAATATATCACAGGAAATCGCAGGAATCTGGAAAATACCGGGTTTCTATTTTAAAACAAGCAGGTTAGGTATGAGTTTTTGTAAAAATGGTTATACCGGATAATACAAATAGATTCTATGAACTCTACTACGGGCATAAAAATAAAGCAACGGCAAGAAGTCGCCCATGGTGGGAATCGTTCACAGGATCAGAGAGGATAAGAGCCGGCAATAATCCCGCTCTTGTTCCGTACAGCAATGGTAAGCGCCGCTCGTCTTCTTAAGAGGACCAGCGTCAGCCGTTTATCTATGGAATGTAGTTCGCTCCAAAACGGAGCTATTCTTTTACATGTAGGAGGTATTTGAATGTCGGCAGTGAGACAGGATGCCTGGACCGAAGAAGACGATCTCATTTTGGCGGAGGTTACGCTTCGTCATATCCGGGAAGGAAGCACCCAATTGACCGCTTTTGAGGAAGTGGGCGAAAAAATCGGCCGCACTTCGGCGGCTTGCGGTTTTCGTTGGAACAGTTTTGTCCGCAAAAAATATGAAACCGCCATCCAAATTGCAAAATCCCAAAGGCAAAAACGCAACCAACTGAAAAAAAGCGCTTCCTCCATTCCTCAATTATCCTCCGTCTCCGTTTTGGATATAGAAGGTATGGCCACTCGCAATGAAGGAATAAGCGAAGAAACGATATCCGTCGATACGGTCATCCGTTTTCTCAGACAATGGAAGAACGCTTTTCAAGACTTAACCCGCCAAGCGAAAACATTGGAGCGGGAATTGCAAGAGGCCCGGGACGAATTGTCCCGCATCCGTGGTGAAAATGAGAAGCTAGGCAAGCAAGTGAATGAAGTGGAGACCGATTACCGGGTCGTGAACGATGATTACAAAGCATTGCTGCAAATTATGGACAGAGCTCGCAAACTTGCGTTTTTAGTGGAAGATGAGGAAGATAGCAAATCCCGTTTCAAAATGGATGCCAATGGCAATCTGGAACGGATTGAATAGAAGGAATGAACGAATAGGCGATGTGCGGGAGCACACGCCTTTTTCATATGTAAGCACATTCGTATGGAACTATTGGCGCAAGCCCTATCTGTGGTGTAGTCTTGAACTAGATTGCAAAACAGGCGTGGAGGTAGACATGAACATCCATATTATGGGCGGCGGGTCCCTTGGTTTGCTGCTTGCCGGTGCCCTTAGGTATTCCGGACAGAATCCGGTGCTCATTACACGGACAAGTTATCAGAGCGTGATGCTGGCGGATGACGGCCTCTTGCTGGAGGATACGGATGGGGGCGCTCACATTTTTCCAATTGAATCTCGTTTCTTCGGTGGAGAAGATTGGGTACGGAACATTGGCGATTTTTTTCCGGATTGGGTGTTTGTTGCCTTGAAACAAGCCGATCTTTCAGCGGATATAATAGAACGGTTGGCTTTGTACGCAAAGTCAGGCTCGAACATTCTCTGTTTCCAAAATGGGATCGGGCATCTGGAGCGAATTGCGGAAAGAACCGGCAGGAAGCGGTTATTTGCAGCGGTGACGACAGAAGGAGCAAAACGCATTTCCCCCCGGCAGGTATTGCACACCGGCAGGGGATTGACGAAAGTAGGAAAGGCTCTTTCAGATGGAAAAGACTTGGATGTCGATGAGGAAAACGGCGTCTTGCAAAGGTTAAAAGAAGATTTGCAACAAGCAGGGTTCACGGTGGAACTGCATGCGGATATGAAGAATGCGATTTGGGAAAAACTATTGATCAACGCCGTTATCAATCCTTTGACGGGGATCTTCCGGATACCGAACGGAAAACTTCCGGAGCAACCAGAGCGAATGTTACTTATGAAGGGGTTGTATGAGGAAGGTAAACAGGTTGCCGCCTCAGAAGGAGCCGTATTACCGGATCATCATTGGGATACCATCTTGGAAGTATGCGCCAATACAGCGAACAACAAGTCTTCTATGCTACAGGATATTGAACGAAACCATAAAACAGAGATCGAGTGGATCAGCGGAGAATTGATTCGATTGGCGGGAAATAGTGGAATTCACACTCCTGTCACAACAACGGTTTATCGGATCATAAGAGGGCTGGAGCCGCAAAATGCGCGGCCATCAGCGCTTTGACATGGTAAAGCTGGCATGTATTAGACAGATAAATAAAATTAATTAGTAATTTTAAAAAAACAATCTGACATAGACGTTTACTTTTTTTAACCATTGGTTGTATAATGATTTACAAGTTTTACGGCATAAGAGGTTCTTATTTTTTTTGGTTTTTGAGAAGTGTCCGAGTGGGTAAACATATACACTTACCGGATCTTCCAAAAATAAATGAACACTATTTTGGGGGAGGCCAACAATGAAGATCAAGCGTATTCTTGCACCCTTGACAATCGTAGCACTGGCAGGCAGTGTATTTGCCGGTTGCTCGACCACCAAGGACAAATCAGAAGCATCCAGCAGTCCTGCACCATCTACTTCTGCTGCAGCAGGATCCACTGCTCCGGTTGCAGACGGCAAACCGGGCGAAATCACCACCTATATCAACGGTGAAATTGCATCTCTTGATCCTCAGCTTGCGAAGGATAGCTCTTCCAGCTGGGTTCTGGACCACGTTTTTGAAGGCTTGTACTATCAAGACACCAATGGCTTGAAAGAAGGCCAAGCCGCTAGCTACAAACTGAGCGATGACAAACTGACCTATACCTTCACCTTGAAGGACAACCTGAAATGGTCCAACGGCGATCCTGTCGTTGCAGGCGACTTCGTATACGCTTGGAAGCACGCGCTTGATCCGAACACCGCTTCTGAATATGCCTACATCGTTGGCGACTACATTGAAGGCGGTCAAGCATATTACACAGCAGATCCGGCTAAAGACGACCTGAAGGCACTTGCCGACAAGGTTGGCGTTAAAGCCCTCGACGATAAGACACTGGAAGTTAAGCTTGTTGCTCCGACGCCTTACTTCCCGCAACTGACTTCCTTCTACACCTACTATCCGGTTGACCAAAAGGTAGCCGAAGCGAACAAAGATTGGGCTAAGGACGCTTCCACCTACGTCAGCAACGGTCCGTTCAAACTCACCAAATGGGGCAAGGACACCGAAGCCGTAGCCGAGAAGAGCGACACCTACTATGATGCCGCAAGCATCTCCACCACGAAGATCACCTGGTTCAACATTACCGACGACAACACCGCTTGGCAAATGTACACCAACGGTGAAATGAACTACTTCCACTCCGTTGTACCTGACGGCATCGACGTTGCCAAAGCAAATGGCGAGCTGAAGATCTATCCGCAACTGGCCACTTACTTCTACCGCTTCAACGTAACGGCCAAACCGTTTGACAACGCGAAGATCCGTAAAGCCCTAGCGATGTCCATCAATCGTCAAGCCATTATCGACAACATCACCAAAGCTAACCAAACGCCTGCTTATGCCCTTACCGGCCCTGGTATTCTGATGGGTGAAGACGGACATGACTACCGTCTGAACGCACCGACAGTTGCCTACTTCAAAGAAGATATCGATGAAGCTAAGAAACTGCTTGCCGACGGTCTGAAAGAAGAAGGCATGTCCGCTTGGCCGAAAGTAACTTTGACCTATAACACCAGTGAAGGCCACAAGAAAATTGCTGAAGCTATCCAAGAAATGTGGAAGAAAAACCTGGGCATCGACGTAACCCTTGAGAACGTTGAAGGCAAGGTATGGCTGGATCGTCAAAGCAAGCTGGATTACCAAATCATGCGTACCGGTTGGATCGGCGACTACCTCGATCCGATGACCTACATCGACATGTTCGTAACCGGCGGCGGCAACAACAACACCGGTTGGTCCAATAAAGAATACGACAAGTTGGTTGACGCAGCTCGCGTTGAAGCCGACCAAACCAAGCGCGAAAAAGATTTCCACGACGCTGAAAAGATTCTGATGGACGAAATGCCGATCATGCCGATCTACTTCTACACCACGGCTGACGCTCAAAAACCTGAAGTTCAAGGTGTATTCGTACCTGCTAACCGCAACGCGATTTTCCGTCACGTTACTCTGAAGTAAAAAAAACTGCACAATTTTACTGATCCAGTAAACAGGGTATGCCAGTATACGGCTGGCATACCCTCCTTTACTGAATGAGGACAACTGTCATGGATTTACAATTGAAAGGGGCAAGCGTATGCTTCGCTATATTGCACGCCGGGGGTTAAATGCGCTCATCACGCTTTGGGTTATGATCACCCTCACTTTTGCGCTAATGCACATGGTTCCGGGTGGTCCATTTACCCGAGAGAAAAAGTTACCCGAATCCATTATTCAAAACCTCAACCGTCATTACCATTTGGACGAGTCAATTATTATGCAATATTTCCGTTATTTGGGCGATTTGTTTCATGGGGATTTAGGTCCTTCTATGACTAAGGACCGCACCATCAATTCGATGCTGTCCACCAGTCTTCCCGTATCTCTTCAATTAGGTCTTCAAGCGCTGATCGTTGCTTTAATCGGCGGACTTATTCTCGGTGTTATCGCTGCTTTGTATCACAACAAGTGGCCGGATAACGCTTCTTCTGTTCTTGCCGTATTGGGAACAGCGGTGCCAAGCTTTGTTCTCGCTACTTTGCTTATTCAATTCTTTGCCATTAAGCTGGGATGGTTCCCCATAGCCAGATGGGTGTCCTGGAAATATACGGTTCTGCCAACACTCGCATTGAGTTTTTCGCCCATGGCGCAAATAACTCGGATGATGCGTTCTAATATGCTCGACGTCCTTAATCAGGACTATATCAAAACAGCTAAAGCCAAAGGCCTTACCCGTTTTAAAACGATCTATCGTCATACCGTGCGGAATGCGATCCTGCCGGTCATTACCATATTGGGACCTATCGCGGCAACGCTCTTGACAGGTACCTTTATTATTGAAAAGATTTTTTCCATCCCAGGAGCTGGCAAACTGCTGGTGGAAAGTATTAGCAACCGGGATTACCCGCTTATTCTGGGTTCAGTTGTCGTCTATGGCGCCTTCCTGGTCATCATCCTGTTTATTACAGACGTCATCTATACAATGGTAGATCCACGCATCAAGCTTGCTGGAAAGGGGGAGAAGTAATTGTCTACAAACGTGCAGGATAACCGTTTTCAGCCGATTGACAAAGGCGCTAGCGCTGAGCAAATCGTCAGACCGAGTATGAGCTACTGGCAGGATGCTTGGAGACGGCTGAAAATGAATAAGCTGGCTATTACCTCCCTTTGCATCGTCGCCTTTTTGATCATCATGGCGGTTATCGGTCCGATGATTCGCCCCTTTTCTTACTCCGATCAGAGCTTCATGGATATCAACAAGTCGCCTGATTCCGTTCACTGGTTCGGGACGGACAGTCTGGGCCGTGATTTGTTCGTCCGGGTTTGGTACGGCGCCCGCTATTCGCTCTTGATCGCTTTCTGCGCCGCCGCCATCGACTTGGTTGTCGGCGTCATTTACGGCGGAATCGCCGGATTCAAGGGTGGTAAAACGGATTCCATCATGATGCGATTTGTTGAAATCATGTACGGTATTCCTTATCTGCTCGTAGTCATCATGCTGCTGGTCGTTATGAAACCCGGCCTCTTTACCATTATCGTGGCCCTGGGTGTTTTCGGTTGGTTGGGGATGGCGCGGCTTGTCCGCGGCCAGATCATGCAGCTTAAAGAGCAGGAGTTCGTTCTTGCCGCAAAAACGTTGGGAGCCAGCAGCACTCGTCTGCTGTTCAAGCACCTTGTTCCCAATACGCTCAGCGTCATTATCGTTAATATCACGTTTACCATACCGGCAGCTATTTTTTCTGAGGCGTTCCTAAGCTTCCTTGGACTCGGGATTCCCGTTCCAAAGGCAAGTTGGGGAACTCTCGCCAACGATGCTTTGGGAAGCCTGATTTCCCATCATGCCTATCAGCTTTTCTTCCCCGCAGCTCTTATCGCGCTTACGATGCTGGTATTCAATCTGCTCGGTGACGGCTTGCGGGATGCCCTCGATCCGAAAATGCGCAAGTAAAGGAGGGGAGCCATCTTGTCTAATAAAGATGTCCTGCTAGAAGTTAAAGATCTCGAAGTTTCATTTCATACCTATGCCGGAGAAGTCAAGTCGGTTCGCGGAGTCAATTTCACGGTGAACAAGGGTGAGGCACTGGCTATCGTAGGCGAATCGGGCTGCGGTAAATCCGTAACGGCCCAAACGCTTATGCGGCTTATTCCCACTCCTCCCGGAATCATCAAGAACGGAGAAATTCTCTTCAACGGCACGACGGATATTACGAAAATATCGGAAAAACAAATGGAGAAAATTCGCGGTTCGGAAATGGGCATGATTTTCCAGGACCCGATGACCTCTTTGAATCCTACGATGACCATCGGCAATCAAATCGCCGAAGGCTTGATTAAGCACCAGAATATGAGCAAGAAAGCAGCCCGCACCCGAGCGTTGGAAATGCTGAAAATGGTCGGCATCAACAACCCGGAGAGCCGGCTCGCCCAATATCCCCATGAATTGTCCGGCGGGATGCGGCAGCGGATTATGATCGCCATCGCTCTTGCATGTTCACCGAAGCTGCTGATTGCCGACGAACCGACGACGGCTCTGGACGTGACGATCCAGGCACAGATCATGGAATTGATGAAGAACCTTCAAGAGAAAACCAACGCGGCGATCATCCTGATCACCCACGACCTTGGCGTCGTCGCCGAAATGGCGCAGCGGGTAATCGTCATGTATGCCGGCGAAGTAGTGGAGCAAGGGAATGTAGAGGACATCTTCTACAATCCGCAGCATCCGTATACTTGGGGACTCTTGCGTTCCGTTCCGCGGATGGATACGGAGCACGGCGACGAGCTGGTACCGATTCCCGGTACACCGCCCGATTTATTCGCGCCGCCAGTAGGCTGTCCGTTTGCCGCCCGTTGTCCTTATGCCATGGAAGTTTGCTTGGAAAAAGATCCGGATCATTTCACCATTTCGTCCACCCAAAGCGCCGCATGCTGGCTGCTTCACCCGGACGCTCCTAAGGTCGAGAATCCGGTTTCCGCAGGAGGTGTAAAGAATGTCTGATACTTTGCTTGAAGTCCGCAACTTAAAGAAACACTTTCATCTGGGCGGCGGCAGCGTCCTGAAAGCTGTTGACGGCATCAATTTCGCCATCCACAAAGGGGAAACTTTTGGTCTCGTCGGCGAATCCGGCTGCGGAAAATCGACGGCAGGTAGAACCATCATCGGTCTGTACAACTCGACAGACGGTGATATTCTGTTTGACGGCAAAAATGTCAACCGCTTGAAAGGCAAGGAAGCGAAGGAATATACTCGCAAAATGCAAATGGTATTCCAAGATCCTTACGCGTCTCTTAATCCCCGGATGACCGTTGAAAATATTATCGCCGAAGGTCTCGATATTCACAACCTCGCCTCAGGGAAAGCACGCCGCGAGCGGGTGTACGAGCTGCTCGATGCCGTAGGCTTGAACAAAGAGCACGCCAGCCGGTTTCCTCACGAATTTTCCGGTGGTCAGCGTCAACGGATCGGCATTGCCCGTGCCTTGGCTATCGAACCGCAATTCATCGTTGCGGACGAACCGATCTCCGCATTGGACGTATCGGTTCAAGCGCAAGTTGTTAACCTTTTTGCCAAGCTGCAAAAAGAGCGCGGCCTGACGTATCTGTTTATCGCTCACGACTTGGCGATGGTGAAGCACATCTCCGATCGTATCGGCGTTATGTACTTGGGTAAAATGATGGAGGTTACGACTTCGCATATGCTGTATGCCAAGCCGCTTCATCCCTATTCCCAATCCCTGCTTTCCGCTATTCCGGTTCCGGATCCAAAGGAAGCCGGAAAACGCGAACGCATCGTCCTGCAGGGCGAAGTGCCCAGCCCGGTGAATCCTCCCAGCGGCTGTCCGTTCCGCACCCGTTGCCCGCACGCAATGGAAGTCTGCTCTCAGAAAATGCCGGACATGCAAGAAGTGGAACCAGGTCACTTTGTGGCTTGCCACTTATACTAATCGTTTGAATCGTAAAAGGGGCCGTCCTATTGGACAGCCCCTTTTCTATGTGGATTTCTTGATTATATCCGCCCTTTAGCGGACGAAATCCGGAACAATCGTTAAAGGAATCGTTCAACTTACTTCCAACAATCAATCGTCTTCAGAACTTCTGGCTTTCTCTTCATGTGGTGTAACGTCAATGGCGGACTCTGTAAGGGTAACGGGCGGTCTAGCAGGATCCGGTTTTTTCTTGAAGCGGGCTGGCAAGCGTTTTTGCACGAAGAGTACAAGAAAGACAAGCACTCCGATGACGATGAGGAAAGGCAAGATGCTCATCAGGAAAATGAGAATCGCTTGAATGGTGATTTTCAAAGCATGGAGGGAGGAGGTAAAGGCAGAGGTCATGCTGCCCCATAGACCCTCTTTTTTAACAGAAATAAGCGGCTCGCCCTTTTCGGAGATGTCGATATCGATGGTGGACATCGCTACATTTTCGTTGAGATAGCGCATGCGGCCTTTGATTTGTTCAATTTCTTCCTGAACGTTGCCGAGGGAGTTGGAAAAGGCAACCAGATCGTCGGCTTTGGTAGCACTGCTGAGGAAAGTAAGCAGACGTTCTTCCATGACTTCCTTTGCCTTCAATCTTGAATCAAGATCGACATATTCTTCTGTGACATCGGTTCCGTTTACGGAATGCTCCATATCGATTACGGGAAGCTTATCCAGCGCGTCCAGGAGGGAAGATAAACCCTTGGCAGGTACTTTCGCGGTTAAGTGTCCGGACTTGCGGGTGCCGTTATCGCTTTGGTTGAAATTCAAAATATAGCCGCCGGCTGCTGCTACTTGTTTGCGGATTTCCTGTTCGGTATCGGTGAAGTTTTTGACTTGCATAGAATAGTTCGCTTTGTAGATCAGTTTTTGATTCATCGCATTGTCTGCGGTTGCCAGAGCACCGGATGTACTAGCGGATGCGCCAGTGCCGTCTGTGCCTTTTTCAACTGCCATCGTCTGTGAAGTGCTGTTGCTGTTGGCGTCAAACGTGAACTCGGATTTGGCACCTTTGGCCGCCGGAGCGCCGGCAGCAGTCTCATTGCTGCTTTTATCAAGCGAATTGCTTGCGCAGCCGGCCAGAACAGCCGAAAGCAGAGAAGCTGCCAGTGCGATTTGGATGACACGAGACCGCCTGTTTTTTGACATGGAGAAGCCCCCTTTATCCTATGAAAATTTTCTCTTATTTTTCTGACGATGCTGCACTTTGATTTGTTTCATGGGGTATCCGGCATTGGTTGTCTTTCTTTGACTAAATGAACAAGGCCATGTACAATCGAAGAGGACATTTTTTGAAAGTTACCGAACTTTTGTTGGTTGCTGATTGGAGGACTACCTTTGAAAATTGAGCCATTGAGCATTCTTCATGGCCGATCTCTTGCAGAAGATTACATAAACCACTTCGACAGAGTCAGCCATTTGTACGCATACAATCCTTGGGAGAAGACGAGTTTTGAGCGAAGAGCCGAACGCTTGGATCATGATCATTTTCGCGCCGACCGAAAAATGCTCTCGCAGGTGCTGTTGAATTATAACCGCAGAATCGGCAATGCTCCCCAAGCCTTGCTTCGAGCCGAACAATTGGCGGACTCCCACACTCTCGTTGTGTGGGAGGCCAGCAAGCCGGATTATTTAGCGGCGAGCTTATGATCATGTATAAAGCGATCACGATCCTGCAGGCGGCAAAAGAGGCGGAGGATCAGCTCGGCAGGCCGGTTGTCCCGGTATTTTGGATTGCCGGTGAGGATCATGATTTCGACGAGGTCAATCATGTGCAGACGCTGTCGTCCAAGCTGGAGATTGATAGAATCAAGCTCGATGCTCCCGGCGGTGCGCGTACCTCTGTCAGCCGGTCGCAGATTGCCGATTGGGAACCCGTTTTAGAAGCTCTGGAAGCTTCTCTAATGGATACGGAATTCAAACCCGAGCTTGTCGGTCGCCTTCGGGAATTCGCAAATCATTCCGCTACGTTGACGGACTTTTTTGCACGGATGATGGGATGGCTGTTTGGAGAACGGGGACTTGTGCTGCTTGATTCCGATGACCCGGAGCTGCGCCTTGTTGAGGCTCCCATGTTTGATAAATTACTGGATGGGCAACATGCTTTTTCCTTGTCTTTGGAAGAAAATCGGGCTGAGGTTGAGGCTCTTGGCTTCGAGCCCCAAGCGGAAATCCATGAGGACTGCGTAAATTTATTTCTTTTTGATGAGGAAACGGGCGAACGCTATCTTCTGTACCGTACCGAAAACGGTTATGCCGACCGCAAGGGTGGCCACCGGATGACTGGTGAGGAACTGAAGCTGCTTTTGGACCGCTCTCCGCAGTCCTTCAGCAACAATGTGATGACCCGACCGTTGATGCAAGACTTCTTGTTCCCTGTGCTGGCTACTGTACTAGGGCCTGGAGAGATCTCCTATTGGGGGCTGCTTTGCCGCGGGTTTGCCGCCTTTTCCATGGAGATGCCAATTCTTTTGCCGCGGAACAGGCATACATTGGTGGAGGGCACCGTTCGTAAACATATGCAAAAATACGATTTGGACTTCGATGCGGTCTTTGAAAGCTTTGAAGCACGTAAGGAAGATTGGCTGAAGGAGCAAGACGAGATCGGTTTAGAAGCTCGTTTCGATGAGGCAAAGGAAAAATTCCGCCAATTGTACAATCCGATCATCGATGCAGTGTCCGAGATCAATCCGGGGATGCGCAAGCTGGGCGATGTGAATCTGCTGAAGATTCTGGAACAGATGGAATTTCTCGAAGCCCGGGCGACGGATGCTCACCGCTCCCAGTACGAGGCGTCTATTCGGCAGTTGGATCGTATCAAGCTGTCGCTGCATCCGCAGAATAAGCCCCAGGAAAGGGTTTATAACGTTGTTGCCTTTTTGAATAAATACGGCAAGGATTGGCTTCTGGAGCTGACGGATCATAAGCCGGAAGCCTGGGGTACGCACCGAGTCGTATACTTATAGGAGGAGAAAACCATGACCGCAAAAGAACGCAGCATTATTGCCGATCCAGCTTTAGCCCCGGAAGGACATCTGAAAATTGAATGGGCAGACGCTCATATGCCGGTGCTGAACCGCATCAAGGAACAATTTGCTCGTGAGCTTCCTTTTCAAGGCTTGAAGGTCGTGATTTCCCTTCATTTGGAGGCGAAAACCGCTTATCTGGCGAAGGTTGTACAAGCCGGAGGAGCTGAGGTGACCATTACCGGCAGCAACCCACTGTCTACGCAGGATGACGTCTGCGCCGCTCTTGTAGAAGATGGGATCACCGTATTTGCCAAATACAATCCTTCTCCGGAAGAGTATAAGGCGCTGCTGATCCGCGCCCTTGAAACGAAACCGGACCTGATCATCGACGACGGAGGCGATTTGGTGACGATCCTCCACTCGGAGCGTCCTGATCTCGCGGTCAACGTACGTGGAGGTGCCGAGGAAACGACGACAGGCGTACTTCGCTTAAAGGCGTTGGATAAGGAAGGCGTGCTGCGTTTTCCGATGGTAGCGGTTAATGATGCTTATTGCAAGTATCTGTTCGATAACCGCTACGGCACCGGCCAATCCGTTTGGGATGGCATTAATCGCACCACCAATTTGGTGGTTGCAGGCAAAACCGTTGTCGTCGTGGGCTACGGCTGGTGCGGCAGAGGGGTTGCCTTGCGAGCGAAAGGCTTGGGAGCCCAGGTGATCGTAACGGAAGTGGACGCTATCAAAGCCATTGAAGCTTACATGGACGGTTTTTCCGTTATGCCTATGTCTGAAGCGGCCAAGCACGGCGATTTCTTCGTGACAGTAACCGGTAATCGGAACGTGATCCGCGGCGAACATTACGAAGTGATGAAGAACGGAGCAATCCTAGCCAATGCTGGGCACTTTGATGTCGAAGTCAACAAGCCGGAGTTGGAAGCTCAATCGGTCTCCAAACGCACGGTGCGCCGGAACATCGAGGAGTTCAAGATGAAGGACGGCCGCAGCCTTTACTTGCTGGCAGAAGGACGTTTGGTCAATTTAGCTGCCGGTGACGGCCACCCGGCGGAGATCATGGATATGACCTTTGCTCTTCAAGCACTGGCGCTTAAATATGTGAACGAGCAAAACCAAGCCATCGGCAACAAGGTTGTAAATATGCCTTATGAGCTGGACGAATCGGTTGCTCGCTTCAAATTGGAATCCCTTGGGTCGTCCATCGATACCCTTTCAGCTGAACAAAAGGCGTATCTGGAAGGCTGGCAGGAACATTAAAATTATTCCATGCAATAGATGGTTTGTAAAATCTCTCAAATATCGCAAAAAAGCCCCTTTTGGGGCTTTTTTTGCTTTCAACTCAGGAGTAAGATAAGCGGAGTAGGCATGCTTGCCTATAAGGAAGGAGAAAGGTCGAAAGTGCGCAAAATTTTTTTCGTTTCCCTGTTCTCGGTACTGATTCTAACCACAGCATGCGGCAGCAGCGGCAGTAGTAGCAATGGCGGCAATAAAGAGAGTTCTGCACCTGTGGAAAATCGGGTTACCCTGTCGATAAATGAAAAGAACTATACGTTTCCTTCTCGAAGTGAGAGTACCAATCGATATGTAAAAGCTGTTCCAACAGCTGACGGAATCGTATGGTCTCCGGCTCCTGAAATGGAGAACACTTCGTCTATAGCTGACATAAGACCTGTTGAGCCTTTTGAGATCTATTATAGCCACGCCTCCGATTTGAAGATCGACAAGATTAACTCCAGGAAAATCTACACCTTGCCTCTTCAAAAAGACGGAGCGGAGGTTTTCTTAGAAAATCTCTATTCTGTTCATCAATATATCTTATTCACCACCTATACGAAGAAACCAGGGATGGTTCAAGCCATTGAAAACCAGCTTTTTTATATTACTCCTGACGATGCCGAAGCGAAGTTGATTACTTCTTTTCATGAGAGTGGCGGCTATCTATTCGATTTCAACATCAATGATCAAAATACGGTCAAGTATACTCAATCTTCGCCAAATGCGGATGGGGGTTATGATGAGGCATCGTTTGTGTTCCATTTGGACACGGGAATTAACGAACCGATTTCTGCGGCTGATATCCATAAATAAAGGACTCCAGGACTTTGGAAGCGTTTACTTTATTACTAGGAACGTAGAACTCATATTTTTGTAACATCTTCAATCTTTTTTTGTATGCCTTTACAAATTACGACAGTACTTTTATTGATCATCGGTTACATTTAGTTAATGAGAAGCAGGAGGGTTGTCTGACTATCGAATAAGGAGCGTTTTGGTATGAATCAATCTTTGTCCCTGCTGCTTACTATTTTTGATCTGCAGCTAGAGGCGGAGCATATGCCTCCACAGCTAGGAGGCTTTTATCGAAATCGGGACGGCGTAAAGAAAATCATTGTAAACGATGACCTGCCATATGAACAAAAGGTAGATATCTGCTTCCATCTCATCTTTCAGCATTGTTTGGACGATGTGAACAAAAGCTTTATCCCTTATTATTTGATGGATAACCCCGATGATGATCCCTACAACATGCAATTTTGAAAAAATTTTTACATTTATCCTGCCACCATGGCAGGATTTTTTGCATTCATTGCGAATATTTCATATAATCTTGTGGAGTGAAGTGGGGCAAAGTGGGGGAAAGGGGTAGGCCGACTCATGTTTATGGGTGAATACCAGCATAGCATCGATGATAAAGGCCGACTCATCGTACCCGCCAAGTTCCGCGAAGGGTTAGGCACCTCTTTTGTAGTCACTCGCGGCCTTGATCAGTGTTTGTTTGTGTACCCTATGTCGGAATGGTCGATAATGGAGCAAAAGCTGAAGTCACTATCGCTGATGAAGTCCGATGCACGTGCCTTTACCCGCTTTTTCTTCTCGGGAGCTACGGAATGCGAGCTGGACAAACAGGGAAGGGTAAACTTACCGAACAACCTTGCCGAGCATGCGAAACTGGTGAAGGACTGCGTCGTTATCGGCGTATCCAACCGGGTGGAGATTTGGAGCAAGGAGCTATGGGAAAGCTATTCTACCCAGTCCGAGCAGTCATTCAATGAAATTGCCGAGAAGCTGGTTGACTTCAATTTTGATTTGTAAAAGGCACCGTCACTTCATTACAGCCGGGAGGCTTCGCAGATGTTTCATCATGTAACGGTTTTGAAGGAAGAAGCGGTGGAGGGTTTGCGGATTCACCCTTCAGGCATCTATGTAGATTGCACCTTGGGCGGAGCAGGCCACAGCGGGCTTATCGCTTCTAAGCTGGGAGCGGGCGGCCGACTCATCGCCTTTGATCAGGACGACGTAGCTTTAGCAAATGCAGAACAGCGACTGTCGGAATACCGGGATCGCGTCACGTTAGTGAAGACTAACTTCCGATACATAAAAGAGTCGCTGCTTAAGCAAAACGTCCCGCAAAAAAACGGAAATCCTCAAGTAGACGGTATTCTGTTCGATCTTGGCGTCTCCTCTCCGCAGTTGGATGAAGCGGAACGGGGATTCAGCTATAACCAGGATGCGGAATTGGATATGCGGATGGACCGCAGCTCGCCCTTGACTGCAGCTGAGATCGTCAACAGTTGGTCGGAAGCGGAAATCGCCAAAATCCTTTTTGAATATGGTGAGGAAAAATTCGCCCGGCGCATTGCCGCACAGCTTGTCAGCCACCGCCAAAGAGAGACTATCAACTCCACTTTGCAGCTTGCTGAGCTCATAAAGGCCGCCATTCCGGCTGCCGCCAGGCGCACGGGACCCCATCCCGCCAAGCGGAGTTTCCAGGCTCTACGTATTGCTGTAAACGACGAATTGGGCGCATTTGAAGACGCCCTTATGCAATCCATTGATTCCTTAGCCCCGGGAGGCCGAATTGCCGTTATCACTTTTCACTCTCTCGAGGACAGGATATGTAAGCTAACCTTTGCGAAATTTGTGGAAAAATGCACATGCCCGCCGGACTTTCCTGTCTGCGTCTGCAACAAAAAGTCGATCCTGCGGCTTGTCAACCGTAAGCCGATACTCCCAAGTGAAAGGGAGTTGGAAGAGAATCCGCGAGCGAGATCAGCAAAGCTTAGAATCGCGGAAAAATGCGAAATTGAGGGGGAATCGTAGAATGTCCACTTACACCCGGGGAAATCTGGCCGTAAAAGAAATAGCAAAAGAGCAACCGGCCGTTCAGCGGCGTACGCAGACAAACACGCAACCCGCTCGCAAAAAGATCAAGTTGTCCTCTGGCGAAAAGCTTTTTTATCTGTTTTGCGGGTTAGTCATGACTGTCGCCTTGAGCGGTGTCGTTTTGCTGACCTCGCAAATCTATAATGTCAACAAAGCCGTTTATGAGACAAAAAACGAACTGCAAGTAGCGAATGATGAGAACGGCAGGCTCAAAATGGATCTGGATAAAACGGTGAACCCGGAAATGTTGGCTGCAGACGCGGCAGCAGGCGGTTTTGAACCTGTTAAAGAGGAGCAGAAAACATCGCTGAACGATAACGCTTCAAATGGAAAGGCATCCGCCATGAAGAACGGAAAAACGAGCGGAGATGAAAGCTGAATGGAACGACATTTAAAAGTCCGATCCTTGTTGATCGGTATCTTTTTTTTCCTGCTGTTTTTTGTACTCATTGGTCGTTTATATGTGTTACAGGTGGTCGAAGCTTCGGAATTGCGCAGCAAGGCGGACGATTTGTGGACTTCGGAAGAGACCCTCCAACCCGTCCGCGGTTCCATAACCGACCGTAACGGCAAGCCACTGGCCGAAGAAGGCGTCGCCTATACCGTCGCGGTGAATCCCCTGATGATCCATGAACGGGGAATTGAACGGGAAGCTGCCCACGGGTTGGCGAAGATTTTGAGCACTTCCCAAGACCCCGCCGCAAACGCCGATCTTGAAGAGAAAATCTATAAGATGGTGACCAAGAAGAAGCCGAGCAGCGACAAATTCGCGGTGGAGGTAGAGATCCGCAACGAAGGTTGGAAGATCGACGCGGATATCAAGGACCAGGTGGACCAGTTCGTTGACCAATTGAAAACCGATTTGAAGGAAAAGAAGGATCTGCATTTTAAAGAGGTTGGGATCTATACCAAAAAGACGACAAAGCGCATGTATCCGAATAACCGACTGGCTTCGCAGCTCCTCGGCTTCATAAACCGGGACGGCGTCGCGCAAGCGGGTCTCGAACGCTATATGGACGAAGATTTAACCGGTACTCCCGGTATGCTGAAACGCAAGCGGGACTTGAAGGGCGTGGAAATTCCCAACTCCCAAATGACCTTAGTGCCTGCCGTTAACGGAAAAAGCGTGAGCCTGACCATCGACCAGAATATTCAATATTATACCGAGACGGCGCTGCGGAAAGCCTATGAAACCTATAAGCCGAAGAGCATGACCGCCATCGCTGTCAATCCGAAGACGATGGAGATATTGGCCATGGCCAGCCTGCCGGATTACAATCCGAATAAATATTGGGAATCTCCGCAGGAGAATTACATCAATCACGCCATCTCCGACCAATTCGAGCCGGGTTCTACCTTTAAGCTGGTGACGCTGGCCGGCGCTATCGAAGAGAAAATCTGGACGCCAGATGCACTGTATAAATCGGGTAATATTAAGCTCCCCAACATGCCGCTCATTCAGGATTACCAGTTTTACGGCTGGGGAGAAAACGGCTATATCTCCTTCATGGAAGGGTTAATCCGTTCCAGCAACGTGGCTTTCGTTAAAATGGGCTATGAAGGCTTGGGGACGAATCGGTTCACGGATTACATTAAACGTTTTGGCTTCGGCCAGAAAACGGGAGTCGATTTGCCGGGAGAAGCCACCGGTTTGGTGGATATGAAGTGGCAGTCTGACTTTGCCCGAGCCACTTATGGCCAGTCCATTACCGTAACGGCCATGCAGGAAGTGGCCGCCTATGCCGCTATTGCCACCGGTGGTGAACTCAAGAAGCCGCAAATTATTAAAAGCATTTTTGATACGGAAACGGGAAAAGCGATTCAAACCTTTCAACCGGAAACGGTACGGCGAATCGTATCCGAAGAGACGGCGCGGCAAGCATCCCTAGATTTGGAGAAGGTCGTTACCGATGAACACGGAACAGGCCGCAAGGCGTTCATCAATGGCTACCGGGTTGCAGGAAAAACGGGGACGGCAAACATTGTCGTTAACCCGAAAGAAGGATATGCCGACGGCACTTGGCTTGTTTCTTTTATCGGTTATGCGCCTGTGGAAGATCCCCAAATTCTCGTCGCGGTCATTGCCGACCAACCGCAAATCGGCGGGGATTACCACAAAGGCGGCGATGTCACCATGCCGGCTTTTAAAGACATCATGATTCCGAGCTTAGCGTATTTGGGTGTTCCCTCTAGCGTCAGCAAGGAGAAAACCGAGATAACCGAGGCTCTGGCGACGGTGCCTGACGTGGTCGGTCTTTCCTTACAGGAGGCGAAAAATAAATTGGCCGCCGCCGGATTGACGGCGCAAACCTTGGGCAACGGCGAGAAGGTAACCAGCCAGCTACCCAAGGTCGGAAGCGATGTTCTTATGAACAACAGCGTCTTTATCATCGCAGGCGATGCCAGCACGGCGGATGTCCCGGATTTAACGGGGCTATCTCTCCGGGATACACTGGAGATTGCTGCTTTGCTTAAGGCAGAGGTCCGTTCAACCGGTGAGGGTTTTGTCGTAGGCCAAAACCTGACTGAGGAGAACGGGAAGCGGGTACTGAAGCTGGAGTTAGCCCCTTATAATCAAAATCCGCCCGATGTGAAACCTTTAGACGGAGAGAAAGCGAATCAACCATCCAAAACGCAGGATAAGCAGAACAATTGATTCTGCCAATGCCCCGGATGTAAACCCTGTTCTATCTCCTGTCACACACGAATAGGCATGATATGAGCCGTACACCGCCCGTCCCAAACGACGGGCTTAGACGGCTTCCATAATCATCTCTTCGTGGACAAGGAGGATCGATCGGGCATGCGTGTTTCCAGCGTAACGCTGCGGCGCCGACTCTGGTTTACTCTACTTGCAGGGGCTGTCATTTTCGTTGTATTGATGGTACGATTGGCGTATGTTCAGCTTTGGATAGGGCCTGACTTGGCAAAGAAAGCGGAAGACTCCTGGCGCAGAGAAATTACGGTTACCGACAAACGGGGAGAAATCTGGGATCGCAACGGAGATAAGCTTGCCTATAATATCAGTTCACCTACCGTTTTCGCCGTTCCTGTGCAAGTCAAGGACCCGGCTGGCACTGCCCGCAAGCTTGCTTTCATTTTGCAGATGGACGAGAGCAAGGTTCTGGAGTTGGTGCAGAAGCCGAAGGTCATGCTGGTGTACATCAAACCCGGCGGGCGTAAAATTTCTGAAGAGAAAGCGGAGGAGATCCGCAAAGCCAACCTGCCTGGTATCTATGTTGCCGAAGATAATAAACGTTACTATCCCTATGGCGGCTTGGCTGCCCATATTCTTGGCTTTACGGGAATCGACAACCAAGGCCTCTCTGGAATAGAAGCCGAATACAACAAGGAATTGACGGGAATTAAAGGCAGCGTATCTTTTCTCTCTGACGCAGGCGGTCGCAAGATGCCGGGATCGACAGATCAATTTTCCGAGCCGAAGGACGGTCTGAATTTGCAATTGACCATCGACCGCTACCTGCAATCGGTGTTAGAACGAGAGCTGGATCAGGCCATGGTGAAATATCAGGCCAAGAACAGCATGGCGATCATTATGGACCCGAAAACCGGGGAAATCCTGGCCATGGCAGGCCGGCCGGGTTATGATCCGGAGCACTTCCGGGATTATCCGGTGGAAGCTTATAACCGCAATTTGCCTATATGGATGACCTATGAGCCCGGTTCTACTTTTAAGATCATAACGCTGGCTGCCGCTCTTCAGGAGGGGAAAGTGAACCTGAACGAAAGCTTTCACGATCCCGGCAGCATTAAAGTGGCAGGGGCGACGCTGCACTGTTGGAAACGCGGAGGTCACGGCTCGGAAACGATGCTGGAGGTTGTGGAAAACTCTTGCAACCCCGGTTTTGTGGTCATGGGCCAAAGATTGGGTAAAGAAAAACTGTTCGATTACATCACCCGTTTCGGCTTCGGCAAAAAGACCGGCGTTGACCTGGGCGGAGAGGAGAACGGCATCCTTTTTAAGCTGAAGAATGTTGGGCCTGTCGAACTGGCCACTACGTCCTTCGGTCAAGGGGTATCGGTTACTCCGATCCAGCAGGTGGCAGCGGTGGCCGCAGCCGTAAACGGCGGCAAGCTGTATTGGCCCCACGTGGCCAAAGCATGGTACAATCCGGAAACGGGAGAGAAGGTCAGCAGTGTCGAGCCGAAAATGGTGCGTCAGGTCATCTCGGAAGATACCTCCAAGCTTGTCCGACAAACCCTTGAAAGCGTGGTTGCCCAGGGAACAGGGAAACATGCATTTCTCGAAGGTTATCGCGTAGGCGGGAAAACCGGTACAGCCCAGAAGGTTGTAAATGGACGTTATGACCCCAATGAGCATATTGTATCTTTTGTCGGCTTCGCTCCAGCGGATGATCCGAAGCTGGTCATCTACGCCGCTGTAGACGACCCGAAAGGCATTCAGTTTGGCGGACTTATTGCCGCTCCTATCGTCAAGAACATAATGGGAGATGCCCTTCGCTATTTGAATGTACCGCCGCGCCAGGATCAAATCGCCCGGGAATATGTATATGGCGATGTGAAAACGGTAGCCGTGCCGAATCTGGTAGGGATGACCGTTGAAGATATTTATGATGATTTGAATGCGGATTTCAATCTGGCAAAATCCGGAACGGGCAACGTTGTAGTTAACCAAGTGCCCAAAGCCGGAACGAAAGTGGATCAAGGCTCGACGATACGCATCTACTTGGCGAAAAACGCCGATTCTGATTAATCCATTGCCAGAATGGACATATTTGGATATGAATGATAGGGCGGATTATGCGCAGGAGGCATGAATCATGCAGCTTAATGAATTGGCAGCTTTAATTCCCTTCGCTCGTCTTCAAGGTGATGGAGCCGTGGAGATTGGCGGAGTTCAGACGGATTCGAGAAAAGTAAAACCCGGCGACCTGTTCATCTGTTTACCGGGTTATCAGCAAGACGGCCATGAATATGCGCAGGCGGCGGTGGCGAATGGTGCCGCCGCTTTGGTCGTCCAAAGGGAGACGGGCCAGAACGTTCCGACACTGTACGTGCGGGATTCCCGCATGGCCATGGCTGTCATTGGCAATCATTTTTTTGGATATCCCAGTGGGGAAATGAGCGTTATCGGCATAACCGGGACCAACGGCAAGACGACTACGGCTCATATTATCGAACGGATTTTGACGGATTATGGCAAGTCATGCGGGCTTATGGGCACCATTGGGATCAAAATCGGTGGGGAGCTTTTACCATCTAACAATACAACGCTGGAGTCCCTGGAATTGCAGATGACTTTCCGCAGCATGCGGGATGCCGGAGCCGACTACTGCGTCATGGAAGTGTCCAGCCACGCACTAGACATGGGGCGGGTGAAAGGGGTCCGCTTCCGTTCCGCTATTTTTACGAATCTGACGCAAGATCATTTGGACTATCACAAGTCGATGGAAGACTATCAGGCGGCGAAGGGACTCTTATTTTCTCGCTTAGGGAATGAATTTTACGCAGATCCGGCAAAACGCCAATACGCAATTCTTAATGCGGACGATCCTGCCTCGGAAACCTACGCCAAGCTGACAGCGGCTTATACGGTCACATATGGAATTGACAAGGAAGCCGATGTGAGAGCGGAGAACATTCGGGTCACGGTACAGGGAACGGAGTTCCGGCTGACGACTTTCGCTGGCGATGCAGATGTCCGACTGAAGCTTGTCGGCAAATTCAACGTGTACAACACCTTAGCCGCTATTGCCGCAGCACTGCTGGAAGGTATCCGGTTCTCTTCGATCCTGTCTACCATTGAAAATATGGCGATTGTAGAAGGCCGGCTGGAAACGGTAAACGAGGGACAGGATTTTCTGGTGGTTGTGGATTATTCCCATACCCCCGACAGCTTGGAAAACGTGCTGACGACCATAAAAGAGTTCGCGGGCAAGCGGGTCATTACAGTTTTCGGCTGCGGCGGAGACCGGGATCGTACAAAACGGCCGATCATGGGCGGCATCGCGGCAACCTATAGCGATTATATTCTTGCGACATCCGACAACCCCCGTACGGAAGATCCCCTCGCGATATTGGAGGAGATCAAACCGGGGATTATCGCAGCGGGAGCAAATTCAGACCGATATGAACTTATTTCGGACAGACGCGCTGCCATTGAAAAAGCGGTTGAAATGGCGGCTAGTGGAGATGTAATATTGATTGCGGGCAAAGGCCATGAAACCTATCAGGATATTGGCGGAGTCAAGCACCATTTCGATGACCGGGAGGAAGCCCGGAAGGCCATAAGGAGAAAGCTAGGATGATTAAACGTACATTGGAGCAAATCGCCGCAATGGCAGAAGGCACGCTGTCTGGAGCAGTCTTGAATGCGGCCGCAGGCGGAGACTTTGCTGACATTCCGATCCAGGGTGTTTCGACGGACAGCCGGACGATAGCCCCAGGCCAATTATTCGTTCCTCTTGCCGGGGAGCATTTTGACGGGCATGAATATATTGATACGGCGTTTGCCAAAGGAGCAGCGGCGGCTTTGTGGCAGCAGGATCATCCTCTGCCGCCCGGAAACCGTCCGCTTATTCTTGTGGACGATACGCTCCATGCCTTGCAGCGCTTGGCGAAAGCTTACCGCCGGGAGCTTGCCTTGCGGGTTGTCGGCATAACGGGAAGCAATGGGAAAACAACCACCAAAGATATGACGGCTTCTGCACTTTCTACGGTATATCAGGTCCTGAAAACAAAAGGAAACTTGAATAACCACATCGGTCTGCCGCTCACCCTGCTGCAGCTTGATGAAACGATGGAAGCAGCTGTACTGGAAATGGGCATGAGCAGCCGGGGTGAAATTGCTTTGCTCACATCGTTAGCCGAGCCGGATGTGGCGATCATTACGAATATCGGCGAATCCCACTTGCTACAATTGGGCAGCCGCGAGGAAATCGCCCGAGCGAAAACGGAAATTTTGGCCGGCATGAAAGATGGCGGACTGTTGATCTACAACGGCGATGAGCCGCTGATCGAACAGGTGTTACCGGAGATGCCGCAGCCCGCTGCTTTAAGATTGCTTCGCTTCGGTATGGGAACGGATAACGACTTGTACCCGGTATCGATTCAAATGGATGGCCAGTCTACCCGGTTTCTTTCCAACGATCCGGATGCGCCGGAATTTCACATTCCTCTTCTTGGCCGGCATAATGTCACCAATGCGCTGGCAGCCTATGCAGCAGCCTGCAGTCTGGGCGTGCCGGCGGATAAAGCAGCGGAAGGTTTAGCCGCTTCCAGCATGACGAGCATGCGGATTGAACGGCTGGAAGCTCCGAACGGCGCCGTTGTGCTAAATGACGCCTACAACGCAAGTCCAACCTCTATGAGAGCGGCATTGTCCCTGCTGAGTGAATTGACGGGCTTCCGGCGCAAAATCGCCGTGCTGGGCGATATGCTGGAACTGGGAGAGGGCGAAGCCGCTTACCATGGGGAAATGGGCCGTAAAGCGGCAGAATCCGGCGTTGATCTGCTGTATGTGTACGGTCCGCGTTCCCGCAATATGGCGGAAGCTGCTGCCGAAAGGATGCCGGCGGATAAGGTGCGCTATTTTCCCGATAAGCCGGAAATGATTCAAAATCTGGTTTCTGAAACGAGCGCCGGAGATGTGGTATTGGTCAAAGCCTCCCGGGGCATGAAGTTGGAAGAAGCGGTGCAAGCCCTTCTCTGCAAATAATGTTGGCGAGTCTGCTGTACGCAGACTTGTCATGCAGCGGCAAGTCGCTGCATATGCGTTAGCAAATAGAAAGATCGTAAGCAGGATGTAAGGAGTGGGCAGCGTGATTGGTTTTGGCGAAGTAATGTTTCCTCTGGGTGTCGCTTTTTTACTGGCGACTCTTACAGGTCCCTTGATTATTCCGATTTTGCGCAGGCTTAAATTCGGCCAGCAGATCCGCAGTGACGGTCCTCAAGGCCACTTGAAGAAGAAAGGCACGCCGACGATGGGCGGGATCATCATCCTGCTGGCGTTGTCCCTGGCCGCATTGCGTTTTGCCGATAAGAACAGCGAGCTGACCGTGCTGTTAGTCGCTTCCCTTGGCTATGGTCTGATCGGCTTTCTTGACGATTACACTAAAATTGTATTCAAACGATCCCTTGGGCTTACAGCTAAACAGAAGCTGGCAGGGCAGCTGATCGTTTCCATAATCGTTTGTGTCTTGCTACACCGAATGGGGCATTCCACAGACATTCATATTCCTTTTTCCGATTGGTCGCTCTCCTTTGGATGGTTTTATTATCCTTTTGTCGTCTTCATGATGTTGGGCATGAGCAATGCTGTCAATTTCACCGACGGTCTCGACGGTCTGCTGTCCGGTACAAGCGCCATCGCGTTCGGAGCCTACGTGGTTTTGGCCGTTCATCTGCATCATCCGGAAACGGCTATCTTTTCGGCAGCGATGGTTGGGGCGGTCCTCGGATTTCTCGTCTATAACGCCCACCCCGCAAAAGTGTTCATGGGCGATACCGGCTCGTTGGGCATCGGCGGCGGTTTGGCGGCAGCGGCTATTATAACGAAACAAGAACTGCTACTTGTGATTATCGGCGGCGTGTTTGTTGTCGAGGTCCTTTCGGTCATCATTCAGGTCGTGTCCTTCAAAACGAGGGGCAAACGTGTGTTTAAAATGAGCCCGATCCACCACCACTTTGAGCTTGTGGGCTGGTCGGAATGGCGGGTTGTCATCACCTTCTGGGCGGTTGCGTTTGTGCTGGCCGGTTTGGGACTTTACTTTAACGAGGTGTTTTAACAGATGCAGCATCCAAACGAATACCGGGGCAAGTCCGTTGTTGTCCTGGGTATGGCCAGAAGCGGAGTAGCGGTAGCGAAGCTATTTCACGCCTACGGGGCTAACGTAACAGTCAATGATAAAAAGGAACGCGATCTATGCCCGGAAGCCGATGAACTCACGGCACTGGGTATTTCTGTCCTTTGCGGGGGTCATCCGCCGGATCTGATCAACAAGGAAACAGCTCTTGTCGTGAAGAATCCCGGGATCTTCTACAGCACCGAGCCCGTCAAGCGTGCGCTTGCTTTAGGGATCGAAGTTGTGACAGAGGTGGAAGTGGCCGCATACATATGCGAGGCGCCGATCATCGGCATCACTGGGTCTAATGGCAAGACGACCACTACCACATGGATCGGGAAAATGCTGGAGACGGCTGGGCTTAAGCCGATCGTTGCCGGCAATATCGGACGGGCGCTGTGCGATGCGGCGCAGGATGCCGAGGCGGACAACTGGATGGTGGTCGAGCTGAGCAGTTTCCAACTGAAAGGAACGGTTCATTTTCATCCCCGGATTGCCTGTCTGCTCAACGTTTATGAAACCCATCTGGATTATCACGGAACGATGGAAGATTACGCTGGGTCGAAAGCAAAGCTATTCGCTAACCAAACGGAAGCGGACACAGCCGTGTTGAACTGGGACGATGCCTATTGCCGTTCGCTTATTCCATGGATCAAGGCGAAAATTGTTCCGTTTTCCATGGCGGAGGAGCTGGTTTCAGGCGTTTTCCTCAGAACATTGGAGGGCGTTGAGACTATTGTTTACCGAAGTGAAGACGGCAATGAATCCGCGATTCTGACTGCCGCCAAGCTGGGTATTCCAGGCCGCCACAACATCCAAAACGCACTGGCTGCCGTAGCGGTGGCTCTTGCAGCCGGCGCTTCCGAGCAGGCGATAGCCGAAGCCTTGCAGCAATTCCGGGGCGTTGAGCACCGGCTGGAATTCGTCCGTGACAAGGATGGCGTCTCCTACGTCAACGGCTCGAAAGCGACGAATCCGGCGGCGACCATCAAGGATTTGGAAGCATTCTCGCAGCCGATCGTGCTGATTGCCGGCGGCTTGGACCGGGGGATGGAATATGACAGTCTTGTTCCCTATTTCCAAGGTCGTCTCACTGGATTGATCGCCCTTGGCGAAACTCGGGACAAGCTGGCTCGGACCGCTGAGCAGGCAACTGTGCCGCAAATTCGCATCATTGCCAGCATTGACCCTGAGCAGGCGATGATGGAAGCGGTGGAAGCGGCTCGCCTTTTGGCGAAGGACGGAGACGTCGTTCTGCTTTCTCCGGCGTGTGCCAGTTGGGACATGTTCACGTCCTATGAGCAGCGTGGAAGCATGTTTAAGAGGTCCGTGCATACCCTGTAATAAAGCATGCGTTTCCCCCCGAAGGGCGGGCGGTCTCCCTCATGAGGCTTGTGCATGCACGGGGCGTGTACAAGCCCCGATACCACAGGGTAAAGGGGTCGGACTATGGGGAAGACGCGTTCGCTGCCGGATTTGACACTGATGACGGCAGCGCTTTTGCTTTTGACGATCGGCGTGATTATGGTATACAGCGCCAGTGCCGTACTGTCTTTTCACGATTTCGGCGATAAATTCTACTACATGAAACGCCAGCTTTTATTTGCGGTGCTGGGCGTGGCAGCCATGCTGGTTACGATGAATGTCGACTATACCTTTTGGAAGAAATGGTCCAAGCCGATTCTATTAACTTGTTTCGCCCTGCTCGTTCTCGTTCTGATTCCGGGAATCGGCAACGTACGGGGAGGAGCACGCAGCTGGCTCGGTATCGGATCTTTCGGCATTCAGCCTTCCGAGTTTATGAAAATGGCGCTGATCCTTTTTTTGAGCCGCTATTTGTCGGACAATCAGGGAAAGATCACCCTCTTTTGGAAAGGGCTGCTCCCCCCGCTGGCACTGATGGGCTAGCCTTCGGGATGATTATGCTTCAACCCGATTTGGGTACCGGCGTTGTTCTTGCAGGTGCGACTCTGCTCATTATTTTCGCCGCCGGCTCACGAATCCTGCATCTTGCGCTTCTGGGGCTCATGGGCTTGGCCGGTTTTACCGGGCTGATCTTGTCCGCGCCTTATCGTCTCGACCGCATCTCCGGTTTTCTTTATCCGTGGAAGGACCCCTTAGGAACCGGATATCAAATCATTCAGTCCTTGCTCGCTATCGGGCCGGGAGGGCTGGTGGGTCTTGGTTTCGATCACAGCCTGCAGAAGCACAGTTATCTGCCGGAGCCGCAAACGGATTTTATCTTTTCCATTATCGGGGAGGAACTGGGTTTCATCGGCGGCGGCTTCGTGCTCGCTTTATTCGCCGTTCTCGTTTGGAGAGGCATCCATACCGCCATGACGGCTCCGGATACCTTCGGCAGCCTGACGGCCATCGGAATTACCGGCATGGTGTTTGTCCAAGTAACCATCAATATCGGTGTCGTTATCGGGGTTTTTCCGGTAACAGGCATCACGCTTCCCTTGATCAGCTATGGAGGCTCATCGCTCACTTTGATGCTGACCGGCTTGGGGATTTTGCTGAATATCTCTCGACACGCCAGAACTTAGGCGTTTGTCACACTCCCCACCGTTTCACATAAACTACACTATATTCGTGATAGACGCCCGTTTTTTAGGCAAAAAGGAGGTACCCGATGCTGCCGGTTATATCGGAGCTGCAGAGGGCGCAGGCCGGGTCCGTGCTTCCTGACGAACCGATGTCTCTGCATACAACCTGGAAGATAGGGGGGCCCGCTGACGTACTGGTTATTCCACAAACAAAAGAGCAGTTAATCCGTGTTTTGCGTATATTGTATGAATACGACACACCCTGGTTCGTTCTCGGCAGAGGCTCGAATCTGCTGGTTGCGGATTCAGGCATCCGCGGAGCGGTCATTCGTCTGGGCGGATGCATGCAGGAAGCCCGCGTGGAAGATCATCAACTCATTGCCGGCGGCGGTTTTTCGTTTATC
>NZ_CBQR020000010.1 GCF_000455485.1 Gorillibacterium massiliense
CGCGTGGAAGATCATCAACTCATTGCCGGCGGCGGTTTTTCGTTTATCAAGCTGGCGGTGATAGCCGGCAAGGCGGGGCTAACCGGCTTGGAATTTGCCGGAGGCATTCCCGGGACTGTCGGGGGAGCCGTATATATGAATGCCGGCGCTCACGGTTCGGATGTTTCGCAAATCTTGAGCTATGCCGACGTCGTTTTGACGAATGGCGAGTCTATGACTTTGACTGCCGAAGATATGCAGTTTGACTATCGTCATTCACGGTTTCACGATCAACCGGGTATCGTGACGGAAGCGGTTTTTCAGCTGAAGCCGGGTAACCGCAACGAGATCGCCGGAGCCATGGCCGTCTATAAAGACCGCAGGCTGCGCACGCAACCGCTGCAGTTGCCTTGTGCCGGCAGTACCTTCCGCAACCCTGAGGGTCATTACGCCGCTAAGCTGATCGAAGACGCAGGGCTAAAAGGCATGAAAGTCGGAGGAGCTGAGGTATCCTCCCTCCATGCCAATTTCATCATCAATACCGGCAACGCGACGGCGAAGGATGTCCTCACCTTAATCGCTGCCATTCGCACTAAAATTCATGAACAATACGGCATTCTGCTTGCACCCGAGGTTTTGACCGCAGGTGAACTGGACTGATCTCCCCCCGTGCCGGCTTGCTTGGCAAGCTGACAGGAGGTGAGTCTTTGGAAAAACTGGTGATCGAAGGCGGGAAACCCCTCAAGGGAACAATCCGCATCCAGGGCGCCAAAAACGCTGCGCTCCCCATATTGGCCGCCAGTGTGCTTGCAGAAGGTACGACGATCCTGGAAAATGTTCCGGATCTGCTGGATATCCGGGTAATGCTGGATATTTTACGGGCCATTGGCTGCAAGGCAGAGCATAAAAATGAGACCGTTCATATCGATACGACCGGGCTTAACTCATTTCATATTCCCGCTGATCTGATGACGCAGATGCGCTCCTCCATTTTTTTAATGGGGCCGCTTGTGGCTCGTCTCGGCTCGGTTCGCGTCTATCAGCCGGGAGGCTGTGCTATTGGCGAACGGAAGATCAATCTTCATTTGGATGGACTTCGGGCGCTCGGGGCTGAAATCGAAGAGAGCTGCGGCATGATCCACTGTCGGGCGGAGAAGCTGACGGGGACGGATATCTATCTTGATTTTCCGAGTGTGGGAGCGACGGAAAATATCATGATGGCGGCGGCTGCTGCAGATGGCATGACGATTATCCACAATGCGGCACGAGAACCGGAAATCCAGGACTTGCAGAACTTTCTGTGTGCCATGGGTGCCAGAATTTACGGTGCCGGCACCGGAACGATAACGATCGAAGGGATAACCCGCTTCACGCCTTGCACCTACCGGATCATCCCGGATCGGATCGTGACGGGTACCCTTATGGTTGCGGCAGCGGCGACGCGGGGCAACGTGACGTTAGAGCGGGTGATTCCTTCCCACGTAACCTCGTTGATACACGTCCTAAGGCGCTCCGGTGTTCAAATCACAGTGTCCGGTGATATAATGAACGTGCAGTGCCATACGCGGCCGAAAAGAGTAGAGAGAGTCATTACCTCCCCTTTTCCTGCGTTTCCCACCGACCTGCAATCTCTACTTATGGTGCTTCTCTCTCTAGCCGACGGTCTGAGCATCATCAAAGAGACGGTGTTCGAAGGGCGCTTTAAGCACGTCGATGAACTAAGCCGCATGGGAGCCGATATCCTGATCGATCTGAATACCGCTTTTATCCGTGGCGTTCCCAGACTTTACGGAGCGACGGTGGAGGCAACGGATCTACGGGCTGGGGCCGCTTTAGTGGTGGCGGGATTGGCTGCTCATGGAACGACGGTTGTTGAGCAGATCCAACATATTGACCGAGGCTATGACCGCTTGGAGCAGCTTCTCGGCAGTCTTGGCGCAGTCATTACCCGCACTTCTCTAGATTCGGCTGTCAGGCCGGAGACGGAGCCGGAACCGGAACGGGCATCTAATCCGCGTACAGGGACTGCGCGAGCGAATGGGTAAGGTTGTTATCTGGTAAAAGTAGCAGGTGCCCGTCCCTTTCCCCAGTTGGGAAAGAGGCGGCACCGTTTTCAGTTTATCAAAAAGAAGGTGTCGATGTGGCTGCCACCATCCCCCCCCTGAAGCAGGGCGCGAAGAAAAGACGCGGCAGCCGCAGGCTGCTTTATTTGCTAATCGTTTTTTTTATCATTATATTCGCGGTACTTTTCTTTCAATCCTCATTCAGCAAAATCACCGATATTGAAATCAGCGGAAATCAGTATGTGGAAGCCTCTCAGATCGGACAAGCTGCGGCAGTGGACAAAGGAGATTCCTATTTTACGGTTGATGCAAAAAAGGTAGAGAACCGGTTGAAAGCGTTGAAGACCGTGGAAGCGGTCAAAGTGCGGAAAAGCTTTCCCGGGAAGCTGACCATTACCGTCAAGGAGTTTCCCAAGGCAGCCTACCGACTGCTGGATGACGGCAGCATCGCCCTTATGTTTGCCGACGGCAGTTCGTATCCCTTGAAGACCGACAGCACTCCCGTAGACAGGCCGCTGTTGACAGGGTGGACAGATGGTGATCCGATGCTGAAGACGCTTTGTGTGGAGCTGGCCCGGTTGCAGGATGCACTGCTTTCGGACATTTCTGAAATCAAGCCGTATCCCAATGTATTTACGGACCGGATCAAGCTGTATACGAGATCGCGATTTGAAATCATTACCAGAATAAGCTTATTGAAGGATAAGATTCCTAATTTAACCTACTATACCAATGGTTTCAAAGAGAAGAACGGCACAACAGGAGTGCTTTGGCTGCTGGAGCAAGACCGAGGCGTCCCTTATACAGACCGGGAAGCAGCAGAGGAAGGAAATGAACCTGCTCAAAGTTCTGGCGGCACAACGGGAACGGCTGCGAACTCCGGTTCGGGTACCGCGGAAGGCGGCGGGAATCCATAATTATCCTATGGAAAAAGATTCGGTTCCTACCGGAATTAGGCTACTCTTTATATGGAATTAATGTTAAAATTGTAGGCGTGACTTATTTTCGACCCTCTCTATTTTTCCTGGGAACAGGAGCTTCATAGATTGTTCATTTGGCATTTTGTGGTTTGTGGAAGCGCGTTTTTTTACAAATCCAATGGATAAGTGAAAAAAATGTTGAAAAAAGAGGGAATCTTGCAATTGTGTTGAATAAGTACAGAAGTCTTAAGCCATTTTTTTTCTAAGCGATTTTTAGCTTTGCGCTATAATTAGCCTTATTCCGCTGCGGTAAACGTTGCGTGTCCTGTAAAGGACGGCGTCAGCCGTTTACCTAGGTTGGATTTTCGCACTGGGAGGTGCCTCGCATTGGGCGGCAATGAAGTGGTTGTCAGTTTGGATATCGGGACTTCCAAAGTGCGCGCCATTATTGGAGAAGTTTCCAATGGTTCCATTAATATAATAGGCGTCGGAACGGCGGAATCCGAAGGTATCCGCAAGGGGTCTATAGTCGATATCGATCAAACCGTTCAATCGATTAAGAATGCAATTGAGCATGCGGAACGCATGGTGGATATTCAGATCAACGAGGTGTTTGTTGGAATATCGGGAAACCACATCTCGCTTTTGTCTAGCCATGGAGTTGTGGCTGTATCCAATGAAGACCGGGAAATCGGGGAAGATGATATCGAGAGAGTGCTTCAGGCATCCCGTGTTATCGCTTTGCCTCCGGAGAGGGAAATCATCGGCGTCGTCGCCAAACAGTTTGTCGTTGACGGATTGAATGAAATCCATGATCCCCGCGGGATGATCGGTGTCCGATTGGAAGTAGAAGCGACCATAATCACGGGAGCCAAGACGGCCATACATAACTTGAAACGGGTCGTGGAAAAAGCAGATTTGCGCATCAACGGGCTGGTTCTCATGTCCTTGGCCGCTGGCAACCTGAGCTTATCTAAGGATGAGAAAACCATCGGTACCGTGCTGGTTGATATCGGCGCCGGCTCCACCACCATTGCGGTGTTCGAGCATGGCACGCTGATGGCAACTTCAACCTTGCCCATCGGCGGCGACTTGATTACAAGCGATATTTCCATTGGCCTGCATACTCAAATGGAACATGCCGAGCGAGTAAAGCTGAAATTCGGCTGCTCTCAAGGAGAACTGGCTGCGCGCGATCAAGTATTCAAAGTTCCGCGCATTGGAAGCAATTCGGACAAGGAGTATTCCCAAGTCGATCTGACCGGGATCATTGAACCCCGGGTACAGGAAATGTTCCAATTGATTCGTACGGAAGTCTATCATATGGGTTACGGCAATGCTCCTGGCGGTTATGTGCTTACCGGCGGAACCGTTTCTATGCCAGGGCTTTTGGCTACGGCGCAAAAAGAACTGGGCACCTCCGTTCGGGTAGGGTCCCCTGATTTTATCGGGGTGCGAGATCCTTCTTACACTAGCGGAGTCGGTATCATCAGCCACATCGTCAAGTCCCACAAAAACCGCAGTCACAGCCAGCCGCAAGGGAAGACGGTCGTGAAGAAAGCAACCGCCGAGAAATCAAGCTGGTTTGAAAAATTCAAAAACTGGATAAGTGAATATATCTAAGATCGCCTGACCTGCGGCGCTGCCGCCTCTTGATAGGGAGTCGGTCGAAGAAGATCAGTGAGGGGGATAATAGTCGTTATGTTCGAATTTGATCTCGATATGGACCAGCTCGCGACGATTAAAGTCATTGGGGTCGGAGGGGGCGGAAGCAACGCCGTCAATCGGATGATTGAAAACGGCATCCAAGGCGTGGAATTCATAACCGTGAACACCGACGCTCAAGCGTTGAACTTGGCTAAATCGGAGCATAAGCTGAAGATCGGGGAAAAGCTTACCCGTGGCCTTGGGGCTGGTGCAAACCCGGAAGTGGGTAAAAAGGCTGCTGAAGAATCTCGGGAAGCGATCATTCAAGCGCTGCGCGGCTCGGACTTGGTGTTTGTAACCGCCGGAATGGGCGGCGGTACCGGTACGGGAGCGGCTCCGGTTATTGCGGAAATCGCTAAGGAATGCGGAGCTCTAACCGTTGGCGTCGTTACCCGGCCTTTTACCTTTGAAGGCCGCAAGCGTGCGATGCAAGCCGAGCAAGGCATCGCTTCCCTGAAAGAAAAAGTCGATACCCTCATCGTGATCCCTAACGATCGGCTGCTGGAAATCGTCGATAAGAAGACACCGATGGTGGAAGCGTTCCGGGAAGCCGATAACGTTTTGCGCCAAGGCGTTCAAGGGATTTCGGATTTAATTATGGTACCCGGTCTCATCAACTTGGACTTTGCGGATGTCAAGACGATCATGACCGAACGGGGATCCGCCCTGATGGGCATCGGGATCGGCACCGGTGAGAACCGGGCTGCCGAAGCTGCCAAGAAAGCGATCATGAGCCCGCTTCTGGAAACCTCCATTGAGGGAGCACGTGGCGTTATCATGAATATTACAGGCGGCAGCAACTTGAGCCTATACGAAGTAAACGAAGCGGCGGAGATCGTCATCGGCGCTTCCGATCCGGAAGTCAACGTTATTTTCGGAGCGATCATTGATGACAACTATAAGGATGAAATCAAAGTGACGGTTATTGCTACCGGCTTTGAGCATAAGATCCAACAGCCCGGCAATATGAAACGCCCGACTCCTGGTCATACGGAGCCAGCCATAAGCAGTAATGAACAAAAAGTTCCGCTGCGTCCCTTTGGTAGCCAGCCTTCCGGCGATCAGCTGGATATTCCAACCTTCCTGCGGCGGAAGAATCAAAACAACGAATAAAGAACTTGCATGAATGAAGGCCTGAGCGAATGCTGCTCAGGCCTTTTTTTTATCGGGTTTGCCGCGAAGTCGATTAGCGTCGAAGATCGGCCGCTCCTTTATTGGATTCGACAAAAATACAGCCTCATCGGCCCCAGAAATAGACAGACTTTGATGGTCCCGTCCCTTATACTGGTTTCATTCTGACGCGGGAGTTGCTGGATAGATGGTCGTTTATATCGATCTGCTGTTTCTGGCCAACTTTATCGTCGATGGCGCTCTACTCGCCGTTACCGCATGGTTGATGAAAACGGACATGCGTCCCTTGCGGGTTGCCGCTTCCGCCGGTCTCGGCGCGTTGTACGTTGTCTTCGTATATTTTCCAGAGCTGTCATTTCTCTATACGCTGGGTGTCAAATTATTATTCTCGCTGGCTATGGTTTTTACTGCTTTTGGCTTCGGCTCTCTACAGCGTTATTTACGGCTGTTAGGCGGATTTTATGCCGTCAACTTTGCGGCTGCAGGTGGAGTTTTCGCTGCATCATACTTTTTTTTGTCCCAAAGCGAGTTGTTGGATGGGATGCTGTATACCCAGTTCGGCGGGGTGTCCACAATGCTACTCATACCGGTACTGCCTGCAACCGTTTGGCTGCTATACCGCGTAGTTCAAAGTGCTAGGAACAAGCAGCACCTTGCGGGCAACCTCGCGGATATCCAGGTCGAGATCGGCGATTTCGTTCACGCTTGCCGCGGGCTTATTGATACGGGGAATCAGTTGTACGATCCCTTGACTCGTACGCCGGTCATGATCGTGGAAGCAGACCAGTGGAAGGATGCTTTGCCCCCTTCGTGGATGACCATGATCCGGTCAAGCGAAGTGGATCGTATGGTGGCTGCAATGGGTGAGGACGAATCATCCGATTGGCGGGACCGCCTGCGGCTTGTGCCATATCGGGGTTTGAACCGGAACACGCAATTTTTGCTAGCGGTCAAACCTGACCGGGTAACACTCCACTATAACGGTTCATCACTGGAAACGGGAAAAGTACTGATCGGACTTGACGGAGGCAAGCTGAGCGCGGATGGTTCGTATCATGCCATTATCCATCCGAAGCTTCTGGAATCCGTAACTTCTGTAACCTAACTTGACTTTCAGGAGGAAACGCCATGCAAGTAAAATGGAAATTTATCATGCAGCTGAACTATTACCGGGTGCTCATCTTCCTCGGCCTGAAAGGCAATGAGATATACTACATAGGCGGAAGCGAGGCGCTGCCGCCGCCTTTGACGAGGGAGGAGGAGGAGTACCTCCTTCAGCGGCTGCCCAGCGGCGACGCGGCGATACGGGCGATGTTGATCGAGCGCAATCTCCGTTTGGTCGTCTATATCGCGCGCAAGTTTGAAAATACCGGGATCAATATCGAGGACTTGGTATCCATCGGCGCCATCGGACTGATCAAAGCCGTCAATACCTTTGACCCGGAGAAAAAAATAAAGCTGGCCACCTACGCCTCCCGCTGCATCGAGAACGAAATCTTAATGTATTTGCGCCGCAACAGCAAAACCCGTTCGGAGGTAAGCTTCGACGAGCCGCTTAACATCGATTGGGATGGCAACGAATTGCTGCTGTCCGATGTGCTTGGAACGGAAAATGATACGATCTACCGCAACATCGAGGAACAGGTGGACCGCAAGCTGCTGCACAAAGCTCTGGACAAATTATCAGAGCGGGAACGGACTATTATGGAGCTGCGTTTCGGGTTGGCGGATGGGGAAGAAAAGACCCAGAAGGATGTAGCGGACCTGCTTGGAATATCCCAATCCTACATATCGCGTCTGGAAAAACGGATCATCAAACGCCTGCGCAAGGAATTCAGCAAAATGGTTTAAGGAGGTTTCCTAAAGGAAGCAGCACCGCATAAAAAAACCGACCCGGGAGATAATGAACAGTAACGTTTCTCCTTGGGAGGTATTCGCTTATGACCCGCAATAAAGTCGAGATATGTGGCGTTGACACTTCCAAGCTCCCGGTGCTGACCAATGCGGAAATGCGCGAGTTGTTTACGGAGCTGCAAACGAAAAACAACCGGCAAGCCCGGGAAAAGCTGGTGAATGGCAATCTGCGGCTCGTCCTCAGCGTCATTCAGCGGTTCAATAATCGGGGAGAATTTGTGGACGACCTGTTCCAGGTTGGCTGCATCGGCCTCATGAAAGCCATCGACAATTTTGATTTGGGCCAGAACGTCAAATTCTCCACCTACGCCGTACCTATGATCATCGGGGAAATCAGAAGGTACCTGCGCGACAACAACCCGATCCGGGTATCCCGCTCCCTACGGGATATAGCCTATAAGGCTCTGCAAGTAAGGGACAACCTCACCTATAAGCATTCCCGCGAACCTACGGTATATGAAATATCCGAAGCCCTCAACCTGCCAAAAGAAGATGTTGTTTTCGCCCTCGATGCCATCCAGGATCCGGTCTCTCTGTTTGAGCCCATCTATCATGACGGCGGAGATCCGATTTTCGTCATGGATCAAATCGGAGACGAGCGCAACCGGGACGCCACCTGGATCGAGGGCATTGCCCTCCGGGAAGGGATGCGCAAGCTGGGCGAGCGGGAAAAAATGATTCTCTCCATGCGCTTTTACGATGGCAAAACCCAAATGGAAGTGGCTGAAGAGATCGGGATCTCCCAAGCTCAAGTATCCCGTCTGGAGAAATCGGCTATTCATCAGATGCAGAAGCATGTTCAGTCGTAAATGCCACGAAATGTGCCGGCCCCGCTAAAACGGAGCCGGTTTTTCGCGTCATGTGAGAGATATCGCTGACAAAAAATGCCTTGCTTGGTTAATTAGATCATAACCAAACTAAAGGAGCATGATCCAATGACGAAGCAAGTGACGGCGAAAAAACCTGTATCGGTTAACATTCTAATCGCTCTGCATATCTTTCTGGGGGTTGGCGCTTTATTCGGTGGCGGAGCACTGATGATCGGACCGGATGGAAGTGTGTTGAAGATGCCCAGCGATCTCATGGAAATTAAGATGTTCCCCGATTACTTTATTCCCGGACTCATATTATTCCTTGTCCTTGGGGTTGTTCCTCTCATTATCGCCACATTCCTGATTAATGGCCGGGAATTTCGCCCGTTTCAATTTCTCAATATCTATGGGGACATGCGTTCCGCATGGACGGCGTCGCTCTATATGGGCTTTGCCGACCTGATCTGGATCACGGTGGAGGTTTATGTAATGCAAGCCGTTGCAATCATTCACTTGGTTTATTTCGCCATTGGCTTCATTCTCCAAATCGTCACCCTGCTGCCTTCTGTACGAAACTACTACAAGTTGGAAACGGATAGAGCGGTCGCTTAAGTATGGGCGCTTTCGAACCTGGGCAAATCCTTCGTATCTTTTTGGGTGTCTGCCACATATAGTAAGATAGGATGCAGGCAAAACTCAGGATACGTGGTGGTCGTCATGAAAATATCCGATTTCCAATCGAAAGACGTCGTCAATATCATCGACGGGAAAAAGCTGGGTCAAATCAGCGATTTGGAACTGGATTTGCGCCAGGGGAGAATCGAAGCCATCGTCGTTCCGAATCATACCCGCTTTTTCGGCATGTTCGGCGGAGGGACAGACGTGGTGATTCCCTGGAGGAATATCGTCAAGATCGGCATGGACGTCGTTCTCGTCAAACTGGATGATACTCGAGTTTACCGGAACTCCGAAGAGGATGCACCAGCGGAATATATTCGTCCATATCGGGAGAAAGAGCAGCGGGAACGAGAACGGGAACGGGATAGGGATAGATGAGCAAACACAAGATCAAGTTGAAAAAAGCTGCGCATGCTCCCATGCGTAGCTTTTTTAGTAGAGATCATGGTCAATTCAGTCTTTTGGCCGCTTCCCATTCTATGGTACACTTATTGAAACATAAACAAGGGGGAGTGTGGGGATGGAACCTTTTTCGTTTCAACGGGTTGAAGGGGGACCAGATCTCTTCCGCATCTGCGGATGGGAGAGCCGCATTCCGGGGCTTAGCGTTGGCTTCACCTCCCGATTGGGCGGGGTAAGCCAAGAGTCGTTTGCATCGCTTAACTGCGGACTGCATGTTGCGGACGATCCGGACTCGGTTGTGGCGAACCGCAGGCGGGTTGCTGAAGAAATCGGCATCCCACTAGAAGGATGGGTGTTCGGCGAACAGGTTCATGGCAAGCGTGTGGCCGTTATAACGGCGCAAGATGCGGGCAGGGGAGCTTTCAACCGCAGCAGCGCACTGCCGGAAGCGGACGCTTTTATCACCCGTGAGCCGAGGCTGGTGCTGGCTGCTTTATTTGCTGACTGCGTGCCGCTGTTTTTCGCCGATCCGGTGACGGGAGTTATCGGACTCGCCCATGCCGGCTGGAAGGGCACAGCCTTGGCCATCGCCGCTGAAACGGTCGCTGCCATGGTCAATCATTTTGGCGTTCAACCGGAAAATCTGCTGGCAGCTATCGGACCTAGCATCGGTTCATGCTGTTATGAAGTGGATAATCGAGTGATCGACGAAATCGATCGGGTGCTGGACCTTTCTGCCTCAGATAAAGACAACGGGGAGCGGTTTCCCTATTATCAAAAAACAATCGCCGGGAAGTACGATCTCGACTTGCAACAAGTAAACCGACAAATTATGATTAAAGCAGGAATCATGCCGTCCTCTATCGAATTGTCTCGATACTGCACAAGCTGTAGCACTGACCTTTTTTATTCGCACCGCAAGGAAAAAGGGATCACCGGCAGAATGATGGCTTGGATCGGCAAAGCAGTTCATGCTTGAACGGAGGGAACTAGCGGTTTGGATTTAAGCGAAAGAATTAAAGACGTGGAAGATCGAATCACATCGGCATGCAAGCGTTGCGGTAGAAACCGTGAGGATGTGCGGATCGTTGCCGTAACGAAATACGTGTCGCTTTCTTTGACGGAACAGATCGTAGAAGCCGGGTTTCACCATGTTGGCGAGAACCGTTGGCAGGATGCCAAAGCCAAGTGGGAAGCTCTCTCGGACCGGGTAACCTGGCATTTTATCGGACACCTACAAACCAACAAAGTGAAGGATGTCGTAGGCAAATTCGCATACATTCATTCGGTGGACAGGCTGAATCTGGCTGCGGAAATCAGCAGGAAAGCGATGGAGTTCGGTGTGGTTGCCCGCATTTTTCTGCAGGTCAATGTTTCCGGTGAGGATACGAAGTATGGCGTCGCACCTGAAGGGCTTTTCGAACTGGCGGAGTCGGTAAAAAGCTTGCCTGGCATCGAGGTGCTGGGACTGATGACGATGGCTCCGCATGAAAATGACCCCGAGCGGACCCGTCCGGTATTCCGGCGGCTGCGGGAGCTAAGAGATGAATTGAACGATGCCAAGCTGTTTCCGTATCCGCTTGTGGAATTGTCCATGGGAATGTCCAACGATTTCGAGGTTGCAATTGAAGAAGGAGCGACCTGGGTCCGCCTTGGCTCGGTTCTGCTGCCCTATGAAGGATAAGGAGGTACGGACATGGGAGTAATGAACAAGTTTCTGAATATCATTGGCCTAAGAGAAGAAGAGGATATGCCGGAAGACCACCGTTCCGTAGATGAACCCGAAGAAATTGAAACCAATCCTTTTGAGCAACGTAAGGTAAAAGGGAATGTTGTCAGCATCCACTCCCAAAAGAGCGTCCGTGTCGTCTTGAATGAACCGCGTTCCTATGAGGATACCCAGGAAATTGCCGATCATCTCCGGTCCCGCCGTCCGGTCATTGTCAATTTACAGCGGGTGCGGCCCGATCAGGGGAAGCGGATTGTCGACTTTTTGAGCGGAACCGTATATGCTCTCAGCGGAACCATTTCCAAAATAGGACCGCAAATTTTTCTGTGTACCCCTGATTCTGTAGAAATTCAGGGCAGTATAAAAGAAATGATGGATGATGAGAACTCTTATAATTGACAGAGGTGAAATGCTTTGCAGGATATAGAAAACATTGTCCATACCTTGTTGTTTTATTTATATGAGCTTTACTATGTCGCGATGTTCGTTTACATATTGATGTCGTGGCTTCCGAATGTCCGGGAAAGTTCCTTCGGCAGGGGATTGGCAAAAGTCGTAGAGCCCTATTTGTCACCTTTCCGAAAGATTATTCCTCCAATCGGCGGCATGCTGGATATTTCTCCGATCCTTGCTCTTTTTGCCTTCCGGTATGTTTATTGGGGCATCGATGCCGTTGTGGATTTCATTTTCAAATGGCTCAATAAGGCTTTTTAGGATGCTAGCATGGTAAAAGAGTGGTATTCGCATTTTCGTCCGGATGAGCACGCCTTCGTGGACCGGGCTGCCGAATGGCTGGAGCGCGCGGCGGAGCGCCATGAAATCAAAGTCACGGATTTTCTCGATCCCCGCCAAGCTTCCATTCTGGAGACGGTTGCTAACCGGTACGCGGCGGGGGACGCTGCATTCGCTCTAAACGGGGGTTATCCCGGCGCAGAGCGGCAGCGGGGCATTTTGGTTCCCGGCTACCGGGATCCGCTGGATGTAGACCCGGGCATTCGCGTTCTGGCGATAAAGCCGGCTGACGATAAGTTCATTAAGTTGGAGCACGGAGATTATATGGGCTCCATTTTGGGGTTAGGCATCAAACGGGACAAAGTAGGAGATATCCACGTGCTTGACGACGGCTGCCACTGTTTGGTGGCGGCGGAGATCAGCGATTACATGCGGCTAAATCTTCAGCAGGTTCATCGTACCCATGTGCAGACTGAACTGCTTCCGTTAGCGGAGCTGCGCACGGCAATCACTGAGTTTGAAGAGATAAACCTGTCCGTCGCTTCGATGAGACTAGACGGAATCGTCAGCGACTTATGCCGGTTAAGCCGGGCGAAAGCTCAAGATCCCATTCGAGCTGGGCGTTGCCGGGTGAACTGGAAGGTGGAAGAGGACCCGAGCAGGTCTTTGCAAGAGGGAGACGTTCTCTCTATTCAAGGCTTTGGAAGATTTAAGCTGCTGCAGGTGGAAGGGGTATCCAAAAAAGGACGAATTCGTCTGAAAGCTGGGAAATTCAAGTAATCTCACTGCGAAACACGTCTTTTTATGGCGGATTCGCTTTTTTATTGGGAAGGATTTTCTGATGTTCCGTCGAATAAGTCTTTTTATGGAACGACAACGTGACATCCATTACATCATTTATTTGGAGGTGCCCCAATGCCGCTTACGCCTTTGGACATACATAACAAAGAGTTCAAACGTTCATTTCGCGGATACGATGAGGACGACGTAAATGAGTTTTTAGATCAGGTGATTAAAGACTACGAAGCGATCATCCGTGAAAACAAAGAATTTCATAACCAGATTGCAACTCTGCAGGAACGTTTGGAACATTTCCAAAATATTGAAGAAAGCCTGAGCAAGACAATCATTGTCGCTCAGGAAGCTGCCGATGAAGTGAAGGGCAATTCTAAGAAGGAAGCTCAATTGATCATTCGGGAAGCGGAGAAAAATGCGGACCGCATCATCAACGAGGCGCTTGTAAAGTCCGGCAAGATTGCTCTGGAAACGGAAGAGTTAAAGAAGCAGGCTTCGATATTCCGCACTCGCTTCCGCACCTTGCTGGAAGCCCAACTGGAGATTTTGCAGACCGATAGCTGGGAATCCTTGGAGGCCAAGGAAGAAAGCCGCGCCTAACTTTTTTCGGGCTTATTTACCTGTGAAAAAGCCTCTCGTCCTTACAGGATGAGGGGCTAATCTTATGTTGCACCAGCTGCTGCACATGCTCCTGCTCAGGGAAAACCATCCACAACCGTATTGGACAAAGGGCTATCGGTAATAACTAAACTGATCGCCAATCGGAAAATGCGGAGAGTGGCAACAGATGAAGGATCAGCTGAGCGAATATGATCGGCAAGTATTATACGAGGTGAGCGAGCGGGTTAAGAAGATGGCAGGCAATATGGAACGGACGCAGATTGCCGATTATATTCAGCTGATGCATCACCCTTGGCGGATTTTTGTTCTGAATCTTGTGGGAGGAACCGCCAGAGGGATCGGCATCGCCATTGGGGTAACGGTGTTTACTTCAACTATTCTTTACATTCTGCAGGGTCTAGGAGCCCTGAACTTGCCCATTATTGGCGATTATATTGCCCAACTCGTTGATATCGTCCAAAGCAAACTGGATACTCGCACCTATCGGTAATCGGATGCGTGCCCGGCTTTATCCGGCAAAGGATCAGGTTCTAGAAGGCCCTCGCCTTCCTTATGATCTAAATAATGGTAATAGGCTTTATTACGGACAACGAATACACCTTCGCCGTAGATGTCAGTGGCGAGAAAGCTTTCCAAGTCTTCGACATATCCGACATTTTCGTCGCTCTCTATATATAAATCGTCATAGTCGGTAATTTCTGCCGCTTCGGTGTAAGCTGGGGAGGTGGATGTTCCAAAGCTGGCCACGGCCTGCCAAGAATCTTCACCATCAAACTCGGTTTCATCATCGCGCTCATCGAAGCTGGTGCGTCCGAAGGGCGGTTCCATCATTTCCTCTTCTATGGGCCTGTCTTCGGATACATGATTGTCAGTACTGTGCTCGATGCAGCATGTCGCAGTAGGCAGGGCTTCCAGTCGTTCATACGGAATGGGCTTGCCACAACGGGCACAAATGCCGTATTCTTTTTTTTCGAAGAGGGCTAGTGCTGTTTCCACATCCATCAACTTTTTCTCGGCATGATCGTTCAAAGCTAAATCTTTTCCCCGCTCGAACACCTCGGAGCCGATGTCAGCGGGATGGTTGTCCCGAGTGGACAGCTCGCCGATGGAGTCAGATAGAGCTTCCGACAAGCCAAAATTGTCGGTGTGGGAGAAAAGCTTATCCAATTCGGTTTTTTCTTGAATCAATTCCTGATGCAGATGGGTCAATTGATCACGGGTCAAATGTCGCATCGTAGTTCCCCCCTCATGCTCGGTGATTTTCGCTCTTAGCTTTTCCCGAAAAAGGGCCAGGCCGTCAAGGGAACTGGGAGCGGGTAAGGCAACCATTGTAAGAAAAGAGTTTATCGACGTACATTCAAAGAAGCCAGATCGCGCTTAGAGGATGCTTTTCTTGCGATATCAGGAAGCCTCATCTTCAAGGTTTATACTTTCTGATATCTTAAGAAACCTATGCAGCTGCTTTTACAAGGAGGAAGAACATTGATCTATTTTATAGTGGCTCTTATCGCTTTTTTGCTTGACCAATTCACGAAATGGTTGATCGTCCAGAACCTGGATTTATACGAGTTGGTGCCGGTAATCGGCCATTTTTTCCAAATCACGTCTCATCGCAATACCGGGGCGGCTTTTAGTATTTTGGAAGGCGAGCGCTGGTTTTTCGTCGTCATTACGGTAATTGTCGTTTGCGGACTGCTCTGGTACATGCGCAAAGTGATCCGGGAAGGCAGGCGGTTGATGCCGACAGCCCTTGCATTCATTTTAGGCGGTGCTTTGGGCAATTTCGTGGATCGGGCTCGGCACGGGGAAGTCGTTGACTTTCTTCAGTTCCACTTTCGCTTCACGTTATTTAGTTGGCATGTCGACTATATTTTCCCGATCTTCAATATTGCAGACACGTTCATCACGATTGGCGTCGCGATGATTTTGCTGGATTCCATTTTGGATTGGCGCAAGGAAAAGAAAGCAGGTCCAGCGGAACTCGATCAAGCTGGAGAAAAGGAGTCGGAAACCCATGGCTCCTGATATCATCGCAAGCCGCTCGGAGGATTGGACAGTTGCGGTCGAATCGGCTGGAGAGCGTATTGACAAGCTGGTGACGGACACCCTGGAAGAGGATGTCTCCCGGTCCCAAGTGCAGATGTGGATTAAGGACGGCCTTGTCTCGGTTAACGGGACGCCTGTTAAGGCGAACTATAAAGTGCAGTCCGGTGATCGGGTGGAAGTAAGCATTCCCGAGCCTGTAGAGCTGGAAGTCGCCGCCGAGCCTGTTCCCCTTGATATCGTGTATCAGGATTCGGATGTCGTCGTGATTAATAAAGCCCGGGGCATGGTCGTGCACCCCGCTCCCGGCCACTATTCGGGTACCGTCGTTAACGGACTCCTGTATCACTGCAACGATTTGTCGGGCATTAACGGCGTGCTGCGCCCCGGTATTGTCCACCGTATCGATAAGGACACCTCCGGGCTGCTGATGGCAGCTAAAAACGACAAGGCGCATGCTGCGCTGGCCGCTCAACTTAAAGCCCATACCGTCACACGAAAGTATATCGCCATCGTTAACGGTAATATTCCCCACGACAAAGGAACCATCGATGCGCCAATCGGCCGCGATGCATCGGACCGCAAGTTATTCACCGTCACGGAGCGCAACAGCAAGCGGGCGGTTACCCACTTTGCCGTGCTGGAGCGAATCGGCAACTTCACGGTGCTGGAACTGATGCTGGAAACGGGCCGCACTCACCAGATCCGGGTACATATGAAATACATCGGCCACCCGCTCGTTGGAGATCCGGCTTACGGCCGGGTAAAGGAGAAAAACCAAGGGATCACCGGTCAAGCGTTGCATGCCGCCGTACTCGGGTTTATCCATCCGCGGACAGAGGAATATGTGGAGTTTACCGCCCCGCTGCCGGATGATATGGAGGCGCTGCTGCGCCGGCTCAGGAGCATGTAAAGACAGGAGAACGGGGGAGACAGGATGGAACATTTGCTGAATGAAAGAGTTCGCGGCATCGAAATATCGGGAATCCGCAAGGTATCCAACCGGGTGGCGCAAATTCCCGGTGCGCTTACGCTTACGCTGGGACAACCTGATTTTCCGACGCCTACGCATATCAAGGAAGCGGCCAAACGGGCCATCGATTCCGGGCAAACTGGGTATACTGCAAACGCCGGCTTGTTGGAGCTGCGACGGGCTGCTGCGGCATTCGTCGAGACAAAATACGGTTTGTCGTACAACCCTGAAACAGAGGTAATCGTCACCATCGGCGCGGCAGAAGCGCTGGAAATTGCTCTGCAGACGCTGATCACACCGGGTGATGAGGTCATTTTGCCGGGGCCGATTTATCCCGGATATGAACCGATTATTCGCATGTGCGGCGGAGTTCCGGTCTATGTCGATACGCGGGAAACGGACTTTCTGCTGACAGCCGAAGGGCTGTCGGAGAAGCTGACGAACAAAACACGCGCGGTGATCATCGGCTCACCATCCAACCCGACCGGCCGCGTCATGAGTTATGAGAATATGGCGGCGATTGCCGCGTTGCTCAAGGACCGGCAAATTTTTGTCGTATCCGATGAAATTTACAGTGAGCTGATTTATGACGGCGCTCACGTATCCGCTGCTGCTTTTCCTGAGTTACGCGAGAAAACAGTCATCATCAACGGATTATCCAAATCCCATTCCATGACCGGGTGGCGCATCGGCTTTACGTTCGCCCCGGCCTATATGACCCAGCACATGTTGAAGGTTCATCAATATCATGCTACCTGCGCCAGCTCCGTCAGCCAATTCGCCGCTATCGAAGCGCTGACGATGGGGGTGGACGATGCGGAACCGATGCGTGTGGAATACCGTCGCCGCCGAGATTATGCAGCGGAAAGACTGACGGCGATGGGCTTTGGTTTGATTAAGCCGGAGGGCGCATTTTATCTGTTTCCCTCGATTCGCCCGTTTGGCTTGAGCTCTCAGGAATTTTCCTCCCGTTTACTTGATGAAGAGAAGGTTGCGGTCGTGCCGGGAGACGCTTTTTCCGATTATGGGGAAGGGTATATCCGCATTTCTTACGCCTGTGCCATGGATGTGCTGGAGGAAGCGCTGAATCGCGTGGAGAGCTTTGTGGGGAAGATCCGGTAATGGTTCTAGATCGGTTGAACGATTCATTAAGAATATATGTTGATTCGAGAGCAGGCGCTTGCCTGCTTTTTTTTGTTGGGATAAAAACTATTGTGCACAGCACAGTACTGTGTGGTATTATAATAGTGGAAGGAGCGAGCCTCGTGGATATGTCGGAATGGATTTCTCAAGTGCGCCGCGGGTTGCTGGAATATTGCATCCTGCAACTGATCAGCACCAAGCCCCGGTACGGATACGAGCTTGTCACGATCTTGGATCGCTGGGAGCCTTTGGCCGTAACGGAGGGAACCCTCTACCCTCTTTTACGGCGGCTGCTTAAAGACAAATACATCGATTCCTTCTGGCAGGAATCGGAAGCGGGACCGCCCCGGAAATATTACCGGCTAACCCCGGAAGGCCACAGCTTACTGGAAGCGATGTCCCTTGAATGGGGCAAGGTGTCCGATGCGGTCGCCCAAATTCATCTGTATTGAGCAGAGAGGAGAATCATTATGGGAGCTTATGGGAACGAGTATTTGAGGAAGTTTTATGAGTTTCTAAAGTACATGCCCGAAGAAGAGCGGCAGGACGCAGTCCGAGAAATCGAAAGCAATATCGCGGAAGGCATCGCGAACGGTCAATCCGAGGCGGCGATTTTGGCCAGATTGGGCAATCCTTATTTGCTGGCAAGAGCTTATCAGAGCGAATACATGATGGAAAGGCAACCGAGTCATTCCTTGAAGGATGTTTTACTGAAGCTGAGGTTTTATTGCACGACAGGCTTGATCAGCATCATGGTGGTTCCGGTATTGGCAACGATCATGTATTCGTTTGGCTTCTGCGCCGTACTCACCCTCATTGCCGGTGTCATACGCTCCTTCGGAGTCCCTTGGATCAATATGAGCCTTGGCCCGAACTACGAGGTGCCGTATTCCTGGAGTATTCCATTCGCCGTTGTTACGAGCGCTTTTATCGGAGGCATCGCCTTGATCAGCCGCAAATACTTAAATAAATATCTCAAATTCGTCTCCGTGCAATACAGCAAATTAAAGCCCGGCAGTTTTGCTTGAGGGGATACAACAAGGGGCAGGCCCGAGAGGGCTTGCCACTTTTTTTCATCGAGATGGAGAGATATATTTCATATTCGATATTTAGAGTTGATCTTGCTTACTATAAAAAGAACAAATGTTTGCATGCGTGCGTTTTCCGGCTATAATTAGAGACAGACATCATCAGACAAAAAGCGGGAGGTTCGTCGTGGTTGAATACGTATTATTGGGCTTGTCTTTGTTGTTAAATGCAGTCGTTCTCATTCTCTTAGTCTCGCAAAAAGGAAAAGGAGACACCTCTGCTCTGAAGGACAAGCTGACTTTTGTGGAGCGGCAGCAGGAGCGGTTGGAACGGAGCTTGCTTGAGCAGTTCTCCTTGAACCGCAGTGAGCTGCAGCAGTCGGAACGACGAAACCGGGAAGAAACCGGGGGTAAGCTGGAAGCTTTCAACCGGTCTTTACTTTCTTTTCTTGAGCAGCTTTCCTCGATTCAGAAGAATCAGTTGGGCACGACCGAAGACAAACTGGACAAACTACGAGACACGGTTGATCAGCGGCTCAAGGAATTGCAGGAAGACAACGGCAAAAAGCTGGAGCAGATGCGCGCAACGGTGGATGAGAAGCTCCACGCGACGCTGGAACAGCGCCTCGGCGAATCCTTCAAGCTGGTCAGCGAGCGATTGGAGCAAGTACATAAAGGGTTGGGCGAAATGCAAACCCTCGCTTCGGGCGTCGGCGACTTGAAGCGGGTCTTGACCAACGTAAAGACGAGAGGCACGTGGGGGGAAGTCCAACTGGGCAACCTGTTGGAACAGCTGCTAACACTTGATCAATATGAGCGCAATGTGGCCACTCGCAAAGGCAGTGCGGAGCGGGTGGAATTTGCCATCAAGCTGCCGGCCAAGGATGGTGCAGGCGGTGTCGTGTGGCTGCCCATCGACTCGAAATTTCCTACGGAGGACTACCAGCGGCTGCTGGACGCACAGGATGCCGGCGATCCCGATGGTGTTGCTCAGTATATGAAGCAGCTGGAGAATCGGCTGAAGGCGGAAGGGAAGGATATCCGCAATAAATATATCGAGCCGCCACACACGACGGACTTCGGCATTTTGTTTCTGCCAACGGAGGGGCTATATGCGGAAGCGTTGCGGATGCCGGGCTTAAGCGAATGGCTGCAGCGGGAATGCCGGGTCGTCCTGACCGGGCCGACGACGCTGTCTGCCTTCCTCAACAGCCTGCAGATGGGCTTCCGCACCCTTGCTATCGAAAAGCGCTCCAGCGAAGTATGGAGTCTTTTGGGCGCGGTGAAGACGGAGTTCGGCAATTTCGGCGATCTTTTAGACAAGACCCATAAGAAGCTGCAAGAAGCGAGCAACACCATCGAAAACGCGGCTAGAAAGAGCCGCAATATCGAGCGGAAGCTGAACAAAGTGCAGGAGCTTCCCGTCCCGGAAGCAGCCGAGCTGCTGCAATTGGAGACTGCGGAACGATAATTCGTTAATCGCCTTGCATGATAATGGTGCTTATGGCTTCCAGCGCTTCCAGTTCGTCTGCGCCACTGGTTTCAACGGTTGCTTCATAGCCTGCGGGTATGCTTTGCAGCATAAGGCCGAGCAGGCTTTTGACATCGATCTTAATGGAATCGTTCTGCAAATACAGATAGACGTCCGCCTGGAATTTGGACGCGGCTTGGGATAAGCTCTGCAAATCCTTCAAGGACATCGCTTTGCCGAATTGAACCGTATGAATTCTCATGTGGGTCACCTCATCTACCGTTTTTTTCTTATTATATGAAAACACGATTGCAAATAGTGCAGCAGCCGTGTCGTTAACGAGCCAATAAAAAAGCGGAATTGCCTTTGGGCAAAACCGCTTTTTTTGCTGATATGGCTTATTGGCCGCTTTTCCATTCCAAATAACGGGTTACGGTGCGGATGGCGACTTCAATCGCCCCTTCGTTTGGTTCCAGCTTCGCATGGTGCAGCCCATAGGGCGTATCAACTCCGAGCCAGAACATCAGACCGGGGATCTTAGCCAGAAAATAACCGAAATCTTCGCCGGTCATCGCTTCCGTGCATTCATAAAGTTCGGCGGTTCCGCCTTCCTTCAGCCATTCCATGAATTCCGCCGTTGTGTCCGGATCGTTGTATACTTGCAGGTAATTAGCTCCCCAGTCGACACTAGCTTTGCATTCAAAGGAAGCTTCGATCCCCTTAAGCAGCGCCTCGATGCGGGATTTGATCTTGACCATCGTCTCTGCGGACAAGGTGCGGATCGTACCCTCGAGACGGGCGTTTTCAGCGATGATGTTTTGCTTGGTGCCGCCGGTGATTTTACCTATCGTGATAACGGCGGAATCCAGCGGGTTGATGTTGCGGGCGACGATGGTTTGCAACTGTCCGACCAATTGAGCCGCCGCTACGACCATATCGTTGGCGTTATGAGGATAAGCGGCGTGGCCGCCTTTTCCGGTCAGATCGATAAATAATTCGGAAGTATTGGCGAAAAGAATGCCGGGCTTCGTGGCGATCACACCGGTTTTATACTCCGGAGCGATGTGCAAAGCGACGATCTGATCAGGCATGAAGTCTGCCAGTTCCGGGCTTTCCAGCATCGGCTTGGCGCCGCCGGGGCCTTCTTCGGCCGGTTGGAACAAAACGACCAGGTCATCCTTCATCGGCTGCTCTACAAAATGGGTCAAAACCCCAAGAGCGATAGCCATGTGCATATCGTGGCCGCACGCGTGCATATAGCCAGGGTGCTCGGACTGGAACGGGTAAGACGTATCCTCCGGAATGGGCAACCCGTCCATGTCTGTACGGTAGCCGAAGGTGTGGGACGGCTGCAGCCCCTTTATTTTCACCAAGATGCCCGTGCGCCAGGTACGGATTTCAAGCCGTTCCTGTGGCAGCTTCGCGATATAGTCCAGCAGGAACCGCTGGGTTTTGAACTCGGCAAAGCCAGGCTCGGGAATACGGTGCAGTTGGCGGCGGATCTCGATAAAGGTGTCTTTTTGGATATTGGTATGAACGGTCATCGGCAACCCTCTTCCTTGATCAATCGCAAAAGATGAGCCGGGCTCATTTTACAGTTGGCGCAGCTCTTGCAGGATTTCGGTTTTCGACTTCGTCTTGTCGTCCACTTGCTTGATCACCTTGGCAGGCGTTCCGGCAACCACTGTGAAAGGAGGCACGTCCTGGGTTACGACGGCACCTGCTGCGACAACAGAGCCTTCGCCGATGCGGACGCCTTCCAATACGACGGCGTTGGCGCCGACCAGCACATTATCTTCCAGTACAACAGGTTGAGCGGAAGGTGGTTCGATAACGCCAGCAAGCACGGCTCCTGCGCCGACGTGGCACATTTTGCCTACTTGCACGCGGCCGCCAAGAATCGCACCCATATCGATCATGGTGCCTTCGCCGATATGTACGCCGATGTTGATAACAGCGCCCATCATGATGACGGCATTATTATCGATAGTGACCTTGTCGCGGATAACCGCACCCGGTTCAATGCGGGCGTTGATGCCTTTCAGATCCAATGTCGGAATAGCCGAGTTGCGGCGGTCGTTTTCCACAACGTAATCTTCGATCTCAGCCGTATGCTTGTCCAAAACGGCTTTAATGACCGTCCATTCGCCGAACAGCACGCCGCTAGCACCGGAGATGAACGCTTTTACGTCTGCGCCGAAGTCGATGTTATCAAGCTGGCCTTTTACATATACCTTCACAGGGGTTTTCTTTACGCTGTTTTTAATAAAATCGATAATCTCGTAGGTATTCATTTCGCTCATTTCCGAATTCTCCTTTTGGCCGGTTTATTAGTAAATCCGCCTGCAGGCGGTCATGCACTACATCTTTTATAGCATAACCCGGGCGGAGAGACAATTGGAGAGCGGACTATAGCCGACATCACCTTAGCTGAGCTGTATCTTGGATGGAACTGTCGTTGACAAACCTGCAGCATCATGTCATAATCTTTGTAACCAAATAGCGCCTTTAAAAGACAGTCCTGTGAGGCTGGCAAGGTGAACGATTAGTAAGCGGTATGCCCATCGTCTGCGGACGAGTGCGTGTTGCGGTTTTTCCGCGCACGAAGACTAGGCATCTGACTCTTTCGGCGCACCCCCTTGCCCTCCGGCAAGGGGGTTTTTTGGATCTTCAGACGATTTTTCGAAAGGAAGTTATGGTAATGGCCCCACAGCAAACTCACATCTTGATGGACGAAACTGCAATCCGCCGGGTACTGACTCGGATTGCCCACGAAATCGTGGAACGCAACAAAGGGGTGGATAACCTGGTGCTGGTCGGAATACGCACCCGGGGGATTTACTTGGCTGAACGGATTGCGGAACGGATCCAAGAGATCGAAGCGGCTGCCGTACCGGTATTGGAGATCGACACGACGCCTTACCGCGATGACCGGGAACCGTCGGGGGTTCGCATCGAGAATATGCCGGCCGGACGCGATGTCATTCACGGCAAAAAGCTGATTCTTTTCGACGATGTGCTCTATACCGGCCGTACGGTGCGGGCTGCGATGGATGCCCTGATGGATCAGGGGCGTCCGGAAATGATTCAGCTTGCCGTACTCATCGACAGAGGACATCGGGAGCTGCCGATCCGGCCGGATTACATCGGCAAAAACGTGCCGACGGCCAAATCGGAAGAGATCGAAGTCAAGCTGCAGGAAGTTGACGGGGAAGATAAAGTCATCATTATCCAAAGGGGGCGGACGGAGTGAGTACAATGGCCATTCGAACGGACAAAAGCTTGCTTGGTTTGAAAGGGATGAGCGGAGAGGAACTCTATTCCATCCTGGACCGTGCAGCCTATTGGGAAGCCCATCCGCAAAAAAACCATACGGCGCTCAGCAATCGCTTCGTCGCCAACATGTTTTTTGAGAACAGCACCCGCACACGCTTTTCTTTTGAAGTAGCCGAAAAACGACTGGGAGCCCAGGTGCTTAACTTCTCGGCAGCCGTATCCAGCGTGCAAAAAGGCGAATCCATATACGACACGGTGCGCACACTGGAGTCGATGGGAATCGACGCCGGCGTTGTCCGATTGAAGCCGAACGGGGTTTTGCCTCAGTTGGCCGAGCACGTGAGCATTCCTCTGATCAACGCCGGTGATGGGAACAACGAACACCCGACCCAAGGGCTGCTTGATCTCTACACGATGCGAAAAGAATTCGGACAGATCAAAGGATTGAACGTCTCCATCATCGGCGACATCAAATACAGCCGGGTTGCCCGCTCCAATCTGTGGGCTTTGCAAGAGCTGGGGGCGAACGTTCGGTTCTGCGCTCCTTCGGTGATGCAGGCTCCTGAACTGGCAGAATACGCGCCATATGTCAGCATGGATGAAGCGGTGCATGGCGCTGACGTCGTCATGATGCTGCGGGTGCAACTGGAACGGCACGAAAGCCAGTTGTTCGCCTCCACTGAGGATTACCGGGCGCAGTACGGTTTGACGGCGGAACGAGCGGCCAAAATGGAAAAGCACGCGATCATCATGCACCCGGCGCCGATCAACCGCAACGTGGAAATCGACGACGAGATGGTCGAGCATGAACGGTCGCGAATCTTTACCCAAGTCAGCAACGGCGTCCCCATCCGGATGGCCGTTCTGGAACGGGCTTTGTCATAAAGAAAAAACAAGCATGAAAATGGTACGTATTGTCTCACAAAGTGAGCGGAGCGAGCAGTTGATCTGGAGAAGCGACAGCGTTCGCCTTTGCGGAAGGATTCGCACCCTATTGGGTCTTCTCATTCAAAGAATCCGTCCACAACAGCGATCGGAAGATCAATCTGCACGCGGAGCGAGCGTTGCGAGATAGACAGAAGTCCATTTTTCATGCGACAAACAAGGAGGATTACCATGGGCACGTGGATATTGAACGGAAAAATGATCGGAATGGGAGACAACCAAGAGCGGCATCATCTTTTCATTGAAAAAGGCAAGATCGTTTCAATCCTTTCCGCTGCGGATGGAAATCCGAATACAGAACACCATGAAGTACTGAACGTGGAAGGCAAATTGGTAAGCCCCGGTTTTATCGACATGCACGTGCATTTGCGAGAACCGGGCTTCGAGCATAAAGAAACCATCGCTAGCGGCACCCGCTCGGCGGCGCGGGGCGGTTACACCACCATCGCTTGTATGCCCAACACCCGGCCGGTGATCGATACCCCGGAGACGGTGAAACTGGTAATGGATAAAGCGGCAGCGGAAGGCGTTGTACGCGTCCTGCCCTACGGTAGCATTACGAAAAACGAGCTGGGTCGCGAGCTGACCGATTTCCCGGCGCTGAAGGAAGCCGGAGCCGTCGGCTTTACCGATGACGGTGTCGGCGTGCAGAGCGCTCAAATGATGAAAGACGCCATGGCGTGGGCCAAAGAGTTGGACATGCCGGTCATCGCCCACTGCGAGGACAACTCTCTAGTGGAAGGAGCCGCCGTGACGGAAGGAGCATTCGCCCGCAAGCACGGGCTGAAGGGCATCCCCAATGAATCGGAGGCGATTCATGTGGGCCGGGACATTTTGCTGGCGGAAGCGACGGGGGTTCACTACCACGTATGCCACGTCAGCACGGAGCAGTCGGTCCGGCTCATCCGTCAAGCGAAAGCCATCGGCATTCACGTAACGGCCGAGGTTTGCCCTCACCACCTGGTGTTGTCTGACGAAGATATTCCCGGCATGGATGCCAATTGGAAAATGAACCCGCCCTTGCGCACTCCACGGGACGTACAGGCTTGCATCGAAGGGCTGGAGGACGGCACCATCGATATCATCGTCACCGACCATGCGCCGCACAGCGCAGAGGAGAAAGCAAAGGGCATGCTGGCTGCTCCCTTTGGTATCGTCGGGTTTGAGACAGCGTTCCCGCTGCTCTACACGAAGTTCGTCGCCACAGGCATTTGGACCCTCTCTTTCCTGCTGGAAAAGATGACGTCCGCGCCAGCCGATGTCTTCGGACTATCTTGGGGCCGTTTGGCGCCTGGAGCCGATGCGGATTTGACTGTCATCGATCTGGATGAAGAACAGGCCGTAGACCCGGATACCTTCCTCTCTAAAGGCAAGAACACGCCGTTTACCGGATGGAAGCTTAAGGGCTGGCCGGTTATGACGATGGCAGGCGGAAAAGTGGCGTGGAAAAATGAATCTTTCCGGTTTACGAATGAATAAATATACATTATAATTTATAAATATAACAATAGTATGCATAGAGGACGAATAAAGGCTCAAGAGGAGTGTGGAAAACCTGATGCAAGCGAGATTGCTGCTGGAAGACGGTACGCTTTTCACCGGAAAAGCGTTTGGAGCAGAAGGAGAATCGACCGGCGAGGTCGTTTTTAATACGGGAATCACCGGTTATCAAGAGGTACTGTCCGATCCGTCCTATTGCGGGCAAATCGTGACGATGACTTACCCGCTGATCGGTAACTACGGCATCACCCGGGATGACTTCGAGTCCGTGCGCCCTTTCGTGCACGGCTTCGTCGTGCGCGAGCACGAGGAAGTGCCCAGCAACTGGCGAGCGCAATATACGGTGGATAATTTGCTGAAAGAGTACGGCATCGTCGGCATCAGCGGCATCGATACCCGGATGCTCACCCGCATCCTGCGCCACTACGGCACGATGAAGGGCATTTTGACAACCGCTGCCGTATCCGTTGAAGAGTTGAAGGAGCGCTTGGGCGTGACTACTCTTATGACGGACCAAGTTAGCCGCGTTTCCACCAAGAGCGTGTTCAACTGCCCGGGCAGCAAAGAGCGGGTCGTCGTCGTCGACTTCGGTTCCAAGAGCGGCATCGTTCGCGACTTATCCAAACGGGGCTGCGACGTTATCGTCGTGCCGCAAGACACCACAGCCGAGCAAATCCGCAGACTGGCTCCGGACGGCATCATGCTGTCCAACGGCCCTGGGGACCCCAAGGACGTTCCCCATGCGGCGAAGATGATCAGCGAGCTTTTGGGCGAATATCCGATCTTCGGCATCTGCCTCGGTCACCAGCTGCTGGCTCTCGCTTGCGGTGCCGACACGGAGAAGATGAAGTTCGGCCACCGCGGCGGCAACCACCCGGTAAAGGACCTGCGCACCGGCCGCTGCTATATCACTTCCCAAAACCACGGCTACACAGTAAAAGACAACACCATCGCCGGCACCGGTTTGGAAGTGACCCACATCAACAACAACGATCGCACCATCGAAGGCGTCAAGCATACGAAATATCCGGCTTTCTCCGTGCAGTACCATCCAGAAGCCGCTCCGGGTCCATATGACTCCAGCTATCTATTTGACGAGTTCCTGGAGATGATCCGCGAAACGAAAGCAAGCCGCAAGGAAGAACCCCAGCAGGCGAAGCTGTATGCCCGTTTGGGAGCTACCAGCACCCCGAAGAGCGCCATCACTACCAGTGCGGGTGCGCTGAGTAAAGGAGAACCCGTATATGCCCAAAAATAAATCGCTGAAAAAAATTCTCGTTATCGGCTCCGGCCCCATCGTCATCGGCCAAGCGGCTGAGTTTGACTATGCCGGTACCCAAGCCTGCCAAGCGTTGAAGGAAGAAGGCATGGAGGTCGTGTTGATCAACAGCAACCCGGCCACCATCATGACCGATACCAACATGGCAGACAAAGTATACATTGAACCGATCACCTTGGAATTCGTCACCCAAATTATCCGCATGGAAAAACCCGACGGCCTGCTGCCCACTTTGGGCGGCCAAACGGGCTTGAACATGGCCGTTGAGCTGGCGCGCGCCGGAGTTCTTGAAGAAGAAAACGTCAAGCTGCTCGGCACCCAACTCACCGCCATCGAGAAAGCGGAAGACCGGGATCTGTTCCGTGATCTCATGCGTGAACTGGAGCAGCCGGTACCGGATAGCGTCATCGTGACGGAGGTTCATGAGGCCGTTGATTTTGCTAACGAAATCGGCTATCCCATCATCGTCCGTCCTGCATATACCCTTGGTGGAACCGGCGGCGGCATCGCGGCTTCGGAGGAAGAGCTCATCGAGATCGTCAGCTCCGGCTTGCGTTACAGCCCGATCAGCCAATGTCTCGTAGAGAAAAGCATTGCTGGCATGAAGGAAGTCGAATACGAAGTCATGCGGGATGCTAACGACAACTGTATAGTTGTCTGTAACATGGAAAACATCGACCCGGTAGGCGTGCATACAGGAGATAGCATCGTTGTGGCTCCGAGCCAAACCTTATCGGACCGGGAGTACCAAATGCTTCGTTCCGCATCTCTGAAAATCATCCGCGCGCTGAATATCGAAGGCGGCTGCAACGTGCAATTCGCCCTCGACCCGTTCAGCTTCCAATACTATGTCATCGAAGTAAACCCGCGGGTCAGCCGCTCCTCGGCTTTGGCTTCCAAAGCTACAGGCTACCCCATCGCCAAAATGGCGGCGAAAATCGCAATCGGCTACACCTTGGATGAAATCATCAACCCGGTTACGGGTCAAACTTATGCCTGCTTTGAACCGACTTTGGACTATATCGTATCGAAAATTCCCCGCTGGCCTTTCGACAAATTTACCAGCGCAAACCGTAAGCTGGGTACCCAAATGAAGGCCACTGGCGAAGTAATGGCCATCGGCCGTACTTTCGAGGAGTCCATTCATAAAGCCATCCGCTCCCTGGAGATCGGTACTCACCGTCTTTATCTGAAGGATGCAGAAGACATTAGCGCTGAGGAACTGGAGACACGTCTCGCAAAACCGGACGACGAGCGGATCTTTTTGATCGCGGAAGCATACCGCAGAGGCTACACCTTGGAGCAAATCCAGGAAATCACCCGCATCGACTGGTGGTTCTTGAACAAATTCAAGAACTTGGTCGCCTTTGAACAGCAACTGGCCCAAGACGAATGGACGTCGGAACTGCTTCTCACGGCGAAGCGCAAAGGCTTCACCGACCGCTCTATTGCGGAAATTCGCACCTTGGCCGGAGTAAAGGGCAGCTTCACCACGGAGCAGGAGATTCGCAGTTACCGTCTAGAACAGGGAATCAAGCCTGTATACAAAATGGTAGACACTTGCGCCGCGGAATTCGAAGCCACGACGCCTTATTACTACAGCACCTACGAAACAGAAGATGAGGTTCAGCCTACGACGAAAGAAAAAGTCGTCGTGCTGGGCTCTGGTCCGATCCGCATCGGCCAAGGCATCGAGTTTGACTACTCTACTGTTCATGCCGTGTGGGCGATTCAGCAAGCCGGTTATGAAGCGGTTATCATTAACAACAACCCAGAGACGGTTTCCACCGACTTCAATACGTCAGACCGGCTGTACTTTGAGCCGTTGTTCTTCGAGGATGTCATGAACGTCATCGAGCGGGAACAGCCTATCGGCGTCATCGTTCAGTTCGGCGGACAGACCGCCATCAACTTGGCAGGCCGCTTGTCTCAAGCCGGTGTACGGATTTTGGGCAGCGATCTGGAAAGCATCGATACCGCAGAAGACCGCAAGAAATTCGAAGCGCTACTCGGCAAGCTGAATGTTCCCCAGCCTCCCGGCGGAACCGTTACATCGGTGGACCAAGCGGTGGGAACAGCTGCCCAATTCGGCTACCCCGTGCTTGTCCGTCCTTCCTACGTATTGGGCGGCCGTGCTATGGAGATCGTATATTCCGACGAGGAGCTTCTTAGCTACATGGAATATGCGGTGAAAATCAATCCGGAGCATCCGGTACTAATCGACCGCTATATGCTAGGCAAGGAAGTGGAAGTCGACGCCATCTGCGACCAAGAGACGGTGGTTATCCCCGGTATCATGGAGCATATCGAGCGGGCGGGAGTTCACTCCGGCGACTCTATCGCCGTGTATCCGCCGCAAACTCTTTCCGACGAGATCAAGGAAAAGATCGTAAACACGACGGTGAAAATCGCCAAAGCGCTGCGAGTATCCGGCTTGGTGAACATTCAATTCGTCATCTATAAAAATGAAGTATACGTGATCGAAGTCAATCCCCGTTCTTCCCGTACGGTGCCGTTCCTGAGCAAAGTGACCGGTATCCCCATGGCTAACGTGGCAACCCAAGTCATTTTGGGCAAAAAGCTGGCCGATCTCGGTTACACGGAAGGCTTGTGGAGAGAAGATAAATACGTATCCGTCAAAGTGCCGGTATTCTCCTTCGCCAAGCTGCGCCGAGTGGACACCACTCTCGGGCCGGAAATGAAATCCACTGGTGAAGTCATGGGACGGGACCGCAACTACGCCAAGGCGCTTTATAAAGGCCTAGTCGGCTCCGGCATGAAGATTCCGCCTACCGGCTCCATCATCGCCACCGTCGCCGATAAGGATAAAGAGGAAGCAGCCGAAATTCTCCGGGGCTTCGACGAATTGGGCTACAAGATCGTCGCCACCGGTGGCACGGCTCAGGCACTGCAGGAAGCGGGTCTCCGGGTCAATGTGGTGAAGAAACTGAGCGAAGGCTCTCCCAACATCGTAGATCTTATCCGCAACGGTGAAGCGCACTTTGTCATCAACACCCTGACCAAAGGCAAAGAGCCGGAGCGGGACGGTTTCCGTATCCGCCGGGAAGCGGTCGAAAACGGGATCGTCTGTATGACCTCTCTGGATACGGTCAAGGCACTGCTGCTTGTTTTGCAAACCATCAACTTTACTTCCGGAGCCATGCCTGCACACACAGAAACAGGCGCTGTCAAGTAAAGTAAAATAGAACCAAACCGGGCGTCCGGCGGATTTTCCGCCGGATTTGCCGCGAAAAGAAAGGGAGATTTTACGGTGGCAAGCGGAATGGAGAAAGCCGAGCAAGTCATAATCGCCCTCGATTATCCCACTGCGGATGGAGCGCGGAAGCTGTTGAAATCTTTGCAAGGAATACCTTGCTATATGAAAGTGGGCATGCAGCTTTTTTACTCGGAAGGTCCGGCTTTTGTCCGCGAACTCAAGGAACAGGGCTATAAAGTTTTTCTGGATCTGAAGATGAAGGATATCCCCAATACAGTTATGGGCGGTGCTGAAAGCATCACACGCCTTGGCGTCGATATGTTCAACGTCCATGCCTCCGGGGGCAAACAAATGATGGAAGCGGCCAAGGAAGGGATGGAGAAGGCACTGTCCCAAACCTCATCTAAAGACCGTCCGATTCTGATCGCCGTCACCCAATTGACCAGCATCAGCCAAACCGTCATGAACGAGGAGATCGGCATCCCTGGTTCAGTGGAAGATACGGTCGTTCGCTATGCCGTATTGGCCAAGGATGCAGGTTTGGACGGCGTCGTCGCTTCTCCCCATGAAGTGGGGCCGATCAAGCAGGCGGCCGGAACCGGCTTCTATACGGTTACACCGGGAATCCGCCCCGCGGGCTCCGATACTGGCGACCAATCCCGGATCATGACACCGAAACAAGCACTCGACCAGGGCACGGATTACTTGGTGATCGGTCGGCCGGTGACGGCAGCCGCCGATTCCCGACATGCGCTGGAAGCCATATTGAAGGAGATGATTTGATCATGTCGATGTTGAATTTGCCGGAAACCATTGCATCCTCTTTGTTGGAAATCGGAGCTGTATCTTTGCGGCCAGATGAACCTTTTACTTGGACATCGGGTTTGAAATCGCCGATTTATTGCGATAACCGCCTGACTATGTCCTACCCCGCTATCCGCCAGCTCATTGCCGAAGGCTTCGCCCAACTTATCCGCGAGCAATATCCGGATACGGAGGTTATCGCGGGAACGGCCACGGCAGGCATTCCCCACGCCGCCTGGGTGGCAGACAAGCTAAACCTACCGATGATCTACATCCGTGACAAGGCGAAGGGTCATGGCAAGCAAAACCAAATCGAAGGCGTGCTGCGGGAAGGGCAGAAGGTTGTCGTTATCGAAGACCTGATTTCCACCGGCGGCAGCTCCCTGAAAGCCGCTTTGGCCGTGAGGGAAGCGGGCGGTGATGTACAGGCAGTGCTAGCCATTTTCAGTTACCAGTTCCCGCAAGCTGCGCAGGTTTTTGCCGACAGCGGCATCCCCCTTGCGACGCTGACTAATTACAGCACCTTGGTGGAGCATGCAGCCAAAGAAGGAATTGTCCGTGAAACGGACATCGCCAAGCTTCAGGCATGGCGGGAAAATCCGCAAGAATATGGCACAATCAAATAACAGCAGAATGGAAGATCGGCAGAAGATTTTGCCGGTCTTTTTTGTATACTCTTGGGGAAATGTCGCATATGGTACGATACCCCCTTTTTCCTGATATCGATTTTTAATTTTGGGTAAGGGATGAGACATCTGCAGGCTGATTTGTGATTTGCATCGGCATAGCTTGTACAACCGTTCATTCGATTGATGGAGGGAGAGAGAAAGATGGAGAGAGTACACAGTCAAGTTGTTCAGGATGCCGTTATGCGCAAGCTGGAGGAAAGAGGGGTTAAGCTGCAAGCAGTGGCGGATATCGTCTATGAGATGCAGCGGCATTATTATCCCCATCTCCAGATGGATACCTGCCTGCAAAGCGTCATCGCCGTTTTGGAAAAGCGTGAGCTGCAGCATGCGATTCTTGTCGGCATAGAGTTGGATGTCCTTTGTGAGAAACAATTGCTCTCTGAACCGTTGCAGACTATCATAGCTCAGGATGAGGGACTGTTTGGCTGTGATGAGACGCTTGCTCTTGGTTCGGTTTTCGGATACGGCAGCATTGCCGTTACTACCTTCGGCCATCTCGACAAACAAAAAGTCGGCATCATCCGGCAATTGGATACGAAAGCCGGCGGTAAGGTGCATACGTTTCTTGATGATCTCGTCTGCAGTATCGCTGCGTCGGCCTCAAGCCGCATTGCCCATAAGCTGCGGGATCAGGAGGAGGCGGAGGCTGCCGTGAGAGGGCTGCATCTCGCAGATCTTCCTGGTGAAGCGAATGATACTTCGGCCTCTGGTGTTGACGAGGTGATTCCTATGCAGGTTGCAGATGGTACAGAAACGGCGGCAAGCTGATATTGCTTTTCCAAACTGATGATATTAAAGTTAGCTTCAAACCTCCTGTGAACAGGGGGCTTTTTTTGCTTTTATATAGGAATCCACGCATAAAAACCAAGAAAAACGGGATAAGCTAGTGCTGATCTACTGTTAGGACCTAACCGATGGAACATCCCGGAGGGAACGAAAATGAATTGGGTGTATTGGGTAAAATTATATGAGAGCAAGTTTCAAGCTGGCTGTATGGCAAGGCGGCTCGAGGAAGATTGGTGGATCTACGGCTTCGAATGCCCCCGCACCGTGGAAGTGTTCCGTTCCCGCAGAGGGCGGTTCGGGATTCGCTATATTTTATAAAAAGGGAGAGTTCCCTGCCAAACCTGCAAACACGCGGATGCGGCGTCTTGACATCCTTCTCGTCCCCAGTGTATACTATCCTTCGTGGCTGTAAAAAAGCCGCATATCGACTACTGACGCGGGGTGGAGCAGCCCGGTAGCTCGTCGGGCTCATAACCCGAAGGCCGCAGGTTCAAATCCTGCCCCCGCAATTTTTCTTTACCCTTATAGATAAGGGCCCTTAGCTCAGTTGGTTAGAGCGGTCGGCTCATAACCGATTGGTCGGGGGTTCGAGTCCCTCAGGGCCCACCATTTTCAAAACCTTGTCTATCAAGGCTTTTTTTGTTTTTATAGAGTATTTTTGCTCATGAATTGAACCTTTTGGACCCTTTAGACTCCGCCGTCGGCGGGGTTTTTTACCATTTTTATACATTGTGATTGGAACCGATGCAAAATCGTGTAATAATAAAAGAAATGAAGGGACAGGGAGGAATGAAAGTTGCTCAGTCATTACCGCTTAGACGGCAAAAGCAAGGTGTCGCTGCAATCCTTCGATCCGGAGGACAAGCATAAGTTTTCGGATCGCGAGGAAATTGCCGATGAGTTTGAAAAGCTGAAGGAAGAGCTGCAAGAGGAGCAGGAAAAGCTGTTTGCCAGCAAGACCAACGGTGTATTGATTCTTTTCCAAGGGATGGACTGCAGCGGCAAGGACGGGGTCATCAAAAAGGTACTCTCCGAGCTGAACCCCCAAGGCTTCCGCGCCGAAAGCTTCAAGACGCCGACTACCGAGGAAGCCGCACACGATTTTCTGTGGCGCACCCACAAGGTCGTGCCGTCAAAAGGCTTTATCACCGCGTTCAACCGTTCCTATTATGAGGATGTTCTTATTACCCGGGTACATAAGCTGGTGGATGAGAAGGAAGTGGAGCAGCGGTTCAAGCATATTGAGCGTTTCGAAAAATTGCTCACGGACAGCGGCATCTCCATCGTGAAAATCTTTTTGCATATTTCGCCGGAGTTTCAATTGAAAAAGATCCAGGAGCGCATGGTTAATCCGGAAAAACTATGGAAGTTCGATCATAGTGATCTGGAGGAACGCCGCTATTGGAACGATTATCAAGAAGCTTACAACGACGTATTCACCAAAACCTCGACCAAACGCAATCCTTGGTACATCGTCCCCGCCAATCATCGCTGGTTCCGTGATTATCTCGTGCTGCGGATTATCGTATCGGCTTTCAAAGAGTTGAATCTCGCTTATCCGTCCGTGGATTTGAGCAAGTATAACTCGGTGCTGAACGATGATCCCTATGTGGCGGTTGCAGCGGCAGCTGCGGAGAATAAGGAGAAAAAACCGATTGGAAATAAAAATAAGAACTGAATCCGATATACCATGTACTGGCGCCGAACCCTTATGGGGTAGCGGCGCTTTTTTGTTCCTAACCTTGAGTGAGCTCATGAGATGATTCTTTGGTGCGGCGGCGATTCGGATCAAATTCCGCTTGCAGAACCTCCTCGATTTCCTCTATAGAGAGGATGAAGCTGCGGATCATCTCCAACTGCTCTTTTGGATATTTCATGCGGAGGGAGGGCAGATAGACTCCGATTTCATTTGGCCGCCCGGGGATGGTTGTTAAATCGTCAAGTCCCACCCGTATGCCCGGTTCCTCGTCAAGTTCATCCCAAGTTAGCGTCTGGAAGGGGGAAATCAGGGGAAGGCGTAGGTATGTCTCCGACCAGATCGGCTCATCCGGATGAAAAGTGGCTTTTATGTAAAAAGCAGTTTGGCTCTCCGTTGCGAAATCGCAAAAAACGCGGATGTCCGGCAATCCCTTCGGCTCCCTTAGTTGGGTAAGTTGATCTTGCAGCCTGTACGTCTCTTGTGCATAGCTTTCCTCTGCCGAGATTCCTTTGTACGGCTCCTTTAGGCTGTTCATGAACTCCTGATCCAAAACTCCTTGCAAAATCCGCCGTTGAATCTGCCGAAGCCTTTTTTCCGCCAAAGTGTAGGTAACATGGAATTCGGATACGAGAAACTCAACGATGCTATGCTCCTGGGCGGGCATGTTCAGAGTTTTTAGCAGATAAAAAGGAACCGCAGCATACAGTTGGAAAGTCGCCGCGTTTTGCTCCTGCCATTCCATAAGTGGCTCCGGCAAATGGAATTGGTTCCCTGCATGGCGAAGCACATGGCATAGCTCGTGAAGAAAATCCTCCCATTGCTCTGAAGGCGTAAGTCGTTTATCGATGTTTACGCTGAAAAGTCCTCCCCGGTCAATATGGCAGCTCTGCATTTCCTGATAGTACACCCAAATATCCATCCGTTCCGCGATATAATCAATATTCAGTTGTGCGGTCGATGAAATATCGAGATTTTGAAAAAAAGCTTCAATCCACATCTCAAAGGGCGTCGGTTTATAAAGGGCTAGCATGGCTCCACCTCGCAAGGGAATGTATGTTCGTATTTTTGTGGAAAAGAAAAGCCCAAAGGGCTTGAGAGACGTTGCGAAAGGCTTGTCCGGTTATTTTTGCTGTCTGTCCGCGGGTTGTCGGGTTCGTTCCCGTTCAAGGATAAATTCCAGAAAACGGCGGGTTTCTTCACGAATCTCCGGTGAAGCATTCTTCAAATCACGGAACATGAGGGAAAGCTCTGGGTCGTCTACTAATGAGACAGCGTCAGCATCAGATTGGTTACGCCCAAGCAAATGATCGGTAGTAACTTCCAAAATATTCGCCAACTGGACAAGGGTTTCGTGGGGCGGAGTGCTGTGGCCGTTTTCATAGTTGCTGATCGTGCCTTTGGTTGTGCTCACTTTGCGGGCCAGTTCCTCTTGCGTTAGCTTTTTCTCTTTTCGCAATTTGATCAATCGTTCAGGACGAAACAAACGGAGCGCTCCTTTCCCTTTGAAACTATCACATTTATTATAGTACAAACTGAAATGATATACAAGAATCTTATATTTTTGTGTTGACTTACAAGATGCTTATACCTATAATTGGGTTGCAGCAACAAATGGACAATGTTGGTAGTTGAGTCGTACGATCTTCACCCATAAGTACAAGATTGTCATACCAAGATCAGCATAAAGAAGCGGAGGGATCGGGATGCCAGCGGATATGACGGCCAGCGCATTTGCGGCTATGCACGGTTTGGAAATGGATCGCAAGATTACGCGAAAGCGGGTTGAGGAAGCGCTGGAGACAGTGCGGATATATCGGCAAATCGGTTTTAAGCGACGGGAGATGCGGACGACTTCAAGCTACGAGCCTCGGTTTCATGGGGCAACCAATACCGTTACGAAAGCGGCGGAGAACATTGCCGTATGGAATGTGGATATGGAGGAGGAACTGCGTAAAACCTCCGAACAGGTGGAAGAAGCCGTAACCCGCCTGTGGAAAAAAGAGCGGGAGATCATCGAGAAGCGGTACTTGAGCGAGGAAACGACTCCGGATTTTCTCCTTTGCCACGATTTGAACTTGAGCGAGCGAACCTATCGCCGGGTAAAAGGAGACGCTATTTGCAAGCTGGGAATCATGCTGGAAGTGGCAGTATATGTGAGAAAATGATTAGTACAAATAGTATGGCCGCCGAGCAAAACGGCGGTTTTTTTGTTCAACAGGCGGCTTCTTCCGCTGACCGAACCTGCACCGAATCCGGGCCGAAAGCTGGCCGTTTATCGGCAGATTCATGGCACTCCATTTTGCGAAGGGCGTGGTATATTGATAACGTGGACGATTTGGGAAACGGCACACAAGCCGGTGGAACCGATCGGACTGCAATCGAATAGGTAAACGGAGAGAGTCGCGCTGGCGGCTCTTTTTTCGTTGGGGAAAAGGATGCTCCACTATTGGCCATGGGGCGGGGGCCGGGGCAAAAGTTAAGGGGGGAGAAAACTATGATTGTTATGGCAGTGAAGCATAGTTAATTTCAGTACTTCTTCCAGAGAATAGATTTCCGTGTCTTAAGGCTCCTGAATTGAAAAACGGCAGAAACTGCTAGTGGAGCATGAAGTCGGTTACCGGCCAAAGAAGGTGAGTGAATGACTGACAACGTAATTTTAGAGTCGATTCGATTATTTTGTGAATTGTATGTCAGCCCCAAAATCAAGCTGAGGGCTCCCACTGACGATAATGCCCAATATCAGCTTAGGAACCCCAACGTCTTGATTGGATGGCTGCCGCCGAATCAAATGGAAAACTTACCTTTAAAACTTCCAGATGGCTTAAAACAAGCTATACCGGCCATGGTGATCGGCATGGATGAAGGGGAAGATACCGGGAGCGATGCGGGTATTACCATCCGAATTTCCTTCATTGTGCATGATTCCGGTTTAAATCCAACACTGGATGAGCTCGCTCCGAATTATGAAGGGTATAGGGACCTGTTGAATTTTATATTTGCCTGCCGACAGGAACTATCCAGTACCTATTTGGTCGCCGGTGGAGAAACAGCGGCGCAAAAGCCCTTCCGATGGGGTGTCTATCAACAGCAACCTATTGGGTATTGGGTTGGTTGGTTGACCTTCCGAGCTACGGCGGTTGTGCTTCCTTATTTGCAGAAACATGAACAACTAAATTTTGATTGGAGTGAATAAATTTGGCATACAAACATGGAATATACGGCATTCAGGTTCCGACGGCGGATACCTTGCCGCCTTCTGGCGTAGGTACGGTTCCGGTCTATATTGGTACCGCACCTGTTCATCAACTGACAGACCCGTCTTCTGCCGTCAACGTTCCGATTTTGATCAACAGTTACGAGGACGGAGTTGCAAAGATTGGCTATTCCGATGACTGGGATACCTTCACTCTTTGTGAAGCGGTTTTTGCTCATTTCAAGAACAAGATCCAGCCGATCGGTCCGATCATCGTGATCAATATCATGGATCCGACACACCATTCCAAAGAAGCAACGGCATCCGTTCAAGCGGTTAATGGTGTAGGATATTTGACTGATCCCATTGTCCTGGAAACCATCGAGATTGACGGGAAGATCAACGGGACCGACTATACAGCTGAATATGGAGCTGATGGCCGAGTAAAATTGACGGGGACTACACTAATGTCTCTGACTTCGGTCAAATACAAGAAGATGGACGTTTCGACTGTTAAAATCTTGGATGTGGTCGGAAGCAACAGTTCCGGCGCAAGAACGGGCATTGAGGTTGTGGATTTGATTTATCAAACTTTAAATTTAATCCCGACAATTCTAGCAGCTCCGGGCTGGTCGCACATCAAAGAAGTGAAAGAAGCGCCAGTCACCAAATCCGACGATATAAACGGTCATTGGGATGCGGTCGTGTTGGCCGACATCGATGCGAACACACTTCATGATGCAATTTCATGGAAGTCAACGAATGAATACACCGATATTCAATTGAAAGTCGGTTGGCCGAAAGTAATCCATGCAGGACGCACTTTCTGGGCATCAACGCGGATGGCAGTCCGGATGCAGCAAACCGACTTTGATGGCGATAATGTCCCTTATGTTTCTCCGTCAAATAAACAAATTGATATTACGGGAACCGTCTTGAAAAATGGCACCTCCGTATCGTTTGATGAGATTCAAGCAAACGAACTTAACGCTCATGGGATCACGACATTTATTTTCCGCGGCGGTATCTGGGTGTTGTGGGGTCCGCATAACGCTAACTATGAGGATAGCGTGGAAGTTGACCCGAAAAATGTGTTCGATGCCTCCATCCGGATGATGCGATACCTAACCAATACATTCCAAAAGCGGTATATGCACCTGATTGATGGACCGCTCACGCATATCTTGGTGGACACAATTCTAAATGATGCCGGAACTTGGTTGAATAGCCTGATAGCCGACGGCAAATTGCTTGCCGGAACGATTCGCTTTAATGAATCTAGTAATCCGACCAGTTCCATGATTACAGGGGATTTCCTCTTTGACATTCAGACGACAACAACACCGGTCGCCAAGTCACTCACTTTTAAAGTACAGTACACAACAAGCGGTTTAAATGCTCTTTTTGGAGGCGAAAGCTAATGCCAAAGATTACAAATAAAACAATTAACTATAAACTGAAAGCTACAAACCAGGCAGACAAGCTTATTTTGATTGATGATGCTTCCGATTTACAACTCCCCAGTATTGAAAAGGTAACCGATACGTTGAAAGGTTCAGGTATCATGGGTGAAGTGGATCTGCCCATTTTTGGACAAGTCGGGAGCATGACTTTCACCGTAAACAATCGGGCGGACAATCCACAGTATGCGATCCTATCGCGTCCGGGTGAGATCAAGTTTGAGGTTGTTTGGGCCGTGGATATTTTCGATTCTACACAAACCAAAATCGGCATTCAGCAGCATAAAGTTTTTATGTCAGGTGCTAATAAAAAGTATGATATGGGCAAAATTGAGGTTGGTGCCGGAACGGACGGGTCAAGTGAATTTGAAATTTATTACCTCCGCAAGATTGTGGACGGGAAAGAAATTCTGTTAATCGATAAGTTTAACTACAAATATGTCGTCAATGGCGAAGATTACCAAGCAGCATTACGGACAGCCCTCCAATGAGGGCTGTTTCTTAATTTGATAGGGGGATTTATACATGGCAAGTTTGGTACTGAACAAACCTATTTTAATCAATGGCGAGGAAGTCAGAGAACTGAATTGCAACTTGGAGGATATGACTGCGCGCGACAAGGCTGAAGCGACAAAAGCATTCAAAAAAGCCGGCAATATGATCATGGTGCAAGAATTGGACGCTGATTATCACCTTTATCTATTTGCGGCTGCTGTTCATAAGGAAAACTCGTCGATTGAAGTAGATGATGTTCTTCGTATGAGCGCCAAGGATTCTGTTAAGGCGGAGGCGTTGGTACGTGATTTTTTCTTCTTGAGTTCGGGGGAATAATCACTGAGGAATATATTGATACGTGCATTACGCAAATTGTTTATCATCATTTCGGTACACGCACCGAATGCCTGAACATGAGTCTGGTCGAGCTGATCAGGTTCTTCGAGTCCTTAGCATGCGAAGCGGAGCGCCAGCGGAAGGAGATGGAGCGAAATAATGGCAAGTAAGAGCGATCTGGAGATGCTAGTCGTCCTTTCAGGGCGAGTTGACCCATCTCTTGTAAAGTCAATCGCCAGTGCAATTACTGGCGTAGATAATTTAAACAAGAAATCAAGCTTGGTTGGAAATGTGGCTAAAAGCTCATTCAATGCACTTAAGTCAGCCGTCACCGCTGGTGCCTCCAGTGCGATCAATGCTCTTGGGAAGTTTGCATTGAATGGTCTTGATCTTGCATCCGATCTGGAGGAAGTCCAAAAGGTGATAGACGCCACTTTTGGTGATGGTGCAAAACAGATTGATATTTGGTCAAAGACTGCCATTAAAGGATATGGAATATCCGAACTGTCGGTTAAACAATTTGCCGGATCATTCGGAGTTCTAATGAAAAGTGCCGGTGTGTCGGGTAAGAACCTAGTTACGATGTCCGAAAATGTTGCGGCTTTGTCCGGTGATTTTGCATCGTTTTACAATCTTAAGCCGGAGGAAGCCTTTGAAAAGATCAAAGCAGGGATCTCCGGAGAAATTGGACCGCTGAATGCCCTCGGAATTAACATGAGTGAAGCTAATTTGGAACATTATGCTATGTCCAAGGGCATCAAAACAGCATATGGCAAGATGGATGAGGCTAACAAGACCATTCTTCGATATAATTATTTGCTTGATAAGAGCAAGGTTGCACAAGGGGATTTCGCACGGAATCAAGACTCCTGTGCAAACCAACAACGCCTTTTCAAAGAGAGTTTCAAACAATTGTCCGGGACCATCATGAGTGCCGCATTGCCCGCATTTACATCGTTGTTTAAAAAAGGTAACGAATTAATTTCCACTTTTTTGAATAGCCCTGAAAAAGTTGCACGAGTGCAGCAAGCTATCCAGGGAGTCGGAGAGAAAATTATTGCGTATATCCCGGTAGCAGTGGACATGTTGCAGAAGTTCGGTGCGTTTATCAGCGATGTTGCTATGAAAGCGGCAGATCTCTATCATTTTATTTCGGATAATTGGTCGTTCATAGCTCCAATCATTATTGGCATAGTTGGAGCAATGGCGCTGTGGAAGATTGGTTCGGGAATAAAGGCTGGTATTGATGGAATAACACTGGCTTATAATGCGTTGAAAGCTGTAAAAGTTAAGGATCGATTGGAAACTTTATATTTGCAAGCCTTATATTTGAAGGATGCCATATTGAAAGGCACAAGCACTGTCGCAACCTGGGCGATGACAGCAGCAACGGTTGCTTGGAACATCGCGGCAGGGATAGGTGCGGTAGTTACGACAGCTTTTGGTGTTGCTGTAGCCTTCTTGACTTCGCCAATTGGGCTTGTCATTTTAGCGATTGTAGCTCTCATCGGAATCGTTATTTTGTTATGGAAGAATTGGGACAAAGTATCTGCATGGATCGTCGGACTGTGGAAAAACAACATTCTACCTTTTTTCCAAGCGATAGGAGGATGGTTCAGTGGCTTATGGACCGGCATGGTCAACGGATTGAAAAATGCATGGAGTAGTGTAACAGCTTGGTTCACAAATTTATGGAACAATGGCATTCTCCCATTGTTCCAAACAGTTGTAGGATGGTTCAGTGGCATATGGACAGGGATGGTGAGTGGATTTCAAGCTGCATGGAGCAGCATACTGCCATGGATCCAGGTGATTGGAGGATGGTTCAGCGGTTTATGGACAGGAATTGTCGGTGGATTTCAAAGCGCATGGAGTGGTGTGCAAACAACATTCCAAAATGTCATTACCCTGTTTAAAGGATTCCTGAACATGTGCATTCAACCCTTTAACTCGTTAATCGCAGGGATTAATAGCATGAGTTTTACAGTACCGAATTGGGTGCCTTTTATCGGGGGAAAAGGTTTTTCGCTAAACATTCCGTTGATTCCTACTTTCGCGAATGGAGGCTTTGCGAACCAGCCATCCATATTTGGCGAAGCAGGTCCCGAAGCGGCGATTCCGCTGAAACGCACTCCTCGCAGTTTGAGCTTATTGAATCAAACGGCACGGGTCATTGGCGCCGATGGAGCCGGTAGTAAACCGACCTTTGTTTTCAGCCCGGTCATCAGTGGAGTTGACACTGGAAAGGCGTTACCGGCATTAAAGAGCGCGGCTGATGACTTTTTCACTCAAGCAGATGCTTGGTGGGAGTCGAAGAGGAGGGAAAGCTTTGCCTAATGCATATCATTATACGGCTTTGGCGGGCGATACTTTTGACAGTATCGCCCTTGATTTTTACGACAAAGAGCAAAAATCGTCTGTGATTATTCAAGCCAATCTCCAATACCGGAAGGTTATCACTTTTATTGGAGGAGAGGTTTTGCAAATCCCGATTCTCGAAACGGAGGCAGCGACTACGTTGCCACCTTGGAAGCAGGCGTAACGGATGAACATCTATTATAACGGAACAGACATCACCTCGTCTGTCCATCCAATAGTCGTGCAATTCACCGATAACACTGGGGGCAAGCCAGATAGTTTATCTCTTGTCTTTGCCGATCCCAGTGGCTTATGGAGTCAATGGAAACCGATGAAAAACGATACTTTGCAAGTAAAAGAGAAGAGCTTCGACACCGGCGTTATGTACATTGATCAAATCTCGCAGCAGGCCGGATCCTTCGGTATGCAGGCACTCTCTATTCCTTTGGTAAGTAAGACGGCACGCTCACAGGGTTGGGAAAATGTTAGGTTCCTTGAACTGGTTACTCAGATTGCAGCTCGCTACAACTTAAAAGTTCAAACCTACAACGTAAGTAACTATCTTTATACTCGCGTGGATCAGCAAGATGAGGCGGATTTTGCCTTTCTCGCGTATCGTTGCATGTTAGAAGGTTATGTTCTTAAAATCACCAATCAAATGCTGGTTGTACAAAACGAGGCGGACGAAGGAAATCGGACAAAGGTTACAATGATTCGCGCTTCGGATATAATCCGCGATTTCGACTTTATCGATAAATCGACGGATATTTATGGCGCTTGCCAAGTAATAAGCCAGTCAGATGTGCAAATAAAAGGGATATTCAAAGCTCCGGATATCGATGGGGCAGCAATGCGTGAGTTTTTGTATGTATCCAACCAAGCGGAGGCTGATCGTTGGGCGCGTGGGCTTTTGAGGAATGCAAATAAATATCGAATTATGGGCAGATTGACCATAACACTAAACACAGGACTCGCAGCAGGGAGCGTTCTTCAGCTGTATGGAATCGGTTATTTTGACGGTTTATATGTGATTGATTGTATTTTGCATGACCTGGCGTCTAATCGATCCAAATTGACAATCAGGCGCGTGTTGGAGGGGTATGTGTGATAAAAAAAGGTTATGTGAGCTCGGTTGACCCCTTAAAACGGACTGCGAGAATAACCTTTACGGAATTGGAACGATCCGTTACTGCAGAATTGCCAATTGCCTCACATTTGGAGCTCAGTGTCAGTGATTACGTTGTGGTGGCATTCACTTCGTCGAGCAACATGGCCGACGGCATGATTATTTCTGCATTTACAGAGTCAGCAATGCGTATCAATCAAAGTTTGGGATTTTATCCTGAATCTGGGAACTTGCCTCAAGCTCCCTATAATTTCGCGGTAATAACGGGTATGCGAGGAGGTGTTGAATACACAGAATTGTGGATACTGGTAAATGCATGGTATGACTACAAGACCAAGCGATTCAAGCGAGTTGACCTGGATAATTTTAGCTTCGGGTGGCAATTGCAAGGCGGTGGGACTTATCCCGGTGAAGAGTCAACCGGTGACTTTATTAATCAGGGCGTCAACCTCTGGAAGGCTAATGGTAAAAAAGCATATGGAGAAGACGATCCGTCTCGTGAATTGACAGGCGAGGACATCGGCGCCTTACAGTCAGATGGCAGCTGGCGTGAATTTGGGATTATGCTCGGCTGGAATAATCACTTTATGTGTGATGCTTACGGCGGCATGACCATCGGAGGCAGCGGATTTGAGATTGACGGATCCGGAACGAGCCCCTTTAAGCGTATCTCTTTAGGCAAATTTTCAGGTGGAAGCACTGACTCCGCCAAAGCGTATCCCGATTATGGATATGCATATAATGGAACGCTCTGGAATGGGCAACATGGGCTATGGAATATGGATGAACGTGGGTACAATTCCTTTTTTTGGGGGATGGTCAGCCCGTTGGATTTTTATGACACTGGTTATTACAATCCATACACTGGCCGTGCGAAGCTTGAAGGCACCAAAATGGTCTGGAGAAAGCTCCCTAAAAATACCGATCCAAGAGTTGAAAATTGGTTTGATATAGCGGCTATATCTGAAGATGGAAGTATGACCCTTATGGGCAAACCTGTCCCTGCTGTTCTTGAGGTAAAAGCTGATATCGTTAATATGACAGACTTTAACATGGCGTACCCGGACGATACCTGGAATAAGCACAATATAGTCATTCTTGCGGTTAAAGGTGTATTGGAGAGTGGAAATTTAAAACAAGTCGGGGGGTATAACGCTACGTTTACGGACTATGGAGCATATGGTTATCTTGGTAGTGGGGAATTTATTTCTGCAAAAATTTTAATCTCGAAGATATAGGGAGGTGAGTCCTTTGCCAATTGCCTCTTATCAAAAAAAAGTGTTCCAGGTAAGCGGGAATAAAATCTATACCTTTAATGGCATGGAATGGTCTACAACTTTGGAAACGGAGACCCAGGAAAAAATCAAAGACAAACCAAGCACTTACGTCAAGGGGTATGGCCTCAGCGCAATGAGTTTCGAACTACCCCTTCGTGTGGATATGAATATCGATGTGCAGAAGGAAATAGAAGAGTGGGAAGCGATCTGTATAAAGGCCGCTGCCGACTTTTTTATTATGGGGACAAAGCCTCTTGGGAAAAACCGCTGGTTGTTGAAGTCGGTTAGGACGAGCGATACAGAAATCGACAATAAGGGGCGCCTCCTCAAAGCCAAAATAAATCTCGATTTTGAGGAATATGTACGTGCCGGAAAAGCAGAAGCAATAGAGAGTAACGCGGGAAGCTCACTGTCGACGAATCCGGATATTGTCCCCAACTCGTACATCGATAATCCAAATAAGCGGGATAATCCAAACTATGAGCTGTCGACCGTATCCATCTTTAAGCGGACTCATAACTATGCGGAGGGGGTATGAGGTTTGCAAGCAAGAATAATTTCCTCAGATATTCCTGAGATTGATTGGGCGGCGTCCGGCAAGGCAGAAATCATTCAGAATGTGTTCACCCTCATTAACACGTTGCAATATGAAATTGCATATGACCGGACACTTGGACTGAAGCGGGATTTTGTTGATATGCCGGAGCCTGTAGCGGTACCTTATGTGATTGCACAGATCTTCTCCATTGTTGATGAGCGGGAACCGAGAGCAAAGGTCAAGGACGTGACCTATTCTGGAATCTCAGATGATGGAAGTTTAATTTTTGAGGTGGTGATTGACGTATGACGGATTTCCAGCCCATTTCTTTTGTCGATACCGATGCAGAGCGCATCGAAAGAGAGCTTTTACTTGATTATCAGAAGGCGATCGGCCAAGCACTTTTTCCAGGTGATCCGAGACGCCATTTCTTATTACAAATGGTTCCAGCACTGGTAGCACTACGGAATAGCATTAACTATACGGGCAATTCGAATCTGCTGCCTTTTGCGTTTGGGTCCATATTGGATGCTCTTGGTGATCGATTTAATGTTCCGCGATTATTGGAGAGTTCGGCGCAAGTGACGATCCGGTTTTCGCTTTCGACAATACAAACATCGGCCATCACCATCCCTGTCGGCACTCGTGTTACTCCGGATGGCGTTCTTTATTTCGCAACGGTATCGACGTACACAATCAACCCTGGGGAAACATTTGGTGACGTCTTGGCCATGGCTATGGTAGGCGGAGAACAGTATAACGGTTTTGTTCCCGGTCAAATTAGACTGTTAGTTGATCCGATACCTTATGTAGCCAGTGTAGTTAACCTTGATATTAGTCATGGCGGTACAGATGCTGAAACTGACGATGCTTATCGAGAGCGTCAACGTCTTGCTCCTGCTTCGTTTAGCGTCGCGGGGCCTCGTAATGCTTATGTTTTTTGGGCAAAGAGTGCAGATGTTGGAATTACGGATGTGGCTGTTACTTCTCCGGGGCCGGGGATAATCAATATTTATCCACTCCTAGAAAACGGTGCTCTTCCCAATAAGGATGTTCTAGACAAAGTGGAGGAAGCGGTAAAAGACGATACGCGGCGGCCTTTGACAGATCTTGTGACGGTTTTAGCACCGGAGGAGGCGACATACGAGATAAGTCTCACCTATTATATTTCTTCAGAGCAGTCAGCTAAGGAAGCGGCCATTCGATCAGCTATCGAAGGTTCTGATGGAGCGATCTATCAGTACGAGGCTTGGCAAAGCTCTAAACTAGGTAGGGCGATAACTCCGGACTATTTGATCTCAAGGCTGTATGTAGCAGGGGCATATCGCGTGGTTTTGACAGTCCCTACCTACACTCCTCTTGAAGAGTTTAAAATAGCAAAACGGATAGGAGATCTTTCGATCACCTATGGAGGACTTATCTAATGGATCTTACCAATTTGAATTTATTGCAGTTGCAATCTAAATTCATGCAGAGAGACGAAGCTGTAGAGGGAATGTCCACAGCAATCGGCAAGCAATTGCGTGATATCGTTTCATCTGTAGACAAGTCTCTCATCTATGGACGGATTAACGATCTGCCTGAGGAAGCGCTCGATATCCTTGCTTGGCAATTTGGTGCGGAATGGTACGATGCCAATGTCTCCCTTGAGACTAAGCGTAAGGCGATCAATGATGTTCTTTATTTAGCACAGATTCGCGGGACACCGGCGGCCGTGAAGCGGGTTATTGAAATTTATTTTGGAGACGGCCACATCGAAGAGTGGTTTGAGTATTCTGGAGAGCCCTATTATTTTCGCGTCGTAACCAATAATGATTCCGTGACTAATGAGCAAGCTTCGCTCTTTATTAAGGCAACAGATTCTGTGAAAAATTTACGTTCTAAATTAGCTGCAGTTGTTATTCAATCCACGGAGAGCTGTGATCTCAAAATAGGAATATCACTCCACATGGCCGATAAATTGACAATTGGGATGGTGTAAGATGGCTGCATTTAACGGACTTTCAATAACGAGTAAAGGGGTATCTGTACAGAGTAAAGCACAAGCAGGCAGTGCGCTAAAGTTTACCCGAATTGCAATTGGAGACGGGCAGTTATCAGGGCAGCAAATTCCTTCCCTCAATACTCTTGTTAATCAAAAGATGAATCTAACCTTGACCAAACTCAAGGCACAAGCACCTAACAAGACAGTTATCGGAGCGACCTTATCCAACAAGGATATTACTGCAGGCTTTTATTTCCGGGAGATCGGGGTCTTTGCTCAAGATCCAGACCTCGGTGAAATTCTTTATGCTTACGCAAACGCCGGTGCAGGCGCAGAATTTATCCCGGCTAATGGAGGCGCCGATACCATTGAGAAGGCGTTAGATGTCATTGTAGTCGTCGGACAAACCGCTAATGTAACTGCCGTCATCGATAGCTCTCTTGTGTATGTATCACAAACGGAATTCCAAACATTAGTAGATAATTTGCCTAATATGACCATCGATGCCGGGAAATTTACAGATGCAAAAGTTGGAGGCTTTAACCCTGGAACACTCAGATTAGGTGTAAATGGAGTGAGTGTAAGGGCATTTGATGCAAAAGGGAATGGTGTGGTAGAGGATGAATCTATAGCCATAAACGAAGCAATCCAATATGCCAGTGAACATAACATTTCTTACGTTTATATACCAGCAGGAACATATAATCTCCAAAACACAATCTTTCTACAACAAAACATCTCTCTTCAAGGTGATGGACCACAAACGATATTACGTATTGGAGACAAAAGTGATATTGATGCCATTCGCACTAATGGGCTTGTTTCTAATTGCAACTTACGTAATTTCTCAATCGATTGCAATAAGCAAAATAATAGCTTTATTAATGGCGGCTCTGCATTAAATGGTCACTTTGACTCATCTGTAATCGAATTTATACGAGTGAAAAATTGTTCCGAATCAGCATTCCGGCTAAATGATGACAGTTCTATTTACGATTCACTTGGATACTTAAACATGGTCAGAAATAACCAAATTGAGGATGCAAACGTCGGGGTAAAATGGGGTTGGAGATGCAAGGATAGCTGGTGCATGTGTAATAACATCGGGGCTGATTTCTGTGATGTTTACATTCAAGGTGGCCCAATACGGTTTATTGGCAATCACTTTAATGGATCTCCTGAGTATAACCTCTACCTCGAAGGTGGAAATACTCTTCTTTTTGCACATAATATTATTGAAAATGCTGGTAAACATGCAATTTATGCACCAGAACTCGGTTTTGAAGAAGCATTTAAGAACATTAGCATTACGGATAATATCATTCGCGCTTGCTCTCGAGAAACCAATAATATGTATAGTTTGATTCACATGGAAGGGAAAACCACTCATCTCGGCAACGGTTTGCTTGTGTCTGGCAACACCCTTGTTGGTGATAATGGAAGGTTTCCAAAGTACACCGCTAGCTTAAAAAACGTACAAAATGTATCTATTCACAGTAACATTTTGACAGATGGATATTCGGGAGATACTCCATTTGACTTTGATAATGTGATATCGTCTTCTGTTGGCGGAAATATCCCGAGCAACGAAATAGGAACGCGGGAGGTGTAAGTATGGCAGGTATACGGATTCTACGGGGATTAAAGGCAGACTTGCCGATTCTTAAAGACGGTGAGCCAGCGCTTTGCACAGATACAGAGGAACTCTTTGTTGGTACAGAAGACAAAGGAAACATTCAGATTACCATCCCGAGCGCATCACTTATAACAAAGGGGAAAGTCCAACTCTCCAACGCTACGGACAGTACAGATGAGATTAAAGCGGCAACTCCAAAAGCGGTGAAGGCGGCATATGACCGGGGAAGTGCGGGCGTTACAGCAGCCGCAACAGCCCAGACGAGGGCAGACCAGGCTTTTCAATCAGCCAGTGACGGTAAAACTGCTATTGCCGCTGCGATCACTGGTATGGGGCAAGCAGCGGCGGCAAATGAAACTTTTACTCAACTGGCAACAAAGATTAGTAAAATTTCAACAGATTCAAACGTTGTAGTAGGAGAGGTCTTGTCTGGAAAAACGTTTTATCAGGGGGGGACAAAAAAGACCGGTACCATGCCGAATCGTGCTGGTGATACTTCGTCATTATCGACGGTGGTATCAGGTACAACAATTAAACTCTTACCGTCTGCTGGATATCGAGATGGTGTAGATGACTTTGTGACATTAACGGATCTGAATTTTATAGAGTCGAATATCAAAGATGGAGTAGCTCTGCATGGGTTAACGGGTACTTATGTGGCGAAAAGATACGCCATTGTTTCGGTGGAGGGGTTACCAGGGCAGTACACCTATACAATAACAGGTATAAACTTTTTTCCGACTTTGGCATTTTTGTATTATCCAGGAAGTGTCGGAATACAATATAATTCTTCATATTATGGTTCTGCTGGTGACGGGTGTCATATTAGTAGTGTCGGTCCTGCTTACTATTTTGTGAATGGATTCGGTGTGTCATCGCGACCTATAGCTACAATCGGCAATAAAACAGGCACATCTTGCACAGTGACCATCAGCTCTTCTCAGGGGGGGCAAGTTACCGTTGGTAGTACGGGTACACTTTACCTTTTTGAGTAGGGATGAATTACCATGAAGATCAGAGACATGGTTCTTTGATGAATCGAGTGGTAAATTGAAGCTAGTTGATGTGATTTCAGATCATTTAGTTATCAGCTGATTCTTATTAATCAGCATTAACTTAACAAGAGACTTCATGTGAAACTGCTCCTTTTCATTGGGAAGTTCATATCACCACGCCCCCGACCGACCCCGGGGGCTATCTTTTTTCTCGAAAGGACGGGGGAAGCATGACACAAAAAGACTGCCCTCTGGCCGCACCTGCATGCGATGATCTCAAGATAATGAATAACGTCATGACGGAAGTGCGGCTGCAATTGCGCGAGGTCGTCACGGAAATGCGGGGAATAAACGATTTGGTGAAACGCGTCGAGGCACTCGACCGGTTGTCGGCGGAAACGGCGGAGGCGGTCAAGTCCACGCAAAAAAGGTTGGATAGCATGGACGCCACCGTCAAGTGGCTCATCGGCACAACGATTAGCTTGGGAGCTCTCAGTATTGCCGCCATTGGTCTGATCCTCAAGGCGGTGGGTGCAGGATGATCATCAAGGGAATCGACTGCGGATCTCCGCTTAACACAGTAAAGGCCGCCCAATTCAAAAAAGACGGTGTGTCCTTTATCGGACGATATGTCACACCGGAATCCTGGAAGACATTATCGAAGGCGGAAGCTGATATACTGCAAGCCGCGGGTTTGCAAATCCTCTCGGTTTTCGAACGCTCCGCCAACCGTACCAAGGGAGGACACAACGCAGGAGCAGAAGACGGCAGGGAAGCCTACACACAAGCGCGGAACATCGGCCAGCCGGTGGGAAGCGCTATTTATTTTGCCGTTGATTATGACGCGCCTGAATCAGACTTTGAATTGCTTGAGACCTATTTGCGAGCGGCTGTTGCACAAATTCCAGGCTATAAACTTGGTGTCTACGGTTCATACTCAGTCATTGAAGCCATGTCGAAACGCTTTCCGGGAATCTACGGGTGGCAAACTATCGCCTGGAGCCGAGGTAAACGTTCTGAATCCGCTCATGTTTTTCAAAGAGAAATCAATGTCACGCAAAACGGCCATTTGATCGATTGGAACGAACAAATGAGGGAAGCCGGGCTGTGGCCGATTCACGAAGAGGGGGTTGCGCGAATGACAAAAGAAGATGCCAACAAAATAACGGCCATGTTAGGAACCGTCTACAATACCGCAAAAGTATGCGGTGCAGGTGCTCCTGCTCTTGCAGAGATCGGCAGGCTTGCCGATGAAGTGCGTGCCGCTGCCGGCCTTCCAAAACAAAACCTATAAGCGGGGTGATCTCATGCAAAATGAAAATCTAACGGAAGTACTGGCTTTTGCGTCGGTGCTGGCCGTTTTTGTATTGGCTTTGGTGCAGCTTGTGAAAAAGACCATCAACCTACCGGGAAATATTATTCCTTTGGTAGGGGTGTTGATCGGTTTAGGGGTTGGCGCGGCAGCGGCGCCTTTTACCGATTTAGGTTTGATTCTGCGGCTTTGGAGTGGGGGATTGGCGGGTTTGTCCGCTACAGGATTATTTGAACTGGCGTTTAATAAGCGGTAAACGACCAAGGTATTTTCCCAAATAAAAAATAAACCCCTCGTCGAGGAGCTCTGCGGCTGTGAGTTGCTTATTCAGTTTCTTCCTTCGCGGGTTTATCCTGTTTTTCTTCGTAAGGCTCGCGGTCTTCTTCGTAGTACATGGCTGTCTTCACCTCCTTATGGCTTTTCTAACGTCATTGTACAACCTATGCATCAAATCTGCGTCATCGCTGGGTAAAAGAAAAGTCAATTTTCTTCCGATTTTTTTGTTTTTTAATTTGTTTTTAAGGTATGCGTAAGCTTATTTTCATGTTCCTCCTATATAGTAAAAACAACCCCACAATCATTTATATAGATCGCAAAAAGACTCTGCCCCATGCAGAGTCTTTTTGTTTACTCGCAACCGATCCCGTCGCCATCCCGGTCCAGATGTTTGCCATAGCCGGGATCGCCGATATGTACAGGCGCTGCTCCCGCGGCTCTTGCTTCTGAGCAGTTTTTGAAATATACTTGCGAGCCTCCCGTTGAAGCGGGTGCGGATGAAGTGGAGGACGACGGTCGAGGCGTTGCCGAAGGTGAGGAAATGCCGACGCTTCCCGCACCTGTACCAGTGTTTGTAGGCTTTGCCGCAGATGAAGTCGTACTCCCGACTTTTACATCCTCATTAAACCCTCTATCCGTAGCATAATTCTCTATGCTCCAAATCCCGATCTCAGCCTGCCGGGCTTTGTCCTGTATGACTCGGAACTGGTCCACATACTTCACGTTAGGCGGGTAAATATAAGCGACACGGGCTAACCCCTTCTCCAGCAATGCCTCGTTAAACATCACGCCATCCACCCAAAGGTAGCAGAGGAGACGGCCGTATTTATCCCTTTCCGATACATCTAGTTCGAGGATAGCTTTTTTCCCGGTTAAGGTTTCTTTGGCAAAAGCGGAGGCTTCCGGACCAAAAGGCTCCACCGGTTTATCCGGGTGCACCGTTTCTGGCGTATCCACAAGAAGCAGTCGGATGGTTTCCTTTTTACCGGACAGATCGACTTGCATCGTGTCTCCATCGACCACTCGAGTGATGGTGGCCGGTATCCCGCGGGGAATGGCTTGTTCCGTATCTTGTTCCGGTACATATGATGGCGATAAAGATGGCGCCTTGGTAGCGGTTGAAACGGCTGTGGAAACAGGTGAACTGGATGCGCTGGTCTTGTTGCTGTCCGCAGCCTCTTGAGTATTCGATTGACACGCGGATAAAATGATCAGACAGGCAAGACTGAAAGCGGCTGTGCACGTACGGATCGATGATTTCATTTCGCTTGCGGTCTCTCCTCCAATAAAAGTGTTAGTTGCTATGCGCCAAAATAGTATAACATAGACATGACAAGCAAGTTATTCAGTGTTGACAAAGGATTTTAAGCTTATTTGGAGAAAATCATATAAAAGAAGCAGTATAGACAGGAGTGGACCCATGATCAAGGAATTCAATAAAGCATTGCGAATGATGGAAACCATTTACAAGCGCGAGCTGACAAAAGAAGAGCGTGATCAATTGCTTCGAGCCTATTTAGAAGGCTATGATTTAGGAGAACATTTGGACACCGGTGAAGTGCAGGTAGACAAATAAGGGCTTGGTTACAAGCGGAAGGATGATAGGCTTGGAATCTTATGTTTTCGATTGCCTGGAACGTTTGGACCGCTCTCTCGGTCATGTGGAAAAAAGCATTCTCAGCCTTCAACATGAGCAGCTTTGGCAGCGGCTTCGTCCGCAGATGAATGCTATCGGTAATTTGGTTATGCACATTGCCGGGAATGAATATCAGCATATCGTGAGCGCCATTGGCGGACAGCCATTTATCCGTAACAGGCCAGCTGAATTCAAAGCAGACTTTGGCGGCGATGGAACTGAACTGCTAGCCCTTCTCCATGATGTGCGGCAAAAAAGCAGGGCAATTCTAGATAATTTGTCGGCCTCCGATCTTGAAAAAGAAGTTGAAGTCCAGTACAGCCCCGATTCGAAGGTGGAAGGTTACACGTGGCCGATCCGTAAAATTTTGCTGGTTGTCACGGAGCATTACAGCTATCACAGCGGGCAAATTGTGCTTTTAGCACGAATTTTGCAGGAAAATGATACCCATTTGCTTCATTGGAGACATTAAGATTTAATATCTTCTTATATAGGTGCCGGCGGTGGGAGATCATCCTGCAGCCGGCTTTTGCTCATTTGCAGCACGCAAGCTCATGTTTGAATAGAGCCCCCTATCGGCGCTATACTTGCCCTGTATGCTAAATTTTGAGGGAGGGAATAGGAGGTTAATATCCATGAGCCAATCTTTTACGCTTCGGATGGCGGAAGACCGCTTTTTGCGAGGGAATCTGTACAAAGCTAAAGAAGAGTGTCAAGGCTTGCTTCTGATCTGCCATGGCTACAAAGGGTTTAAGGATTGGGGGTTCTTTCCCTATGCATCCCATCGGCTGTCGCAGCATTTCGATACCGTTGTCTTTAACTTCTCTCATAATGGTGTCGGTGCTGATTTGACGGAGTTTACCGAGTTGGAGAAGTTCGCCGGCAATACGTTTTCCCGGGAGCAAGAGGACATTCGATTTATTCTGTCGGCATTGGAAAAGGGAGAAGTCGAAGATTACCGGCATGCGAAAGATAAGCCGATCTTCCTCTTGGGACACAGCCGAGGAGGGGGGAATGCCCTTATCTACGCCTTCGATCATCCTCATGATATTGCCGGTGTCGTCAGTTGGAATGGGATTACCGATACTGATCTCTTTTCTCATCAGCAAAAAGAAGACATGCGTAAAAACGGCCGCGCGTATATTCTGAACAGCCGTACAAAACAGATGATGCCGCTGAATCAGGAGATCCTGGATGATCTGGAGGCAAATCGCGACCGCTTCAATATTTTGGAGCGGGCGAAACAGTCGCCGGTGCCCATCGTTTTAATCCAAGGCACGGAAGACGGACGTAATCTTCAAGAAGGATCTTCCCGATTGACGGCAATCAGGCCGGATATCCCATGGCGACGGATAACAGGAGCCAATCACACCTTCAGAACGGTGCATCCCTTCCAAGGGACGACGAGTTATCTGGACGAAGCGATCATGCTGACGGAGGATTGGCTTTTGAACACCGTCAAATCAGGCGAGGCGAGATAGTTCCATTTAGTTTTCTTCGTCAAAAGCACGAAGAGCGGCTGGCAGGGAAGCGGTCACGCCGTTTCCCGCTGCCGGCAAACCGACGAGAATGGCGCTGATTAGCTCATCCCGGCTTGCTCCGGCTGCTTTGGCTTCTTTCGCGTGAAAAGCGATGCCGCTTTCCAGGCGAAGGGCGGCCAAAACGGCTAGGTAGGCCAAAGCCTCCGTTTTCTTGTCCAGCTTGTTTGCCTGATCCAGATTATGCACGGCGCCCATCCAGGCTTGCGCGTGCTCAGGTGCTTCTTTTAGAAACGTTTGAAATGCGTTGCTTATTGACGTTTGCTCCATTCGAATCAATCTCCCTTGATAAGATATTACCTACCCAACCAGTTTAACATTCAGGCAGGGAGGGGGCGTGAAGACCAGACTGTTCATTTGGTTGGTCTTTTTGCTTAGTGGATGTGTCATTATGCATTTCCATAAATTCCGTCATGTGCTTCCAGTACCGTTTGGGCATATGCGACATTCTGGCTTTCGGATTATCCCGTTCCTTGATGCCAATGGTTTCGTAGAAACGCTGCCAGAGCTGCCGGAATTTTTCCTCTTCGTCCGACGCTTGCGGGAGGGTTAAGTCATCCAGGTCCGTGATAACCGATTCACCCGGGCGGTGTACGAGAGCTTTGCCGTGGGTTTTATCAAAAATAAGGAAGAGTTCCTCGGGAAACCGGCTGGAAAAATGCTCTTCCAAGAGAGGAAGCACTTGGTTTTGCGGTTCGATGATTGCTATCATCACTTGATTATAGATGGAAAACCGGATGAACCCCAGATAATGATGGTTTTCCGAATTCAAAGCGAGCACAGCTTTTTGTAGCGTAATTACAGTCTCATCGGTCAAACGATCCACAACCGAGCGGCCGTATAAAAAGCCAAGCCGCACGAAGCGCCAGACCAGCAGATCCTTTTGTGGGTGGCATGTGAGATGGCCGCGCTCAGTCATTTCAAACGCCGGCTTACCTATTTTCCTAAGGATTCCGGTTTTCACCCGAGCTGCTTTCTCCATGTCGGTTTCGATCCATTTGGTATCAAAAAGGGATAGTTGGAGTGTTTCCTCCGTGACGATATCAAGGGGCTCATCTTTACAGGCGAAGCTTTCGAATATGCAAGTGAGCAAGCCATCGAAGCTGCCGTCATACCCGTAAACTAAATCTGACCGGTTAGGCATTTGACTGCATCCTCTCGCGTGACCAAGGATTCATCGAAAAAAGAGAGCTGTTCGGGCTGATCCTCCAACCGTTTGATGCCTGTCTCGGAGATGAGCGCCCGCAGCAAGGAATGCTGGCTGATCCGCAAACCCTCTAGGCCTTTATCCCGGCAGGTAATGAAATATTGCGCCCGCTTGAGCACGACGCCTAGTTTCTTTAGTCCGGTAAAATCAAGAGAGCCAGTCTTCCGCGCTTTGAGAATCCGTTGAGCGCTTCGAACCCCGATGCCTGGCACCCGCAACAGCATCTCGTAGGGTGCACGGTTGACCTCAACTGGGAATAACTCCATATGATGCAGCGCCCAGTTACATTTTGGATCGAGCAGAGGATCGAAGTTCTGATGATTTTCATCCAGCAGTTCTTGGGCTTGAAAGCCATAGAAGCGGAGCAGCCAGTCCGCCTGATAGAGACGGTGTTCCCGGAGTAAGGGAGGCTTGCTGTCCTTGGCAGGAAGAAGCGAGTGCTCCATGACCGGCGTATAGGCGGAATAAAATACCCGTTTTAGCTTGTACTTTTGGTAAAGTCCTTCCGTCAGCTTCAAGATGCGGAAATCCGTATCTGGAGTGGCACCGATAATCAACTGGGTACTCTGGCCGGCAGGAGCGAATTTTGGAGCGTGGCGGCTTACGGCAAGTTCCGTGCTTGTCTCCCTGATCTTCTCCCGCATGAGACCCATTGGCCGGAGAATCGACTCCTTCGTTTTATCGGGAGCGAGCAGGGTCAAGCTTTCTTGGGAGGGCAGTTCGATATTGACACTCATCCGGTCAGCCAAATGGCCGAGACGGGTGATCAGCGCATCATCAGCGCCGGGGATCGCTTTGACGTGGATATATCCTCCGAATTTGTACTCGTCCCGCAACAGTTCCAGTGCCTGGATCATGCGTTCCATCGTGTAATCGGGATTCCGGAGAATGCCCGAACTTAAAAATAAGCCCTCTATGTAATTACGGCGGTAAAAATGCATGGTCAACTCCGCCAACTCCCGTGGAGTAAACGCAGCCCGCCGTGTGTCATTGGATTTTCGGTTCACACAGTATTTACAGTCGTAGATACAGTTGTTGGTCATCAACACTTTCAGCAGCGAGATGCAGCGCCCGTCCGCCGCAAAGCTGTGGCAGATGCCCATGCTTACTGTGCTGCCCACGGAACCAGGCGCACTTTTGCGCTCTGAACCGCTGGACGTACAGGCAACGTCATACTTCGCGGAGTCTGTTAAAATGGTTAGCTTATCGATTAAATCCATCAAACTCACTCCCAACTTGCTTCCAATATATACAAGAACATACGTTCCTGTCAATGCGAAGCGTCGCAGGGAATCATACCTTGATTTAAAAAGCCCGCGCACAAGGGCGCAGGCTAATCTTACGGAATATCTTTATTTACCGGCAACGTAGGACAATACTCGTTTTTCGTTATCATCCAGGTAGTTCGATTCAAACACATAGTCGGTATAGTCCTTAACCATGGCGAAAATGGCTTCGCCCTTGGTAAAGATTTGGCCTGCATAGAATTCTTTCATTTCCGGCTTGACCGACGTGTCATGAACGGTGGATAGCCCGACATAGGTAGAACCGTTCACTTCAATGCCGCCTCCTTTGACCGTAGCGATGGCAAAACTGAGGTCGACGGAGGTGATGCCCCATTCTGCTTGGGGGAAGTCGGCCGGGAAGGCTACTTCATATTTCAACAAGCAGTATTCCAGGTTAGGGTCTTGAATGGCCTTGATTGTTCCGGAATCGCCTGTATTGAATTTATCGATATAAGCTTGAACTTCATCGCTTTTTGAAGCGCGCAGAACATCTGTTATGCGGTAGTAGATCTTATGGTTTTTTCTGTCTTGACCGGAATACCTCATCGTTTCAACCCACTCGTTAATGGGGGCAGGGGCTTCGATGGTCGTTTGTCCGAAGGGTTTGATGGATGCCGTAGCATCATCCTTCGCTGTCGAAGCCGATGCTGTTGAAGCCGGCGCCGCTGAAGCTTGTGCCGTCGCGGCCGGTGTCGATGAGGTTTCCGGTTTGGCTGTTGCTGCTGCGGCTGCCGAGGGGGAAGGCGCTTCCGTCGGGGCAACGGCAGATTTCGTTTCTTTTGAACATGCTGAAAACGATAAGGATAGTATTGCGATTAAAAAAGCTGCAGTCACTTTACGTTTCATGATATCTCTCCTACAGTTAAATTATGGAATGCAGAAATTGTAAAATAAATGTCGAAACTAATCAACCAACTATATCTCACATCGTAATCCATCATGCACAGAAAATTCATGAGGTGAGCGGTTTTTCCGTGCTATTTCGGGCATCCAGAAGAATCGTGAACATTATGGGAAAATTAAGAAATATCGGCTACATCTCCGAACAATTATTAACTTTTCCCTGCTAACTAATACAGTGAATCGAAGAGAGAACAACAAAAAAGCCCTTACTCCGTAAGGGTTTGTCATGTCTTCGTATTCTTTTGGATGTCGAGGTGGAGAAAGGAAAGGCTCGGGTCTGTTTATCACGCTGTGTTGGAAGGTGTTCCGGTTAAGCGGATTGCAGTTCTTGAAAAGATCAAATTTGTGTTCTGCCGTCTTCTTTATGCAGCTTTTATCGCATTAATTGCTAATATAATGGTCAATTTAAATGTTATAATTAATATAGTGTCTTTTGGTATTTATTGAAGCCGTCTGCTTCTCCCATGTAGGTGTAGCCACACTCCAAGTAGAACCGATTCAGTTTCTCATTATTCGAAACGCAATCAAGTTTTATTCGATTCTTCCCCGTGTAAACAATACCATTTTCAATCCACATCATGATTTTTCTGCCGAGCCCCTTGTTCGAAAGGCTGCGATCCGTTACTAAGCGATGGATATAAATCGCTGTAGAATGATGAGCATCATCTTCGCCCCAGAGTTTTTTATCCCATTCACTAGGTGACTGCTGCAAGATAACCGCACCCACAAGGCCATTATCTGCCACATTTCTGAAAGTAAATACTTCTCCCCGAGCTATAGCCCCTGTAATATTATGTTTGTCTTTTCCGTGAAGTAACCCGTTCCATTGGTCAAGACCTTTACGATTCAGCCATTTTGCAGTTTCCAATGTCAATGCTTTGACTTCATTTACATCATCTTGACCTGCTTGTTTAGCATACACCCCATCATCGACCATTGAAATGGTTATCTCCTTAATAGCCATCTTTCACCTCAATCTAAGGATGAATATTTGGATCTAATATTACCTCTCCAATGATACCACATTCTTTATATCATGCTGTTTATGCAGCTATATTATGAACTGGGAAGGGGCGGTTAATGATTGTTAACCATCTATGCGAGATACGATTCCGGCTTGTATCACGGTATATCCAGCGGGTGGATCTGGAAGCTTTGAACAAGCTATGATCGTATTTGGATGTTGGAATCGTGGATATAGAAGGTGGCGCGGTCGGTCTAAGAACCAGTCCATTGCCGTGGGAGATCCTTCGCGGAAGTCGGGAATAATTTTGTTCATAGTGGCGAAATTCACTTCAATGCAAATTTTTAGGACTATTTCATGGAATGTGTACTACTCTGTAACAACAAAAAAAGCCTTGCTTCGCAAGGCTTTCGTCATGTCGCATATGGTAGAACGGATGGGGATCGAACCCATGACCCCTACCCTGTCAAGATGGCGAAATAGCATTATTTAGCATTAGGCATTATGATATAACCCCGAAAATACAATGTTTTCGCCTTCGTAACATCATGTAACATTAGCTAGTTTTTTATAGTTTGATGCCAAAAATGATGCCAAAAAGTTTTATTAGAGCGGTCTGCAATCGCATGTTTTAAGGTCATCCATAAAGGGGATGGCCTTCTTATTTTTGCGCTCTATAAGACCCTATAGACGTTTTCTATCCTTCTCTGCACATTTCTCTATTTCTCTTCCTCAAGCGTCTAAAACAAGCCGTCTGACGCTTAATACGATGAGAACCCTAGGGGGCTGGATGCTTATCCATTAGATGTTCCTCTTTATGCTGGTATTTAAGTCAGATACACAACTACTTACATAGTTCGACATGGTATAATATAGAAAATATACAAGGGGTTAGTGCTTATGCCATCAGTTTTATTTAATGATCCCAATAAATATGAGGTATATCAAAAACTGATTTCATAGTAATTAATGAAATTGAGGTGAAAATTATTGGATAATCAGATGAAAGCAGCAACGGACAGATGAGTAGCAGTGGTGAAAAACAGTGGCGATAAATCATTGCCAGTTGGGATGCGTTCCGAGATTTTTGTTTCGAAGAATCATCGTGGTGGTATCGTTGAGTGGTTCAGAGATACACATAGAAATTGGTTGTTGGTCGGTCAATATAAGAAAGATGGAGTTTTGGAATATGAGGACAATTGATAATCACGATAAAACGGAGATTTCATGAGGAGATGAGTGATAATGCATAAAGTAATTGCTCAATGGCTATACGACATGATTATGAAAGATGGCGAAGCATACCAGAGAGATGTTGTGGAAGAAATTGAACAGCGTTTTGGAGAAGATTACGTTTATGAGAATGAAAACGGAAACTTAGCAATTGATAAGAAAATCACAGCCGAATTTAGAAAACTCAACAATAAAGGATTAATTGAATGGGATAGAAGTGGGTTCTTTTGGTTCAAAGCGTAGAAAAAGTACTAGTTTCATATTAAAACTCTTGGAGGTAACAACATGTCCCATTTAATAAAAGTTGAAGGTGCATTGAAAGCTGAAGGCTATCGGTTAGTAATTTCAAAATTCACAATTGTGAAAGAGGTTGATTCAGTTTTACATTTAGAAATGAGATTAGGTGAAGGTGGGTGCTCTTTTGAAAGAGTTGAAAAAAGCAAGTTAAACACGTTGATTGATGACACGTTTTCTCTCTCTCAGGGAGGATGGTTTTGGTTCAAAATCTGGTTAGACTCTGAAGAAGAGAGTTCAATTGAGAATGCTAAAAAGCGCATTATTAATAGTTTGACAGAATCATCATCTCGTTATGTATCAGACGCATTGAAAGCAGCAGATGAGTTGGAAAAGTTGAAATTAAATCCAAAATTTCATGTTCAATGAAAGAGTTGTTTCAAACAGAAATAAGAGGTGAATATTAGATGGGAAAGTTAATGGATTTTCTTGAAAGTAAGGGGTTTATTTACACAGATAATGGTGGCGTAGATGTTTTTAGAGTCAAGAAAGATGGTGTTTCATTCGTTGGCTACAGAATGAATTGTAGCAATCTTTCACTTGTTATCGGTAATGAATATGTTCTTCTATATTTAGCGAGTGAATCAGTACTCTTCAAGGTTTCGGAAAATGAAGAATTGTGGTCTTGCATTCAAGACAATCTGGTTAAAACCTAGAATTTTATTGGAAGGGCTAGGCATCCTAAATGAATTTGCAAATATTTGATACTTTCTCGAATAACTTAGAAGTTCGACTGTCTTATTACGCAAATCAAATGAAATTAGTTACAGAAGATTGTATTAGGTATGAATTCTATGGTTCACTTTTAAGTAATGTGTATCCTCATGAGATAATACTTGAGTATCCGCATGACACATTATCTCAAAAAGAGATTGATCTTGTAATTAATAATTCAGTTCTAGAATCAATATTTGAGTTTAAATATTATCGGGCTATTCCAAGTGGTCAAGAAGATCGAACAGCGAGAATGGCAAATATCTATATAGATATTATGAAGCTTAAGTTATCAAATGTAGCTACAGATAAGTACTTTGTATTTGTAACTGATAGTGTTATGTACGGATATTGCTTAAGAAATCAATATGAAAATATGATACAAGAAGATTCCTTTGAGTTTGTAGTATCTCCAAAACATCAAGAAGGTCTTAATTTTAAAAAAGTTGTGTTTAAAAAGCTTCCTGAAAGTACAGATATGTCTACGCCGATCGTGATTAAAAGGGTTTACTATAAAGAACTTGAACAGGATCACTACTTATTTATTTACAAGATACTGTCTTGATAAAAACTGACATTCACGGAGGTATTAATATACATGACTATCAAACGATTCACAAGGACATTTAGACTTCAAGAGAAAGCTGAAATCGATGAATTGAAAATTCTATTGGATTTAAAGAAGCAAAGGCTATTGGATTATGATGACGAATTAGTTAAGTTACAATCAAAATTAGGGTACTATTATGATATAGAAGAAGTAAATGAATTCGAAAATCATATAGAAGTGGTTCGTTATGTAGATCAGAGCCTATAAAAGTTCACTTTTATCAGAAAAGGAGAATGGGAATAATGATTAATCATCCGGCATGGGAAAGATTGTATTTGGCAGTAGACTATTTGGCAAGTAGCAATTTGAACTTGGAAGATAGATTGAGATTAGTCTTGGAGGATCACTTAATAATTTTGAGGGAACAAGAATTTAAGAGTGTTCGTGCAAAAGAGCTTTTTAACAATATTATCAAGTATAAAAGTAGTATCAAAATATTAGCACAAGAACCGAATGAGGATTTGGTTAAACTAGCTAAAAACATAGTATCTCTTTTGAATCAAATTACTTATTTCGAAGACCAAGATTAACGATGAAAGGTCAATTTTTTCTGGAAATTGAGGTCGGCTATGCGTAAGTATTCATTTGAAGAAATTGAAAAGATTCATGAGGAAGCCAAAGGTAAAATACATGCATGGAATATAGATTATCAAAATAATTATTTTTTAAAAAAGTCAGTTAATATGAATGAAGTAATACAGATTAGTCTTATAAAGCCAGAGTATTTCAAACTTTTGCCAATTGATAACGAAGATAGGCTAACTATTGAATCACTTATTTTAGGATACAAAAATCATGATGACATACCTCCGGTAATCTTAAAAATGTCACACGAAGGAAGCTACGATATTATCGACGGTCTTCATCGTTTATCGGCAATGAATATGATCGGAATTATAGAATTTGAAGCATTTGTTTTAGTTGTAGAAAGTGATAAAAAATCCATTTCATGCAAAGGAGATGGGATATGTTAGAGGATATGAATAAACAATTGGCTGACGAGGAACTAGAGCACTGCTACATAGAGATTTATAACTGGAGACAGGTTGGTACTCTTGAGGTAGGCAGCAAATTGCGTGAAGTGGAGAACGAATATAAACTCAGATCGGGGAACAAAGATTACCCAATTCATAAGATGCCAGAACATATCCTATTTGAGATTGCAACAAGAAAGTATCGTGAAGATGGTATTAATGTTTGAACGAAATCACTCATTTATGGGAATTTAGGGGGAGAGTTGTTTATGAAAAGTAGTCATATCCTTCATAGAACCACAGCTACTTTGAGATATGTAAATTCTATGTTGTTGAATTTGCGCAGCCGAGTGCCAGATAAGCATTATAAGGAAATTGAGGCTTTACGAAAAGATATCGAAGAAGCAATTGAGTCATTTGAAAGTGCTGCGATAGATGATGAAGAAGATTGAATGAAATAAAATAACGGTTTGATTGGGAAAGGGAGAAAAGAATGCCAGCAATTATTTTAAAGTTATCGGAGTTTAATCATGAGGTTTTCGACGCTGATACTGCTGTTGAAGTGGAAGTCCCAAAAGATGGAGGCGTAACACATGACACTTTTAGTTTCTTTTTTGAAAATAAGGGCGAAAACAAAAAATACTCATTCACTTTAACAAAAGACGGTATGGATAAGTTGATTCATTTCTATAAACAAGTAGTAGAATAAAGCGATGATTTCAAAGGAAGTGTAATAGGGTGAATATGTGGGCAGAAGATAATGTAGCTTTTATTTCGATGATTAATGCATTTGGTATGATATTTCTGACAATTATCTATGTAGTTTTTACGATATTGATACAAAGGGCAAACCAAAAAGTAGTTGAACAGAATGAAGTAATCAGGAAAGAGAACAATAGTCCAAATGTAATTGTGTACTTTGATATGAGTATATTCAATATGCTCGATTTAATAGTAAAGAACATTGGAAGAGGTGCTGCAACCAACATTATAGCAACAATCGAAGCTGAAAATGAAATTGTTAATGAAAAATACTTAAAACAGTAATTTGCACCTCAGTTGGAACACAGTTAACGCCAAGAAAATCTAATGCGTTCATTTTATGCAATTATTGAAAAAACAAGAGTCAAGAAGATCAGGTTTCACGACCTGAGACATACACATTGTACAATGCTACTCGGAATGGATATTCATCCTAAAAAAGTTGCGGAGCGGGTTGGACATAAGGATAGTCGAATGATGGATCGGTATAGCCACATAGTGCCCAACATGCAGAAGGAGACAGCAAATAGATTTGGGGATATGTTTTATAAGAAAGCATGAGCGAATTTAACTGATGCCAACTTCCTTGTTCCTTGATTAGAAGAATCATCTTTGGAAAAATACTCAGCAAATGATGCCAAAATGATGCCAATTCGATAAAGGAGGGAATATGTTGACAGGGCAGCGAGTTAGAAAAAATAAAAAAGCCCTTGATAATCAAGGACTTTGTCATGTCGCATATGGTAGAACGGATGGGGATCGAACCCATGACCCCTACCCTGTCAAGGTAGTGCTCTCCCGCTGAGCTACCGTTCTATATTCGTTTACTTTAGCGGCGACAAAAAATATAATATCAGCTATGAGTGGGGAAGTCAATGCTTATTTTCGAATATCCTTAGGTTTACATTATTCGCTTCATCGTTTATCTTTTTATATAGATGTTTCGCCTGGAATCGGCACGGTTAAGGGATAAAGGAACGGGCGATTGTGAAAAATTGTATAATCCAATCCGAATTCACAATGAGGTTATGCGTTCATGAAATCTTTAGTTATCATTCCTGCCTTCAATGAGGAAAAAAGCATTGACCGGGTGCTTCATTCCATTAAAAGATGGTCTCCTGAAGTGGATATATGTGTCGTCAACGACGGTTCAACGGATGGGACAAGCCGGGTGGCGAAAGCGACGGGACTCGCCCATGTCGTCGATCTTCCCGTGAATCTCGGGATTGGCGGAGCTGTCCAAACTGGGTATCTCTATGCTTACCAAAATCATTACGATATTGCCATCCAAATTGATGCGGATGGGCAGCATGACCCGGCTGACTTAAGAAACGTCATCGAAACGGTGGCCAGCGGAGAGGCGGATTGCTGCGTCGGCTCCCGGTTCGTTGAGCATACGGAGTACATACCCAGTTTCTTTCGCGGGGCGGGAATCCGTTTCTTTTCCTGGATGATTCGCATGACGGTGGGGAAACGGATCTTTGATCCGACATCGGGATTTCGTGCGGTTAACCGCCAGGTCATCGAAGTGTTCGCCAACTACTATCCGGATGATTATCCGGAGGTGGAGGCGCTGGTCCTTCTTAGCCGCAAAGGCTTCATCACAAAGGAAATCTCTGTTAAAATGCAGACGCGGGCAGAGGGTAAATCCTCCATAACACCGCTTAAGTCTATCTATTACATGATTAAGGTATCCTTGGCGGTTGTGATGACCCGGATCCGGAACGTGAGCTGATCGAAATGAATATTTACTTGGTTGCTTTCCTGTTTTGCCTTGGGTTTCTCCTCGTAACCATCGAACTTATCCGCCGCAAAAAAATATCGGAGCGTTACTCGCTGCTGTGGCTGCTCCTTGGTCTCGTCATGCTCATTTTGAGTTTGGCGCCCGAGCTTTTGGACGGCATATCCAAAGCCCTTGGCATCGTATACGGTACGTCGCTGCTATTTTTCATCGGATTTTTGTTTTCACTCGTCTTTATTATGCATTTAACGATCGTGATAACCCGGATGGACCGCAAACTGACTCGCCTGACTCAGGAAATGGCCCTCTTAAAAGCCCGCATGCATGAGGAGGATACGGATGATCGCCCTGTTGATCGTTCTTTGTAATGTTATATTGCTGGTTAGTGGACAAATCCTGTGGAAAAATGCGTTAAACCGCCACCCCCAAGCTTTTCGTTCAGTTGGCGATTTTTTTCATCTGATTATCGATCCGGTCATGCTGGCTGGTTGCTGTCTGTTTGTTTTGGCGACGGTCATCTGGTTTTATGCCTTGAGCCGTTACGATCTGAGCCGCATTTATCCGTTGCAGTCTATCGCCTATGTATTGGGAGCCTTGTCAGGTATCTTGATTTTTAAGGAAAGTATGAGTTTGGTGCAGTGGGCGGGGGTTTTGTTGATCTTAGGTGGAGCGTTTCTTGTGGCCAAGGCGTAAGAGCTTAATAGATTGGGAAACAGCCGAAAGAGGACTGAGCCAGCGCTCAGCCCTCTTCGTTATATGTGGTAACAGTAGACAGCTTAAACCGCTTAATGTTGGGGTAAATTGAAGACCAGCTTGGAACAATATTCGATGACTTCACTGCGGCGGACAATGCCGATAAACCGTTCCATGTCGTCGACAACGGGGACGAAGTTTTGCGTCTGGACGCGGTTGATAAGATCCTCCATATTGGAATCGATGCGAACCGTCCGGTTGATCATTCGCAAAGGAACTTCGGCAAGGGTATGGCGATGAGCGTTGTCAAAAGTAATGTCGCGGTTGTTTTTGAAAAACCAAAGCAGATCGCCTTCTGTCAAGGTACCTTCATATTTGCCGCCTTCCCCCAAAATGGGAACAGCGGTATAACGATGGTGCTCCATACGTTCAAGGGTTTGGCGCAGGGTCGTTTGTAAAGTTAAATAGATGACTTCCTGTTTTGGAAGCAGAAAAAAAGCGATATTCATGTGGAAAAGTAGCTCCTTTATGTTATCATTTCCAATACATATTGTATCAAATACAGCTTACCGGGGACAGTCCAAATAATAGTAGATGATGAAAAGGAGATTCATATGGAAACCATCGCCGTCAAAACCCAGCAAGAGTTGGATAGGTGTTTAGCCATTCGGAATGAAGTGTTCGTCGTAGAGCAGCAAGTACCGCCAGAAGAGGAAGTCGACGAGTTTGACGTCTCTCCGGAAGCATGCCACCACGCTCTGCTGCTGGATGAAGACAATCCCATCGGGACAGGCCGATGGAGGTTTTACAGCGACGATAAAACGGTAAAGATGCAGCGGATCGCCCTTTTGAAGGAATCCCGGGGTAAAGGATTGGGTAAAGAGCTTCTTCTCGCCATGGAAAAACAAGCCACGCAAGAAGGGGCTGAATTTGCCATTTTGGACGCTCAATGCCATGCGGAGACGTTCTATTGTAAGCTCGGGTATATCACCCTTTCCACAGAGCCGTTTTACGATGCGGGCATACTTCATGTACGCATGCGAAAGCAATTGGTGTCACAGGAGTAGGAGTGTGCCGCCAAACTATCTTATTCGACCGCACCGATTGATATGACGGCATTCGATAATCGCTGCTTGCCCATCTTGTACTCGTTTTCTTGAGATTAGCATATGGATGATAAAGAGCTGATCAATGGGAACGAAGGAGGAGCGGCAATGGTAAAAGCGGGTGCGGCAAAGAAAAAGAAGGAACCGGTTAGCGTAACCGACAAAAATCGATTCAATATGAAGATTGTCACGTCCGATGTCTGCGAAGTTTGTAAAATGCAATGCGAACGGGGCATTCGCTATATGAAGGCGATGAGGGTGCCGGGTGCTGTAGGAAACGGGGTTCCGTGTATTTTAACAAAAGGGAAAGGCTACAAATAAAAGCGGGCAATGACACAATATTGTCACGCGAAAACGGGATGATGTGATTTATTTCATAGTGGCAAATCGTGCTATAATGGATCAATGAAGATCCATTGGGAGGAATGAATCATGTCTTATCCGCTCCAGCTCATTCCCATGTTCGGCATGGTCGTATTTGCCCTAGGCGTTATCGCCATTCGTTTAAAAGCTGCCAAGAAACCGACAAACGCCAGAAAAATTCTGATTCCCCCGCTGGGGATGAGCACCGGTTTCCTGATGTTCGTTTATCCGCCGATGAGAATTCCGCTTTTGTGGGGTCTTGGCGCCTTTTTGGCGGGAGCCGTTTTTTTCGCTTATCCGTTGATCCGAACCTCGAAATTTACCATCTCTCACGGTCAGATTTATTTGCAGCGCTCCAAGGCGTTCATCGTGATTCTGCTGACTTTATTGGTGGTGCGCGTGGCTTTGCACGGTTATGTGGAAGAGTTCGTGTCTCTTCAACAAACGGCCGGCTTGTTCTTTAGCCTCGCCTTCGGCATGCTTCTGCCCTGGCGCGTGGCTATGTACATGGGGTATAAGAAAACGTTAGCGCTTCTGCCGGGAGCCGAAAAGATGGAAATGATGAAATAATCCGCTGCCGGAGCATCGGATTTTTTTATCGTTGTCGTTTCCTTAAAGGGTGTGCCATTGCTTTGAGGATCAATGTATCCAACTGTTCGCTAAGATCCAACACAAGCGGATGGATCAGGTTGAACTTCTGTTGGCGAGCGCTATCTGTCAATTGTACGCGCAAGCTTTCGATCTCTTGGATTACGTCACGATGACCATCCATTGGAACTCCCCCGTATATGAACTCTAGCAGACTCCATTCATTTTACAGGAGCCCTGATAAATGAGATATGTGAGATTAGTAGGATTTTTTAAAGTAAATAAATGGGTCTCGCGACCAGAAGAAAACGCCTGCAAGTTTTTTTTCGAGCATCGCAACTCTTGGAATCGGTAGGAGTATAAATAAGCAAGATAACATCAACGACGGAGGGAAAGGAAGATGAAGGCAAAACGAATCGCCATTCTGATTTTTGTCTTCACTATGCTGTTTGGGGCTTCTGTATATGCGGATTCGCTTTGGGGCAGCTATGAAGGATTTCAGAAAGTGAAGGTGCGCGTAAACGGAACGGAGCTGAACATCGGTGAAAAAGACACCCCGGCTTTTTCCATCAAGGGTAATGCTGTTACCCCGCTGCAACAGACAGCCGATTCATTAAAAGCGGTGTTGCAATGGAATGAAGCTACACAGACTGCGGACCTTTACAAGCCCAATGTCCACATGTTCTTTGCCAAAGACTCCGCTGCAGACGGTTCTTTGACCAAGCCTTTTGCTAAGGTCGACAAGGGGAGCAACATTAGTTTTGTTACGGCGGTACAGATTGACAACCTGACCTTCAAACCGAAGAGTTTTCGGATCACCATCGAAGATCCCGACGGGAATCAGGTAGTCGAACCGCTTACCATGCCTATCGACAAACCGGATGAAAGCTTCTGGTTTAATTACCTCTTCAAAGTGAATTTCAGCAAAGCGGGCCACTACACAGTCAAATTCGCCTTTGAAAATCAAGGCGCATACACGGTGGTTTCGGAGAAGACCATCCTCTCTGAATAAGAGCGGACAAGAACAGCAGGCATTTAATCCAGGCACGAATAGAGAATTTTCTCATTCCCCCGGCCAGACGGGTCGGAAGATACGGTTTTCGTATCCTCCGGCCTTTTCTGTTTTTTTCGGCCTTAACCTAAACCAATTTGAGAAAGCGAGATTTGCCAAATGACCTTAAACCCAGGATTATTAAGAAAGGCAATCGTGAGTGCGTTTTGTCTGCTTCTTATCGTCTCAATCGGGCTGAATATAGCACAGCACAATGCACTCCTTGCGAAAAAGAAAGACAATTTGGACGTGGCAAGATACTATGTACGTGAGCATGAGGTGACATTTTCCAATGTGTTCGCACTGGCTGGAAGTTCGAATATCCTGGATTACCTAAAATCCCCTGACCATGTAAGCGAAATGATTGAGGGAATTCAAAATGCGGAATTCGACTATCAGGCGGCTTCAAAGTACGTAACCCAACAACCGAATGAAAAAAGCGCATCTTCCTTTGAGACGCACTCTCTTATCATGCACTATTTATCCGAGCTTCAAGCCTATCGAACCTATTTGACAAAGGGCAGCAGCGAAACTTATGAAGGGATCCAACAAATTGAGGCCGATGTTCATGATCTGCAAATGATATCGAGTTGGCTGTTTGAGAGATATCGAAAGGACGATTTTGAATTTTATTCGGACGAGGATTTTTATAAGGAAGTTTATGCAAATCTCAATAGTGATGTTAAGCGATACTCATTCATCAATTACACGGCCTAATCATGCTTCAAACGACTGTCAAAAAACAGAATCGCGGCGGCTTCACTTTCATGGGCAGAATATGGTACGATACCTGAGTACGGAAACTTTCAAACAGAAACGAGGAGATTTCATGAGCGATCACAAGCATGAAGATAGCTGTGGCTGCGGTCATGACCACGATCACGATCACGAGCATGAAGAGGATGTTTTTCTAGTCACCGACGACGAAGGCGTCGAACGGGAAATGGTGATGGTATATACCTTTGAATCGGAAGACAAAGCGTATGCTGTGCTTCTGGACCGTAACGATATGGAAGCGGACGGAATCATCTTCCGCATTGAAGAAGAAAACGAAGAAGCATATCTCGTCAGCATCGATAACGATGAAGAGTGGGAGCGGGTAGTGGCCATTTATGAAGAAATCGCCTCCCGCGAGCAAGAAGAAGAAAATTAATTTTTTTTGAAAAAATAGAAGAAGCCAACCCATTCCATCTTGCAGATGGTTGGAGTTGGCTTCTTTTTCATTATTTTTTGCTATTTGCGCGGATTGAAATACATGACTCTCCCGTTGAAAAGATGGGCTTCCGCTTTGAGCTTTTTTGCCAAACGCTTGCAGAATGCTAATGCTTTTTCCATGTCGCCGTGAGAGCTTGTATCCGGCACTGTGAATTGAATGACGGATCGTTCCCCGTTATCGGTTTGACGCGTCCCTACACCAACCAGCAAAGCGCGGTAAAGCTTGTTAATTCCCGTAAGCTTCAACCACTGGTCGTTGCCTTGAGGGCTATCTTCTACCGTATAGGGAAAGCCGGCATCCGCATATCCCCAGTCTAATTGTTCACCGGTATGTGCCAATTGCTCCTTAAAGCCTTCCAACAGCTGCTTCAACTCCCCGATGTTGACAGAAGCCATAGTGGAGCCTTCCACCAGTTGAATGTAAGCGCTCTTACTCATTTAACACGCACCCGCCTATGAGAATGAAGTAGAAACATCTGCTACCATGATAGCATTTACTTATAGGCGTTGAAAACTAAAAGCGGCAAATCTTAATAATTTGCCGCTTCCGCTACCGGTGCGTCCATGCATGGCACCGTCATGCTCTCATGAATCGCCTGATCTCCCCGCAGGGTGATTTCCAAAGCCCGGTAAAAATCCCGAAGATATGGAGTTGGGTCCAGGTTGAGCTCAATCATGCGGATCAGGTATTCCAATTGAAGGTCAGTCGGTTTGGAGTTGAACGGAATATTCATTTCCGTCTTTTGTCCGTCGCTATATTCGATTTCTACCAGATTGCCCAAGTGCTTGTCAGCCTCTGAGCGCTGGCGACGGTAAGTAATGCGGATACGGCCCTTTGGACCGATAAATTCCTTCAGGTTGTCCTGGGGCATCGTGTGACCCCAACCGGCCTCATAATAGCCGGCCGAGCCATCAGTGAACCGCATGGCGATCATACCGTAATTGTAGGTGTGGAAGGGCACATCGGGCTCCAGCCGCTGTCCTACTCCGCTTATGGACATGACCTCCGCGCCGGTAAACCAACGCATGACGTCAACGTAGTGAACTCCACAATCCACGATTGGGGATACTTGCTCCAACAGGGCAAGGTGGGAACTCCAGGTAGCCGACGTATTTTTGAGTTGGGACATGCGCATGACGATGGGGTGGCCGATCTCGCCTTTTTGAATCAGCTTTTGGACTTGCTGATAGGTGGCGTTGTGGCGAAGAATATGGCCGATCAGCAGCTTCGATTTGGCGGAGGAGCCGAGGCGTACCATTTCGGCAGCGTCCTTTAACGTTCCAGCCATCGGCTTTTCGCACAGAACGTGCTTGCCAGCAGCGAGGCAATTGCGGGTAATATCCAGATGAGTTGAAGGATAGGTGGCGATTATGACGATATCGACATCGTCCCGCAGCAAGTATTCTTTATAGTTGGCGCTCCAGCTTTCCGCGTGATAGCGGACGGCGAAGTCTTTTGCTTTATCTGGAATCAAATCGGCAACGCCGACCAATCGAACTTGGGGATGGGTGGCGATGGTGTCAAGGTGAGTGGCTCCCATGGAACCACAGCCGACGAGTACGATCCCGTATGATTTCATCTCTCTGTTCACTTCCTGAAGGGGATGGCGTATTGAACTGTTCAAGTTAGCTTCATTATAGGAAACCCGCTCCCGGAAAAAAAGAATCATTCTAGTTGTTTTTATATTCGATTTTGGCATCATTATCGCTGGTTATAGGCTGTGAGGCACTTCACAGGAAAAACAACTCGGATTATCTCTTGATTTTAAAGGGAAAAGAAAAGCAACCCCCGGGAAATACCCAGAAGTTGCTTCGGTTGGCTAGTTATTTTTTATGCGTTTTAGAAGATCGCCGGGGATTCGACGATGACTTTGATGTTTTGGATGGTGCGGTCTTCCGGACCTTTAACCGGCAGTCCGACATCGACGTGATTCATGATGAAGTCGATGTTTTCTTGGGAGATGACCTCTCCAGGAAGCAGAATCGGAATACCCGGGGGATAAACGTAGATGAATTCGGCGATAATCCGGTCCGCAGACTCCTTGAATGGGATGACTTCCGTGTCGCCATAGAAGGCGTCTCGGGGCGTCAGGATGAGCTGGGGAATTTCCGGAATCTCGACGATCAGCTCGTTGGCTGTTTTAATGTTGTAGTTTAGCTCTGACATATGGCGCAGCGCGGAGATCAACGTATCTACCGTCTCCTCGGTGTCTCCGGGCGTGATGAAGCAGAGAATGTTGTAGAGGTCGCTCATTTCCACTTCGATGTTGTAATGCTCACGAAGCCAGTTTTCTGCGTCGTACCCGGTGATGCCCAAGTGCCGAACGTGGACGTTGATCTTTGTCGGATCGTGATCGAAGGCGTATTCCGTCCCGAGAATATCGTCGCCGAAGCAGGAGAGACCGGGAATTTCGTTAATGGCACCGCGGGCGTAAGTTGCCAAACGGATAGCTTTCTCTGCCATCTCACGGCCGTTCAAGGCCAAATTGCGTCTTGCGGCATCCAAGGACGCCAACAGGATATAAGAGGTTGAAGTCGTAGTCAGCATGCTGATGATCGTTTGTACCCGTTTCGGGTTGATACGGCCAGCTTTGACGTTAAGCACGGAGCTTTGGGTCAGAGAACCGCCCAGTTTGTGGATGCTGGTAGCCGCCATATCAGCCCCCGCTTCCATAGCCGAAATGGGCAAATCGTCGTGAAAGGGCAGAAGTGCTCCATGAGCTTCATCCACCAGTACCGGGATATTGTGGTCGTGGACGATATCGACGATTTCTTTCAAATTGGCGCATACGCCGTAATAGGTCGGGTTGATGACCAGTACAGCTTTCGCGTCGGGATGCGCCTGCAACGCCTTGCGGACGGAACGGGTCGTAACCCCGTGGTCGATGCCCAAATTTTTATCGCGATAGGGAGAAAGGAAGATCGGCTTCGCTCCGACAAAAATAATGGCGGACATGACGGATTTATGAATATTCCGCGGCACGATAATTTTGTCGCCTTCGGAGCAAACGGACATGATCATGGTCATGATGGCGCCGCTTGTTCCTTGCACGGAAAAAAACGTGTAATCCGCCTTGAAGGCATCTGCCGCCAGCTTTTGGGCTTCCTCGATGACGCCTTTGGGTTGATGCAAATCGTCAAGAGGGGCGATATTGATCAGATCGATGGACAACGCGTTCTGACCGATAAAATCGCTGAACTCTGGATCCATGCCCACCCCTTTCTTGTGGCCGGGAATATGGAACTGAACGGGGTTGCCTGCCGCATGCTTCCTTAGTGCGGTGAACAGCGGTGTGCGATGGTGGTCCATAGTTAGCATCTCTTCCTTTCCTCGAAAAGTGGGTGTAGCGACCTTGCGAATTATCTGCACATAAAAAGTACACCAGCACCCCACTGATCGACGCCGGTTTCGCATCAAACGATTAGGGCTGAAGTGTACTTGGTCAAATTGAGTATATCAAAAACGCGCGAGGATGCAAGAAGATTTTGCAGCAAAATCGCTGCCCAAGGCAAAAAATTCCGGGAAATGCCGGTTTACGGGGATTTTGGCCGGTTTTCCGCGCTCACTCCGTACAAAATGAAGTTGATAATACGGTCGGCTTCCTCTTTTTCTCCCTCGCCATCATATTCAAAAAACAGCATGTGGGTAATCAGAAAACCGATCAAGGAGGATGCGATGAAACGCAAGACCGTATAGGGCGGCGCTTGGAGGATCTCGCCTTTCTCCTGAAAATGCCGAACGATCGCCGTCATCTTATCCAAAATCGTTCTGGCGACATGGTCGAAAAACTGTTCTCTCAACTCATGTTGAAAAGGGATTTCTTGCAGCAGAATGCGGATCACTCGGCGATTTTTTTTGCAAAACTCCAAGCGGTTGGCAACCATGGACTTCAGAAACTGATCAAAGCTGCCGTATGGAGGATCCAGCACCTTCTCAAAGCCTTTGATGGCAAAAGGAGCGACGAACTTGACCATCATCGGCCCGATAATGGAGAAGAGCAGCTCCTGCTTGGATTTGTAATGGCGGAAGATCGTGCCTTCGGCGACACCGGCCCGCTTGGCGATTTCGTTGGTGGATGCGGCTGCATAGCCTTTCTCGGCGAAAACTTCCACGGCACTCCGCAGGATCATGCTCTGCTTTTCCGTTATCGCTTCTTCCGGACGATCGAGCTTGAGCAGATCTTCGATCCAATCATCCAATGGATCAGGCATGGCATTGGCCTCCTTTTTCGATTGGAATTAGATTTTGCGATGTTTACGCAGAGCAGCTACGTTGAGCAGCATGAACAGGATGGAGAAGGCAAGGAGGACATAAGCGTCAACGGCGATATCGCCCCAGTCTTTTCCGCGGATCATAATGTTACGCAATGCGTCTGCGGCGAACTTGAGCGGCATAATTTCGCTTAGCCAGCGCAGCCAGGGAGCCATCGTATCCATGTCAAACAAACCGCTGAAAAAGACTTGAGGCACGATGACGATGGGGATGAATTGGATGATCTGAAACTCGTTGTCCGCATAGGACGACAGCAGAATGCCTAGGGTCAGGGCTGTCATGGTTAACAGTATTGTTATGAGCAGGAGAAGCCAATAGGAGCCCACCATCAACAGACCGAGGACCTCTGTGCTGAACCAGGCGATGATGACCGATTGCAGTACAGTAAAGATCCCGAAACCGATAACATAGCCCACCACGATCTCCCAACGCTTCAGCGGGGTGACTAAGAGCCGTTCAAGCGTTCCCCCTGTCCGTTCCCGGAGAAAAGAGATACCGGCGATGAGAAAGACAAAGAAGAAGGAGAAAAAGCCGACTAGCACAGGACCAAAGTTGTCGAAGGGAGTAATGTTTTCCGAACCGTGAAGGTACGTAACGACAGGCGCAGGTAAGCCTGCTGCGGCGGGATTGAGCGCTTGCGCCGCTTTTTGGGTCAAGAGCAGCACCGCCCGGTTGTGGGTCGGATTGCTGCCTTCCAGCTTAATGGCTGGTGACGCACCATTCATGCTGATGATCGCGTCGACTTCATTCTTATTTAGAGCGGCTTCGGCATCAGGCATGGTATAGTTGGCGACATTCGCTTCCTGCATGGATAGCTGGGAGATGAGAGATTGAGGCAGATCGACTATAGCCAGCTTCGGACGGTAGGTATCCCCGTTGAACACGTAGGCAACCAACGTCAAAATGAGCAGCGGCGCGACGAACATCAAAGCCAAGGTGCGTTTATCGTGAAAAAATTGGCGGATGATGCGCAGGCCGAGAGCACGGATTTTCATACGGAAACACCTCCAAATCGCAGAAAGGCTTGTTCAATATTGGCTGTTCCCGTTTGGGCAAGGAGATCATTCGGAGACCCAACGGCGATGAGCTGCCCTTCCCGGATCATACCCAATCTGTGGCAGCGGTCCGCCTCATCCATGACGTGGGTGGTGACGATGATGGTCGTTCCGTTTTGGCTTAGCTTGTCGAGCTCAGCCCAGATGGATTGCCGCAGAATCGGATCAATGCCGACGGTTGGTTCGTCGAGGATGAGAATGCCCGGCTGATGGATCAACGCCAACGCCAGTGACAACCGGCGTTTCATGCCGCCGGAATAGGCGGACACTTGCTTGTTGAGGGCGTCTGTCAAATTAACCAACTCCATCGTTTCCTCGATGCGCTGCTTCCTCCTCGCGCCTGACAGGCCGTACAGGGAAGCGAAGAATTCCAGGTTTTCCTTTGCCGTCAGTTCTTGATAGAGGGCGTCGGATTGGGCCATATAGCCGATCATGTTGAACACTTTCAAATTAGGCACTTTCACCCCGCGGACAAAGATTTCTCCCGCCGAAGCCGTCTCGATGCCGGTGATCAGCTTGACCAGCGTCGTTTTTCCCGACCCGGAGGGGCCAAGAAGCCCGAATATCTCCGCATTCGGAATGTCCAGGTCGATGCCTTGCAGCACTTCTTTTTTACCGAAGCTTTTGCTGACGCCTTTTACGAGGATGGCGCTTTCGTCGGCCATTCGCATTCACTCCCTTGTTCACGCTGGGTCACAGAACCCGTTTGGCGTGTTTCGTATAGAAATAGTGTACATGGAAATTTTTGATTAGTAAAGTGAGTACTCACTCATTTTTTTAACATATCTCCGTGGTTTACAATCTTTTAAAGGTGTCAAAGATGGAAATATCGGCTCGGCAAGCGGAATTAACATAAGGAAACCTCTATCGATGCTTTCCAACGATGAGCGACCGCGTTTCAGCGGTAGGTTTTCTTGGTACAGATTGTTTTAGTGCTTAGGCACTTTAGCAAATCAAACATTGTGTAACGTTAAAAAAGACCCTTTATAGTCCGAAAATACCGAAGGGGAGTCCCTGCGAAAAAAGTTGGGAGCCGATCCCCAAGAAAATAGACAATAAACCAAGTTGCTAAAACATAAAAATAAAAATAAAATATAGAAAAATCCGATTTATCTGAACATTCTGTTAAAGTCCGATGGGAGGGATCGCCATGAACAAAAGCCATGAAGTGGAATACTGCAACCTGGACTTGCGGTTTGATCGTCGCATGATCCGAAGCTTCATCAAAAATTTGATTCAAGAAGGCTATTCCCTCTATTGGAATGAAAGCGATCAGCAGTTCATCATCTCTGTACGTACGGGAAGAAAGCTGGTCAAGCTGAAATTCCAACGGGTGGGAGAACGGTTCAAAATTGTGGGCAGCTATATTTTGCGGGATGAAAAGCTGGCGGAGATCATGGAGAAGCTTATCAACGATACCCGAGGCCATGCCGTTGTGAAACGTTTCAAAGACCGGCAAATCCTCATCGAGAATATTATGTTCGGCGAAATCATCCGCATGGTGGAGATCACCGGCGTGGAGCACAAAATTCTGTTTGAACGGGAGCCGGCCATAACGGGAGAAGAGATTGCCGCTTCGATGAAATCCAGGCGGATCGACGAACGGATTCCGGTGCTGCGCATGGAATTGGATTACGAGCTGGCTTGCTACTTGGAAGCTCTGAAGGCAGGTGATCGCAGCAAATCCGAGGCATGCAGGGAGAAGCTGGAGGAGCTGCGGCAAGAGATGATGACCGTTGAAATGTAAGGTGTGGTAAGCCGTCTTTCCGGATTCGGGGAGACGGTTTTTTGTTTCCTAAGCATTTATAAGTTTGGCACTATAATAAGCCTTATTCCGCTATGGTAAACGCCGATCGTCCTGAAAGGACGTCGGTAACCGTTTATCCTTGCGTTCTTTTTCGCATCTGCCGCCGCTCTTATGTATAATAAACGCATGTGTCTGCAACCCGGAATGAAGAAAAGAAAAGGATAATCTTATATGACTACTACCTCTAAACCTTATGTTATAGCAGCGGATTTGGGAACAACCAGCACGAAAACTCTTGTGGTGGATGATAAAGGAACGATTTTGGCCTCTCACGCCATCTTGTATCCCATGTATACGCCGACGCCGGATATCGCCGAGCAGGATCCGCAGGAGATTTATCAGGCGGTGCTCCGGGGTATCAGAGAAGTCATTCGCAAAGCCGGCATACGCGGTGAGGACGTGCTCGCCGTTTCGTTCAGCTCCGCCATGCACAGTCTGATGGCGGTGGATGAAAAGGGCGAACCGCTGACGCCGCTGATCACCTGGGCGGACAACCGCAGCGCCGCGTATACGGCGCGGCTGAAGAAGGAACCGACGGGCCGGGAAATCTATCACCGCACCGGCACGCCGGTTCATCCCATGTCGCCCCTGGCGAAGCTCATGTGGATGAGAGACCAGGAACCGGACTTGTTCGCAAAAGCCTACAAATTCATCGGCATCAAAGAATTTGTATTTGCGAAGCTGTTTGGCCGGTATGTGGTCGATCATTCCATTGCCAGCGCCACGGGGCTGTTCAATTTGCACCAGCTCGATTGGGACGAGCTGGCCCTTGCGACGGCGGGCGTCGACGCCGTCCGCCTGAGCGTGCCGGTGCCGGCGGGCCACGCCGAAACCGGGCTGCCGGCCGCCCTGGCGGCCGAGATGGGCCTGCCCGCCGACACCCCCTTTGTGGTAGGGGGTGCGGACGGGCCTTTGGCCAATCTCGGCGCAGGGGCGGTGGAGCCCGGCGTGTGGGCCCTCACCGTCGGCACCAGCGGCGCGGTTCGCGGCATCATCCGCGAGCCGCGGACGGATGCCAAAGGCCGCCTGTTCTGTTACGCCCTGGCCGACGGCTATTGGACCGTCGGCGGGGCGATCAATAATGGCGGCGTCATGTTCCGCTGGGTCCGGGATACCCTGGCCACCCTCGAGGCGGAGGAGGGCCGGCGCAAAGGGATGGACCCCTATGATTACTTGACAGAGCTGGCCCATACGGTGCCTCCCGGCTCCGGCGGCTTACTATTTCTCCCCTTCCTGCTGGGCGAACGGTCGCCCAATTGGAATGCCAATGCCCGAGGCGTGTTCTTCGGGTTGGCGATGAACCACACGAAGAACCACATGATTCGTGCCGTGATGGAAGGCGTCGTCTACCGGTTGAATTCTGTCGCCCAAGCCTTGAGCGAAACCATCGGTGCGCCGGAGGAAATCCGCGCTTCCGGCGGCTTCGCCCGTTCTCCTTTGTGGCGGCAAATGCTGGCCGATGTGTTGGTCAAGACCGTAACGGTCACCGATAGCGTGGAAAGCTCCGCTTTAGGCGCAGCCTATATCGGGTTTTACGCGATGGGAAGGTTTTCGCGTCTCGAGGATATCCGGGATTGGGTCGTTGCTCGGACGAGCCACCGGGCCAATTCCGAGAACTATCCGATCTATAAGGAATTGACAAACATTTATGCCCGTGTATATGATCAGTTGATCGGAGAATTTGACGCCATTGCCGAATTGCAGCACAGAAGCATGCCATAACAAGAGGAGACCCGCTAAAAACGCACTGACGCTCTTTCAAGCCATCTTTAGCATTTACTTGCGCAGGGCTCGCGTATACCTCCGGCACTTCGGGAATTCTAGTACAGGCAGCAGTTTGTGAACCTTGTGCTAGGATCAAGCTGAACGATACTACCCTGAAATAACCTACATCCATGTAGGTTAAGCTTCAGGCGGCTTCGCCGATTTTTCATACATTCGCTGATGCTGCGCTTGCGGCATGTATGTCGGATATGAATTGACTAATAACGAAAGGGTGACTCGCAATGTCAAAACAGCAAATCGGAGTCGTCGGTTTGGCCGTCATGGGCAAAAACCTCGCGCTCAACATTGAAAGCAAAGGATTTTCCGTGTCGGTGTACAACCGTTCTCGCGAAAAAACCGATGAACTTGTGGAAGAAGCCAAGGGTAAAAACCTTGTGGGTACATATTCCATGGAGGAGTTTGTGGAGTCTTTGGAATCGCCCCGCAAAATACTGATCATGGTTAAAGCAGGCGGTCCGACGGACGCGACTATCAATCAATTGGTACCGCTTCTGGACAAGGGCGACATTCTCATCGACGGCGGCAATGCTTTCTTTCCGGACACCCAACGCCGCAACAAGGAACTGGAAGAAAAGGGCATCCGCTTTATCGGTACCGGCGTTTCCGGCGGTGAAGAAGGCGCGCTGAAAGGTCCGGCAATCATGCCGGGCGGACAAAAGAGCGCTTATGAGCTGGTTGAGCCGATCTTGACGTCCATCTCTGCTCATGTAAACGGCGATCCTTGCTGCACGTACATCGGACCGGACGGTGCTGGCCACTATGTAAAAATGGTGCACAACGGCATCGAATACGGCGATATGCAGCTTATTTCCGAAGCGTATCACCTGCTGAAGGATGTTCTTGATGTCAACGCCGACGAGCTTCATGAAATTTTCTCCGACTGGAACAAGGGTGAGTTGGACAGCTACCTGATCGACATCACCACGGATATTTTCACGAAAAAAGACCCCGACACCGGCAAGCCGATGGTCGACGTCATTCTCGACACTGCCGGACAAAAAGGCACCGGCAAATGGACGAGCCAAAGCGCCCTCGATTTGGGTCTGCCGCTCTCCATCATCACCGAGTCCGTTTTCTCCCGCTTTATTTCCGCAATGAAGCAGGAACGCGTCGCGGCCAGCAAGGTGCTGGAAGGACCGGCGAAAACCGCATTCCAAGGAGACCGCAAGGAATTCATCGAAGCGATCCGCCGTGCTCTCTACGCCAGCAAAATTTGCTCGTACGCCCAAGGTTTTGCGCAAATGCGCGCCGCATCCGTTGAATACGGCTGGGATTTGCAATATGGCAATATCGCCATGATTTTCCGCGGCGGCTGCATCATTCGTGCCCGCTTCCTGCAGAACATCAAGGATGCCTATGACCGCAATCCGGAGCTGAAAAACTTGCTTCTCGACGAATATTTCAAAAAGGTCGTCCACGATTATCAAGAAGCATGGCGTTATGTCGTATCCGTCGCCGTTACCCGCGGTGTTCCGGTTCCGGCTTTCGCTTCGGCGCTGGCTTATTACGACAGCTACCGTACCGAGCGGCTGCCGGCCAACCTGCTGCAAGCGCAGCGGGATTATTTCGGGGCCCACACCTTTGAACGGGTGGACAAGGAAGGCGTCTTCCACCACAACTGGCTGGATCAATAATCAATGGTCGCGTCCGTTGTCACGCCATAAGCCGAGGGATGCTTCTTTCAACCACAGCTTGAGCTCGGCGGCTTCCTGGCCATAATCCGCATTCCGGCGGATGAGCAGCAAGGCGGCTTCAGCAAATCCATGAAAATTCTGCAATAAACGCGGCGGAGAAAGATCCAGGAACCCAGGGTCTTTTTCCGCCACTTTTTTTTTGATGACCTCCAACATCCAGACGACATCATCTCGACAAAGAGGGTAGGCGGAATCGGTGATTTCCTGAAAACGCCGGGCTGGATCGACTTGGGATTCCTTCATTACAAAACTCTCCTGTCCTCTGTTTACTAGAGCCTACGGAAGAAAGAAAAGAAATATTCCGCAAACCTGTGCTATGATAGAGCAAAGTTTTGACAACGTGCAAGAAAGCGGTGACAGAAGTGGCAGCTCGCAACATTATTCTCGTCGGTTTTATGGGAACCGGCAAATCGGCGGTAGGCAAGGAATTGGCGGAAACCTACGGCTGGAACTTTATCGATTCCGATACGGAGATTGAGAGAACGGAAGGAAGGACCATTCCGGAAATTTTTGCGGAAAAAGGAGAAGCTTATTTCAGGCTTTGCGAGGAAATGGTTTTGCGAAAGCTGACTACCGGAAACCGGCAAGTGATCTCAACGGGAGGCGGATCGGTGCTTTTAGAGGCGAATCGGGAAGCGATGCTGGAAGGCGGCTTTGTTGTAGAGCTGCAAGCATCGGTTGAGACCATCGTCAGCCGGGTTGCCCGGGATAGGAATCGACCGCTTTTGCAAGGGGATCCGGTTGAGAGAGTAAACACGCTGATGGAGGCGCGCAAGAACGCCTACCGGTTCGCTCATTATGCTATCGATACCGATCTAATGAGAGTGGTGGATATTGCTGCTGCTGTCCGCAAGGAATACGAACGGTTTTCCGCTGAATAGATAGATCACAGAGCTGTCCATAGAGGAAAGTTTTCAACGCTTTAATGCTGTGATACACTACCACTATTATCGGTGAATAAGGAGAGAAAAGCGGAATGAAAGCAATCGTAAAGCCGGCAACACGGCTCTCAGGGGAAATTCAAGCTCTATCCTCCAAAAATTATACGACCCGTTACCTTCTGGCAGCTGCGCTGGCGGAAGGAACGAGTACGGTGCTATACCCTGCCCATAGCGAAGATAGCGACGCTATGCGGCGGTGCATACGGGACCTTGGCGCAATCGTGGAAGAGGATGACGTCCGTATGACCATTACCGGGTTCGGTAATAAGCCCAAAGATGTCAAGGAACTGGATGTGGGTAATGCCGGCGCTGTTTTGCGCTTCCTTATGTCGGTGGCTGCGTTTTGCCCCGATGTTACGTTCATCAACCGCTACCCGGAATCTCTCGGCAAACGCCCGCACAGCGATTTGATCGCAACCCTCGGGCAGATGGGCGTGCAAGTCGACCATAACGGAGGGAAGCTGCCCATTACCATCCGCGGCGGCCATCCGGTTGGGGGCAAACTGCAGGTATCGGGCAAGGTCAGTTCTCAGTTTCTCAGTTCCCTATTGTTTACCGTTCCTCTTCTTGCGGAGGATAGCGAAATTGAGGTGCTGGATGATCTGAAGTCAAAGGTCATCGTTGGCCAGACTTTGGAGGTACTTGAACAGGCAGGCATCGTGGTGGAGGCCAGTGATGATTTGATGCACTACCGCATCCGCGGCAACCAGCGCTATCTGCCTCAGGAATATGCAGTGCAAGGCGATTATCCGGGCTCTGCGGCCATCCTTGCCGCCGCTGCTGTGACCGAATCGGACGTCCGCTTGCTGCGGCTTCCCGAGAACAGCCGGCAGGGTGAACGAGCGGTTGTCGATGTGCTGAAGAAGATGGGGGTCCCCATTACCCATAAAGACGGCATTGTCCATGTCAAAGGTAACGGCAGATTGATCGCTGGAGAATTCGACGGCGACGCCTTTACGGATGCGGTGCTGGCAATGGTTGCTGCTTCCGTCTTCGCAGATGGAACCTCCCGTTTCTATAACGTGGAGAATTTGCGATTCAAGGAATGCGACCGGATAACGGACTTTGTTCATGAATTGCGCAAAGCCGGCGTCAAAGCGGAGGAGGGCCGCAGCGAGATCACCATCCACGGCAGCCCGGAAGGGGTTGAGGGCGGCGTGGAAATTGACGCTCACTTCGACCATCGGGTGATTATGGCCCTTACGGTCGTCGGACTGCGTTCGAAGCAAGGCCTAACCATCCGCGATGCCCAGCATGTGGCGAAATCCTACCCCGGATATTTTCAACATTTGCTTTCTCTTGGAGCAGAGATTGAATTTTTTGAGTAAAAAACCGATATAACAGGTATGCTGTTTATCAGGCAAATCTAACGAAGAGTGGTACCTATGAAAGTCATATGGAAAACAATAGGGTATATGATGTTGATGGTGACGATGGTCGTACTCGTGTTCTCCAGCGGAGCCTTCTCTGTTATGCTCTACGGTAAGATCACCGGGAATGATTGGCGGTTCTTTGCCAATGATTCAGCCGCTGCGAGTGACGTCGCCTTCGCGGAAAGCTCGGGACCATTGCCGACAGCTCCAATCATTTTGCCTGAACCGACGCCTGTTCCCATCAAAAAAAGCGTAATGCTAGATGCGCCGCAAATTATGCAGTTACCTGAACTGCCAGTCGGCTGCGAAGTAACTAGTTTAGCCATGCTGCTGCAATATGCGGGGATTCAAAAGGACAAGATGGCGCTAGCCAAGGAAGTGAAGAAGGATACCACCTCCTTGAAAAAAAACAGCAACGGTGACATCGTCTACTGGGGCAACCCCAATAACGGTTTTGTCGGCGATATTAATGGCAAAATGAAAGGATTCGGCGTCTATCACGCACCAGTGTTCGAATTACTGGCGAAGTATATTCCATCCGCTGTCGACATGACCGGCTCAAGTTTCGACGAAATCGAGCGCAAACTATCCGAGAATACCCCGGTTATCGCCTGGACTACTACTTATTATGGACTTCCCCGCAACTGGGTGGAGTGGGACACGCCGACAGGCGCTGTCCGGACGACTTTTTCCGAACATGCCATAGTCGTTGTCGGTTATGACGACACCTCCGTTTATGTGAATGATCCGAGAAAGCCATCTGCCAAGTTTAAGGTAGACAAGAAGACTTTTATCGATACATGGGTGGCCATGGGGCAGCAAGCAATATCTTACACAAAGTGAATTCGATTGAGGGAGGATATGGATTATGTCTTTCGAAAACCCATCAAGGGAGAAGATCAAACTGATCTTGGAACAGACGTCGGTGGTAGCGGTTGTCGGCTTATCGGATAGTCCGGATCGCACTTCCCATATGGTGGCTCAGGCGATGCAGGCAAGAGGTTACCGGATCATTCCGGTCAATCCCAATGCTAAGGAAATTTTGGGGGAAACGTGTTATCCCTCCCTTTTGGACATTCCCGAACCGGTGGATATCGTCAACGTCTTTCGCAGAAGCGAGCAAGTACTGCCAATTGCGGAACAGGCCGTTCAAATCAAGGCCAAGGTTCTATGGCTCCAGCAAGGCATCATTAATGAAGAAGCCGCCGAACTGTGCCAGTCAAATGGAATGGAAGTTATTATGGACCGCTGCATCAAGGTAGAGGATGCCGTAACCAGACCGAACCGATCATAATAACGGAATAACGGTTTTGAAAAAAGTCTCATGAAAGCTCCGGTTTGGAGCTCCATGAGACTTTTCTTGTTATCCATGCCAGCAGAACCCTTCGATAGATCTGCTCCGCGCCGTTAACAATAGTAGTGGCTTCTCGCGGTATTATCCCGCGGGGGACTACCCATCTTAGGAGGATGAAGTCATGAAAAAGCAGCAAAAAGCCTTTCAATCGTCAGGGAATGTGAAGTCCAATTACGGTCAAAACGGGCAAAATCAAACCTCCTTTTCTTCAAGCCAAAATCCGCAATCCTTTCATACAGCGGGATATAAAGGGAATAAACCCGGGCATGACGCCAATCTTGGAGACTCCATGAGCCCAAGCAGCGGCAGCGGCAGCGCGTCCTTCACATCCAGCCAATCGGCAGCATCCGGGGGTAACCAGCAAAAACAAAGCTTCCACACTTCCTCTTATAAAGGAAATCAGCCGGGGCATGACGATGCTTTACAATCTGACTCAGGCCAACCGTCCCAAGGCGGATTTTCCGGCTGAACCGGTAAATATTTCCGTTTGGAGGGAATGGAGATGAGACAACCGATGAACCCTAACCAAGCGCAAGGCAATCCAAGCTGGCAAAGTGGGCAGGGACAACAAGGCCAACAGTTCCAGATGGGCCAGCAAAATCAGGCGCAGATGGGCCAAGCCCAGCAGGCGAATCAAACGACCAACCGCAATTTGATTGCGGAAAAGGAACTGCTGTACTTGCAGGACTTTTTGTCCTGGGAGCTGCTTGCCATGAAAAAATGCAACGAAGCGGCTCAAGGGGTCATGGATACCAAAATCGCCGGAGTCATCCGGGATATGGGTTCACGACACCAGCAGCATTATCAGGAGCTGCTTAATCAGCTGCAGTAAGCCTCATTTTCGGCGTGTAAACGAAATAAGGGGGAGACGACATGCAGCAAGTGCTGGCAAAACCGAAACCGCAGGGCGAACCGCAGGTGAAGGGACCGGAAATGAACGACCGGGACCGGATCAACGACGAGCTCAGCACGGTGAAGTCGATGACCCATGGCTTCAATACAGGACTTAACGAAATGCAGAACCCCACCCTGCACCGAACGGTTTCCCACATCTTGAATGATCTTCACGAGATGGAGTTTACGCTCTTCAATACCATGTTCGATAACGGATGGTATAAAATTAAAACGGCGGACCCTCAAGAAATCCGCAAAACCTACGACCAGTTCAATAAGTACCATTCTCAATTCCCCAACTTCTCATAATTTGTCAGCAAAAAGGTAAACCTCGCTGACATGAAAGCGCCGGGAGTTTCCCGGCGCTTTTTTTCTTGAGGCGGCTTGCTTTTATTTAAGGGTTGTCAAAAATGGGGACAACGTTTACCATACGAATGTAGAAAGGAGGTTTTGTTCTTGAATGTGATGGGCAATCTTCAACAGCTTGGACGTTCTCTCATGATGCCGACCATCGTGATTCCCGTGGCAGCCATCCTTATCCGGTTAGGCACTCTGCCCTGGGCGGACGTCGGCATGGATGAAGTCGGGAATATTTTATATTTTGCCGGTCAAACGGTATTTACATACCTTCCTTTCATCTTTGCAGTCGGTGTCGCGCTGGGGTTGACGGAAAACTCCGGGGTCGCCGCGCTTTCCGCCATGTTCAGTTATTTTCTGTTCGTGCAGGTGACGGAGAAATACATCGGTCCCGATTTTCAATTCGGCATATCCGGAGCGATTGTCATCGGGATTATAACGGCGATTGCGTTCCATAAGTTAAAGAACGTCAAACTTCCGGAATATATTCAGTTTTTTGGCGGCAGTCGTCTTGTTCCCTTGTTTATGGGGCTATTGACCATTCTGCTGTCATTGTTAGCGGTGCAGATTGGACCGTATCTTCAAAATGCCTTGAATCAGGCAGGGGAATTTCTGTACGGAATGAAGGGGTTCGGCGTTTTTGTTTACGGCGTCGCATACCGGCTCCTCGTGCCTTCTGGACTTCATCACTTGTTGAACAATGTTTACTGGTTTCAGTTGGGGTCTTTTGAGCGTCCCGACGGTACTTACGTCTTTGGCGATCTTCCCCGTTTTTTTGCCGGAGATCCGACGGCCGGTATCTATATGGCCGGCTTGTACCCGATCATGATGTTCGCTCTGCCGGCTAGCGCTCTTGCCATCATCCAGGAAGCCCGGGAAGACTTGAAGCCGAAAATCAAGAAAACCTTCCTGATCGCGGCGTTGGCATGTTTTTTGACCGGGGTGT
>NZ_CBQR020000011.1 GCF_000455485.1 Gorillibacterium massiliense
GTGGATGACAACGCCTTGAAAAATTTAGGGGCGGTGGGCATTATCCGTCTTGGTGGAGGCAATATTCAAGTGGTATTCGGCACCTACTCCGATATGATCCGGGAAGAAATCGTCAAGTTGACCCGCAAAGAGATTTTACAAATTCCTTTCTATTCTCCCGTTCAAGGGCATATGGTTCCTCTAAAAGAGGTGCCGGACCCTGTGTTTTCCGCTGGGATCGTGGGAAATGGAGTCGCTTTTATCCCCGACCGCGGGGAGGTTGTTTCTCCTGTGGTTGGAACGGTCATGATCGTCTATCCGTCCAAACATGCTATCGGGATAAGGACCAAGGAAGGGCTGGAGGTTTTGCTGCATGTCGGCATTGATACCTCCCGCTTGGAGGGAAAATACTTTGAAACTTTCGTTAAGGAAGGCGACGAGGTTGTGCCTGGTCAAATGCTTATCCGTTTCCAGATCGATAAGGTCAAACAACACAGCAAATCGCTAGCTACGCCGATGGTGATCACCAACTCGGACAAGGTGAAGTCTTGGAGTTTTGCTCCTTTTAAAGCGGTGAAGAAAGGGCAGGCTTCCGTTTTTTCCGTAACCCTTAAAGAGAAAGAAAATTTTGTTTCGCCGGGGGGGACCCACGTATGAGTAATGGCATTGGAGCGGCGCCGGGCATCGCCATCGGCCGGGCCTACGTGCTTCCGGTTTGGGAATGGGAGCTGCCGGAAAAGCCAGGAAAAGAAACCGATCTTGCTTCGGAGATGGACAAGCTGTACAGCAGCATCCGTTTTTCCCGGGAAGAGCTGGAGGAAATCAAAAGCGAAATTCGCGAGCTCATTGGCGAAGAGGAATCCCATATCTTTAATGCGCATCTGGCGATTTTGGATGATCCGGTTTTTCTCAATGAAGTTCAGGATATCATGAAGCGGCAGTTCAAAGCGGCTGAAGTGGCAGTAAAGGAAGCCATTGACAAGTTCGTCGGCATGTTTGATTTGCTCGAAGACGAGTATATGAAGGAGCGAGCAGGGGATATTCGGGATGTTGGCAACCGGCTGCTCAAGCATCTGCTGGGAGATTTTCAGGATGTTGAGACTCCGGTGGAGCATCCTTGTATTTCGGTGGGGAAGGAACTGTCCCCCTCCCAGTTTGCCAACCTGAATCTGGAGAAGACGCTGGGGGTTGTGACTATGCTTGGCGGCACCACCTCTCATGCGGCGATTATGGCGCGGGCAATCGGCATCCCATGCGTGTTGGGCATGGAAGGAAAGCTGAATAAGCCCATTCAAACCGGGGATTTGCTGATTATCGACGGCTCGACGGGAACCGTACTGGTGAATCCCGAAATTGAAGAAGTGGAAGAGTATCAAAATCGGAAAGCTCTTCAGACCGAGGAGAAGGAAATTTTACGAAAAATCGTCACTATCCCCCCAGTTACCGCAGACGGCAAACGCTTGGAGATTCGCGCCAATATCAATTCCGTGAAGGAGCTTACAAACGCCCTGGAGTATGGAGTGGCGGGGGTCGGATTATTCCGTACCGAGTTTTTGTTCATGGAGCGCAGTATCATGCCGACGGAAGAAGAACAGTTCCACATCTATCAAGAAGCCCTCGGTTTATTGAACGGCGAACCCTTGACCATCCGGGCAATGGACATTGGCGGTGACAAGCCGGTCAATTATATTGCACTGCCTCAGGAGGCCAATCCATCCATGGGCTTGCGTGCCATCCGGATTTTGCTGAAGCGGACGGACTTGTTCCGCACGCAGCTGCGGGCGATTTTACGGGCGGGTGCTTATGGCAAGGTGAAAATCCTGCTGCCCATGGTGTCCTCTATCGACGATATTTGGAAAAGCAAGGAAATTATTGCCGACGTGGAACGGGAGCTGGCGGAAGAGGGGATTACCTTCGGACGCAATATTCCTGTTGGCATCATGATCGAACTGCCTGCGGCGGCGGGAGTTGCCGATTTGATGGCGCAAGAAGTGGATTTCATGAGCATTGGCACCAACGATCTCATCCAATATGTCCTTGGTGTCGATCGGATGAACGAGGCGGTAGCGGAGCTTTACGAGCCCTTTCATCCAGCGGTTCTCCGGCTGCTGAATCATGTTGCCCGAGCAGGCTGCAAGGCTGGAATACCCGTTAGCATCTGCGGTGAAATGGCCGGAGATCCTTTGGCCCTGCCGCTATGGATCGGTTTTGGCATTCACGAAGTGAGCATGTCGGTGCAATCTGTGTTACCCTTTAAGAGCAGGCTGCTGGCCACAAATGCGGAACGCTGCAAGGAAATCGCCGAGCAAGTGCTCACCTGCAGGACAAGCGGCGAAGTGCGCAAGCTGTTGACGGCCGCTCTGCCGACTACACTTCCGGCGCCCTTGACAGGCGACTCGAAGGGGGAAATCGCAAATGGAGCTTAAAGGTAAACGGGTACTCGCATTCACGGACGATGAGTTCGAGGATCTGGAAATGTGGTATCCGGTTTTGCGGCTTAGGGAAGCCGGTGCAGAAGTGGTCGTCGCCGGACCAAAGGGGAAAACCAAGTACAAAGGCAAATATGGCGTTTCAATTGAAACGGATACCAGTTTCGACGAAGAAGCGGCAGACGGTTATGACGGGCTGTACGTTCCCGGCGGCTGGGCTCCGGATAAACTGAGACGGTATCCAGCGGTGCTTCGATTAACCCGGGAGATTCATGAGCAAGGCAAGCCGATCGGGCAAATTTGCCACGCCGGCTGGGTGTTGATATCAGCCAAGATCGTGAGCGGATATACCATGACCTCCACACCTGGTATCCGTGACGATCTGGAAAATGCCGGCGCCAAATGGGTGGATGAAGAGGTTGTCGTTGACCGCAATATCGTCTCCGGACGCAGACCTCCGGATTTGCCGGCTTTCATGCGAGAATTCATCCGTTTATTGGCCAAGTGACCGAATGTTTTTATGCCGATTCCATCAACTCCCTCCGTTTTTCGCGGTAAAACCCATAGCGCATCTGCATGAAAATCAGTAAAATGAATGCATCGCGCATATGTTCCGGGAGAGAGTCGGGAGTGGGAGTCATGAATAAGATTTGCATGTGCGGAAAGAAAATGGCCATTCGAATCAACCGTATCATTTACCGTCATAAGGTGGAGATTGAAGGTGTGCCGATTTGGGTATGCCTCGGTTGCGATCGCTACGAGGTTCTCCCATATGTGAAGGAGCAACTGCTGGAACTGGTTGAAGAACTGGGCGAACGGCCAGCCAGGCAAATCCTTGGCTTTGGCGAGCGCAATGAGATAGCCAGACTTATCGCTGCCTATTGCGAGAAAGGCGGAAATCCGAGACAGCTCAAGCTGCTGGTAGAGGAAAGAATCAACGAGCTGTTGGATATGCTGCTCTTGGCCCGGTCGCTGGAGGATACTCCGTGGGAGGAAGACATCGGACGCCGATTGTCTGTGCTAACGGCCTATCCTATTCCGGAGTTGCTTTTCATGCATGGCTAATCTCTTTCCATTCATCATTTTCAATTCAGCTTTCCGATAGTCTGAACCGCACCTGCGGTTCTTTTTTTGCCCTATTTTCCTTCAGGGATGGTGAATATCAGCTTTTCCGCAAGATAAAGGCGCACGTTTGACCTTGATCCATGCTCAATCGTTGCGAATTGCCGTTTTTTATCGTATGATTATCTATAATATGGATCGAACGACAAATAATCAGATAAATGGAGCGAATTAATGTGACGGTGACGATTTACGATGTAGCGCGCGAAGCGGGCGTTTCTATGGCAACAGTCTCTAGGGTTGTCAACAATAACCCCAATGTGAAGCCTCAGACCCGCAAGAAAGTGTTTGAAGCCATCGAACGCCTCGGATATCGGCCCAATGCGGTCGCTCGGGGTTTAGCCAGCAAGAAGACGACAACCGTGGGAGTTGTTATTCCCGATATCTCCAATACTCTCTTTGCGGAAGTTGCCCGGGGAATCGAAGATATCGCAACCATGTACCATTACAATATTATTCTTTGCAACGCCGACAAGAAGAAAGAGAAAGAAATTCGCGTCATTAACGCCCTTTTGGAAAAGCAGGTCGACGGGCTCCTGTTTATGGGCGGCACCGTGACGGAAGAACATCGGGATGCTTTCCGCACCGCTCATGTGCCGATCGTGCTCTGTGCGACGACAGACAATGCCAATGCCCTTCCTGAAGTGGATATCGATCATGAAGGAGCCGCTTTCGATGCTGTTAATGCTCTGATCGCCAAGGGCCACCGCAGCATCGGCATGATCAGCGGTACGCTGGAAGATCCGGCAAACGGGTATGCCCGTTATCAAGGCTACCGCAGAGCGCTGGAGCAGGCCGGAATTCCTTTCCGCGAGGACTTCGTCCGGATCGGCAACTACCGTTACGAATCGGGCATGGAGGCGATGGACTACTTCCTCAAGCTGGCGGACAAGCCTACCGCGATTTTCTCTGGAAACGATGAAATGGCGATCGGAGCGATTCACCGCATTCAGGACGAAGGCTTGCGCGTTCCCGATGATTTCTCCATCATCAGTGTCGATAACAGCCGGATGGCTTCCATGGTGCGTCCGCTGCTCTCTACAGCAGCTCAACCGATGTACGACATCGGTGCGGTATCCATGAGGCTTCTGACCAAGCTGATGAATAAGGAAACCATTGAGCAGAGCAAGTTCATTCTTCCTCATGAAATTATCATGCGTAAATCGGTGGCTCAGCTAAACTGAGCCGCTTTTTTCTACATAAGACATACATGCCGCTGTCGCGGCACCAGCGAATGTATGAAATATCGGCACAGCCGCCTGAAGCTTAACCTACATGAGAAAAGGTTATTTCAGGGCAGCATTTATAAGTTTAGCACGACAAATAGCCTTATTCCGCATCGGTAAACGTCGCCCGTCATCCCAAGGACGGTGTCAACCGTTTATCCTTGGAAAGACCGAGATGTTGCCTGTTAAGAGGAGTTGGACGGATTTGCCCCAGGCGAAGCTTGCGCTAATTGGCGCAATGGATGAAGAAATCGAATATTTTCACGCCAGAATGGAAAATAGCAAGGAAACAGTACACGCAGGCATAACCTATCGCGAAGGACGCTTTTTAAACCGGGATGTCGTCGTCTGCCGCTCCGGTGTTGGCAAGGTCAATGCGGCCGTGTGCACCCAAACGCTGATTGATCGTTTCGGTGTGAAAGCCGTACTTTTTACCGGCGTGGCTGGTGCCCTTGACCCGGAGCTTGCCATCGGCGATATCGTTGTATCCGATGAATGCATGCAGCATGATATGGATGTGACAGCCCTCGGCTATGAAAAAGGGGTCATCCCTTATCAAGAAGTATCCCTATTTCCAGCTGATCCGGCCTTGGTTAATGCGGCTTTTACCATTAGCAAGGAGCTTTACGGAGAAAGTGTGAAGCGCGGTCGTATCTTGTCAGGGGATCAATTCATTGCTGACCGGAATGCGGTTCACCGGCTCCATCAAGAAATGGGTGGAAGCTGCGCGGAGATGGAGGGAGCGGCGGTTGCTCAAGTCTGTCACATGAACGGAATTCCTTATGTCGTGATCCGCTCCATGTCGGATAAAGCAGACGGCTCGGCGCACATCAATTTTCCCGAGTTTTGCCGATCAGCGGCGGAGAAAGCTTGCACCATCGTAACGGAAATGGTTAAGATTTTGGATTAATCTCTGTAAATTTTTAAACCCGGCTATCCTCTTCAGGATGCCGGGTTTCTTCATAAGAAGGGCATTATTCAGGTAGGTAAATAGATCATAGCTAATTCGGTGATGACCTTGTTGCGCAGGGTGATTTCTTTACGCCGCGGCATCGGTTCCCATTCATCTGCGGGATCCAGCCAGTAGAGGGGCAGGGGAACCGGGCTCTCGCGCCGCCAGCGCTCCAGCCATGTTTCGGGAAGGCGGGTGCGGGGGTCGCTTCGCAGCAGATCGGGCAAAGGATGACGGATCATCTCCAGCCACAATAAGCTCCAAGCTCGGGGCACGACTCTCCAGATATCATAGCCCCCGCCGCCTAAAGCGATCCAGCGACCTCCGCACCAGCGATCCGCCGCCTCGCGAATAATCCGCGGGATGTGCAAATAAATATTCATACTGCAATGGATGTGAGCAAGAGGGTCAAAAGCGTGGGCATCGCAGCCGTGTTGGGAGACGATAACATCGGGTTTAAACGCCGATAGGACGCGTTCAAAAACTTCCGTGAAGCTTGCGAGCCAGGATTCGTCTTCCGTGTAGGGCTCCAAAGGAAGGTTTATGGACCAGCCGAAGCCCTGATGATCCCCCCGCTCCTGAACGCCCCCGGTTCCGGGAAAGAGGTAACGACCGGTTTCGTGAATGGAGAAGGTACAGACATCGGAGTCCGTATAAAAGGACCACTGCACCCCGTCTCCGTGATGGACATCCGTATCTACGTAGAGAACCCGCGCTTTGTAGGTTTTACGTATGGCCGCGATGGCGATCGAGGCGTCGTTGTACACGCAGAAGCCTGCTCCCTTATTTGGCATGGCATGATGCAGCCCGCCAGCCAAGTGCAAGGCGCGCTTTGTTTTTCCTTGCATCACGGCATGAGCCGCGATCAACGATCCACCGACGACGTAGGAGGTTATTTCATGCATGCCGGGGAAAAAGGGAGTGTCGTCGGTATGCAGCCCGAATTTATCCGCCAACTCATAATCAGGCGACTGTTCTGATGAGCGGCTCAGTTTTTTTACGGCATCGATATATTCACGGGTGTGATTGAGCAGGAGTTCCTCTTCGTCGGCTTGCTTTGGCTTCTGAGTATCGGAAGTTGATAGCGCTCCTGTATGGCGGAGTAAATCGGTTGTCAGATCCAATCTTTTCTGATTGAAGGGATGATCGTCATGGAATCGGTATTTCATTTCATTCGGATCATAAATAAACAGGCTGGCGGCTTCCATCCGGCAGATTCACTCCTCCTCCAGGGTCAGTACATGAACCGCTGTTGAAAACGGATGCGGTCAAAAGCTTCCGCCGATTGATGGGCAACGCGTTTGCCTACCCGTGCCATCAGGCAATTAGCGGGATGGGAGCAGATTTCGGGATCATCCGTTGCAAACCAAATCATATCCACGCTTTTCATCAGCTTTTCCATCATCTTGCGGTATTCCCAAACATCAAGGCCGCTCGCTTTCAAGTCCCAGTGCCAATAATATTCGGTCGTGAACACGATGACGTTCTCCATTTGCTCCCGGGAAAAGGCAAGGGCAAGCATGCGTTTTCCCAACTGCGCTCCCCGGTATCCATTGGCAACTTCAATAGCGCCAAGCTCGATTAAATCTTCCATTTGACCTTGTGACCACCGTTCCAATTCGTCCGGGTAATGGAACGTTACATAGCCGACAATCGTGGCTTCATCCCGGGCGAGGATGATTCGGCCTTCCGGCAAAGAGGCGATTTCCACAAGTGCGGCCAGTTGCTCCCTCGGAGGACGAAAAGCGTCGAGATCAGGGTGCATCTCGTACCCGGAAAGGGAAAGGGGATCGACCGGACCTTCGATAATCAAAGTCGTATCAGGGGTGGAAATCTCTCCGTGTTGATAGATTTTAAGATGCTCCATCCGCTGCTCTCCTTTTCAGTCCATACTCGTTATCTAACTTATAGCAAATTAAAACGGGTTTGAAAAGGATTGTGACAATTTTTTGACGTGTGCTATAATATATTGCGATATAGTGAACTTTTCCATAATGAAAGCGTTTAAATTGGGAGAGGAAGGGAATGTGTATGGAAAATACGAAAACCGAGTCCATTCCAGCCGCAGGTTCGAACTCCAATTTGGGAGATTACGAGGAAGCCCGTTCCCTTTTTTCTTGGGAGACGGTGGAAGCTTCTTTCTCCTGGTATGACAATGACCGCATGAATATGGCGTATGAGGCGATTGATCGGCACGTGGATAACGGAAAAGGCAGCAAGGTGGCTCTGCACTATCTGGACGGTTTGCGGGATGAGTCCTATACCTTCGCCGAAATGAAGCAGCAGTCCAATCGCTTCGGCAACGTCCTGCGGCAATTGGGTGTGGGAAAAGGGGAACGGGTGTTCATATTTATGCCACGATCTCCCGAGCTCTATTTCGCGCTCCTCGGCGCACTCAAGATCGGTGCCGTTGTGGGACCTCTTTTTGAAGCGTTTATGGAAACGGCCGTCAAGGATCGTCTGGCCGACAGCGGCGCCGTAGCGGTGGTGACCACACCGAATCTGGTGCAAAGAGTGCCACGGGATCAGCTTCCGGAGCTGAAACATTTGATTTTGGTAGGAGACGCAGCGGCCGTTACGGATGGGATTACGGATTATCACCAGGCAATGAGCCGATCCTCCGATGATTTGGAAATCGAGTGGATGGGCCGTGAAGACGGCTTGATCATTCATTATACATCAGGATCTACCGGCAAGCCCAAAGGGGTTTTTCATGTTCAAAACGCCATGATCCAGCATAAGTTTACAGGCCAAGTGGTGCTCGATTTAAAAGAAGATGATATCTACTGGTGCACGGCAGATCCGGGATGGGTCACCGGAACGTCATATGGTATATTCGCTCCCTGGTTGAATGGAGTCACTAACATTATCCGCGGCGGCCGATTCAGCCCCAAGGATTGGTACGAGACGATCGAGCGTTTTGGCGTAACCGTATGGTATAGCGCGCCTACGGCATTCCGCATGCTGATGGGGGCAGGAGATGAGGCGGCGGAGCAATTTGATCTGTCCTCCTTGCGCCATGTCTTAAGCGTCGGCGAGCCGCTCAACCCGGAGGTAGTTCGCTGGGGGATGAAAGTCTATGATCGGCGGATTCATGATACATGGTGGATGACGGAAACCGGCGGGCAGTTGATTTGCAATTATCCTTCTATGGAAATCAGACCAGGCTCTATGGGAAAACCGATTCCCGGTGTCGAAGCCGCTATCGTCGATGATAATGGAAACGAGCTTCCTCCTTACCGTATGGGGAATTTGGCCATCCGCACGCCTTGGCCTTCGATGATGCGGGCGATATGGAACAACCCGGCCAAGTATAAAGAATACTTCCGTCTGCCAGGGTGGTATATTTCCGGAGACTCCGCTTACCGGGATGAGGACGGCTACTTCTGGTTTCAAGGCCGCATAGACGACGTGATCAACACGGCTGGAGAACGGGTTGGCCCCTTCGAGGTGGAAAGCAAGCTGGTGGAGCATCCGGCTGTGGCGGAGGCAGGCGTAATTGGCAAGCCCGATCCGTTGCGGGGGGAGATCATTAAAGCCTTTATTTCCTTGCGGGAGGGCTACACGCCGTCAACTGAACTCAAAGAGGAAATCGCCAAATTTGTGAAAGATGGACTGTCCGCACACGCAGCTCCGCGGGAGATCGAATTCAAAGAGAAGCTGCCCAAAACCCGCAGCGGGAAAATCATGCGAAGAGTGCTCAAGGCATGGGAACTGAACTTACCGACCGGTGATTTATCTACCATCGAGGATTAGCATCAGATCTTATCCGATAGGAAAAAGGTAACGGCCGCTTCTCTCATTACTGAGGAAGCGGCCGTTTGAGTGTGGAGAATGATTGGGTTACGGGGTATTTCCGATCTGGATCGGTGCGCTCTTTTCCGATTCTCCCGACGCACTGATTGAAGTCACCCGGTAGTAGCCGGACCCTTGCGGCGTGATGTTCATATACTCGGTTGCGCCTCCGGTCGACCCCACCAGACTATAGCCGGTATTGCGGAACTGGCTGAAGTAGATGCGGTAATCGATCACCTGCTCTTCGACAGGGCGGGCTTGCCAGGTGAGATACAAGGAACCTGCCGCATCTTGCGCCTTCAGCCCATTCGGAGCTCCAGGCAGATTTTCCCCAGGCGGATTTTCACTGGCGTTTGGATTGCTGGTATTATCGGGATTTTCCCCGGGATTCGGTGTGCTTCCCGGATTATCCGTGCCTCCTGGAGCCATTACCATTCCGGTCACTTCGCTGGGAGTTGATTCTCTCCCAGATACGTCGACGGCGGTTACATAGTATGATGTGGCAGCACCGGGGGCCGGGAGCGTTTTAAATACCGTTTCCTGGCCGGCTAAAACGACCGTTGCGGGAACAACGCGATACTCTCCCGGTGAAGACTCTTGGTATAACCGGTACCCGACGACATCGGCATTCGGGCTTGCGGTAAAGGCAATTTGCGCGGCGCCTCCCGTTCCCGTAAGGGAGATGGCTGTTGGTGCGGACGGTGCGACTCCGTCATCCACACGGGGGTCGGCTTCGCTCGGCGCTTCTTCGTCTGCATCTATCGGAACGAACATGCTGAGGGGCTTTCTGTCATCCCCTTTCGCTTTTTTCATCAGTTCCTCGATCTGCTTCATCAATGCGCTGATGGATTGCTCCCGTTTGATGACGACCTTTTCTTGCAGGAAATCCTCAGGTGTGGCAGGATTCGGCATGTAGTTGACGCTGTTATACGTAATGTATTTCATCGAAACCAAGACATCGTCGACATCCTGGGGCAAGTATTTGACGTTGAATAAATCCGTCGTCAGCTTCTTCTCTTGTGTAACCAACTCACTGGGCAACTTGCCGGAAAGACTGGATACCGTAGCTTTTACGATTCCCTTAGGCATGGTGAATTCCTTGGTCTGGAACAGTTCCGGTTTTCTTGTGATGGCGTCATCCATGATCAGCGCCCAAATGTTTTTCGCCCGGCTGACCCCGTCTCCGGCTTTTTTCTTGGTCAGCTTGTATTTCGGCTCTTCGTACCCGGCCCATACACCCACGGTGATGTCAGGGGTATAGCCCTCGAACCAGGCATCGGCGTCATCTTGGGTGGAGCCGGTTTTGCCGACGATGGGAACTTCGCCGTAGTGCTTGAATTTAGTTTTAAGATCCGTCGCTGTGCCATTCGTAATGACGGTACGCATCATGTCCGTCATCAAGTAGGCGGTTTGCTCGGAAAATACTTTTTTCGGGGTGGTTTCATGCTGATACAGAATGTTTCCGTCTGAGCCGACGATTTTTTCCACCATATAAGCATCATTGAAGTTGCCGTTATTGGCGATGGTAGAGTAAGCGTTGGTCAATTCCTCGACGGACACCCCTTGTGTCAAACCGCCGATAACCCCCGTTTGCGCGTTGTCGTCTTGTTTGGTGAGAGAGGTAATGCCCATCTCCCTGGCGTAGCGCCACGCTTCCTGAATGCCTACATCATTGAGGAAAAGCTTGATGGCCGGAATATTGTAGCTTTGGTTCAGTGCGACACGGGCCGTGATCAGGCCGTGGAACTTGTTATCCCAGTTCATCGGGATGTGGAAGCCCTTCTGATAATCCTTCAAAATAATCGGAACGTCGTCGATGACGCCGCCCGGTTGGATTTTACCCATCTCTAAAGCGGGAACATACGCGGCGATGGGCTTCATCGTCGAGCCCGGCTGACGTAAAGCCTGGGTGGCGTGATTGAACTGCTTGGTGTCATAGCCGCGGCCTTCGATCATGCCAAGAATGGCGCCGGATTTGTTGTTGATCATAATCGCGCCGATTTGCTCCGGCCCTTTGGGATTGCCCTCAGGAGTAGGGAAGAAGTTATCGTCATTGGACGAAATCTTGTGCATGCCATCATAGATGCTCTTGTCGATGGTTGTGTATATCTTGTAACCACCGTGGAGGAGCATGTCATGGGCATTTTTCAGCGCTTCGTTGTATTTTTCGGGGTCTTCGTCCTTTTTCAAATTGGGATTGCTTTGAGATAGCAGGATTTCCGCCGCTTTATCCTCTGCCGCCAGCATGAGGAAGGGGTACGTGTTGTACGCTTTCTCAGATGGCTTTGCCAAGTGGCTGCGGATATCGTAAGTAAGAGCCGATTGGTATTCCGCCTCGGTTATGATGTTCTTTTTCAACATTTGATCGAGAACTAGATGCTGCCGGGTGATCGCTTTCTTGATGTTGTCTTCGTCATATTGGCCTTTGCTCGTATAATTAGAAAAATTGCTCGGTTGCTGCGGCAAACCTGCTAAATAAGCGCATTGGGCGATGTTCAGCTTGGTCAGATCGGTGACGTCGAATATTCCTTTGGCAGCTGCTTTGATCCCGTAGGCGTTATACCCGGAGGAGCCGTTGCCGTAAGGCACTTTGTTCAAGTACGCGGTAAGGATTTGGTCCTTTGACATGACCCGTTCCAGACGCATCGCCAGGAAAATCTCTTTGATCTTCCGGGTGATTTCCTTGTCCAGGTTTAAAAACACTCGCCGTGCCAACTGCTGGGTGATCGTGCTGCCGCCGGTTTGCACCGGCTCATTGCGGACCTGTTGGTAGATGGCCCGCGCCGTTCCTTTAAAATCGACGCCGTTGTGATTGCGGAAATTGGAATCCTCGATAGCTAAAACCGCTTCCTGCAATTGCATCGGAATTTCGTCAAGGGTAGCCACGAGCCGATCTTCGTCGGTTCGCATCTGGCCGATTAAGGTATTATCATTAAAATAGACAAAACTCGTTTCTGAGTCCTCTGACATCTTTTCGTTTATCAGTTCGGCGGAGCGAACAGGCTCGTCCTTGACGACTGAAGCGACGTAGCCGAATACAGCGCCGCCGACAAGAAACCCGAGGATGATTCCGCTGATGATCAGCCACTTCAAGCTTTGGAAAAAGACTAGGAACGACATCTTAACCCATCGCTTGCGAAAAGGCGAGAAGATAGCGGAAAGCTTGCTCTTGCTCATGGAAAACCTCCTTCGTAGACACACATGCCGCTGTCAAAAAACCAGCGAATGTGCGGAAAAACGGCGAAGCCGCCTGAAGTTAACCCTTGCTGCCAACAAGGTTAAATCAGCACAGACACACCATATTATAGCACAAAGAAGCTTTTTGGAGGATACCGTTGACTCGGGCTTGCGGGTTGTGATATAACCTTGATTAATATCGATCATAGCAAAAGCTTTGAAGGACCACGGATTATCGTCTTAGTGGGCGATCATTCCACAGTAGGGTGACGTATCTGACCTCAGAGAGCCGGTGGGTGGTGCAAACCGGTGCAGGCGTCATATCCGAAGTACCGTCCGGAGCTGGCATTGGGAACGGACAGAGTCTGGCGCTGCCTGCGCGACCTGTTTCAGTAGCTTTTGCCCGGGGCAATCCCGTTATGAATTGTCGAGTGAAAGCGGAACATGTTAGTCGTTATCCGCTTTAACGAGGGTGGTACCGCGAGCAGAAGAGCCTCTCGTCCCTTGGGATGAAGGCTCTTTTTTACGTTCAGATTCGGTTTGATTTTCCAAAAGAAAGGAGAAAGGCAACATGAACATTTTAGAGGATTTGGAGTACAGAGGATTGGTTTATCAGGTCACCAACCGAGACGAGTTGGAGAAGAAGTTGTTGAATGAGAGGGTCGTTCTCTACGGCGGCTTTGACCCGACTGCGGACAGCTTACACATTGGCAATCTGGTACTGATTTTGACGATGCGCCGTTTTCAACTGGCGGGACATATTCCGTTGGCACTTGTAGGCGGCGGAACCGGCCTCATCGGCGATCCCAGCGGGCGGTCGACGGAGCGTTCCCTGAATTCCGGAGAGATCGTGGTTGAGTGGAGTAACCGCATCAAGGAGCAGCTTTCTCGCTTCCTTGACTTCTCGACAGAGCGAGAGAATCCCGCGGAGATGGTCAATAACTACGACTGGCTGGGCTCTTTGCAGATGATCGATTTCCTGCGGGACGTCGGCAAGAACTTCACCGTCAACTACATGCTGGCCAAAGATTCCGTCGATTCCCGCATCGGTAACGGCATCTCGTTCACCGAATTCAGCTACATGATTCTCCAGTCGTACGATTTCCTGAAGTTGAGCGAAACGAAAAACTGCTCCCTGCAGCTGGGAGGCAGCGACCAATGGGGCAATATCACTGCTGGTCTTGAACTGATCGGTAAGTCGTCCAAAAAGGAAGCTTTCGGGATGACATTTCCGCTCATCACCAAGAGCGACGGCACCAAATTCGGCAAAACCGCCGGCGGATCGGTATGGCTGGACGCGAAAAAGACAACTCCTTACCAGTTTTACCAGTTCTGGGTCAATGCCGACGACCAGGATGTGGTCCGTTTTCTGAAGTGTTTCACCTTCCTGACGCGTGAAGAGATCAGCCGTCTGGAGGAAGAAGTCAAGACACAGCCGGAAAAGCGGGAAGCCCAAAAGACGCTGGCAGCCGAAGTCACCCGTTTGGTTCACGGGGAAGAGGCGTTGCAAAGCGCCATCAACATCACCCAGGCGCTGTTTAGCGGGAATGTTCAGGATCTTTCGAAAGAGGAGATCGAAGAAGCTTTCAAAGACGTCCCGTCCTCTACGCTGGAAGATGAAAGCATCGGTCTCGTTGATCTGCTTGTCGCCGTCGGCGCGGCACCATCGAAGCGCCAAGCCCGTCAAGACGTGGAAAGCGGCGCTGTCACGGTTAACGGCGTCAAAGCAACAAGCCTGGATAGCAAGGGAACCGAGCTTGGCCGCATCGGCGGGTCTTACTTGATCATCCGCCGCGGAAAGAAAAATTACTACCTGGCGCGTTTTGCCGATTAATCTGATAAGACAAACAGGCCGGTCTCCCAACGCATGATGCATGCGGCAGGAGATCGGCCTTTTCTTTTTACCACAAAAGATTCTATAAGTTTAGCACTATAAATAGGCTTTCTCCGCTACGGTAAACGTCGCTAGTCCTTCAAGGACGGCGTCAGCCGTTTATCCTTGCTTTACCCGTTGCTTTTGTTGTACAAAAACTCGCTTACGGCTTCGCTGCGAACAAGCATATAGAAGGCCGTTGCAGCATAGACGACCTGAATGAAGAGGAAGCCGATTGCCCACAACGGAACCTGATCGCTGATGTCTGGCATAAGAATGATGCCTTGAAGAACGTTCAAAGCTAACAAGCCAGCAAACAGATAGCGAACCCACACCACCCCGGCAAAAAGGGAGATGGACAAGACGATATTGATGAGCAACGAGAAAAGGTGAGGCTCGAATATGGACGAGAGGAGGGAAAAAAGTACGTTCAGCACGGCAATGACGATGACGGTCACTTTTCCGCGGAGCATTTGCCGTCTTTGCCGTTCCAGGTAACGCTCGTATTCCTGCTCCCGTTCCTGCTTGCTGATTCCATCCCACCTTCCAAAGTCCGGTGCAATATCCCGAAGAGGAAGGGAGAACTCCGCCGAGAGACCTTTCAGACTGCCTACAAGCGCCTCCGCATCCGCTAGTCTGCCCACATCCACCGTTTCCAGCCGTTGGAGAATCGCTTCTTTTGCGTCAGCGTCCGCTTGCAATTTGAGCTGATAAGCTGCTACCACACCGGCTATGCGCTCGGGGAAGATTAACATCTCCCTGATTTCCTCAATACTGAAAAACAACTTGCGCAGTTCGGCTACCGTCTGCAGTCTGGCAATATCCTGTTCTCCGTAGTCGCGATATTCCCTTCCGTTCATTCGAGTGGTTTTCGGATGAATCAGGTTTTCCTCAACATAAAAACGAATCGTTCTTTCAGTCAGTCCGGTTCGTGTGCATGCTTCTTTGATTTTCATCGCCATTCTCCCCAACGAAAGTGTAAAATCCCTTTGAATCAAGGTTACTTTACATTCTTACGTAAGGGAAGAGTCAAGCATAATCTGCTGATTTCCGAAAAAAGCGGGAGATCAACAAAAAAACCGGACCAGTGTCCGGTTTTGTTTGTGGAGAATAACGAAAACCGGACCAAAGGTCCGGTTTTGATTGTGAAGATTAACGGCTGTAGAATTCGACGATTTGCTTTTCGTCGATCTCTTGGGAGAGTTCGGCACGCTCAGGCAGGCGAACGTATTTGCCTTCCATCGCTTGTTCGTTGAAGTCCAGGTAGCCCGGAATGTGATGACGGCCAGCCAGAGCATCTTTGATGGTTGCCAGGTTGCGGCTTCTTTCGCGCAGTCCGATAACGTCGCCAACACTAACGGTGTAGGAAGCGATGTCGACCTTCTTGCCGTTTACGGTAACGTGACCGTGGGAGACAAGCTGGCGAGAGCCTGCACGGGAGTTGGAGAAGCCGAGACGGTAAACCAGGTTGTCCAAGCGGCTTTCCAGCAGGAACATGAAGTTTTCACCGG
>NZ_CBQR020000012.1 GCF_000455485.1 Gorillibacterium massiliense
AACATGAAGTTTTCACCGGAAATACCTTTCACCTTGGAAGCTTTATCAAAGAGATTGCGGAATTGTTTTTCACCCAAGCCGTACATGTGGCGGAGTTTTTGTTTCTCAGCCAGTTGCAGACCGTAACCGCTGATCTTTCTTCTTTGGTTATTGCCATGTTGGCCGGGAGGGAAAGGACGTTTTTGCAGTTCTTTGCCGGTTCCGCTCAGGGAGATTCCCAGACGGCGGCTTAATTTGAATTTAGGACCTGTGTAGCGAGCCATGTATTCGATTGCTCCTTTAAATGTGCTTTTGTGATTGTTGGGGCTGACGCGAGTGCCTGACTTTGTTTATGAAGTTGCCTTCCCTGCAGGAAAGTTCAGCCGCTGTCCCGCAGGCAACAAAATCAGCGAGGGTGTGACACTCCGATCAACAGGAACGTTTATGCACGCTCAGACATCTACTAATTTTATAAGATAAGCCTGCCAAATGTCAAGGCGGGATCGTGAAGTTTATGCAGAAGGGATTTCTAGAAAAAGGAAGTAATAAAATCTTAAAAAACTTCACGCCATTCATAGACTGAATATAGTATAATAGTACTATATCAACCGGACGGATTAGCAAGGATAAGATTTACCGGTTACGAGGAGTAAAACATGCAAGGCGACCTAGGGAAACAGCGCGGTGCGGATGAGTGGCATGGCATCGGTGGGGCGGTATTGCCTGAGGCGATTTGGGGAGAGGCAGTGTCAATAAACATTGATGCTGTTTTGCGCGATTCTTTTATGCTTTGGACCGAGGAGCTCCGACACACCGGTTATGGTGATTGCAGGTGCTTTCTTCAAATCGGCCTTCTTAAAGCTAGCGAAACCTTAGAAGATCTGAAAAAACATCCTACTTTGTACCTGCCTGATTTTGGAACGGAAGATGATGCAAAGACAAGCCGCTTGATGGCAGAGATCTGCATTCAATCCGGAAAGGGCAGTTGTGACGGCCGCATAGCGGTCTGGCCGGTTCATTTGGAAAACGGTCCGACTGTGGCTGCCCTCGGTATTTTTTTATCAGAGAACGCCAATATTTCGGAGTTGGACTTTGCTGTCGGCTTCTTCTCTTTGTGCTGCCGGACGGTTTTGGATTCGAGGCGGGCAAAGGAGCTTGCCGAACAAATGGAGCGGGAAAAGCAAGCGGGAAATAAGAAGGACGCCGTCTTTCACTCGGTTCGAAAGCTGATCACGCTGATCGATGTCCAACTCATTTTGTCGGAGGTTGTTTACCAAATTCGGGAATACTACCCTGACGCTGAATTGAGTCTGTTATTATCTCAGGATTACCGCGACGGTAATTTGCCGGTGAAGCCGCTTAATATATTTGATGTAAACAACGAGCTCTGCACCCGGGCATTCATGGAAGGCCGGCTTATTGATTCACTCTCGAAAGAAGGACGCTGTAGTGAGGTGGCTTCGCCCCTGGCAGGAAAACAAGGGGTGTACGGGGTGCTTCATCTGCATTGCGAGAGTGTGGGTTTTTCGGCAGTGGATTTGGGCTTCATCAGTATGATCACGACAGCTGCGGGGACCGCATTCGAAAACGCCCGGTTGTATGAACAGTCCAATCTGCTTGTCGGGGAACTGCGATCGATTAACGAGATCACCCAGCGTTTGAATCAAAGCTTGAAGCTGCAAGAAATTTTTCAGTTCGCATTGATGGAACTGATCCGGATCTTTGAAGCCGAGTATTGTTGCATCCTGCAATTTGAGGGGGACGGCAGCGATTATGTCGTACAAGCCAGCAATATCGAAACGATGCTAGGCGAAGTCTTTTCTTCGGAAGAAGGCTATGTTGGCATCGTTTGTGGCACAAAGGAGCCGGTTATCGTTTCGGACTATTTGGACCAAACCGCTGTGAAGTCGCGCTTTATGGAAATGACAGAGTCCCGTTCTCTACTGGGTACTCCGATTTTCATGAAAGGCGATGTGGTCGGCGCGATTCTAATTACCCACCGGTTTCCCAATTATTTCACCTATGAAAATTATAAGCTGCTCTTCGTTCTTTCCGGCGCCATCGGACTTGCCATTGAAAATGCCTCTCTCCATGCAGAAGTCAAGCGGATGGCCATCACCGACAATTTGACGGGTCTCTATACCCGGAGGTTTCTGGACGAACAGGTTACGCTGCATCAGCATTCGGATGAATGCGGCGCAATTATCGTCGTAGACATCGATGACTTCAAGCTAATTAACGATACATACGGCCATCAAACGGGAGACCGGGTGCTAATCCAGGTTAGCTCCATCGTCCGGGCCAGTATCCGGGATTCCGATACAGCTGCCCGGTGGGGTGGGGAAGAGCTGGCTGTCTACATCCCGCAGGTCGGCCTTCAACAAGCGGAACGAGTAGCGGAGCGAATTCGGCTCAAAGTCAAACGGGAAACTGACCCGGCGGTTACAGTTTCCTGCGGTATTGCGGAATGGCGAGAAGGTGACAACCTCATCAATCCGAGCGAACTTTTCTATAGGGCGGATATGGGATTGTATCAGGCAAAACGCGAAGGCAAGAACCAAACCCGGGCGAATTAGGTCGAATCAAGATGAAATGTAAGGGTTTTAAAAATGTTTGTTGCGCCACTCTCCTGTTCAAGGTATCATGGAGATAGCAATATAATTCATTGAAATAAATGCGGAGGGATACATATGTCCAGCGCGAATAACGCAGCGATTGTAGAAATTTCCCAAACAGCCAACCGTTTCCGTTCATCCATCGTGTTGCAGTATGAAAGCAAGTACATTGACGTGAAGAGCATCCTTGGATTATTCACGACTTTGGTTACTAGCGGAGAATACAACCTACACGTTCACGGCCCGGATGCAGAAGAAGCCGTAGCGGCGATGACGGAAGTATTTGCAAAGCATAACATGAATGTGAAAGCAATCAGCGAATAAGAAAGACGAGGCATCCCAGTCGGGGTGCTTTTCTTTTTCTTCATCAGAATTTATAAGTTAATGACTATAATAAACCCGGTTTCGAAACGGTAAGCGCCGCTCGTACTGGCATCGGGGTCCCTGAAAAGTACCTGAATAAGCTTCGTCATGTTTGACTGCACTATTTGGGGCGCCAGTGTCTACGGTGGCTGTTTAGCCAGTTTTCCTTGTATATTGCCGCAATTTCGACTAATATAAGGCTAATGGGATTTTCACTTCATAAGAATTAATATGTTTGGCACTATGATAAGCCTTATTCCGCTATGGTAAACGCCGCTCGTCCTGTAAGGACGGCGTTAGCCGTTTATCCTTGGCTGATGATTTTTTTACGGACAGGGGGTTAGCAGGATGTCTTCATCCGATGTGCTTCTGAATTTGAATGAGCGGGCACTTTCCTTATTACAGGAGGATGCCGCCAAGATCGAAAAGCTGATCGAAGTTCAGATGGATAATCTGACGACCCGCAAGTGTCCGCTGTACGAGGAAGTGCTGGATACGCAAATGTATGGGCTATCCCGGGAAGTGGATTTTGCGGTAAGAGCCGGACTTATCAACGAAGCGGCGGGCAAGAGTCTCCTAAGCAAGCTGGAGCGCAATTTGGCCGCACTTTATGAAATGATAAAGAGATGATCGAACGATAAAAGGATGACCCCCCGGGTCATCCTTTTTTTGCGACTATTGATGCTTCGGATAGCCAATCGCCATTAGACAAAGAAGAAGGCGATGCCCAGAATTATATATACCGCCAGCAATAGTACACCTTCATACCAATTGGTGCGGCCGTCTCTGGAAATGGAGGAAGCGATAAAAGTGGCTACGCCGATGGCGACAAGCTCGTAGGTGGTGAACACCAGATCCATGGTTTGTCCCATGAAAAAACTGATAAAAACGAGAAGCGGCGCCACAAACAAAGAGATCTGCAGTCCACTGCCGACGGCGATTTCCACGGATGCGCCGATTTTGTTTTTACGTGCCATGATGACTGCGGCTGAATGCTCTGCAGCATTGCCGATGATAGCGATAAGGAAGGCGCCTACGAACAGCTCGGACAGTTGAAAGCGGTGAGTGAATTCTTCAACGGTGCCCACCAGCCATTCGCTGACGAGAGCGACCATTGCCGTAGCGATCACCAGATTGACGATGGAGCGCTTTTTCGACCAAAGGGCCTCTCCATGCTCGGTCTGTTCGTCTCCTAACACATTCTTGTGGGTGCTCATGGAGAAGTAGAGCCACAGGAAGTAAGCAATGATAAGTACGCCTGCGATGATAAGGCTGAATTGGTGCATCTTGATTCCGGCCAAATCCTTGTAAAAGGCGGCGGGAATGAACAAGGAAATAATCGCCAAGAGCATGAGCGAGGAGTTGTGAGAGGCCATATTGATGTTGAATTTTTGCTCTTTATACTTCATGCCGCCTACCAGGGCGCTTACACCTAGAACCAGCAGCAAATTGCCGATGATGGAGCCGGTAATGCTGGCTTTCACGATTTCGAACAACTCAGGCTTCCCGTTGACGGCATCTTTGATGAGGATAATCGCAATAATAAGTTCAGCCGCATTGCCGAAAGTGGCGTTCAGAAAGCCCCCCATGCGCTCTCCCGCATAATGCGCCACACTTTCCGTTGCTTTTCCCAAGAAGCCCGCTACGAAAATAACGGCGATGCAGGCGATAATGAATTGCAGAGTCGTATTCATTCCACTGTAGTGGACGATTCCTGCCAATACAAAGCTGGCGATTACGCCAATATCGAATGGTTTTATCTTCATTTGCTTCCCTCGCACATCAAATTATGTCAGAAATCTTTCCTTATTTTAGACGATTTGGCTATGGAGAGCAAATCATCACATTTACGTGATTCGACAAATGAAAAGTAACCGTCTTCATTGACGGGGGAACCAACATCTTATTATAATGAGATAAATATCCAATGCTATTGTCATATAGAGAAGGGAGTGAGCCGACAGTGGAAGAACTTCATACGGGTTTTATACGGATATCCGATGATGTAGTTGCCACGATTGCCGGTTTGGCGGCGGTTGACACAGTCGGAATTGCAGCAATGTCAGGGGGCATATCGGAAGGCTTGGCAAAGCGGTTAAGCGGCCGAAATGTGCAAAAAGGCGTAACTGTCGAAGTTGGTCAATTGGAAGCGGCTGTGGATCTTCGGGTCATTGTGCAGTATGGCTCGCAAATCCATAATGTATGCCATGAGTTGCAGTTGAACGTCCGGGAAGCCGTTGAGAACATGACCGGTCTTCGCGTTGTCGAAGTCAATGTCAAGGTGGACGGAGTCGCGTTCAAGGATAAAGAGGAAGACCTGGAAGAACCGAATCGTGTAAAATAATGCATTCCATAGATTTTGAAAATGAAAAAGAGAGCCCATTGGTTTTGGAGCTCTCTTTTTTCGTGTTTTCATTTTAATATGATCGAGTTACGGGGTGCCGGCCCCTTTCCGTTTTCCTCTTGGAGGAAGACTCCTCGAGAACGGGTTCCCGCGAGATGCCCAAGACGATTCCCATAGAGAGGAGGACGGCTAAAGCGGAAGAACCACCGTAGCTGATTAATGGCAGGGTAACGCCTGTCATCGGGATCGTGTTGGTGACGCCACCGATATTGATCAGAGCTTGGACCCCGATCATGCTCATGATGCCGATACCTGCAAGTGAGGCGAATTTGTCGGAGCAGCGCAACGATACCACAATGCCCCGCCAGATGAATAAAGCGTAAACCAACAGGAAGATCGCGGTTTTGATAAAACCAAGCTCTTCTCCGATAATGGCGAAAATAAAATCGCTGTGTGCCTGGGACAGAAAGTGAAGCTTCTGGATACTGTTGCCGATACCTGTTCCGGTTAATCCTCCATGGCCGAAAGCAAAGAGAGAGTTGGCAATTTGCCAGGTTGAATTTTGCATATCACCGAAGGGGTTCCGCATGGCGGTGAGCCGTTCAATCCGGTAGGAGGTTTTCGTCGGGTCTTTCAGCATGGGCATGAAAATATAGAGAGCTCCGACGAACAGGCCGCTCGCTCCGATGACGACAGTGTGGAAGATCCGAGCACCGCCGACGAGGATGACGATTGCGGAACCGCCCAACAAAATGGAGGCAGACCCCATGTCTCCTTCAAGCAGGATCAGGAAAGCGACGACTCCGGTAACGACCAGACAGGGCAATAATCCATTTTTGAAATTGGATAATTTATCCCCTTTATTGGTAATGAGCGCCGCCAGATACAGCACGATGCCTAGTTTGGCGAATTCCGAAGGTTGGAGGTTCAAGGGACCCAGATCAATCCAGCTTCTCGATCCATATTGGTCGCCGTTGCCGATCATTAAGACGAGAATCAACATGATAATGATACAGCAAAATAAAGGAAAAACCAGCTTCCGCAGTTTGGCATAGGACATGTTCATAAAAATAAACATGCCGACAATCCCCATGGCGAAGGCGATGATTTGCTTTTTGGCGAAAACGAGGGAGTTGCCGCCGTTATCATAGGTAGAAACCATAGAACTGGCACTGAACACCATCAAAATCCCGAAGGCCCCCAGGGCAAGAGTAAGAAAAAAGAGCAAATAATCAGGTGGTTTGCGTTTGGTTTTACTATCCATTATGGTTTACTCGGCCAAAAGCTGCTTGATCTTATCGATGCGCTCTTGAGCTTCTTTCATGATAGAATCGGGAATGGCAACCTCGTAATCTAGACCATGGGGAAAGGTTTCCGCTCCAATGTATGTATCCGTCAATTGCAATATGGCGTAAGGGTTCTCCAGCTTGCCTTCAGTAACCCGTGCGTTAATCCGTAAAAAGTAATGACTAGCTCCGACTGGATCGGTTATTTTGTGATCATAGGTGGCCCGGTAGTATTCCCACTGCCAACGAATGAAACCCGCCTTATCCATGGCCTCGTCCATCGTCGCTAAGTCGCTAGTCCTGCCGTGCAATCCTGCGTTTTCGATGATCATATAGGAGCCTCCTGATAATAGTTTCAACTTGTGTGGGGGTTATCCATTCATTGTTTATGATAGTATGTTTCCAGTGCCAGCGCAACCGTTTCGGCTTCAATCCCTCGTTGTGGGAGCAAGGGCGTTTTGGTAAAATAGAAGAATATTTAATAGCTCGGGAGGGCAGGAAGATGACAAAATGGGAACAACGCATTGACCAGCTATTCCCGCGTATGGTGGAATGGCGGCGTCACTTGCATGAGAACCCGGAACTTTCCTATAAGGAAGAACGGACCATGCAGTTTATTAAAAGCAAGCTGACTGATCTTGATCTGGACATTGAAGATCATGTCGGCGGATACGGTTTGACTGCCTTGCTTAGAGGCGGAAAGCCGGGCCCGACTGTTGCATTGAGAGCGGATATAGATGCATTACCCATTCAGGACGAGAAGAACCTTCCCTACTCATCCAAAATCCCCGGTGTTATGCACGCATGCGGTCATGATGGCCATACGACGACGCTTCTTACCGTTGCCGGGCTGCTTAGCGAAATTCGGGAGGATTTAGCGGGAAACGTAAAGTTTA
>NZ_CBQR020000013.1 GCF_000455485.1 Gorillibacterium massiliense
CTGCCGATGATTGAAGCTGGTGTGTTGGATGGAGTAGATGTGATCTACGGAATTCATCTGTGGACTCCTTTCCCTTACGGCACTGTTGCTGGAAACAGCGGAGCGGTTATGGCTGCCGCCGACGATTTCGAGTTGGAGATCAGAGGGAAGGGCGGACACGGCGGACTTCCTCATAAAACCATTGACAGCCTGGTCATCGGCGCTCATCTGACCGTCAATTTACAAACCATCGTCAGCCGCAGTTTGAATCCGATTGCCCCGGCAGTCGTTACCGTCGGCTCTCTACAGGCCGGAAAAGGCTTTAATGTGATTTCCGAAAACTGTCTGATGAAGGGGACGGTACGAACCTTTGATTCGGATACCCGGGAGTTGGCCAAGAAAAGACTGGAAGAAATCGTGGAGCATACATGCCAGATGTTCGGTGCAGAGTATCAATTTCATTATAAGCAAGGTTACCCTCCTGTAGTTAACGATTTGAAGGAGTCGGAACGATTCCGCGAGGTGGCGGAAAGAACATTTGGAGCCGAAGCTGTGCTATCCCCTGAGCCGATCATGGCGGCGGAGGACTTCGCCCGATATCTGGAGCGGGTTCCCGGTTGCTTTATGTTTGTCGGTGCTGGCGGTGCTGGAGCTGAATATGCGCACCATCACCCGCGTTTTGATATTGTGGAAGAAGCGATGAAGAATGCCGCTCGGCTTTTCGTCGAGATGACTCTGGATTACTTAAACGCCGTCCGCTAAAGGACGGTGTTTGTCTAGGAATGGAGAGGCACATTGAGGTTATACTACGACGGTATCAAACTACATCGCAGGGAGGCCCTGAAGTGGAGAAATCCGTCGCAGAAGTAATGTCACGGGATATAGCCAGCGTATCCTTAAACGATAACATCTATGAGATTGCGGTCATAATGGCTCAAAAGGATACCGGTTTCGTTCCCGTTGTTGAGGATGGAAATCTGATCGGAGCCGTCACCGACCGTGACATGGTTATCCGCGGTTATGCGGAGAAGCGTTCTGGATCGGCGTCTGTCCGCGAGGTGATGAGCGATCAATTGATCACGGTTAATCCCGGCACTTCCGCAGACGAGGCAGCGGAAATCATGTCGCGGGAGCAAATTCGCCGCTTACCTGTCGTCGATAACGGCAAGCTGGTTGGCATTGTGTCCATCGGAGATCTGGCGGTCCGGAATACGCTGAAGAGTGAAGCGGGCGCTGCCCTCAGTCAAATATCGGAACAAGAACAATCGTACGCGCCTCATTAATTTGTTAGAAATCGCGCTCCACCGGTGCCATCTACCGCCGGTGGAGCGTTCTTTTGTTTATTTTACCGGTTTCGATTTCATACTAGAGAGGTGAGATTATTTTGGAAGGGAGTGGCTTGCGGCAATGGGCGAAGGCGCGTTGTACATACAAAGCGATTGGACGGTACTGCTGGATTCCGCCCATTCAGGGGCGGCAAGCATACGGGATGCTCTCGCCCGCTTTGCAGAGTTGGTGAAAGCTCCGGACCGTTTTCAGACTTACCGGATCACCCCTGTTACGTTGTGGGGAGCAGCGGGTCAAGGATGGACAGCTGATGAAGTGTGCGGCTTTCTTGCTGGAAACAGCGCCAATCTCCCTGGGGAGAATATGCTGAGCGGGCTTCGCGAATGCATGAGTAGATATGGAAAATGGACCATCATGCGCGAAGGAGATACTTTGCTTCTAGATGCTTCAGACAATAATCTTATGGACGCATGGCTGAAAAATAGCCGATGGGCGGAACAGTTGGTTAAACGATCCGACGGGAAAATGGAGATGCCGGAAGCTTTACGGGGAGCTATCAAACAAGAGTTGTTTCAGCAAGGTCATCCGGTGGTGGATACCGCCGGATTCCATCATGGAGAAGCCCTTGAGATTCGATTGAGAGATCCGGAATCCAGTGGTTTTTCCCTCCGTCCTTATCAGCAGGATGCAGCCACTGCTTTCTGCCGTGAAGGGGAGCGTCAAGCCGGCAGCGGTGTGATTGTCATGCCTTGCGGCTCAGGAAAAACCGTTGTCGGAATCGCTGCGATGGCTCAATTGGGCTGTGCAACGTTGGTGCTGACGCCTAATGTTTCCTCCCTCCGGCAGTGGAAGCGGGAGATATGTGAGAAAACCGGTATAGCCAGCGATCAGATCGGGGAGTACAGCGGAGAGCGCAAGGAAGTTCGGCCGATAACCCTTGCAACCTATCAAATTCTGACGCATCGCGGCAGTGCCGAGCAACCTTTCCGCCATATGCGGCTTTTTGCGGAACGGGATTGGGGCCTTGTAATTTACGATGAAGTGCATTTGCTGCCGGCACCGGTTTTTCGGGCTACCGCTGATATTCAGGCAACCCGGAGGTTGGGGTTGACCGCCACGCTGATCCGCGAGGATGGCTGTGAGGGAGATGTTTTTGCCTTGATCGGTCCCAAGTTATACGAGCTGCCATGGAGGCAACTGGAAGCGAACAACTGGATTGCCCAAGTGGAGGCGGCGGAATACCGCATTCCGCTTCCTGATTCGATAGAGGGCCGCTATCGGGCAGCCCTTCCCCGGGAACGCTACCGGATCGCTGCGGAAAACGCCGGTAAGCTGGAGTGGGTAGCCCGGCTTTTAAACAAGCATCGCGGCAAAGGGGCTCTTGTCATCGGGCATTATCTCGGCCAACTGCGGGAGGCGTCACGACGGCTGCAGGCGCCGCTCATCACGGGAAACACGCCGCATGATGAACGGGAACGGCTTTACGAGCAATTCCGCAGGGGTGAAACAAAGGTGTTGATTGTTTCCAAAGTAGCCAACTTTGCCATCGACCTCCCCCAGGCTTCCTTGGCGATCCAGCTCTCAGGCAGTTATGGCTCGCGGCAGGAGGAAGCCCAACGGCTGGGCCGGGTACTGCGGCCGAAGCTGGGGGACAATCGGGCGTATTTTTATACCTTGGTCAGCGGCGGCACGGTGGAGGAGGACTTCTCGCGCAACCGGAGGCTTTTTTTGTTGGAGCAGGGTTATGAATACCGGATCGAAACGGCGGATCTCGTGGCGGCTGATGACGCGGTTGGTGAAGACCTTGTTCAATTCTGATAAAAAGTCGGAGACAAGCAGATTAACCGGTCCCGAAAAGCTGACTCAAGGGGCGGTTGAGGTGATAGCACGCAGGTTTGCCGCGACGCCGTTTACCCTCCAACAATTGGAGCAAGCCGGATTAGAGTGGGGAATGACCGGCAGCGAGGCGGCTTGCGCACTCGCTTCTCTTAGCATCTGCGGAAAGGCGGCGGCTTGGATGCGCAGCGACGGCAGAACGGTTTTTGCGCTGAAACGGGAGACGCTGAACAGTTGGCATCATGCCTTTTTCGACAAGTCCGGAATGACAGATGGGCAAGAGCATGAAGAATGGTGGCCCATCTCGGGAAATGGTCAAACTCAAAACGCAGGGAATCTGAAGGCCGTTCGAATGCTGGTCATGCTGCTTGTGCGAATGGATTCTCGCAAGGTGAAGCCGACACTAGCGGGCCAACTGCCCAAAACGGTTTCGCGGAAGCTGGAAAAAGAGCTGTTTCTCCCGGAAGCGGTATCGGAAAACGCGGCGCAGTCGTCACAGCGGCTCATTGATTTTTTTATGGAATATGGTAGAAAGACAGATCTGATTGGGATTCAAGATGGATATATTTGCATGTCTCGAGACAAGATGCACGATTGGACGGGACAGTCAATCATGGAAGCGGAACAGGAACTGCTCTCTGAGTGGCAGATGTGGTCGTGGCCTGAAGAACCGCTTCTTCAGCATGCTGCAGTTGTTCTTCATGGGATGCGGATTAGCGGTTGGTTCACGATTGGAGATGTGGTTGGAAGGCTAGAACAACGTCTGGGTATCCCACGTTTGGCAGACGGTTTGGACGTTTTGGATACTTTGGAACAGTTCTTTTTCTCCGAGTTGATCGGTCCGCTGGTGTTAGCCGGATGGCTGATATGGGAAAAACAAACGGATGATGTGGAACGGTACAGATGGGGAATTTCGAATCTAGTCCATCGTGATACACCGGCAACTGATTGTGCTCACTCCTGTCCACCTACCCAATGGTTTGTGCAAAAGGATTTTGAAATCATTGTTCTCGGCGATCCTCAGCTCGATGCTATATGGGAACTGGAGGGGCTGGCTGAGTGCTTGCATGCAGATGCCGCGTTTGTCTATCGATTGTGCCGCGACAGCCTGTGGCGGTCATTCGATGCTGGGAGAACAGCAGCTGAGTGCCTTTTACTCTTGGAAAAGCGGGCGTTATCCGGAGTTCCGGCTAGTGTTAGCCAGGCGGTGAACGATTGGGAAGCGGAATGGATCAGGTCGGAGCAGGCGTCCGTTGTAGAGCCGTCGCATCAAGAAAAAAACGTTAAAATGGCGAGGCCGGGAAATATCCAACGGAAATCCCCTTGGAAGGAGGAGGGGGCCCGAGAGATTACAGGCGTGAGGGCTCTGCGCATCCCCGGGCCGGATGAATTGTTTCCCGGATGGCGCAGCGTACCTGCCGCATGGCTTAGCTCATGCAGAAGCTATCACCCTTCTACACGGTTAGAAATGGCGCGATACGCTCTACTATGGAAAACCCGGGTAAAGCTTCGCCGTGGAACGGAGGAGCGTTTGGTCTATCCGTGCAGGATTAAAGAGTCGGCTGACACCTTTTTGCTTGAAGGGGTAGAAGGGGAGAAAAATGTGGAAATTCGACTGAATGAGTGGGATTCCCTGCAGATTCTTTTACCGGATATGGGCGATTCATGGTATGATATGAATCAATCAACATGAAAGGAGTGTTGTCTTTTTGAACGCAGCAGCAAGGATAAGTGACTATACTCGTTCTGAACCGGCAAGAGTGTACTCGGCTCCTTCTGAACCGCAGGAACATGCAGCCGCTTTGAACGAGACAGCAGTCAGAAATGGTTTGGATATGTCCGTCCTGATGCTCGGTGCCTATCAAATAGGCGATTTGATAAATGCCTCCGCTGAAATGGCGGATTACTTATATTGGAAAGACAGCATGAAGCGGGATGAGCAGGCCCAGCAGTTGATCCGATCTTTTGCCCGCAAGAAGGAACTGTTTGACGAATGCATGCGTTTCGGGCACTTTCATCCCGAGTATCACCGGGCATTGCAGGAAGCGCAGACGGCTCAAGATGAGCTTGCCAACTGCCAGTCGATCAAACGCTTTAAAGCCGCTGAGGAACGGCTGGACGAATTGCTGTATGAAGTTTCGCGAATCCTCGCGGTGTCTGTCTCCGAAACGGTAAAGGTTTCCTCCAATAATGTGCGAGATGAAGGAGGGTGCTCCGGCGGTTGTTCCACCGGTGGCTCCTGCAGTGGCAAGTGCGGCTAACAGCGGTGCGGGCTATATAAGATGAAACAGTGAAGGAGTAACGGTCGTAGGAGGAATAGCGGGACCAATAACAGCATCGTAAGTTAATTGGTCCACATTTCCTCCGTTCCGACTGTTACGATCTTTAGTTCAGCTTAAACGCTGCAAGTTGAACTGCGGTCGGATCTCGCCAACCTCTGTTCCTTGCCAGTTTCGCAATATTTTCGGATGGATTTCCGCAAGCGCTTCACTCTCTGCTTCCGACAATAACCCAAGCTGGCGCAGTGTCTCGGTTACGGCAGGGTACAAGGCGCGGTTTGCCCCATCCTCAATCTTCACGGCGATACCCCAGTCCCGCTCGGCAACGGCAACGGCAAAAACGCCTTCAGCGCCTAGTTTGCCAATCAATCGGCCTCCGGTGGCTTCGGCTAAGCGCGTGTCATAGCGCCCGGTGCCTGCCAAAGCGCGAGGGTAGCGGCGGATGGCGGCGGTAATGCGCCTGCAGGCGTCTGCCCGCTCGGGCAGCAAGCCCTCCGGCGAACCCAGCCGTGCGTAAGCCGTCGCCAGTGCTGCCAGGGGCAGCGCGAACACCGGCACGCCGCATCCGTCAATGCCAAGCGGGATGTCGCTCTCGGCGACGCCGCTCATGGCGCTGACCGCCGCCCGCATGCTGCGCTGGACAGCATGCTCCGGCTCTAGATAGCGGCCAATGGGCGCATTCAGCATCAGCGCCAATGCCAGCATGCCGGAGTGCTTGCCGGAGCAGTTGTTATGCAGCGACGTGATTTCGTCTCCCGCTCTAAGCAGCGCATCGGTGGCAGGTTTGTAAAAAGGCTCGTGAGCTCCGCAAAGCAAAGCGTCGGGGCCAAGACTCAGCTTCGCCAGCATGCCGGCGGCAAGAGCTACATGCTCGGGTTCCCCGTTGTGGGACGAGCACATGAAAGCCAATTCTTCATCGGTTAGGTTGAAGCGCTCAAGGGCGCCGGATTCGACAACGGGAATGGCTTGCAGCGGTTTGGCCGACGAACGAATGAAAGTCACTCGCTCCGGCTCGCCAGCCGCATAGAGAAGCCGACCGGTTTTATCGGTAACAGCAATGCTTCCGAAGTGCCGGCTTTCCGTTAAACCGGCGCGTGTAATAGAGATAAGATCTTGATTTAGCATAAATCATCGCCTCCAAGTGCAATCAGACATATATCGGTTGATTATTCAAAATCTAAATGGAAACAGAAAAGAGGGAAGCAGCATGTTCACGGAAAGAAGCGGCTTGATCGTCTGGTTGAATGACAGCAAGCCGGCACGCAATCTTGAGAAATACGGCACCGTTCATTATATATCAAAGCGGATGAATTATGTAGCCATGTATGTTCATACCGATCGGCTGGAAGATACCATACGCAACATTCAGAGGCTTCCATACGTCAAAAAAGTTGAAAATTCCTATCGAAAAGAAATAAAAACCGAATATGATAAGAATATTCCGGACAAGACCCGGTTTTACTCTCTCTAGTTCTATTTTTAGGGCTAAATACTCCTGTCAAATCGGGCAATTATTCCTACAATTCAGTTGGAAATAAACTAAAGATCGAGTAAAATAGTAGTAGAGTAGTCTTTAGGTCCCGTTTTCCAGGAGGAGAGGCCTGCGTGAGAGATAAAAACATGGATCGCTGGAATAGTTACGAGCCTTTTCACATCGTTCTTGCGGATAAGAAAATCGCGGATATTGTCATCACTCACCATGCAAAGATGCGTTGGGCCGATCGGGTGGAGAGTCAAAAGACAGGTTTTGACGATATTTGCGATTTTCTTTGGGAGAAACTGAAAGCATCCAAAATCGAGCCTTATTACAAAAAAGAGCAGGATGTTTATCTGATCGATGAAGATTTGGTTATGGTCGCCGAGTTTGCCGAATTGGAAAAGGAAACGGATATCGCCGGCAATCCTCTTCACAAAATGATTGTCGTCACCTTTCTTGGAAGAATGTCGGAAACGATGGAGCTCCGGGATTTGAAGTCGTACTATTCTTGGCTGCGCCATTCCAGACGGATGACATTGATCAAGAACAGTCGAAAACGGAAATGAACGAGAACCGACTGACGGAACAGATTAACGCACAAACACGCTAGCGAAGATGAAGCCGGCGTGTTTTTTGTTTTTTCGGACATCCGGTGAAAAATGGTATAATAACAAAGAAAGGCGGTTCAGGAACGATGGCGCTAAATTTTCATCAGCTTCACATTTTTTATACAGTTGCTGAAAAAGGTTCATTTTCGGCGGCGGCCCATGCACTTTACATGTCGCAGCCTGCCGTCACGATGCAAATCCAAGCCTTGGAGGAGCATTTTGGAGCCAAGGTGTTTCAGCGCACTACCAAACGGATCGAGCTGACGGATGCCGGCCGCGCCCTGCTGCCCTATGCTAGGCGCAGCGTGGAGCTGATGCTGGACACAGAACGGGAAATGTCCCGATATACGCATATGCTAAAAGGCAAACTAGAGCTTGGCGCCAGCCTGACGGTAGGAGAATATATGCTGCCGCGGCTGTTAGGACCCTTCAACCAAGAGTTTCCGGACATTTCCATCAGCATGCGCGTGATGAATACGAAGCAAATCGTCGAGGAGGTGCTGGCGCACAGCCTGATTTTCGGGTTGGTGGAAGCTCCTGTGGATCATCCCGACATTGCGGCGGAGCCCGTTCATGAGGATGAGTTGCTGTTGGTTCTACCCAAGGATCACCGCCTGCTGGCAAAGGAGAAGCTGGTTCCGGCGGATTTGCTGCCCTATCCCTTTATCCTACGGGAGCCGGGCTCAGGCACGCGTAAGGTGGTGGAGGAGGTCTGGAAGCGGTCGGAGTCGGGATCAAAGGCGCTGAACATCGCAATGGAACTAGGGAGCACGGGTGCTATTAAATCGGCCGTAGAGGCGGGGTTAGGCTTATCGGTTCTGTCTTCCTCGTCAGTTCGGCATGAAACGGCGCTCGGCGTCCTGCATACGAGGCGAATCGAGGGTATGAGCTTCACCCGCAGCTTTTACTCCGTTTATTTGAAGTCGACGCTGCTGCCTCTTCCTGCTGTCACCTTCCTTACCTTTATTCGGGAAAAGGATTTGTCCCGCCTGCTGTAATTCGATCGATCACGAATCGATGTGAACTTTGAAAGGAGGAGAGCGATGACATTGACGCGTCAACTGGCGGATTTACATACACACACTACTGCATCTGACGGCGTTCATGCCCCACGTGAAAATGTACGCTTTGCAAAGGAGGCCGGTCTCGCTGCAATCGCGATCACGGACCACGACACGACGGCGGGTATAGCCGACGCATTGGATGAAGGAGAAAAGCTCGGCATCCGAGTTGTTCCCGGTGTCGAGATCAGTACCGTGGCAGATGGCCAAGACATTCATGTGCTCGGTTATTATATGAACACGGAGGACCCGGTGTTTCAAGAGCGGCTCCACAGCTTGCGTTCGGTAAGGGATAAGCGCAACGAGATGATGATTGCCAAACTGAATGAGCTTGGAATCCGGATTACCCTTGAAGACGTTATGGCTGTGCGGGAGATGAAAGACAAGGACGAAACCGTTGGACGTCCACATATCGCCGCGGCTATGGTTCAAATGGGGGCTGTTGCCAGCGTTCGGGAAGCGTTTGACCGTTATTTGGGAAAAGGCGGAGCGGCGTACGTCAACCCGCCCCGCATCCACCCGAAGGAAGCCATTGCGTGGATTCATGAAGCAGGCGGCTCCGCGGTGCTGGCCCATCCCGGACTTTACTCTGCGGATCCTCTCATACCGGAACTGGTGGAGGCGGGGCTGGATGGTATGGAGGTCTACCACTCCGAGCATACCCCCGAGCAAGAGGCGCATTATTTGCAATTGGCACAGGATTATGGCCTGATCGTCACTGCGGGCTCCGATTTTCATGGCAAGAGGCAAGGTGAAGCGTTCCACGGCGAGATAGGCTGCCGCACCATCGATGCTGAGGTGCTGGACAAGCTGAATTTGAAGTTGAAGAATTGAGGAGAAAATGATGAAAATCCGCAAAGCCATTATTCCCGCTGCCGGTTTAGGCAGCCGATTCCTGCCGGCGACAAAAGCGCTGCCCAAGGAAATGCTGCCGATAGTGGACAAACCGGCCATTCAGTACATCATTGAGGAAGCCATTGAATCCGGCATTGAAGACATTATCATCGTAACCGGACGCAATAAACGCGCCATTGAGGATCATTTCGACAAATCCCTTGAACTCGAGACGCTCCTGCAGGAAAAAGGAGACCGCGACAAGCTGCGCATCGTCCAGACCGTTTCCAATCTTGTGGATGTCGTTTATATCCGCCAGAAGGAACCGCTCGGACTCGGACATGCCGTACATACTGCCCGAAAATTCATCGGCGATGAACCCTTTGCTTTGCTGCTTGGAGACGATATCATCCAGTCCAACCCGCCCTGCTTGAAGCAAATGATTGACCTGTACAATCAAGAGGAGCGATCGGTTATTGCCGTACAGGAAGTTCCGTGGGAAGACGTGGATAAGTACGGAATCGTTTCACCTGGGGAAGGCAACCGCATCAACGATTTGGTTGAGAAGCCGGAGAAAGGAACGGCTCCCTCCAATCTGGCCGTTATTGGCCGTTACATCATCGAACCGGTCATCTTTGACATTTTGGAGAATCAGGAACCGGGCCGCGGCGGTGAAATTCAATTGACCGATGCCCTGCGTGTTTTGAACCGCAGCCATCAGATGGTCACCTATAAACAAGAAGGCCGGCGTTTTGACGTGGGGGACAAGCTGGGATATATCGAAGCGAGCATCGAGGTTGCTTTGTCCCGGCCTGATATCGCACCGCAGTTGAAGGAATATTTGAAAAAGCTGATTCCCGCGCTGGATTAATCGACAATGAAATAAAAGCCGTCCCAGTCCAAATTTTTTTTGGAGGGGACGGCTTTTTTGCGGATGCTCAGAGGGCACCCAAGGTTCGCTATTTCTGTAGGTGGCTTTTCAACTCCCTGATCAGCTTTTCGTCGGGGGTCGCGTACAGTGTTTTTTGTCGGTCGTAGATGACAAAGCCCGGTTTGGCGCCGGCCGGTTTGCGCACATACCGAATCAGGGTGTAGTCGACAGGGACACTGCTGGATTCCCGGGCTTGGCTGAAATATGCGGCGAGCTGAGCCGCTTCGTGCAGCGTTTCTTCGGAGAAGCTTTGGCTGCGGATGACGACGTGGGAACCGGGGATATCTTTTGTATGGAGCCACGTATCGCCCGACTGAGCTAGCTTCATGGTCAAGTATTCGTTTTGCAGGTTGTTTTTGCCTACAAAGATTGAAACGCCTTCCGATGAGCTATAGCAGGTCAACGCCGGATGGTCTTTTTTCTTCTTTTTCCCTTCTTTTTTGCGGCGGATACGCAGATAGCCTTGTTCGGCCAGTTCTTCGCGGATCTCTTCGATATCGGAGAGTGAAGCGGCGGATAACTGCTGCAGCAAAGCTTCCAGATAGAGGATTTCCTCATGGGTTGCATCCAGCTGTCCGTTTACGGCCGTGAGGCTGTTTTTCATTTTATTGTATTTTTTAAAATAACGCTGGCTGTTCTCCGATGGCGAAAGCTGGGGATCCAGCTCGATGATAACCGTATTCTGGTTCTCGTCGTAGTAATTGACCACCTCGACTTGTTTATCGCCCTTTTTGATCTGATGGAGAGAAGCGGTCAACAGCTCGCCTAAAATGCGGTACCGGTCCCCATCCTTCGCCGCCTCTAAGGTTTCTTCCAGCTTCTCTAGCTTTTTCTTGTTTTTATTAAGCTCGTTTTGGAGAAACCGCTGGAGATCGGAGGTGCGCTGCTTGACGGTGTCCCGCTCCGCTTTTTCCCCGAAAAACCGCTCCAGGCAAAGGCTGGGACTGTCGAAACGTTCATCATCTCCGTGGAGATGGGTCAGTTCGGTTACGGAAAAAGCCAGCTTGCCGCTTTTCTCATCCTGTTTGATGACGGGCGTACAGCGGTTTGCAGCAGCGTCGGCGAACAGCTGTTGAAAAGCTTGCCAGACCTTCTCCCACAAGGCCGAAGAGTCAGCGGGAGTGCCGGGAGCTTCATCTTTCTCGTTTAAATGGGAGCCGCGGTAGACAATTTCCTTGGCGATCAGCGGGCTGATGCCGCTGTAGCCGTTCATCACCGCATCCGCCAATGCGAATACCCCCCGTTCCGGGTCGGCTGCAATCATTTTTTCGATAAAAGCGTCTCGCTTCGCTGCGAGGGGGTTGTCTTTTCCTTGCTCCGGAGGGGCGACATAGGCGCTGCCCGGCATAACCACCCGATAGCTGCTTATCGCCGGTGTCACGTGATGGATTCCGTCCAGGATCGTTTCGGTTCGCGGATCGAGCAGGATGATATTACTGTGCCGTCCCATAATCTCCGTCACGATGACTTTGGAGCTAACATCGCCAAGCTCGTCCCGCTGGCGCACTCGAATGCGGATAATCCGCTCCATACCCACCTGCTCGACGGCTTCGATCACTCCGCCTTCGCAATGCTTGCGCATCAGCATGCAGAACATCGGCGGCTCCGTAGGATTGATAAACGAGTTTTCCGTCAGATGAACCCGGGGGTAGGTTGGGTTTGCCGACAAGAGCAGCCGAGCGTTGCCGGCCGCTGAACGCAGCTGCAATACAATATCGCTGTCCGCAGGCTGGTAGATTTTGCTGATCCGCCCGCCCACCAGCTTCTGAAGTTCGTGCACGACGGCGTGCACGACGAGTCCGTCTAATGCCATGATTACACTCCATTCTTTCACAACCGTGTAGCCCCGGTCCGGAATATTACCGGCGGGGATTCTTTCATCATACCAAACTTTCCGGCAAAAAGAACTTGGGCCGGCTGCAGACGTCCGCTTTAAGCCCGTCATCCGCGGCATTAATGATGCCAGAAGGGGGAGCTTTTTGTAAGGGAAGAAATGGCTGTAACCCATTTGTTCCGGTTGGGATATTCCGCAGCTTGTCTGAATAGGAATAGCTGTAGGGTCTGTCCTCTAGTGGCGGAGCAATCACTCGGGAGGGAATGGAATGAGTCAGAAAAATTGGTACCATTTGTCGACGGAGGAAACGCTGACGGAACACCGCACTGATCCTTCGCGGGGGCTTGAGTGGAAAGAGGCGGAACGGCGAAAGGAAGCTCTTGGACTCAACGTGTTAACAGAAGGAAAGGGCGTTTCCCCCATTGCCCTGTTGCTGGCGCAGTTTAAAGATTTTATGGTGCTGGTGTTGATGGGAGCGACCATGATCTCCGGGTTATTGGGAGAGTATCTGGATGCCATCACGATCGTGGCGATCATTGTCTTGAACGGCATTCTCGGATTCGTTCAGGAGTTTCGCGCCGAGCGCTCCCTCAAGGCGCTGAAGGAGTTGTCCGCTCCGATGGCAAAAGCACTGCGGGACGGAAAGGTACATCATTTATCGGCGAAAGAGCTGGTTCCCGGTGATATCATTCTGCTGGAAAGTGGGGACCGCATTCCGGCGGATCTCCGCTGGTTGGAGGCAAATGGCGTCTACGTGGAGGAGTCGGCTCTCACCGGTGAATCTTTACCGGTCTCCAAGCTTACCGGTCCGCTTTCCGGTCCGAATATTCCCCTAGGCGATCAGCGCAACCTTGGTTTCATGGGAACCATGATCACCCGTGGAACGGCTACCGGCGTCGTGATACGTACCGGAATGGATACGGAAATGGGCAAAATCGCCGGTCTCATTCAAGAGACCGAGGAGACCGAGACGCCGCTTCAACACCGGTTGGAGCAGTTGGGAAAAATCCTCATCATGCTTTCCATCGGTTTGACCGTGGCGGTTGTGGTGGCAGGCATTCTCCATGGTCAACCACCGTACGGCATGTTTTTAGCCGGAGTAAGCTTGGCCGTTGCCGCCATTCCCGAGGGATTGCCCGCTATCGTCACTATTGCTCTCGCCCTTGGCGTTCAGCGGATGATCAAGCGAAAGGCCATCGTCCGCAAGCTGCCTTCGGTGGAAACATTGGGTTGTGCATCGGTGATTTGCTCGGACAAGACCGGGACGCTGACGCAAAATAAAATGACCGTCACCCATCTGTGGACTGGCGGGCAACTGATGAATGTAACGGGAGAAGGGCATCAGCTTCATGGGGAAATTCAACTGGACGGCAAGGCGGTTGACCCCCGCCATGATCAAACGCTGCGGCGTCTCCTGCACATTTCCGCTTTATGCAATAATGCGACGCTGCACCGGGAGGACAAGGAAGGAAAGGGCAAGAAACATAAGGATGAGCATGATGTGGAATGGACGGTAAAAGGCGACCCAACCGAGGGAGCGCTGACTATTTTGGCCGCAAAAACCGGAGTGACGGTATCAAGCTTGAGCGGCTTGTACAAACGGGCAGTAGAGTTCCCCTTTGATTCAAACCGCAAGCGGATGTCCGTGATTCTGGAGCATCAAGGCGGCAGGCTGATTTATGCCAAAGGAGCGCCGGACTTGCTGCTTGCTCAGTGCAGCTATATTTTATGGGAGAATAAAGTCGTTCCCTTTACGAATACCCTCCGGCAAAAGGTGGCGGCGGTCGGGGATGTCATGGCGGGGTCTGCACTGAGAGTGCTGGGAATGGCTTATCGGGAATTGAAAACCGGCGAGCGCTGCGACCGGGAAGATTCGGCGGAAGCCAATTTAATCTTTGTCGGCTTGACCGGCATGATCGATCCGCCCCGCAAAGAGGCGAAGGAAGCCATTGCCGTAAGCAAACGGGCGGGAATCAAGACCGTGATGATTACGGGGGATCATCAGGCGACAGCGGAAGCCATCGCCCGACAACTGGGGATGATCACTCCCGGAGGGCTTGTGGTCAGCGGCCAGCAGTTGGAGTCGATGACGGATGAGCAGTTGGAGCGAAAAGTCGGCGATATCTGCGTTTACGCCCGGGTTTCCCCCGAACATAAGCTCAGGATTGTCAAAGCGCTGCAGCGGGTCGGACATACCGTTGCCATGACCGGTGACGGAGTCAATGATGCGCCGGCTATCAAAGCAGCGGATATCGGCATTTCCATGGGCGTCACGGGAACGGATGTGGCCAAGGAAGCATCATCCCTTGTCTTGAGCGACGACAATTTCGCCACCATCGTCGCCGCTATCGAAGAAGGCCGGGGAATTTACGAAAATATCCGCAAATTCATTCGTTATTTGCTCGCCTCCAACGTAGGAGAAATCTTGACCATGTTCTTCGCGATGATGCTTGGACTGCCGCTGCCCCTGATTCCCATTCAGATTCTATGGGTTAACCTGGTGACGGACGGCCTTCCGGCCATGGCGCTAGGCGTCGATCAGGCGGAGAAGGATTTGATGCAGCACAAGCCGAGACCTGCCAAGGAAAATATTTTCGCCCGGAGACTGGGCTGGAAGATCATCAGCCGCGGCACGTTGATCGGGCTGTGTACCCTTGCTGCCTTCTGTATCGTTTTGATGCCGGACCGGCACAATGCCGAGCTGCTCCTGAAAGCCCAGTCCGTCGCGTTTGCGACGCTGGTTATGGCGCAACTCATCCATGTTTTTGACTGCCGCAGCTCCCGTTCGATTTTTCACCGCAATCCGCTGCAAAACCGCTATCTAGTGGCGGCGGTGATGTCATCCGTGGCGCTAATGCTGTGCGTGATGTATATCCCCTCCCTCCAGCCGATCTTCAAGACAGTGCCCTTGGCCGGTTTGGATTGGATTCTCGTTCTGATCGCGGCAGCCATTCCTTCCGTATTTATGGGCTTCGGCAGCGTACTCAGTCCGGGCAAGAAAAAACCGACGCGGCCTTACGTTTCCAAACCATTGGTCAGATAGACAGGCAAAGGATTCGTTGTAAGAATAAGATGAAGAGAGCGTCCGGTGTCGTGACGGCTCTCTTTTTCACTATCCGAATTATTTTTCTCATTTCCCTTGCAAACAAGCTTGCAATCCTCGGGATATCGGCTATTATAGTTCTAACATCTGCGGACATTATCCTTGATATAGACAAGTGAAGGTGCGAATGAATATGGAATTTACGAAAATGCAGGGCTTGGGAAATGATTTTATTATCGTATACGGAGAAGAACGTTTGCCGGACAACGCCGGTGAAATGGCTGTTCGCTTGTGCGACCGTCATTTCGGTATCGGCGCCGATGGTCTCGTTTTTATTTTGCCGTCCGATAAAGCCGATGGCATGATGCGGATCATCAATTCCGACGGGTCCGAGCCAGAGCAATGCGGCAATGCGATTCGCTGTGTGGCGAAATATATGTACGACAACGGGATTGCGGCTCATGATGCCATGACTATTGAAACCATCGGCGCAGGTGTCCAAAACGTGCAAATGACTGTGGAAAAAGGCAAAGCAACGGCCGTGCGCGTTGACATGGGTAGTCCTATTCTCGATGCGAAGGAAGTGCCGACGGTTTTGACAGGCGGACCGATCGTTGCCGAGCCCATTGCGGCGGGAGGACGGGAGTTTCAATTTACCGCCGTATCCATGGGGAATCCCCACTGCGTCATTTTCGCGGAGGATGCCGATGAACTTGATCTGGCGGATTTCGGCCCGAAGCTGGAAGTGAGCCCGCTCTTTCCGCGGAAAACCAACGTGGAATTTGTATCGGTCCGCTCCCGGCAGCATCTCAATATGCGAGTATGGGAGCGAGGAGCAGGGCCGACTTTAGCTTGCGGCACAGGAGCTTGCGCCACGCTGGTTGCCGCTGTTTTGAACGGCCTGACGGATCGTGCGGCTACGGTTACCCTTCCGGGTGGCAACCTGTTCATCCAATGGGCGGAAGACGGCAGGGTGTATATGACAGGCCCGGCCGTAGAGGTGTTTAAGGGAGTTATTCAGAATTGAATGCGGCTTGAACCGCATCGAAATATATAGACGGAACGAAAGAAAGGGATGAAGGAGCGGAGAAACCGATTGTTCTGGAAAAGCGTCAGCGGTCGCCTTTGCAATCAGATTCCTACTTAATATGGGATTATCTAATCAAGGAATCTGAGCGCAACAGCGACTCTCCAGAATAATCAGGTTTTGCAGGGACGGAATCCTTACAATCTTTCGTTCCGTATATATAGAATCGTGAACTGCATGAACATGCGGATGGGAGGGACTATGAAACCGGATTTGCGCACCGTTTTACAAAACGAATTGTTGACAGGCGATGGAGCGATGGGCACCTATCTGTACCAGATGGGCTTTTCGGTAGGCGTCTCTTTCGAGGAAATGAATTTAACGAAGCCGGATGTGATTGCGGAGGTTCACCGGCGGTATTACGAGGCTGGGGCACGGCTCATCGAGACCAACACCTTTTCCGCCAATGGGGATAAGCTGTCTAAATACGGCTTGGAAGATGAAGTAGCGGCGATCAACAAAGCGGGGGTAGCCATCGCGAGGCAATCCGTCGGCTCCGATGCGTACGTAATCGGCGCAGTCGGATCTTTGCGAGGCGGACGCCGCAGAAGGATCGAGAGCGGGCTGGAGCGCCGCTATTTTACGGAGCAGATTACGGCATTAATAGAGGCAGGGGCTGACGGCATCCTGCTGGAAACCTTTTACGAGCTGGCTGAAATGAAACTGGCGGTGCAAATTGTCCGCCAGATCGCTTCCGAGATTCCGCTCATTTGTCAATTTGCTACGGATGGCAGCGGGATGACCCAAGACCGCATTCCTTTTGGCGAGGCTTTCCGTGTTCTGCAGGACGAGGGAGCCGATGTCCTCGGCTTCAACTGTCATAGCGGCCCGGACGGTATCCTCCGTACGATGGAGAAGCTGCCGCCTCTGCCTGGCATTTCGCTGTCCGTTTATCCTAATGCCGGACTGCCAGGCTATATCGACGGTCAACTGACCTTTCGCGCAGAGCCGGATTATTTCGCGGATATGGCGAAGCGCTTCGCCAAGCTAGGCGCCCGTGTCGTCGGCGGCTGTTGCGGTACGACGCCGGAGCATATCGGTGCCATTGCGGCAGCGCTGGCAGGTCTTGATCCCGCCGTAGCGTTAGCGGTTAAATCCGCGGTGGAAGTACGCACGCCCGCTTCTGCGGCTCCGCCTGCTCCTCCCGCGGAACCGGCGAAAAAGTCCCTCGTGGATATTGCGCGGGAGCGCCATACGGTCATTGTGGAACTTGACCCGCCGCGCGATTTGTCTATAGAGCGCTTCATGGAAGCGGCCAAGGAACTTACCGACGCAAAAGTCGATGCCATCACGATGGCGGACAATTCCCTTGCCATGACCCGTATCGGCAATCTGGCCATGGGACGGCTGGTAGAAGAGGAGTTAGGTACACGAACGCTGCTTCATATCGCTTGCCGCGACCGTAACTCCATCGGCACCCAGTCCCATTTGATGAGCATGCACGCCCTGGGCATCGACCATCTTCTAGCGGTAACCGGCGATCCGGCGCGCTTCGGGGATTTGCCGGCGGCTAGCTCCGTTTTTGATATGAATTCGCTGGATTTGATCAAGATGACCCGCCAATTGAACGATGGCTATGCTTTCTCCGGAAAACCTTTGAAGCAAAAAGCGAATTTCGTCATCGGCGCCGCTCTTGACCCCAATGTGAAGTACTTGGAGAAGGCAGTTCAGCGGATGGAGAAGAAAATCGAAGCTGGAGCGGCATTTTTTATGACTCAACCGGTTTACGATCCGGAAAAAATAGAAAAGCTGTATGAAGCCGTCAAACATTTGGATGTTCCGGTGTTTATCGGGATCATGCCGCTTCTAAGCGGACGGAACGCCGAGTTTCTCCACAACGAAGTGCCTGGCATCCGCATTCCCGACGATGTGCGCAAGCGGATGGCGGGACTGGAGGGTGAAGCGGGCCGGCGGGCCGGCGTTGAAATCGCCAAAGAGCTGACGGAAGCGGCGGTCAGCAGGTTTAAAGGAATCTATTTCATGACGCCGATGCTCTTTTCAGGTATGACGGCGGAATTGACGAATTTTGTCTGGGAGAAGACCGGTTGCCTTGGGGTACCCTTGTCGGCACCCGCAAAATGAATTAGAATAGACACACATACCGCTGCTCAAAGCTAGCGTTATGTTACCGCACATGCGCTGTCCGAAATCAGCAAATGTGGGATAGCGGCAGTGCCAGCTTCATCAGGATAGGATAACGGATGTGATAGCTGTGATCGTCAGCATGACCGGATTTGGACAGGCGGCGAGGAATACCCGCGGCTTTCGCCTACAGGTGGAAATTCGTTCTGTTAATCATCGTTACGGGGAAATCTCGCTCCGGCTTCCGAAGGAGTATGCACACCTGGAGGAAGAACTGAAACGGGAAACGCGACAAGCGGTGAAAAGAGGACGGGTTGACGCCTTTGTTTCCGTTGAAGCAGAAAGCGGAGTACACGGCACCGTGGATGTGAATTGGCGGCTTGCCGACCAATACATAGAAGCAGCCGGACGGCTTTCCGAGCGCTATCAATTAGCGAATACGCTGACCGTGAAGGATTTGCTTGCCGTACCCGGAATGATTTTATCCGAAGCGGTTCAAAGCTCTGGCGAAAATGCGGCTGTCGATCTTTCCCATGACCTCCTGGAATGCTTTAAGGATGCTTTAACCGGCCTCATCACCATGAGAAAAGCGGAAGGCTCGCACCTTCTCGACGACTTTTCCTTAAGGCTTGCGGTTTTGGAAGACATACATGGAAAGCTTCGGCTTCTGGCTCCTTTCGTAACGGAATTTTTCCGGGAGAAGCTGTCGCAGCGCATGAAGGAACTGCTCGGAGAAGGAAACCTGGACGAGCAGCGGATCGCGGCAGAGGCGGCAATCTTTGCTGAACGCAGCAATGTGGATGAAGAGCTGACCCGGTTAGCCAGCCACTTTCAGCAATTTCGCTCTCTTTTGAAGGGAATGGAACCGAGTGGACGCAAGCTGGACTTTCTTTTGCAGGAAATGAACCGAGAAGCGAATACCATTGGTGCAAAAGGCAACAATGCCGGAATGGCCAGTTTGATCGTGGATCTGAAAGCGGAGCTGGAGAAGCTGCGGGAGCAAGTGCAAAATATCGAATAACTTCCCTGCTGGTTGACAAAGCTAGCGGTGGCAAGGTTTGGGAACAACATGCTTCGGGGGGCTTACCTGCGCGACACAGGGGAACAGAGACAAAGTTGCCTGTTTCCCGCGCAAAATCCGCATGGGAGGAAAAAGATGGCCATCAAGTTAATCAATATCGGCTTTGGCAATATCGTATCCGCGAACCGCATCATCTCGATTGTGAGTCCGGAATCGGCGCCGATAAAACGGATTATTCAAGAAGCGCGGGACCGGCATATGCTGATCGACGCGACTTACGGAAGACGCACCCGGGCTGTCATCATCACCGACAGTGACCACGTGATTCTTTCGGCCGTTCAACCAGAGACGGTTGCTCACAGACTTTCCAACAAGGACGACGACAATGACGAATGAGCATGCACTCACGAACGACAGGGAAAAAGGGATTCTCATC
>NZ_CBQR020000014.1 GCF_000455485.1 Gorillibacterium massiliense
ATCCGGACCTTCCGGAGTCGGCAAGGGAACGGTTTGCACCGCCTTGCGCAGCACTACCGAGGATTGATCTATTCCGTGTCCGCCACAACCCGCCGCCCGCGTGAGGGGGAACGGGAAGGCGTCAACTATTTTTACAAAACAAAAGAGCAATTCCTTTCCATGATCGAGCAGGACGAATTGTTGGAATGGGCTGAGTACGTCGGCAATTATTATGGGACGCCTAAAGAGTTTGTCGCTAAGACTCTCTCAGAAGGCAAGGATATCATCCTTGAAATCGATGTGCAGGGAGCGCTCAAGGTCAAGCAGAAGTTTCCGGAAGGGGTCTTCATCTTCCTTCTGCCGCCAACGCTGGATGAGCTTGAGCAGCGTATTGTGGGAAGGGGCACGGACAGCGCCGATTCCATCAGGAGCCGGATGTCCACTGCCCGCGACGAGCTTTCCCTCGTCAAGCACTATGATTACGCCATTGTAAACGACAGGGTGGATCTGGCCAGCCAGCGCATTCAGTCGATTTTGACAGCCGAACATTGCAAAAAGGAACGGGTCATGCCCAAACTACTAAAATGGTTAGAAGAGGTGCATTAAATGTTATATCCTTCTATTGACAAGCTTTTGGAAAAAATGGACAGCAAATATTCCCTGGTCGTGGCTGCATCCAAACGCGCTCGCCAGCTGCGGGAAGGCGTCGCGCCTGAAATCGGCAAGCCTGTCTCCCACAAAATGGTGGGCATCGCACTGGAAGAGATGTATAAAGATTATATCCGCTTTGAGAAAATACCGAATTCCAATAAAGAAGGCACAAAGTAATCCAGACCTAACAACCTGATCCAAGGTTGTTATTTTTTTCTGTAGCATGAAGGAGGTTACGGATCATGAAAGGGAAAACGATATTGCTAGGGGTTACCGGGGGGATCGCCGCTTATAAGGCGGCGGCGCTTACCAGCAAACTATCCCAGGCCGGAGCGAATGTGCATGTTCTCATGACAGAATCAGCCGCTAAAATGGTAGGTCCGGCCACCTTTCAGGCGCTGTCCCGCAATGCAGTGAGACTCGACACCTTTGAAGACAGCCATCCCGGCGCCGTCTCCCACATCGATCTGGCGGATCGGGCAGATGTGGCGGTCATAACGCCGGCGACGGCGAATATTTTGGCGAAAATGGCACACGGACTGGCGGACGATATGCTCAGCACGGTGATGCTGGCAACGACTGCGCCGATTTACGTCGCTCCCGCAATGAACGTCCACATGTACGAAAATGCGGCGACGCAGCAAAATATGCAGACACTGCGAGACCGTGGCGTGCAGTTCATCGAGCCGGGCGTCGGACTATTGGCCTGCGGCTATGTGGGCAAGGGACGGATGGCGGAGCCGGAAGAGATCGTTGACGTGCTGAAGGCGCATTTCCAGGAGAAAATGAGCGGACATCTGGCAGGCAAGCGTGTGTTGGTTACGGCGGGCGGAACGGTAGAGCGACTTGACCCGGTACGATACCTCACCAATGATTCGTCGGGAAAAATGGGCTTTGCTATCGCGGCGGCTGCCCGAGATATGGGAGCGAAGGTAACCCTTATTGCCGGTAAGACGGCAGTTTCGATCCCCGACGGAGTGGAACTGGTGAATGTCGTATCCGCTTTGGATATGTATGAGGCGGTGATGAGCCGTTTTGCGGAAACCGACTTAGTGGTCAAGGCCGCAGCGGTTGCGGATTACCGTCCCGAAGAGACAGCCCCTGGAAAAATCAAAAAGACCGGCGATACCTTGACCGTTAAGCTGGTGAAAAATCCGGATATTTTACAGGAGTTGGGGCAGCGGCGTTCGACCCAGTTTCTCATCGGTTTTGCTGCCGAAACAGAACGGTTGGAAGAGAATGCTTTGGACAAGCTGCGGCGGAAAAACTGCGACCTGCTGGTGGCAAACGACGTGACCCGGGAGGGCGCCGGTTTCGGAACCGACACGAATTTGATTTCCATCTTCGATCGGAATGGACTGGTGGAAGAGCTGCCTCTTGTAAGCAAAAAGGAAGCGGCGGAAAGGCTTATTGCGGCTTGCTGCGAAACGCATGTCGGAAGCCGAAGCAGCTCGAGACGATCAGATTGCTTCTGCAGCTACGGTTACCTCTCCGTCTTATGCAGGTGATCGCTGATGTTTGCCAAGGTCATCGTGGACGTAGCGGCCAAACCGACCAATCGTCCTTACGATTATCGGGTGCCGGATTCTCTTCTGCCATGGATAGAGGTCGGCAGCCGGGTGGGCGTTCCTTTTGGTGCACGTACGGTGCTGGGCTTTGTTACGGAACTGCTGGACAAGTCGACGGTTGATTCGAAACGTTTGAAGGATATCGATCATGTCATGGACCTCTATCCGCCGCTCACTCCGGAATTGGTGGAGCTGGCGAGCTGGATGAGCCGCAAATACATTTGCCACGAAATACTGGCGCTGCAGGCGATGATCCCCGGCGCCCTTAAAGCCAAATACGAGCGGTATGTGACGGTTAGCGACGATGCGGGCAGCGAGAATCCGTGGCAGATTCGAGTGAAGGGGCAGGACGAGATCGTCCGCTATATCGAAGAGAAGGGCGGAGTCCGGCTGGATTCGCTGCTGCAGCGATTTCCTGGCGAAAGCTTATGGATCAAAGAGCAAATCCAGAATGGCTTTTTTCAGGAAACCCAAGGTATCCGCAACCGCCTTTCGCGAAAAAAAGCTCTGACCGTATATCCCCCCGATGAGCTGGATCTGCTCCGCCAGGGGTTGGCGGAACTGCCAGCCAATGCGGCCAGGATGCGACAGGTGATGGAGCATTTCCTTGAGCATCCGAATCCCGTAAAGCTGACGGAATTGATGCTGCAGTTGGACGTAGGGGCGGGAACTGTAAAGGCTCTGGCGGATAAGGGCTTGGTACGCATGGAAGCGGTAGAGGTCATGCGGGACCCCTATGAAGGCCGCGCTTTTGCCCGGACGAAACCGCTCCCCTTGACGGAGGAACAGCGGCGGGTCTATGAACCGGTGCGGCAATCCGTCGTGAATGGAACGCCTGATGTGTTCCTGCTTCATGGCGTAACCGGCAGCGGCAAGACGGAGGTCTATCTGCAGGCGATTCGTCAATGCTTGGACCTTGGGAAGGAAGCGATCGTCCTTGTGCCTGAAATTTCCCTTACGCCGCAGATGGTAGAGCGGTTTAAAGGACGCTTCGGCGACGAGGTAGCGGTGCTGCACAGTCGCTTGTCTCAGGGCGAGCGCTATGATGAGTGGCGGAAGATCAGCATGAAGCAGGTGCGGGTGGTGATCGGCGCGCGTTCTGCCGTGTTTGCGCCTTTTACCAGGCTGGGCTTGATCATTATAGATGAAGAGCATGAAGCGTCCTACAAGCAGGAGGACAGCCCGAAATATCATGCCCGGGAAGTGGCCATCGAACGGGGCATCCGTCATGGCGCCGCTGTTCTGCTGGGCTCCGCCACACCTTCGCTGGAGAGCTGGCATCGAGCCCATGGAACGCATGGCGTCGATGGCGGAGCGGATCACCCAGCCTCATCTTTAACCCGGAGGAGTTCGGAATATTCCTTAGCAGCGAGCGGCGGCACATTTGCAAAAAGCGGCTCATTCTATGGGGGCGGAGACGGTTTTGAACAGTTTGATGGTGATGACGGGGCGTCCCGACAGTCGAGCTTTCAGCTGTTGACTATGTCCCATCGGGTGGAGAACCGTCCGCTGCCTCCTGTATCCATCGTGGACATGCGGCAGGAATTAACCGAAGGCAACCGGTCCATGTTCAGCCGTCCCTTGCACGCGGCACTGCAAGAGCGGCTTGAACGGGGAGAGCAATCCGTGCTGCTGCTTAACCGCAGAGGCTACTCCACTTTTGTCATGTGTCGGACCTGCGGCTTTACCCTGCAGTGTCCCCATTGCGATATTGCGCTGACGTATCATCAAAATTCACGTATGGTGCGATGTCATTATTGCGGTCATGCGGAGCAGCAGCCGCAAAAATGCCCCAGCTGCGAGAGTCTGCATATCCGGTATTTCGGCACAGGCACTCAGCGGGTGGAGGAGGAGCTGGCGAAGCTTTTTCCCGGTATTCGGGTCATTCGCATGGATGTGGATACGACTAGCGAGAAGGGCTCCCATGAAAAATGGCTGAATCAGTTCCGCGACGGTAAAGCAGATGTACTGTTAGGTACCCAGATGGTGGCGAAGGGGCTTGATTTTCCCAATGTTACGTTGGTCGGGGTCATCGCTGCCGATACCGTGCTCAATCTTCCGGATTTTCGCGCTGGAGAGAAGACGTTTCAATTGTTGACCCAGGTGGCAGGTCGTGCCGGACGGCATCACTTGCCGGGAGAAGTATTTGTGCAAACTTATACCCCCGAGCATTACAGCATTGTCAGTTCCTCCGAACACGACTACAACGGATTCGTGGAAACAGAGCTGAAATCCCGCCGGGAGTGCGGCTATCCTCCTTACTACGGCCTTATTTTGATTACATTGTCCCATGAGCAGATCCCACTGCTAATCAGAGTGGCGGAGGATCTGGCGAAGCGCCTGAAGAAGGCGGCTGCGGCTTCCGGTCTCTTGAGAGACCCAAGCCAACCGGAAACTGGGGATCTTTTTGCGGATTTATGGGATACGTCCAAACCGTCTTCTACCGGAGACCTAGAGGTGCTGGGACCTGTCGCTTCGCCTATTCCACGGATCAAGGATAGATATCGGTTTCGCTGCATGGTAAAATATCGGGGGAATGTCGATGTTTCCGCAATGGTTGCGAAGGCGGTAGCCGCTTTCGACGACGTTTGCCGCCAGGAAAACCTGCAAATCTCCGTGGATGTAGACCCGCAGATGCTCATGTAGCGAAGGGGAGAATGGTAACACCGCAACGATAGCATATATTGAAAAGCAAGTCGGCATGGAGCAACAAAGAGTGTAACGTGATCATGAAGAAATAATCGGATCGCAACCTCAATCCATAGAATGTCCAGTAGAGAAGAATAGGGAAGGTGCATGAGAAATGGCCATTCGCATTATTGTAAAACACCCGGATCCGGTACTCCGGGATACCGCTAAGCCGGTGACGAAGTTTACTTCGAATATTCACAAGCTTCTTGACGATATGGCGGAAACGATGTACGACGCACCCGGCGTCGGTCTTGCCGCGCCGCAGATCGGGATTTTGAAGCGGGTAGTCGTCATTGATGTCGGCGACGATAATGGACTCCTGGAGTTGATCAACCCGGAAATTCTTTCCCGGGAAGGCGAACAGCTGGGACCCGAAGGCTGCCTCAGTATTCCCGGCCTGGTGGGAGAAGTGCGCCGCGCCAATGTGGTGAAGATCAAAGCCCAGGACCGGAACGGAAAAGAATTTGAAATGGTTGGGGAAGGTTATTTGGCCCGGGCCATGCAGCATGAAATCGACCATTTGAACGGCGTTTTGTTTATCGATATCGCCGATAAGCTGTACCGCGAAGAGGAGCGGGACGACAGAGATGATCAGGAGGGATGAGCATGAACATTTTGTTCATGGGAACTCCGGATTATGCCGTTCCGTCTTTACGGAAGCTGCTTGACAGCGGATATCGGGTAGTAGCTGTGGTGACGCAACCGGACCGGCCCAAGGGGAGAAAACGGGTGCTGACTCCAACACCCGTAAAAGTGGAGGCGGAGAAGCATGGGATCCCTGTGCTGCAGCCGGAGCGTATACGCCGTCCGGAAGCGGTGGCGCAAATCGCCGAGCTTGCGCCCGATTTGATCGTGACGGCAGCGTATGGGCAGATTTTACCCAAAGCGGTTCTGGATCTGCCGAAGTATGGCTGTATTAACGTTCACGGCTCATTGCTCCCGAAGTACCGGGGCGGAGCGCCGATCCAATATGCAGTCATCAATGGAGAGTCCGTTACCGGCGTAACCATCATGTATATGGCGGAAGGTATAGATACGGGGGACATGCTTGCGAAGGTTGAAGTTCCCATCACGGATGGGGATACCGCTGGCACCCTGTTCGATAAGCTGAGCCTGGAAGGCGCGGAACTGCTCGGCCGCATTCTTCCGGATTTACTCGCTGGCAAATTGACGGCGGAACCGCAGCAGGACGCGGAGGCGACCCATGCCCCTACGCTGAAAAGAGCGGACGAACTGATCGATTGGTCCAAGCCATCATTAGAGATTTTCAACCGGGTGCGCGGGCTGAATCCATGGCCGGTGGCTTATTCGCTGTGGAATGGGGAAGTCTTAAAAGTATGGGCTTGCGCCAAACCGGATTCCGCATCTGCGGATCATGCGGATGCTGTTTTCAACGGGAAACAGCCGGGAACCGTGCTGAAGGCAGGTACCGAAGGCATCACGGTGCGGACGGGAGACGGCAGCATCACACTGACGGAAGTCCAGCCTGCCGGTAAAAAAGCAATGTCTGCCGCGGAGTTCAGCCGGGGCAAGGGCATGGAGCCGGGAACCGTGCTGGGCGTCTAAAGAGAGTAAGCCGCCGAATGCAGGCAATCTTCTCGCAATCGGCGGTATTGCATAACGGTGAGACGTCAAACCTTATAACCCAGGAGGATTACCGTTGACAAAAGAGACGGACAAAATGATACAAAAGCCGGCCACCCGCAAAAGCAATCCCCGGGAGGTAGCCATGGACATCCTCACCCGCGTGGAGGAGGACAAGTCCTACAGCAACCTGCTGGTGAACAAGGCGCTGCAGAAAGCCGGTATGGAGCGGGCGGATTCGGCTCTCACGACAGAGCTCGTTTACGGCACGATCCAACGGCTCAACACCATCGATCATTATCTTGGCCGCTTTGCGGCAAAGGGGCTGGATAAGCTGCAGCCGTGGGTGCGCAATTTGCTCCGGCTCAGCTTCTACCAGCTTTATTATTTGCAGCGGATTCCGCCCCACGCGGCGGTAAACGAGGCGGTGAATCTGGCGAAGAAGCGAGGGCACCAGGGCATATCCGGCATGGTCAACGGCATTTTGCGCAACGTATTGCGCCAGAAAGAGACGTTGACTCTTCCCGCCGGATTGAATCCGGTGCAGCGCATCGCCCTCGGCCACTCCCATCCCGAGTGGCTGGTGGCTCGCTGGGTCCGCGCCTACGGGGCGGACCTGGCGGAGCGCATGTGCGCGGCGAACAACGAGCCGCCGCACGCCAGCGTGCGCGTCAACGCCATGCGGCGCACGCGCGGTGAGCTGCTGGAGCGGATGCGCGGGGACGGCGTCACCGTCCGTCCCTCGCTGCTCGCTCCAGCGGGGTTGGTGGCGGAAGGCGCCGGGAACCTGGCGCATTCCGCCTGGTACGCCGCCGGCGAGCTGAGCGTCCAGGACGAGAGCTCCATGCTCGTGGGCGAGGTCGTCGCCCCCGAGCCAAGGATGCGCGTCCTGGACTGCTGCGCCGCTCCTGGCGGCAAGACCGCTCACATGGCCGAGCGGATGGCCGGCCATGGCACCATTACCGCTTGTGACGTGCACGAGCACAAGCGGCAGCTCATCGTCGACCAAGCGGAGCGCCTTGGTCTTACCGATTGTGTCCGCCCTGTGGTGGCGGACGCCCGGAAGCTTTCCGGCCTCTATCCGCCGGAAAGCTTCGACCGCATCCTCTTGGACGCTCCCTGCTCGGGCCTTGGCGTCATCCGCCGCAAGCCCGATCTGAAGTGGGCTAAAGAGGAGCTGGAGATCGCCGACATCGCCACCTTGCAGAAGGAATTGCTGGAGGCTGTCCACAAGCTGCTCAAGCCCGGCGGCGTTTTAGTTTACAGCACCTGTACGACGGAACGGGAAGAGAATCAGGCGCAGGTTGAAGCGTTTCTCCGGGAGCATCAGGAATTTTCATTGGAGCCATTCCCGGAAAGTCCGTTGGAAACAGGAATGCAGACTGATGCCGCTGACAAAGACGCGATATCTACGGCAAGGCGAGATCAAACCCGCAAGGAAGCCGAAGGCGGCATGGTGCAAATCCTCCCTTGCGACTGGGGGACGGACGGCTTTTTTATCGCCCGTTTGCATAAATCCGGACAACCTGCCGCGGAGATGGGCAGCGACGTTTAAGGCCCGGTGAAATCCGCCTAAGCGTGGTGGCTAGCTATATACTTGCCGATAGAGTAAAATATAGGGATGAATGTACAAAATCTATCAAACAAGGCGGGTTGTGATACCGTGAAGCCTTTCATCTACGATTTGACATACGAAGGTTGGCAGGAGTGGGCTAAGGAAAACAAGGAGCCCGGTTTTCGTGCGGGACAAATTTTCGACTGGCTCTATGTGAAGCGGGTCGCGACCTTTGACGAAATGAGCAACCTGCCCAAAGGGCTGCGGGAAAAACTGGCCGATCAGTTCCAATTCGTGACCCTGAATGAAATCGCCAGGCAGGATTCTAAAGACGGAACGGTGAAATTCCTCTTTGAACTGCAGGACAAAAACGCCATCGAAACTGTCGTCATGCGCCACGATTACGGGAACAGCGTGTGCGTAACAACCCAAGTGGGCTGCCGCATCGGTTGCACCTTTTGCGCCTCGACCCTGGGTGGGCTGAAGCGCAACCTCGCTCCCGGGGAAATCATCGCCCAGGTGGTAAAAGCGCAGAAGCAGCTGGATGCAACGGGGGAACGGGTGAGCAGCATTGTCGTCATGGGCATTGGCGAGCCCTTTGAAAATTACGACGCTTTAATGGCGTTTCTGAACGTGATGGTGCATGAAAAAGGCCTCAACATCGGCCAGCGCCATATCACCGTATCCACCAGCGGAATCGTGCCCAATATATACCGGTTTGCCGATGAGGATACGCAAATCAGCCTGGCCATTTCCATCCATGCGCCGAATGACACCCTGCGGTCGAAGCTGATGCCGGTTAACCGCAGGTATCCTCTGGAAGATCTGATCAAGGCGTGCAAGTATTATGTAGATAAGACGGGACGGAGAATCACCTTTGAATACGCTCTGATGGGCGGAGAGAACGATCAGCAAGAGCATGCGGAGGAATTGGCGCAGCTTTTGAAAGAGAATGTTCCCCTTTGCCATGTCAACCTTATCCCCGTCAATTTTGTGGTAGAGCGCAAGTTTACCCGAACTTCGCGGGACGATATCTTCAACTTTCAACGGGTGCTGGAGCGAAACAAGATTAACGCGACGATCCGCCGGGAGCAGGGCAGCGACATAGCCGCCGCTTGCGGACAGCTTCGCGCGAAGCATATGCCGAAAGAAAAGCGTATGGAGTCCAGTAAGAGGTGATGCAATGCTAACTGCCGTCAGAACGGATATCGGCCGCATCCGTGCGGTCAACGAGGACCGGGCGCTAGTGACGCCCGACTTGAATGGGTTGGTTTTCGCCATTGTGGCGGATGGAATGGGTGGCCATCAGGCTGGTGATACGGCCAGCCAAATGGCTGTAGAGCTCATCCATGAAGGGCTGCAGCAAGTGCAGCCGGATGCATCGGAGGAGGAACGGAAGCTCCTGCTCCATGAGGCTATTCAATCGGCCAACCGCCAAATCTATGAGGTTTCCCGTAGCCGGCAGCAGTTTAGCGGCATGGGAACGACCGTAGTCGCGCTTTTGGCTACGGAACAATCCCTGACCATCGCCAACATCGGCGATAGCAGGGCTTATTTGCGGCGAAATGATAAGCTCATCCGCCTGACCGAGGATCATTCTCTCGTCTATGAACTTATGAAATCCGGACAGTTGACGGCGGAAGAGGCGGAAAACCATCCACGCCGCAATGTGCTGACCCGCGCCCTCGGAACCGATCCCGATGTTGAAGCGGACATTTGCGTACACAATTGGGAGCCTGGAGACATCATACTGGTCTGCAGCGACGGCCTCAGCACGATGGCGACGGATACGACGCTTCTTCGCGTTTTGCAGGGGGATGGCGATTTGGGACAAATTGCCGATTCTCTGATTTTAACCGCTCTGGAAGCGGGCGGAGACGATAATATTACGGTTGTCCTGCTGAAAAATGCTCCGGGCGATACGGAATCAAAGGGGTGATGTTGGATGATCGGTCAAACGCTATCAGGAAGATATGAAATCATCGAGATTATCGGCGGAGGCGGAATGGCTCTCGTCTATCGTGCGCGGGATATTTTATTGAACCGCATCGTAGCCGTGAAGGTGCTTCGCCCGCAATTTGTTCACGACGAGGAGTTTATCCAGCGTTTTCGTCGGGAAGGCCAATCGGCTGCGGCATTGTCTCATCCGAATATCGTCAGTATTTATGACGTCGGCCAAAGAGGCGACATTCATTTTATTGTTATGGAATATGTGGAAGGAACGACGCTCAACGATTTGATCAAGGAGCGTGCTCCGCTGCAGGTTGAGGAAGCGGTCAATATCGCCTCACAAATTTGTGACGCTCTGGACCATGCTCACAGCAATCAAATTATTCATCGGGATATTAAACCTCATAATATATTGATCGGACGCAATGGCCGGGTGAAGGTGACGGATTTCGGCATTGCCCGAGCAGGAGCGTCTTCCAGTATTACCCAAACCGGTTCGGTAGTGGGCTCTGTCCACTATTTTTCTCCCGAGCATGCCAAGGGCACCTTGGCTGGTGCAAAATCCGATTTGTATTCCCTTGGTATCGTGCTCTATCAGATGCTCACCGGAAAGCTTCCTTTTTCCGGTGAAAGCCCAGTCAGCGTTGCGTTGAAGCATCTGCAGGAAAACGTACCGGAGCCGCGCAAAGTCAATCCGCTTATTCCCCAAAGCGTGGAAAACGTCATTCTTAAGGCGATGCGGAAAAATCCCGACAACCGCTATCAATCGGCCCGGGAGATGCTGGCCGATCTGGAAACGTGCCT
>NZ_CBQR020000015.1 GCF_000455485.1 Gorillibacterium massiliense
GACTATCATGACGACGAGGAACGGACCCGGGTGATGCCGGCGATTCGTTCCGGAGCTTATCCACCCCCCCGTAAGGGAGCGCCTGAACCGGTGGAAGAGGATGAGGAAGATGAGCCGCGCCGCAAGCGCTGGGTCAAACCCGTTATCTGGCTGGTGGTTTTTCTGGTCATCGTCGGCGGTCTTCTGTTCGCGGCCAATCAAGTGAAAAAGATGTCCGGTACCAAGGATATCGCCGTACCGACGGTGGAGGGCAAGCTGTATAGTGCCGCCGAAAGCGAGTTGAAGGCGGCAGGCTTCCTGGTGGAAAGGGCAGATAAACCAAGCGAAGACGTCGAGAAGGACTACGTCATCAAGCAGTCCAGCAAAGACATGAAGCTGAAGGAAGGGGCCACAGTGACCCTTGACGTTAGCCTCGGGTCGGAAGAAACCAAAATGGAAGATTTCCGCGGGAAAACCCTTGAGGAAGCCATCGCTTCATTGAATGCTGTCGGAGTTACCAACGATCAGATCAATATCGATACGATCGATTCCGATAAACCGGAACATGAGATCCTTACCCAGGATCCGAAGCCCAGTGACTCCTTCAAAGCCAAGGATGTCGTCATTCATTTCGAGGTCAGCCAAGGCAAATCCTTGGTGAAGATGCCCAATTTGGTCGGCAAGACCCAAGAGGTGGCAACATCGATGCTGAAGGCTCTTGGATTGCAGCTTTTCAAGGAAAACATCGTCGCCAAACCCAATTTCGAACACCCGGCGGGAGAGGTATACGATCAATATCCTTATAAAACCGGGGATGATGTTGATCCCACTGCCAAAGACATCACGATTTATGTATCGACCGGATATCCCAAGGATGCGGGAACGGCGAATCTCAGTTTCTCCGTACCTCCTGCCAAGGATGGGCAGAAGTCCATCGTCCGGATTGAAGTCAGCGATGCAAAAGGGGCTGACCAGGTCGTCAAAACCTTGGAAATCTCCAAATCCGAAATTTTCAATGTCTCTGTGACGGTTACCAAGGATAAGTCGGCAGAAGTGAATATTTTCCGCGATAACACACTTTTCGACAGCCGAACCTTCACGTATCAGGATTATCTGAATTATCAAAGCAAACCGGAACCGACACCGACGCCTGCTAACTCCGCTTCCGGTTCACCTTCTCCCGGCTCGGACGCTTCGCCTAGCGAAAGCCCGTCGCATTCCGACCAAGGAGGAAACTGACGATGCCGAAAGGTTCGATCGTCAAAGCGTTAAGCGGCTATTACTATGTGCAGCCGGATGAAAAAGAGACTGCCGGTACGATTCAATGCAGAGCGAGAGGCATTTTTAAGAAAAATAAAATCACTCCCCTTGTCGGAGACCGGGTCATGTTCAGTTTGACGGAAAACGGTGAAGGCATGGTGGATGAAATTTTGCCCAGGAGGTCGGAACTGATCCGGCCTCCGGTGGCTAATGTGGAACTGGCCGTACTGGTCTTTTCCGTGACTCGTCCAGTGCTGAACCTGCAGCTTTTGGATAAATTCCTCGTCCATATTGAATCAGCCGGTCTTGAAACCATTATCGTTTTAACGAAGGCCGATCTTCTGGAGGATGGCGAGGATCCTGGGGAAAATGAGCTCAAACCCTACCGGGAGATGGGCTACGATATCTATTTGACCAGCGTTCGCGCCGGTATCGGCGTGGAGGAGGTTCGATCTCGTCTAATCGGTACCACGAGTGTTTTTTCTGGCCAATCCGGTGTAGGGAAATCGTCACTCCTCAATGCTATTGTGCCGGGGCTGACGCTCGAGACCAACGAAATCAGCAATAAGCTGGGCCGAGGCAAGCATACGACCCGCCACGTGGAATTGATTCCTCTCGACGAAGGAGGAAGGGTGGCGGATACTCCGGGCTTCAGCCAGCTTGATTTTATGGAGCTGGAAGCGGAGGATTTGGGAAACTGCTTCCGGGAAATCCGCGAGCTTTCGGAACACTGTCGGTTCCGCGGCTGCCTGCATTTGCATGAACCGAATTGCGCCGTCCAAGAAGCGGTGGAGGACGGGAAGGTTGCCAGGAGCCGGTACGACAACTATTTGCAGTTTTTGAGTGAAATCAGAGAGAGAAAACGGAGGTATTGACCGATGAATAAGTTATTGATCGCGCCTTCCATTCTTTCCGCTGATTTTTCCCGTTTGGGCAGTGAGATTGAGGACGCCGAGCGGGGAGGCGCCGATTGGATCCACGTGGATATTATGGACGGACACTTTGTGCCGAACCTGACCTTTGGGCCGCCCATCGTAAAAGCGATTCGTTCCTGTACGAAGCTGCCTTTCGATGTCCATCTGATGATGGATAACCCGGACGCTTTTATCGGTGAATTCGCCAAAGCGGGTGCCGATTATATGACGGTTCATGCCGAGGCTTGCCCCCATCTGCACCGCACCTTGAGCCTAATCCGCGAGCACGGCGTCAAGCCGGGAGTCGTTCTGAATCCGGCGACGCCGATTGTCATGATCGAGCATGTGCTGGATCAGGTGGAGTTGGTACTCTTGATGACGGTCAACCCCGGTTTTGGCGGTCAGAGCTTCATCCCGGCCGTCGTGCCGAAAATCCGCCAGCTTCGCGAGAAACTGAATACCGCGGGCCTTGGCCACGTCCGAATCGAAGTAGACGGCGGGATCAATGGGGAAACAGCGGCTGAGGTTGTAGCTGCAGGTGCTGATGTTCTCGTGGCAGGCAACGCTGTGTTCGGGACTCCTGACAGGGCTCAAGCTATTCGTTTGATCCGAGGGAATGGCGAAGGAGCAAGATAAGTGATTTCTTCCGAATAATCAGCCGCATAGCGGCATAAAATGGGTTCAGGAGCAGGATGCTGCCTGAACCCGTTTTGATTTTCTTTTGTCTCTCTCGGGAAGGGCGGAATATGCT
>NZ_CBQR020000016.1 GCF_000455485.1 Gorillibacterium massiliense
CGTTTGATCCGAGGGAATGGCGAAGGAGCAAGATAAGTGATTTCTTCCGAATAATCAGCCGCATGGCGGCATAAAATGGGTTCAGGAGCAGGATGCTGCCTGAACCCGTTTTGATTTTCTTTTGGCTCTCTCGGGAAGGGCGGAATATGCTGAAGCGTACGAAGTCTAGCGAGTTCAGGAGGGTGTTGCCATGAAGTTTTACACCATCAAGCTACCGAGGTTTATAGGCGGTTTTATTAAGGCTCTCCTCAATACGTTCAGTAAAAACAGTTGAGGCTCGCGATTGGATTTATGCCTGGTGGATGAATATGCGAAAGAGACGAGCAGAGGGAGCGGAACAAACAAAAGAAGCACCTGTTAGCAGGTGCTTTTTGCGTTTCAAAAGATGCGATTGTACTAAGCGCGGGTTACTTTACCTGCTTTCAAAGCGCGGGTGCTGACATAAACGCGTTTCGGCTTACCGTCTACAATAATGCGCACTTTCTGCACGTTGACGCCCCAGGTGCGCTTGGTTTTGTTGTTCGCGTGGGAAACGTTGTTGCCCGATTTAGGGGACTTACCAGTCACATAGCATTTGCGAGACATCCGTTACACCTCCTCTGCGGACGATCGGAAAAACTCCGTTCTATTTTCTAGAGAAAAACATACTTCAATATAATATCACAGCGTGAATCGCCTAGTCAACGGTTAGAAATCGCGAGAAACAGGGATTCTAGGGGAAAGCATTTATTTATTGCCGGTCTTATAGTACAATGAAAGATAAGTGCGGCCATTCGACACTTTTTTAAAGAAGGTCCCACAGAAAGGTGATTAAACGATGCCGATACAAGTGGCTTTGGAGAAAGGAAAAGTGAACGTAACCGATGAAGTCGTGGCAGTTCTGGCCGGTCATGCGGCTCTCGATTGCTATGGCCTCGTGGGTATGTCTTCGCGTAAGCAGTTTAAAGATGGAATCGCCGAATTGCTGGGCAGGGAAAACTTGCGCCGCGGCGTGGAAGTCCGCAGAGAAACCGACGGTCTGCACATTGATTTGTACATCATCGTCAGTTATGGAACAAAAATTTCCGAGGTTGCCCATAATGTCCAGAACCGAGTGAAATATGTACTCGGCGAGATCGGCGGCCTTCATGTCGATTATGTCAATATTATTGTGCAGGGAGTCCGTGGAGACTGAACCCAACGGAAGGAGATAAATTCTTGAGTAAGCGCTTTAATTCCATAAACGGAACTGAATTCACAAGAATGGTGCTGTCCGGAGCCGAAATCTTGCGAAATAATGTCAACAACGTGAATGCGTTAAATGTGTTCCCGGTTCCTGACGGAGATACCGGTACGAATATGAACCTGACCATGACCAGCGGCGTGGAGGAAATCCGCAGAAAACCGTCGGACCATGTTGGACGGGCTGCTGATGCATTATCCAAAGGATTGCTGATGGGTGCACGGGGCAATTCCGGCGTTATTTTATCTCAACTGTTTCGCGGGTTTGCCAAGTCTGTGCAAAACCTGGAGACCGTGAACCCACAGCAATTTGCCGCTGCTTTGCAGCAGGGGGTGGAAACGGCTTATAAAGCGGTTGTGAAGCCTGTGGAAGGAACAATCCTAACAGTCGCCAAAGAAACCGCTAAGCAAGCCCAGGTCTATGCTCGCCGTACCAATGATGTGGCTGAATTGATGAAAGTGGTGTATGAAAACAGCCAGCAAGCTTTGGATCGCACGCCTGATTTGCTCCCGGTGCTGAAACAAGTAGGAGTCGTTGATTCCGGCGGCCAAGGACTTGTTTTTGTTTACGAGGGTTTTCTCCGCGCTTTGACGGATAGCGTTCCTGCTTATACCGCGCCGGCCGCTTCTGCAGCACCGATTGCAACTTTAGTATCGGAGTCAGCACACAATAGGGGGCATGAAGGGAAAACCGCCCAATCGATGCTGGCTACGGAAGACATTGAGCAAGGCTATTGCACGGAGTTCATCATCAAACTGCTGCCGGGGAAAACGGCAGACTATGTCTTCGATGAGCAATCGTTCCGCGGGGACTTGAGCAAAATGGGCGATTCCCTTTTGGTCGTCGCCGACGAGGATCTGGTTAAGATTCACATTCACGCCGAGTATCCGGGCAGCGTAATGAACCATGCGATGAAGTATGGCGATTTGACCCGAATTAAAATTGAAAATATGCGGGAGCAGCACACCCACATATTGGAGACGAGCGAATACGATCTGCAATATGCGGCTGCAGGCGGCCTTCAAGATACAATCTCTCAAGAAATTACGGCTGAGATCCCGGTAACGGCTGGCGACATAGGCGCAGGCTTCGAAGCAAACGAAGCTGCAGCTGCTTTTGGCTTTGTCGCAGTTGCCATGGGAGACGGCATTGCGGAAATTCTTCAAAGTTTAGGCGTCAACGAAGTCATTTCCGGCGGCCAAACCATGAATCCCAGCACAGAGGATATCGTCAATGCGGTAAACCGGGTTCATGCGGAAACCGTCTTTGTTTTCCCGAACAATTCAAATATTGTCATGGCAGCCCGGCAAGCGCAAAACCTGATCGAGGATAAGACGGTCATCGTCATTCCGACGAAGACGATCCCTCAGGGCATGGCGGCTTTGATCGCTTTCCAGGAAACCGCCGATGCGGATAGCAATACGGAGACTATGAACCACGCCGTCAGCCAGATCGTTTCCGGACAAGTGACTTACGCTGTGCGTGATACGAGCATCGATGGCGTTGACATTAAAGAAGGAGATTTTATCGGCATTTGTGAAGGTAAAATCGTCGTTTCAGAGCCGGATCTAAGCTCTGCCAGCCAAGGTCTTATTGATCAAATGATGGCAAATGGCGGGGAGATCATAACGGTATTAACAGGCGAAGACGCAACGGATGAGCAAACCGCTGCCTTGGCTTCTTATGTAAAAGCCCAATATCCCCAAGTGGATGTTGAGATACACGCAGGTGGACAACCGGTATACGTTTATCTTTTTGCCGTGGAGTAAGGAGGAGAAGGTTCTGAGCAGCGTTCGCATCGTCACGGACAGCACATCGGACATCCCCGAAGAGATCCGGAAGCGGCTTAACATTGAGTTGATCCCTTTGAAGGTGCATGTCGGGAATAAAACCTTTACAGATTCGGTTACCATCCAGCCGGATGATTTTTACACCCTGCTGGCCGAATCGAAAGTTATGCCTAAAACCTCCCAGCCCTCGCCGGTTGATTTTGTTGATATTTACCGGAAATTAAACAAGGAGCCGGGAACTGCTATTATATCGATTCATTTATCTTCGGCTATGAGCGGAACCTACCAATCCGCCGTCCTTGCCAAGTCGATGCTGGAGGAAGAAGCTGATATTACGATCATCGATTCCAAATCCGCCAGCTACGGCATCGGCATTCGCGTCGTGAAAGCGGCGGAGGCGGCAATGGCAGGAAAGAGCAAGGAAGAAATTTTGGATATGCTGGATAAGCTCGACGGGAAATTTTCGATCTTCTTTCTCGTGGACACTCTTGAATATTTGCAAAAAGGCGGCAGAATCGGCAAAGCATCAGCCGCTTTAGGATCCTTGCTCAACATCAAGCCGATTCTCTCCATCAATCAAGCGGGGGAGGTTTGTTCGGTGGATAAGGTTAGAGGCCACAAAAAAGCAGTTGCC
>NZ_CBQR020000017.1 GCF_000455485.1 Gorillibacterium massiliense
GAGACTGCCGAGGAATTCAGTGCGCTGGTGGAAAAAGAATTCAACGTGAAATCAGTTGTCCGCACGCGGGTGGGACCAGTTATCGGGGCACACGGCGGTCCGGGAACTGTCGGCATTTTTGTCATTCCTGCCTTATGATGGATCTATATCAAATTCCTGTCCGTGAAGTTCACGGTATCGGCCCGCAAAAGGCGGAGGATCTCAGCGCACTGGGGATCACCTCCGCCGGCGGGCTTCTTGACTATTATCCGTTCCGTTACGAAGATTACCGGCTCAGGGATTTGGCTGCGGTCAAGGACGGGGAAAAGATCACCGTTCAAGGAACGTTGTATGGCGAGCCGGTTTTAAACATGTACGGACGTACCAAATCCAGATTATCCTGTAAAGTCGTGGTTGACCGGTTTTTGATTTCGGCGATCTGGTTTAATCGGCATTTTCTCAAAGACAAGCTACGTCCAGGCGAGGAGATTGTGCTGACTGGGAAATGGGATGCTCGCCGGCTGCAAATATCCGTGTCGGAATCGGAATTTCCCGGCAGGGGAGCTGGCCGCAGCGGAACGCTGCAGCCGGTCTACTCGGTCGGCGGCGGCATCACGCAGAATTGGATGCGCAAAACCATCGCTCAGGCGCTTACGCAATACGGAGCGATGGTGCAAGAAATCCTACCTTCGGAACTGATCGACAAGCACGGCTTGCTCCCGCGCCGTCAGGCGATGGCTGTTATTCATCAGCCAGCGGATCTGCAGGAAGGGCAGATAGCCCGCAAACGCATGGTGTATGAGGAGCTGTTTTTCTTCCAGTTGAAGATGCAGGCTTACCGGGCATTGAACCGCAAAAGGGCGGATGGAGTCGCCCATCAGGTGGATTTGCCATTAGTAAGGAAATTTGTCCGTACCCTACCCTTTCGCCTGACGGATTCTCAACTCAAGGTGCTGGCGGAAATATTAGAGGATTTGCAGCAGCCCCATTGCATGAATCGCCTGCTCCAAGGGGATGTTGGTTCCGGTAAGACCGTTGTGGCGGCTTCCGCCCTTTTTGCTGCCGTAAAGGCAGGCTGTCAGGGAGCGTTTATGGTGCCGACGGAAATTTTAGCAGAGCAGCATAAGCGTTCCTTGGAGAAGCTTTTCGAACCATGGGGCATCCAAGTTGCGCTTCTAACAGGCAGTTTGACAGATAGACAGCGCCGGGATGTTCTCGCCTCTTTGGAAATGGGCCTGACGGATATCGTGATCGGTACCCATGCGCTGATTCAAGAGGATGTCTATTTCCGCCGCCTCGGTCTTGTCGTGACTGACGAGCAGCACCGTTTCGGGGTCAACCAGCGTTCCATCTTGCGGCGAAAAGGCATGAATCCCGATGTACTGTCGATGACGGCGACTCCGATTCCCCGAACGCTGGCCATTACAGCCTTCGGAGATTTGGATGTGTCCACTTTAAAGGAGCTGCCCAAAGGCCGCATTCCCATTAAGACCTATGCCGTTGGCCACTCCATGCTGGAACGAATCCTCCGGTTTATCGGAAAAGAAGTGCAAGCCGGACGCCAAGCTTATCTGATCTGTCCTTTGATCGAAGAATCGGAGAAGCTGGACGTCCAGAATGCCATCGATCTTCATGCCCAACTTTCTCATTATTTTCCGCAAATGCGCGTCGGTCTTCTCCACGGCCGCATGGCGGCAGCCGAGAAGGATGAAGTGATGCAGGGATTCGGCAGCAACCAGGTTCAGGTGCTGGTCTCCACCACCGTCATCGAAGTGGGAGTTGACGTGCCGAACGCGACGGTTATGGTGATTTACGATGCCGATCGGTTCGGACTGTCTCAGCTTCATCAGCTCCGGGGACGTGTAGGCCGCGGCGGACATCAATCCTACTGTATTCTCATCGCTGATCCGAAGAGTGAGGTAGGAAAAGAGCGGCTCAGAGCGATGACGGAAACGAGCGACGGCTTTGAGATCGCAAGACGGGATCTTGAACTGCGGGGTCCGGGAGATTTCTTCGGTACGAAGCAGAGCGGGGTGCCTGAATTCCGCGTCGCCGATCTGGCGGCAGATTTTGAAACGGTGGAAGAAGCCCGTGATGATGCTGCCGACCTGGTTGCCCGGCAGGAATTCTGGACAGGTAGCGCCTATGCGCCCCTGCGCCAATTTTTGCAGCGGGAAGGAATTTTTAGTGAAGATCGGCTTGACTGACGGTTCATCGACAAGCCTCTCCTACATACAATGGGAAGATGAATACGGGGAGGTGCGCCGTAAGTGAGCTATCAGAATTTTGGCATATCGCCGGAGCTTGTGGAACGGATCAAATGGAAGATGAAAAACCCGGTATTAAAAGAGCGGGTAAAAAATCAGCTTAACGGTGTCACCAAAGCTGATCTGCAGAACCGCGCCAAAGTCAGTTGGTTGTTAAACCAAATCGCGGTTATCTTGGGTGAGAAGCTGACAGACCGGGAGAAGGAAAATGCGATCCAATTTGTCCTCGCCCAGAAAATAGACCCGAACAATACCTTCCATCTGATTCGGTTATGGAGCATGTTTCGATAACGATTGGATGATCGTAAAGGCAGATTCCTCGGAGTGCATCGTGCTAACCGCGGAACTGACCTTTATTTTTTACCTGGGTGTCCCTGCCAGCGGATGGGCGAATGGGCATACAACCGGAGCAAAGCTAGGAATCCCTTCATACAACATAGTAATACGCAACTCATATGGAGGGTGCCATGGCACGAAGGTCCGTTTACCCAAATACGAAGCTGGGAAAAGCACGTTATTTGCTTGAACATTCCGAATTGGCGGAGCATGTTCCCGATACCATTAAAGAAACGTCTGAAAACCTACATCAGTTCTTGATGAAATACCGAACCGTCTACGTAAAACCGGATAACGGCACAGCAGGCCGCGGGGTTATGCGAGTAAAGGTTGAAGATCCTGGAACCTACTGCTACCAACTTGAAAAAGAGGAACACCGTTTCTCAAGCTTCAATCGGATGTACCGGTCATTGAGCGAGATTACTTCGAAACGCAGGCATCTGGTGCAGAAGGGCATTCCTCTTCTGAAAATTCGCAAACGGCCTTTTGATATCCGGGTTATGGTGCAACGGAATCCGGAAGGAGTCTGGGAGACCACTGGGATTATCGGACGCTTGGCACATCCACGGAAAATTGTGACGAATTATCATAGCGGCGGCACCCCGTTGCCCCTTGAGGCTTTGCTGGAGTCCCATATGAGCAGTCAAGAGCTTCCAGCGTTTCTCGAACGGTTGAACAATCTGGGTGTGCTGACCGCTGAGCACATGGTAAAGGGATATCCTTTTGTCCATGCGTTCGGCATTGATATCGGCCTTGATGCGGACCTGAAGCCCTGGATTATCGAAGTCAACACAAAACCGGATCCGCATATTTTTAAATGGCTGGGAAAACCGTCGGTCTACCAAAAAATACTCCGCTATCTTCGTTTTAACCGAAGATTGGCAAGGGAGTGAGCAGAATTGGCGGAAGGACAAAAACCACTCATTGGCATTTTGGTTTGGAGAGACGGCTTCAAGTTCAGCGAACCGGGCTACTTCCGCAATCTGATCCGGGCTGGCAACCGGCTGGGAGCGCAAGTATTTTTATTTTCGCCGATGGATATTGATACGAGAATGAGAAGGATTCGCGGCATAACGCCTACGGATACCGGAGGCTGGGAGATGCGCTATTACCCTTGGCCGGAAACGGTTATCGACCGTCACCGCAGGGGCGGGAGCGGCTATTCCTCCATTCGCAATTCCAAGCTTTTTACGTATGCCAACAACAAATTTACTCATAAGTGGAAAGTGACTCAGATGTTCATGCAGGAAGATTCTTTAAAGCGCTGGATTCCGGAAACAGTGGAATACGGACAAAATAATCTGATGAATATGTTGAGAAAGCATCAACTTCTGTACATTAAGCCCGGAAACGGGACCGGCGGCAGCAGCATCGTCAAGGTGAAGTCGATAGGCAGCCGGTATGAAGTTTCAGGAAGAGACCTCAGGCAAGGCACGAGAAGGGCGATCCTTCATACCAAGAGTGGACTCATGGCCTGGCTTAACCATTGGACGGTTTCCCAGAGGATTCGCAATGGCAATTTCATGATCCAACAAGGGCTGAATCTGGATTTGGTGCCTGGCCGGGTATCGGATACCCGTTTGCTTATCCAGAAAAATGAAGAAGGCAAATGGGATGTTACCGGGATGGGTGTCCGGACCGGGCCTGTGGGCAGCGCAACTTCAAATTTGCATGGCGGAGGACGGGCACAGCCTTTTAACGAGCTGATGGTCAAATCCTTCGGAGCGGAAAAGGCAGCATCCATCCGCAATGAATGCGAACGGTTGGCATTCGCTGTCGTTCATTTTATCGAACAGGAATTTGGCTCCATGATGGAATATGGATTGGATATCGGAATCGATACATCGGGCAAGGTATGGCTCATTGAAGTTAATCCAAAACCGGGTCGGGAAATATTTAAAGGCATGGGCAATATGGAGCTTTATCGTAAATCCATTGAGCGGCCGATTCAATATTCCATGTATTTAGCTCGGAAACTGCGCAATAAGGAAAAGGGCGTTGAAATAACCGAAGCTACGGATGAAGAGATGTAATAGCAGAGAATGGCAGCGAAAGAAGATGAGGATTGAATTTGGTGAAGATGAAAGGCGGCTCCGTTCAACGGCGGAGCCGCTTTTTTTTGTGTATAGACGATGAGCGATATTTCCGCCCTGAAAAAACCTTCTTTCCATTAGGTTAAGCTTCAGGCGGCTTCGCCGATTTCATACATCTACTAATGCTGCGCTTGCGGCATATATGCCAGATAAGGAAGATATTGCGGGTTTCTTTTGTGCGGCTCATTCGTTACAATGGCCAAGTACCACAGAACAACACAAACCTAATAACAGGAGGGACTATCATGATAAATGCGAAATGGGTAAAGACGTTGACGCTGGTTGCCATGATCGGAGCTGCTGTATTTGGTTTTTCAGGACATGGACAAGCTGCCGCCGCCTATAACCCGACAATAGGGAACAAGGTCATCGAGGCCGGCAAAAAATATCTCGGGGTTCCTTATGTTTGGGGCTCCAGCAGAGCCACCAAAACATCGATGGACTGCTCTGAATTTGTTATGTGGGCTTATCGGGATGGCGCAGGGATCAACATGGGAACCGGTGGAGCCAACTCCCAAGCGGATTACATCAAGAAGCACGGCACCTACACCACCAACATCAAGAATCTGAAAAAGGGCGATATCGTCTTCTTCAGCGCTTACCGTGGGACAAGCGCATCTAGTTATAAAGGACTCACCGCATCTCAGAAAAAAATTACCCACGTCGGCATCTATATGGGCAACAATAAACTCATCCAAACGTACAGCAAAGAATCCGGCGGCGTGAAAATCACGAGTTTTGAAGGGACCCATTGGGGTTATCGCTTTGTCGGCGGCGGACGGCCGTATTAAGCCACTCAATCGGGCGAATTGGTAATTCATAAAAGACTTCTCCTTGCCGTATTTTCATGGCAGGGGGAAGTCTTTTTTTCTATAAAAGGTCATGTCAAGATAGACGGCGTCTGCCGTTTATCTTTCCTCCGTTACGTTTACCCGCACCCCTCGCGAAACGTCGTCATACCTTAAAATGCGTAGACATGTATTTGCTGATAGCCCGTTTGTAAAGGGGATGCGACATGGCAAGTGTAAAAACGAAAATTTCTATTTCCATCAATGGCGCAATGGATGATCAAACGATCAGAGTAAGCTCTTCGCTTATAAAAAAATACAAGATCCCGCAAGGAACGTCGCTTCTTTTTAAAGTTGGGTCCATTCAGGAAACGGTGCGGGTGTTATCAACGGGGAACGCCGGCGTCCAGATCCACGCGAATCTGGCGGAACGCACAGGACTCTCCGATGAGAATACCTTGTGCCTGAAATATAATCTAAACCAGCGCACTCTATCCGTTGGCCCCATCGTAGGGGTTATGCTGCGCAAAATCAGCTCCAATATGCTGCGGCCTTTCGGAAATGTTACTTCTTTCGCCCGGGAATTGACGGAAGCTGCTCGGCTATCCGGAGGCTTGGTCTATTTTTTTAGCGCAGATCAGCTTGAAGAGCGTGGGGGAAGAATCGCTGGCCTAATCTACAACAAGGGTTGGAAAAAAGGCATGTTTCCTTATCCCGATGCCCTCTATAATCGGCTGACCTCGCGAGTCGTTGAAAAGAGCACGAAAGTGCAGCGCTTCATTTCTGAAGCGAAGACGCAATACCACTCGGTTGTGTTTAATGAACGCTATTTAGATAAAGCGGAGGTTTTCAGTGCTCTAAAAAAGGAAGCGGACGTAGCGGAGGTTTTACCGGAGTCCTATACCTATCAAGGGTCAAAAATGCTGCGTGCCATGTTGAACCGGCATGCCGCCGTGTTTCTCAAGCCGGTACTCAGCAGTTTGGGCAAAGGGATTATCCGGGTTCGCAGAGGAGGAAGCGGCGGGTATGAGAGCCATATTGCCGGCAACGACGGTAAAATCAGGCAGATGAACTTTGCCAGTTTCCCTTCCATGCTTAAATCATTGGGACCCCGGCTTAAGAAAGCGAAGTACATTATTCAAGAAGGAATCGATCTGCTTACCTCTTCCGGCTCACCCATCGACTTTCGCGCTCTGGTCCAGCGAAACGGCAAGGGCGAATGGAAACTGACATCTATCGTTGCCCGCATAGCCGCCAGCCGTACGTTCGTATCCAATCTGGCCCGGGGAGGCAAGCTGACGACGGTTGACGGAGCTTTTTCCGCGGGGAATCTTCCAGTCCATTTACGAAGCGCTACGTCATCTCGGCTCAAGAAAGTGGCGGTTGATATTGCAAAAGGCATAGAAACGCAAATCAGCGATGCTCATTTTGCCGAGCTGGGCATCGATCTCGCGGTGGATTACCATGGGCGGGTATATTTGCTGGAGGTAAATTCGAAGCCATCCAAAGAGGACAATTCGCCTCTCGTTCTTGAAGATTCCACTGATCAAAACCCCACCGATGGGGGGAAATCTGCCGTTCGTATCCGGCCGTCCGTGCGGAGAGTCGTTTGTTATTCCAAGTATTTAGGCGGGTTTTGATTTCTCTAAATCATGGAATCGCCCAAGTTCGACGCCGTCGAATCCATTTGCAGGCAAAAGCGCCGACCACCGTCGGCGCTTTTATATTCAAAAAGATCAGATAGGAATTCGGTATTGTTTTAAGGCGGTTTTGGTAATACCATAAATACAAAACCGGTCAAGAATGGAGTCGCGTGCATTCCTGACAGCCGGTACACACCATTTGATCAAATCTTTGGCCAGACATCAATTGAATTTCGTGAAGAAAAAACGGAGAAGGAAGACGAGGACGACTAAGGCGACGATATCGGCAAGAACGAAGGGGAATCCGCAAAAAAATCGGACCCCGTCTTTCGACGAGGCCCTTCATGGGAGAGGAGAAACCGGACGAAGCCTTATGGGGAATTAAGTCTTCTCCGCGGTTGTCTACGGCACTCTCGCGCCGTTGGTATAAGGATGACCTGCAGGCAGGAGAAATATACATGGGATGGAAATTTTTTTTGACGTTTTTGCATCTTGTGATACGATAGCGAAGACGCCAATTGAAAAAGCGGGTGATGGAATGAGAGTCATATCTGGCTCGGCAAAGGGCAGGCCGCTTAAGGCTGTTCCCGGTACGGGAACCCGCCCGACGACGGATAAAGTAAAAGAGGCGTTGTTCAGCATGATCGGGCCTTATTTTTCCGGGGGAAATGCGTTGGATTTATTTGCAGGAACCGGTGGTTTGGGTATCGAAGCCCTTAGCAGGGGGATGGATCACGCTGTGTTTATAGACCAGGACAGGACAAGCATCGAGGTCGTGCGGCACAATCTGGAAGCGGCCAAGCTTGCCGATAAAGCGGAAATATACCGCAACGACGCCTTCCGGGCGATCAAAGTTCTGGCGAAACGGGACATGCGTTTTGAACTGGTTTTTTTGGACCCGCCGTACCGGTTGAAGCAGGCGGGAGAACTGATGCTGCAACTGGCCGAATCGGAACTGCTTGAGAGCGGAGCGACGGTTGTGGTCGAATATGAATCCGGCTACCGCTATGCGGAGAAGATCGGCTCGTTTTATGAGAAAAGAAGAGCGGTATATGGAGAAACAGCGGTTGCGCTGTACCGGTATGAACCGGCAGTTTCCAGCGACGATCGCGAGGGGGGAAAGGAATCAAATGAAGAACATCAAGTATGAACCGTCCGTTGCCGTGTGTCCGGGCAGCTTTGATCCGGTCACTTACGGACATCTGGATATCATTGCTCGGGCCTCCGAGGTGTTTGACCGGGTTATCGTCGCGGTATTAAACAATACGAGCAAAAATCCACTATTCAGCGTTCAAGAGCGGGTGGACCTGCTGAAAGAGGTTACCCGGGATATGCCTAACGTGGAGATCGATAACTTTGACGATCTGCTTATTCATTATATGAAGGAAAAGAAAGCCCACGTTATCATCAAAGGCTTGCGCGCGGTTTCCGATTTTGAATACGAACTGCAGATGGCTTCGGTAAACCGCAAGCTCTCGGAAGAGATCGAGACATTTTTCATGATGTCGAGCAGCCAATATTCCTACCTCAGTTCCAGTGTCGTGAAGCAAATTGCCATGTTTGACGGACCGGTGGGCGACTTGGTGCCGGAAGCAGTCGAGAAAGCTTTGCAGTCGAAATATTCGGGTAGACGAAAAACTAGTGAATAACGGTCGAAAAAGTGACGGCCACGCATATGCGGTCAGTTAAGCGGATCGTTTTAAAAACGGCTTCAGGCACATGGCCACTCCGGATAGAAGCAGCATAAGGACGAGCCCTGCCGCAAACAAGCCCATCGTCCATCCGGCGGACATCCAGACACGATGCAGCTGACTGGCTGCGGTTAAGTTAGCAATCGGGGACGCTGATAACCTTCCAAAGCTCATCTGAGCGCGTTCGAGCCATTGGGATAGCGGGTTAGCCAGAACAAAGCTCAGGAAAAAGGCGGCGGAAGCATGAAGCAGACGCCCAGCCAAAAAAGGCCCGTACCGGACGCCTGTCCGATGGATCAGACCCATGACTTGGGCATGCAGGGAAAATCCGCTCCAAGCTAAAATGGCTCCGATACTAGCGCATACGGTCGTAAAATCTAAGGTTAGCCGAGCAGCCGCTTGTCCGCCGAGATGAGGCTCCAGCATACCGGGAAGCAGATTTTGTACGGTATTGGAAATGCCGGAGGGAAGCAGCAGGATAAGCGACAATTTGGCGAGTACCGAGAAAATAATGATGAATCCGGCGAGTGCCATCAGTGTTTCATTGGCTTTAGAGACAGCGTCTCCCAACAGTTTGCCAAAAGCTCTGCCGTCCTCTTTGCGGCTTTTTTCGAGTACCTGAAAAAAATTCAGGCGTTTTTCCGAGCCTTTTGTCTCATGGAGAGGTATATTAGATTGGGTGCGGGTTGGAACTAACCTCATGATAAGCGAAGACACTGCCGCAGATAGATAATGAACCAGGGCAATGAATAAACCAGCTTTGATGCTGCCGAGAAATCCTGCGCCTACGACGGTGACCATGACTAATGGATTGCACAAATGCGAAAGGTTCAACAACCTCTGGGCATCTTTTGCCGCTAACTCGCCTTTTGCTGTGATTCGGGCGGTTAAAACGGCACCAGCGGGATAGCCGGCGGTTAGACCGGTGGCGATCACCCAGCCGGCGCTGCCGGGCATTCCGAAGAACAGCCGGGCAAAGGGACGGAACAAGACGCCGATGGCCTGCAATACCCCTAACCCAGAAAGGATTTCGGTGAGGATGAGAAAAGGCAGGAGTGCCGGAAAAACCAGCGTCCACCACAGCCTCAGACCCGCAAGGGAAGACTGAAACGTATCGCTCGGGTATATAATGAAAAGGGCGACAAGCAGGATAGCCAGCGCACCGTAGGCGAGAGTCGCGCTTTGCTCCCCAAGTTTGAAGCGAGCCAAAAGAAACCACCTCGAATTCGTTCATCAAAATAGCAGCACCAAAATGTTCAATCTTTTACATATGTACGCAGACCTTCAGATGAATAGACTTGTCCTTGACGGATGAAGAGAGACTGAAGGGTGAGGAGGAAACCGATGTCCCAGCTTGAAGGAAGGTTTTTTCGCAGGGGAAGCAAAGCGTGGAAGGTAGTCATCGCCTTTCTGCTTGGAGGCGTGGCTGCTTATTTCCTGTTTTTCGTGCCGATGCCCTATTATATTTACCAGCCCGGCTCAGCCGAGGCGGTTTTGCCTATGGTCAAGACCACCTCACAGGGCACAGCGGAAGAGAAAGGCGCATTTTTGCTGACGACGGTGGGCGTTCTGGAACCTAATGCCGCCGCCTATATATGGGCAAAGTGGAACCATGAGGAGATCAAAGAAAAAAAGACCGTTCTCAATAAGGGAGAAACCGACGAAGAGTATGATCAGCGTCAGGTTTACAGTATGATTACCTCCCAGAGCAGCGCTTTGGAGGCTGCCTATGCCCATTTGAAGCTTCCCTATAAAATCAAGACTGACGGCATCATGGTCATGCATTTGGTGGAAGGCATGCCGGCCAAAGACGTCCTGCGGGTCGGTGATTATTTGCTTGAAGTGGACGGTCAGGTCCTGCAGTCCGCAGATCAGCTGATCCAGTATTTAAGCGGGAAAAAGGCCGGGGACAGCGTCGAGATCAAATTTCGGCGGGGGACCGATGTGCATACGGCAAAAATTGCGTTAGGTACCTTGCCTCAGGAATCTCCGTCACCGGGAGCGTCGCCTGCGCCGCCCCGTTCTGGAATCGGCATAACGCCCGCTCTGATGCAGAGTATTCGTTCAGATGATCCGACCAAACAGGTTAGCATTGATGCAGGGGAAATCGGCGGTCCGTCAGCCGGGCTTATGTTTACGCTGGAGATTATCAACCAGCTGATTCCCGAGGATTTAACAAAGGGCTACCGCATCGCGGGAACCGGCACTATCGACAAAGACGGTAATGTTGGGGTGATCGGCGGCATTCAATACAAAGTGACGGCGGCGGACCGGGAGCATGCGGAAATTTTCTTCGCGCCGAAGGATTTATATCTGGAAGGGGATCAAAAAATTCGATCCGATTCTGAACTATACAACGGCGAAAGACCAAGCGAAAAAAATCGGCACCGACATGAAGATCGTGCCTGTCGGTACTCTTGCTGATGCGCTTGATTACTTGAGCAAGCTTCCGGAGAAACCGGCGCAAACCAAATAAAACGCCTGTCTTCCGTGTTGGTGGGGGCTTCGTCAATAGCCGACAACGGAAGAGGCGTTTTTTTCGCAAACGGTTAAAAACCAGATAGAATCAGATATCCTTCTTGAGGGGAGCCTGATAGTAATCACGGAACAGCTCATCTGCAGCCGGTTCACGGTAGGCTGCAGCGTATACTGCCGCAGCTTCGATATCGAGCCGCATCAGGGGATGCGGGTCGCGGGGAACTTTGGTAATGACGGGAACCTTCGCGGTTGTCTTCATTTGCTTGAGCAGTTCCCGACCCCTGTTGGAAAAGCCCAGCACCCGCAAATAGGGCGTGCCTTCTTCCAGAATCGGTCGGGTCAATTGGTCCTTCCGGTGGTTGAGAAGAATGCGGCACAGCGTTCTTTGCAACTTTGTCTGGGTATACCGTTTGGTTTTGACAGCGTCAAGCAGCTGCTTGACTTTAACGCCCTTTCCGTATTGAAGAGAGGGAAGAGCGTTTTGCAGCCGGTGCTCCAACCCCTCCGTAACCTCGTATAAAGCCTCTAATTCTTGAGGTGGGCGGGTGAGGAGGGTATGCAGTAGGGGAGCGGCGAAGCGCTCCCAGTTGAGAGGCGCCCGGCCTGCCGCCGCTTCCCGCTCCAGGATGGCGGAGGCGTAGCCGGGCATGTACGGGCGGGCGGCGGCGAGGCCGTCGGCGCCGCCGCCGCTGTTCCCGCCGCCAGCGAGCAGGCGGCGGATGGCCGTGGCGCTGGCGATCGCGCTGTCCGCCGCTTCCGCATCATGGTGGCCCGCCATGTGGCGGGTCACCGTGTACGGGCGGATGCGGCTCGCGAGGCGCTTCAGCGCCATGCAGTAATGCAGCCCGAGGGAATTATTGGGCTGCAAGAGGCCGCCGGCGGCATCCGCGCCGACGAAGTCGCCGGCGGCCTGGGCGTACGCGGCGGGGTAGCGGGTTCCGGCGGCGAGCCGCTCTTTCAGACGGGCCCGGAAGGCATCGGGCTCGTCCCACAAGACGGCGGCCAGCGCCTCGAACCAGCGGATATCGCCGCTTTCGCTGCCGAAGGCGAGGGCGTCGACGACGCCGGTAGCGTCAAGGGCGGATACCGCGCCATAGGCGAACCATTCGGCGGGCATGAGCGAGAAGGCGACGGGCAGCTCCAGCACCAGGTCGGCGCCCATGGTAAGGGCCATTTCCGCCCGCGCCCACTTGCCGACGACCGCAGGTTCGCCACGCTGCAGGAAATGCCCGCTCATGACGGCGATGACCCCGTCGGCTCCGGTTATCTTTTTCGCTTGTTCAAAATGATAGACATGGCCGTTATGCAGCGGATTATATTCGACAATGATCCCGACAGTCTTCACCGAAAGCCTCCGATCCAAAATGTTCCGATCCAAATTACTAAGGAATCTATGGTTCGACTATATCATATCGACTGTCATGCATAAAAGGTTGACAACGGTAACCAAATATCGCTATAATTATTTTTGTTTGTTTGGGGTGAATCCATGATAATCAACATGAAAGACTTGGCGGTGAAGGATCATGCCGTCCGCGTGAGTGAATCCGTCGATTTGACTGACTTTCTCAGTGGTCGTCAGGATTTGACTTCCTTTGGTGAAGTGAACGCTGACTTGACGGCGACATTCGCCTTCCCAACGGTTGTGGTGGAAGGTACGCTTACGATTCCGGTTACGATGGTTTGTTCTCGCTGCCTTGGAGATGTCCAGGATGTTTTGCGGATCCCCTTCCGGGAAAGATTCACTCGGGAAGCTCCGGCTCCTGATGAGGAAGAGGCAGAGGATTTACACTTGGTATCAGAGGATGAAGTGGATCTCAAGCCGTACGTCGAGGAAGCGGTCTGGATGGCGATTCCATACATTCCCTTGTGCAGCGAGACGTGCAAAGGCCTGTGTCCCGATTGCGGGACGAACCGGAATGAGCGCGATTGCGGCTGCCGACAGGAGACAATCGATCCCCGGTTGGCCGGCTTGGCCGATTTCTTTAAGTGAAAGCAGTTTAAACGGTTTAGGATTATGGCAAGGAGGTGGGAAGAATGGCAG
>NZ_CBQR020000018.1 GCF_000455485.1 Gorillibacterium massiliense
GAAGAATGGCAGTACCTCAAAGGAGAACTTCGAAAACGCGTCGTGACAAGCGCCGCACTCACTTCAAACTGGTTGTGCCCGGCATGGTAAAATGCGAGCAATGCGGGGAATTGAAGCTGGGTCACCGCGTATGTAAAGTATGCGGAACGTACAAAGGCAGAGAAATCATCAAGCAATAACATAAGCAAAATCGAAGCGGCCCTTCACCCATGGCGAAGGCGCCGCTTCTTTTTTTCAGCCGTAATGGGGATACTTTGAAACGGGTTGATCTCCCGAAGCCCTTCCCTTTTTGGCCGTTTTTCTATATACTGCATTTAGTACCTGGTGATAAATTTAGGGGTAAGCGGACGTGAATGCAGTTGTCGTGCCGGAAACCGCCACCGGGCAATAGACTTGAACCGATGGAAAGCGGGTGGCGGGCATCGAACGAATGCCAAAGCGGCAGCGCCAGCAACAGCTGGAACAGGCTATCGCAGAAAATCCTTTTGTCACCGATGAGGATCTGGCGAAACGCTTCGCCGTGAGCATCCAGACGATCCGGCTGGACCGTTTGGAATTGGGGATTCCGGAGCTGCGGGAGCGGCTTAAAGCCATGGCGGAGCGCTCTTACGATCAGGTCCGTTCCCTTCCTATGAATGAAGTCATCGGTGAAGTGATCGACTTGCAGTTGGACAAAAGCGGTATTTCAATTTTTGAAATTTTGGAAGAGCACGTTTTTTCTCGTACCGGCATTGCCCGGGGGCATCATATCTTTGCTCAAGCCAACTCGTTGGCGGTGGCGGTTATCAATGACGAAATTGCGCTAACGGCATCCGCCGATATCCGTTTTATCAGATCGATCCGCCTGCGGGAAAAATGCGTCGCCAAAGCGTACGTCGGGAGAATTTCCAGGGGCAGCGCCAAAGTACAGGTGCTCACCTATGTGGGGGAAGAACTCGTCTTCGAGGGCAACTTTCTGATTTACCACTCCAGGAACCGAGAGTGAAAGGGTTGAAGGATATGCGGATCGCAATCGATGCGATGGGCGGCGACCATGCGCCGGATGCTGTGGCGGAAGGCGCCCTGCAGGCGGCACGGGAATGGCCCGATACGCAGATTATTTTGGTAGGAAATGAAGAGCGGATTAAGCAGCTTATCCCGGATAAACCGGATAATCTGACGATCCATCACGCGGCAGATGTCATCGCCATGGACGATGAGCCGGTACGGGCCGTCAAGCGGAAAAAGGATGCTTCCATGGTCGTAGCCGGTCGGCTCGTCAAGGACGGGGAAGCGGATGCGATGATCTCCGCCGGCAGCACCGGCGCTTTACTGGCAACGGGACTGTTGGTCGTAGGTCGGATTCCGGGCATTGCCAGACCGGGCCTTGCCACGGTACTCCCAACCATGGACGGCCAGGGGACGCTGGCTCTTGATCTCGGAGCCAATATGGACGCCGACCCAGAAAATCTGCTGCAGTATGCGGTAATGGGCAGCATTTTCCGCAACAAGGTAGACGGTATCGCAACTCCGCGGGTCGGACTGCTTAACGTCGGAACCGAAGATTCGAAAGGCAATGCCTTGACCAAGGCGGCGTTTCCGCTTTTGAAGGAAGCCCCGATCCACTTCGTCGGCAACGTCGAAGCCCGGGACGTGCTGAACGGCGCTTGCGATGTGCTCGTATGCGACGGATTCGCAGGAAATATTCTGCTGAAAACGTTGGAAGGGTCGGCAAGCTCTATTTTTTTCGTTCTGAAAGAGGAGTTTAAGAAGTCCTTCATGAGAAAACTGGCTGCCGCAGTATTGGCGCCGGGATTGAAGGAGTTTAAGAAAAAGCTGGATCATACGGAGCACGGCGGGGCGCCGCTGCTCGGCATCCATGGACTTGTGCTGAAGAGCCACGGTTCTTCCGATGCCAAATCCATTAAGAATACGGTTCGCCAAGCGCGGATCGCTCTAAATCACAGGCTAGTCGAATCCATTTCAGCGGAGCTCGGCGGAAGGAAGGAAGATAAATGATGGAGCTTACGCCTGTCGGCGTTTTGGGCACGGGCAGATATGTGCCCGACAAGGTTTTGACCAATCAGGACTTGGAAAGAATGGTGGATACCAACGACGAGTGGATCCGTACCCGTACCGGAATGAGTGAAAGGCGCATTGCCGCTCCTGAGCAGGCGGCTTCCGATCTTTCGCTTCCGGCGGCTGAGCAGGCGCTGAAGAATGCGGGAATCCGGGCCGAGGATTTGGACTTGATCATCGTGGCGACGATCACACCGGACATGTCGTTTCCCTCTACGGCTTGTCTCCTTCAGGAGAAGCTGGGGGCCAAAAAGTCGGCTGCTTACGATCTGTCCGCTGCTTGCACCGGATTCATTTACGGCTTGGCTAATGCGGCCAACTTTATTGCAGTAGGCACTTATAAATACGCTCTTATCGTCGGCGTTGAGGTACTTTCCAAAATAACTGATTACACGGACCGCAACACCTGCGTACTGTTCGGGGACGGAGCGGGAGCGGTCGTCATCGGAGCGGTACCGGAAGGCCGGGGGTTCAAATCCTTCGATTTGGGTGCAGACGGCAGCGGTGGAGAACTGCTCAAGCTGCAGGGCGGCGGTTCCCGTTGTCCTTCTTCCGCGGTCAGTGTGGAGCAGAAGCTGCATTATCTCTATATGGCGGGCTCCGAGGTATTCAAATTCGCCGTGCGGATCATGGGCAGCTCCGCCGAAGAAGCACTGCGTAAAGCGGGGCTTGGCAAAGAGGACATCGATTTGCTCATCCCTCATCAGGCTAACATTCGTATCATTCAAGCGGCTTTGAACCGGCTTCATCTGCCGGAGGAGAAGTGTATCATCAACCTCGACCGCTACGGCAACGTAGGAGCGGCTTCCATTCCGATGGCACTGGCGGAAGCGGTGGAAACCGGACGTTTGAAGGAAGGCGACACAACGGTGATGGTTGGCTTCGGCGCCGGTCTCACTTGGGGAGCCAGCGTACTGGTTCTGTAAACGAAATTTTAGAAGTTGAACGATGATTTTTGACAGTCGATAAAAAGGAACGAATGAAATTTGATCTGAAGGAGCGATAGTGTTTCGGATTTTTCTTTCTGCTGAAGAGCAAGGAACGGAGGACATTTGAACTGGAAGAGCGTCAGCGTTCGCCTTTGTTTTCGGATTTCATCCTTAATATTGTTGATCAAATCAAGGAATCCGAAAACAACAGCGACTGGAAGTTCAAATGATCCGCAGTTCTGCCGCTAGATAACAGCAGAAAATTCATGAAATCCGAAACAATGTGTGGTCGTAAGTTCAAATTATCCACAGTTCCAGTATAACGACAGTCAATATCCAGCTCTCAACTTATATCCGGGAGAGATGTATCCATGGGGAAAATTGCTTTCGTATTTCCGGGTCAAGGAGCCCAGGCGGTGGGAATGGCAAAGGATGCCTATGAATCCTCCACCAAATCTGCCGATATTTTTCATCGCGCCGACGCCGCTGTCGGTTTCGCATTGTCCGAACTCATTTTCGACGGGCCAGATGACGAATTGAAAATCACGTACAATACCCAGCCTGCGCTGTTAACCGCAAGTATCGCCTTGTTGGAGGCTTTTCGGGAAAAGGGCGTTCAGCCTGATTTTGTTGCCGGCCACAGCTTGGGCGAGTATTCCGCTCTTGTAGCCGCCGGTGTGCTGGATTTTGAGGATGCCGTGCGAACCGTTCGGGCACGCGGCGAATATATGGAGCAAGCCGTTCCGCGGGGACAAGGCGGCATGGCGGCGGTGCTGGGAGCCGACCGGCAAGTATTGGCTGATTTTTGCGTCGATTTGTCCAGTCATGTAGGGCTCGTTGAGCTTGCCAACATCAACTGCCCCGGCCAAATTGTCATTTCCGGCAGCCGGGAAGGAATTCAAGCCGCCGTTGAGCGCGGGAAAGAAGCTGGCGCCAAGCGGGTGATTCCCTTGGAAGTAAGCGGCCCGTTTCACTCCTCTTTGATGCAGCCTGCCGCAGGCCGGTTGCGGGACAACTTGTCCGTACTGCCGATGGCGACCGCGCAAGTTCCCGTTATCGCCAACGTAACGGCAGAGCCGGTTACCGATTCGAACGACATCCGGCGGCTGCTGGAAGAGCAAGTGTACTCACCGGTGCTTTGGGAGGATACGATCCTTCGCCTGATTCAAGAAGGCGTCGACACTTTCATCGAGATCGGCTCCGGCAGCGTGCTGTCCGGCCTCATTAAGAAGATCGACCGCAATGTCCGCACGTTTACCATCAACAGCATGGAAGCGATCCAAAGCTTTTCCTTGTAAGTTGCGCAGCTTGCGTTTCTTTGAACGAGGAGGGAAAAGGTTCTCTCCTATACGGTTGATTTGAGGAGGATACATGATGCTGAAGGGAAAAACAGCAATCGTTACCGGCGCATCCCGGGGAATCGGCCGTGCCATCGCCATAGCATTAGCAGAGGCAGGCGCCGACGTTGTGGTCAATTATTCCGGCAGTGTTGACGCAGCGAAAGAGACTGCCGCCCGCGTAGAAGCTTTGGGCTCTAAGGCGGCGGTGATCAAGGCAGATGTGGCCGATGCCGCGCAAGTGGAGGACATGGTCAAACAAACGCTGGAGCAGTTCGGCAAAGTCGACATTCTGGTAAACAATGCCGGGATTACTCGGGACAATCTGATCATGCGGATGAAAGAGGAAGAATTCGATCAAGTCATCGCTACGAATCTGAAAGGCGTATTCAACTGCTTGAAAGCGGTGACTCGTCCGATGATGAAACAGCGCTCCGGCCGGATTATCAACATTTCTTCGGTTGTCGGCTCCCTAGGCAACCCTGGCCAAGCTAACTATGTGGCCGCCAAAGCGGGCGTCATCGGTTTGACCAAATCGGCGGCAAGGGAACTGGCTTCCCGCGGGATCACCGTCAACGCGGTAGCCCCCGGCTTCATTGTCACGGATATGACGGACAAGCTGCCGGAAGAAGCGAAGACCCAGATGATGGCCCAAATCCCTCTCGGCCGATTCGGCTCGCCGGAGGATATCGCGAAAGCGGTAACCTTCCTGGCAAGCGAGGACGCCGGGTACATGACCGGACAAACGATTCATATCGACGGCGGCATGTATATGTGATAAAATCGATTCTCGTCTTCACGAAGGCGACAACATCGATGCATCATTTTCAGCGGTGTAAATCCTTTTGTTCGGGCTGTTGCAAGCCTTTTCGGACGCTATGGTAATTTTCCCGCAATTTTCGTATAATACCATGGAGGAGGTGAACCGGATGTCCGACGTTTTGGAACGTGTGAAGCGCATCGTCATCGACCGCCTCGGGGTGGAAGAGTCAGAAATCTCCCTGGAAGCGTCTTTCAAGGATGACTTGGGTGCTGATTCCTTAGATGTAGTGGAACTGGTCATGGAATTGGAAGATGAATTTGATATGGAAATATCCGATGAGGATGCTGAGAAGATTACGACCGTGGGAGAAGTAGTCAATTACATACAATCTCATACGTAAGAAGTCCTCGAGTCCCGTTGCATCTTGACGGGACTTCTTCTCCTTACCGCCGATCCTGGCGCCCCCTATAATGTCGTTTATAATGAGGTGAGTGCATGGCACAGCGAGTCGTTGTTACCGGCATGTCGGTAGTCACGTCCCTAGGCCGCGATCTGGAAACCTTCTGGAGCAACCTGCTTGCAGGCAAATCTGGCGTTTCACAAATCGAGGCTTTTGATGTGAGCGAGTATCCGACGAAAATTGCCGCTTCTATAAAGGATTTCAATCCGGAGGATTATTTCGATAAGAAAGAACTCCGCCGTATGGACCGTTTTGTCCAGTTTGCAGCGGTTGCCAGCTTGAACGCTTTGAAAGACGCCAATCTTAATGTAAAAGAGGACACGGACCCCGAACGGGTAGGTGTCTATATCGGCTCAGGGATAGGCGGTCTTTCCACTTGGGAAGAGCAGCACAACATCTTGGTGGAAAAAGGACCGAAACGGATCAGTCCCTTTTTCATCCCGATGATGATTGCCAATATGGGCTCAGGACAAGTGTCCATGCTGACCGGGGCGAAGGGCCCCAGCAGTACTACCGTTACCGCTTGTGCTACCGGCACCAACTCCATCGGGGATTCCTACAAGCTGATTCAGCGCGGCGAAGCCGATGTGATGATCTGCGGCGGTGCTGAGGCAACGATCACGCCTATGGGCGTCGGCGGTTTTTGTGCCTTGCGGGCGATGTCGACGCGCAATGAGGAGCCGGAAAAAGCGAGCCGGCCTTTTGATCAAGACCGGGATGGCTTCGTCATGGGTGAAGGCGCCGGCATTCTTATTCTGGAATCTTTGGAGCATGCTGAGGCGCGTGGCGCCCGCATTTACGCGGAAGTCGCTGGCTATGGCATGAGCTCCGATGCCCATCATATGACCGATCCGGCGCCAGGCGGCGAAGGCGCAGCCCGCTGTATGAAACGGGCGTTGAAGGATGCAGGCATGGTTCCGGAGAATGTGGATTACATCAACGCCCACGGTACCTCCACAGGCGCTGGCGATCTTGCTGAGACCGATGCCATTAAGAGCGTTTTTGGCGATAGCGCGAAGAATGTAGCGGTCAGTTCCACCAAGTCCATGACCGGCCATCTGCTCGGTGCAGCCGGAGGCGTGGAAGCAGTTATTTGCGGACTCTCCATCAAGGATGGCGTGATTCCGCCTACCATTAACTTGGACAACCCCGATACGGCTTGCGATTTGGATTATGTCCCTCATACCGCCCGTAAAGCGGATGTGAAAGTGGCCATGTCCAACTCCTTCGGTTTCGGCGGACATAACGCGACCATCATTTTGAAAAGATACGAGGCATAAGCCATGAAGCGGGATCTGACGCAACTTCAGACGCTGCTCGGGATACCGTTTCAGGATCAGGTCATTCTCCGGCAAGCGTTCACTCACTCCTCCTATGTCAACGAAAACCGTAATTCCGCAAGCCGGGATAACGAACGTTTGGAATTTCTGGGAGACGCAGTGTTGGAACTGACCGTTTCCGACTATTTGTTCCGCAAATATCCGGATCGTTCGGAAGGAGAAATGACCAAGCTTAGGGCGTCCATCGTTTGCGAGCCCTCTCTTGTCGGTTTCGCCGAGAGGCTGGATTTCGGTAGTTTCGTGCTCTTGGGCAAAGGCGAGGAGCAGACAGGCGGCAGAACCAGACCGGCGCTTCTGGCCGATGTTTTTGAATCGTTTATCGGAGCGCTGTACCTGGATCAAGGACTGCAAGCGGTGCGCGACTTTTTGGATCAACACCTTTTTCCGCATATTGATGGGGATGGGAAGGCAGTCGTCACGGATTATAAAACGAGGCTGCAGGAGCATACCCAGCAATTTGGTCCCGGCGTGCTGGAGTACCGAATCGCTGAGGAACGGGGACCTGCGCACGAAAAAGAATTCGTCTCCGAGGTTTATATGGACGGCACGCTTCTTGGCGCCGGCTCAGGCCGTTCCAAGAAGGAAGCGGAGCAGCATGCAGCCCAAGAGGCGCTGTCTAAGCTAAATGTAAATCCGAATTAATCAGCTCGAAAACATAGGAAAGGGACCTTCCGCAACCTGAGTAAGGCATGCGGAAGGCCCCTTTTTTTGCGCACTTCACCGTCTGGCGGTCGGCGAATTTCGTTACCGGATGCTGAGAAATTGGTTCCAGCCATATTGCAAATTTTCTTCTGTCCAATTGATATGCCCTTGATTCGTATAAGCCCGGTAATGGCATTCAATTCGTAAAATCAAGTCCAGATACAGATCGTAGAGTCCTCTTCGGATTCGCTCGTTCTCTGTCAAAGCGGTCTTGCCGTAACCATCGAGGAACTCTTCGGATCGTCCCATCCGGCCAAAATAAAATTCCATCAGCGGATCGCCCCAAAACGCCCGCTCGAAATCGATGATTCCGGTGATGCGCCCTTCATGGACAAAGGCGTTGCCGTCCCACAAGTCCCAGTGGACCAGGCATGGCGTTTTCACCTCTTGAAGAGCATCAAGCCGGGCACGGATTTCTGCTGTGATACGAGTATAGTCTGTAGGCAAGGAGATACCGGCTGCCGCCCCATCGGCTAGAACGCTGTCAATCATGCGGGTGAAGGTCGACTGCCAATCCGTGGATACCGTATCCCAAAAAAAGCCGAAGCGATCGTTCTGGACATCGTTGATCTGGCGGCTGATTTCGCCCAGCTTGCGGTTGATGGTATCCCGCTCCTCCGTAGCCAGATTTTCTTTTATCTTGTTGTAGGGAGCCCCTTCGAGAAATTCCATGATGTAATAATGCGTAGACACGATGGACTTGGAGTTGTCATCGGCAATCACTTGGGGAACGGGAACGGTGCCGCTACGGGAAAAGAGACGCAGCGCTTCCACCTCGGTCCGCAGCATATCGGTTTTCTCATACCCCATCAAATGGGTTTCGTCCGCAGGAGCTGATTTCAAAACAACCTGCTGCCCGTTTTTTAACCGAATGATATAAGCGGAGTTTGCCCATCCATCACTGAGCTCTTGGGCTTCTGTCATATCCTGTTTCGTAGCTTGTTGAACGGCTTGCTGAAGCTGTTCCTTCGTCCAACTGAATTTTGTAGCGCTTTCCATTTACGGGAATCCTCCTCATTAGCGACAAATCGACATATCGAAAGCGGAAGCGAGGCAGATTTGCAAACGAACCGGACCCGTTCAACATTCGCTATCAATACCCATAATTTTACTTGCCGCGCCCCTAAAAGACAATGCCTCATCGTTTAGGGTTAGGCCAATATGCACGTCACTTTTTTAGGAAGTCTGTGGTACAATAGATGGCATGGAATTTTCACTGAGGTGAGAGCATGTTTTTAAAGCGTTTGGAGCTTGCGGGATTCAAATCATTCGCCGATAAAACGGAGCTGGAATTCGTTCAAGGCATTACGGCGGTGGTTGGCCCCAACGGCAGCGGGAAGAGCAACATCTCCGACGGCATCCGCTGGGTGCTGGGGGAGACTAGCGCCAAATCGCTGCGCGGTGGCAAGATGGAAGATGTCATCTTCGCCGGCAGTGATGCCCGCAAAGCGGTGAATTACGGGGAAGTGTCCCTGACCCTGGACAATTCGGATCAGGCATTGTCCCTTGATTTCAATGAAGTAACGGTCACCAGGCGGGTACACCGCAGCGGCGACAGCGAATATCTGATCAACAAACAGCCGTGCCGCCTCAAGGATATTACCGAGCTATTTATGGATACGGGTATCGGCAAGGAAGCTTACTCGATTATCGGCCAAGGCCGGATTGAGGAGATTTTAAGCACCAAGTCTGAGGATCGCCGGGGTATTTTTGAGGAAGCTTCTGGCATCGTGAAATACAAATCAAGGAAAAAAGAAGCGGAGAAACGTCTCGCGGAAACCGAGCAGAACCTGCTGCGTATTCACGACTTGGTGTCGGAGCTGGAAGATCAGCTGGAACCGCTCAAAGAACAATCGGAAAAAGCGATTCGTTACAAAGAACTGCGGGAGAATCTCAAACAGAGTGAAATCTCCCTTTATGTCTATCAGATCGAACAACTGCACAGCCAATGGAGTCAAGCCGACCAGCGGCTCAAAGAGCTGAAAAGCAGGCAGTTGGAGCTCTCCGCTATCGTCGGTCGTCATGATGCTGCCTTGGAAAAGCACCGCTGGGAAACCCGCCGTCTGGATGAGGATTTGGAGCGTTTGCACAGCCTGCTTCTGCAGGTTAGTGAAGATGCGGAGAAGTGCGAAGGGCAGGGCGAGGTGCTGAAGGAGCGCAGCCGCAACCTTACAGCCAACCGCAGCCAGTTGGAGCTGGCCGTTAGCGGACAAGCTCAGCGGTTATCTGAGCAGGAAGTGGAACTCACATCTTACCGGGAAAAGCTCGCGGCGGTAACCGAACGGCTGGCGGAGTATGAAGAGGCGCTGCGGGCAGAAGAGATCCGTCTTTTGGGTGTTGCCGGCGGGACAAGCAGCGAGGCCGAAGAGAAGCTGAAGGGCCAACTGCTCGACACTCTCAATGAAATGGCGCAAACGCGCAACGACATTCGCTATGCCGAACAGCAGATCGAGCAGCTCACCAAACGCTCGGAACGGCTGGACGAAGAGCAGGATAAATGGTCGGACCGGATGAAGGATCTGGCCAAACGCTATGAAGAGTTGACGGAGAAGCGCGCTGCCGCCGCGGCCGAAGTCGAGCATATCCGCGACGAATATGCCGGCTTGTCCCGTGCTGTACGGGAGAAGCAGGCAGCTGCTGAGGAAGCCGGCCAAACGCTACGCAAATGGGAGCAGCGCATGGACTCCCTCGTTTCCCGGCAGGAGACGATGCAGGAGATGCAGAACGACTACGACGGCTTCCAGCATGGCGTCAAGGAAGTGTTAAAGGCGAAGAACCGTCCGGGAACCCTCCGGGGCATCCACGGCGCCGTCGCCGAGTTGGTGAAGGTACCGGCGGATGTTGAACTGGCTGTGGAGACGGCCCTTGGCGCAGCCTTGCAGAACATCGTCGTCGACTCAGAAGCCGATGGCCGAGCGGCCATCGCTTTTCTCAAGCAGCGGCAGTTGGGCCGGGCGACTTTTCTGCCATTGGACGTTATCCGTGGCCGAAATATTGCCGAAAATGAGCTCAGGACCATACGCGGCCAGGACGGCTTCGTCGGCGTTGCCGCCGAATTGGTCGGCTTTGAGGAAGCGTACCGGCAAATCGTGTACAGCCTGTTGGGTCACGTCATCATCTCCAAAACGCTGGAGGACGCCAACCGCATCGCAGCCCGATGCCAATACCGATACCGGGTTGTCACGCTGGAAGGCGACATTGTCAACCCCGGCGGCTCGATGACAGGGGGCAGCCAGCACAAGAAAACCGCCAGCCTGCTCGGCAGACAGCGGCAAATCGATGAGTTGGAAAAAGATATTGCCGAGACCCGCAAGACCATTGCCGAGCTTAAGAGCCGTTCGGAAAAGCTGCGCGCCGAACTTGCCGTTCATGGAGAACGGCTGGAGCAGTTGCGCCTGCTTGGCGAAGAGAAGCGGGTGGAGGAGCAGCAATATGCAGCCGAACTGGGTCCGCTCGAGAAGGAAACGAAAATGGCGGAGGACACTCTTTCGGTTTCCTCCCAGGATCGGGATTCATTAGAGCAGGAGATTACGGATTATGCCCGTAAGCAAGCGGCTTTACGTACGGCGCTGGCAAAGCTGACGACTCAGGAGCAAGACCTGCAGCAGGCGATACGCGCTGCGGAGCTTGCCCGCAAAGCGAGCGAATCGGAGAAGGAAGAACTGCAGACCCAACTCACGGACTTGAAGGTGAAGACCGCTTCCGCCGCCCAGGAGAAGATGTCCACCGCCGAGCAGTTGGCGCGGTTTCAATCCGACTACGACCATCTCCATGCGGAGATGGAAAAGAACAACCGCCAACTGCGACAATTGGAGCGGGAAAAGGAAACCAACGATCTCGACGTTCTCCGTCAGGTCGAACAGCTCAACAATCTGCGGATCAAGCAGCAGGAATATACAGAGCAGAACGAATTCAAGCGTGCTGAGCGGGCTGAATGGCTCGCTCGTTTGGAAGCGGAAGAGAACGAGACCCGGGAGCAGCGGAACGATCTGAAGCAGGTGGAGGAGGAAACCCACAAAACCGAGGTTCAGGCGAACCGGATGGACGTGGAGTTGGACAACCTGCTGAAGAAGCTGTCGGAGGAGTACGAGCTTAGCTTCGAGCTGGCTAAGGCGCGTTACCCAGTACCGGATGATATTTCAGCCGTACAAGCGGAAGTAAGGGATTTGCGGCGGTCCATCACCGCATTGGGAGAGGTCAATCTGGGCGCCATTGAAGAATACGAGCGAATCAGCGAGCGCTATACTTTCCTCGATGGTCAGAAGGCAGATCTCACGGAAGCCAAAGCTACGCTGTACCAGGTGATCCGGGAAATGGACGAGGAGATGTCCAAACGCTTCCGCACCACCTTTGATGCGATCCGTTCCCAGTTTGTCGTCGTCTTCGCCAAGCTTTTCGGCGGCGGACGAGCTGATCTGATTTTGTCCGATCCGGCCAATGCGCTGGATACCGGCATCGAAATCGTCGCTCAGCCACCCGGGAAGAAGCTGCAGAACTTGCAGTTGTTGTCCGGTGGCGAACGTGCGCTGACAGCTATCGCCTTGCTTTTCGCTATATTGCGGATTAAGCCTGTGCCCTTCTGTGTACTGGACGAGGTAGAGGCGGCTCTGGATGAAGCTAACGTATCCCGTTTTGCCGAGTATTTGCGGGAATTCTCCGGCGTCACCCAATTCATCGTTGTCACGCACCGGAAAGGTACGATGGAAGAAGCCGATGTACTGTACGGGGTCACGATGGAAGAGGGCGGCGTGTCCAAGCTGGTTTCCGTCCGCCTGGAGGAAGAGGAAGCCGTTGTCTCAGCCTGATCGGTTTTCGGGTCTGGGGACAATATCGAATAGAGAAAGAGAGGCATCGGCATGAGCTTTTTCAAGAAGCTGAAGGATAGCATCGCCGGCAAAACCGAATCGGTTACAAACAAGTTTAAGGAAGGCCTGTCCAAAACCCGCAACGCTTTTGTGGAACGGGTGGAGGATTTGATTTTTCGGCGGAAAAAGATCGACGAGGAATTTTACGAGGAGCTGGAAGAAATCTTGATCGGCGCCGACGTAGGCGTAAATACGGTGATGGAGCTGATCGACGAGCTGCGCGATGAAGTGCGCAAACGGAAGATCGAAGAAGCGGTGGACTTGAAACCGATTCTTTCGGAAAAGCTGGTGGCGCTCTTGCGCTCGAACGATGTAGCGGGTTTGAAGATGGCGCCATCCGGACTAACCGTCATCCTTTTCGTCGGTGTAAACGGCGTCGGCAAAACGACGACCATCGGCAAGCTGGCGCACCGGTTCAAAAGCGAAGGTAAACACGTTCTGCTGGCAGCCGGAGATACCTTCCGGGCAGGTGCCATCGAGCAGTTGGAGGTTTGGGGCCAGCGGGTAGGCGTGGATGTGATCAAGCAGCAGGCGGGTTCCGATCCGGCAGCAGTAATGTTTGACGCTTTGCAAGCGGCCAAGACGCGTGGTGCTGATATTTTGCTCTGCGATACGGCTGGACGTTTACAGAACAAAGCCAATCTCATGGAAGAGCTGAATAAAATCTACCGTGTGATCAAGCGGGAGGTTCCCGACGCTCCCCATGAAGTGCTGCTGGTCCTGGATTCGACCACTGGCCAGAACGCTCTCAGCCAAGCTAAACTGTTCGGCGAAAAAACCGGCGTCACGGGCCTGGTGCTGACCAAGTTGGACGGGACGGCCAAGGGCGGCATCGTCATTGCCATCCGACAGGAGTTGGACATCCCCGTCAAGTTCGTCGGTCTTGGCGAAAAGATGGACGATCTCCAGGAGTTTGATTCGGAGCAATTCGTACATGCGCTATTTGCAGGCATGGCGGGAGAAGAATAGCGATTTCGAAACTGCGGCGAAAGATGCCGCAGTTTTTTGTATTCGTTAACCTGGCAAGGGTTAAGCCGGCTTTTACCAGCGCTTTTCCATTTGCTACAATGGAAGGGACCGATTTTAAACGGCTGAGTATCTTTTTCTCCTGCTCATTCGTTTTTAAGATGAGCAAGGCAATAAAAAGGAGGCAGATCTGTGACCACGCTGCGGTTCACCGCTATCAATGAAGAGGCTTCACCGGACCGAAACGATGCAACCGACTTGGAGCGGACGCGCTCTAAGCTTTACCGGTACTGTCTCACGCTCACCGGTGCTTCATGGGAAGCAGAGGATCTGGTTCAGATAACCTGTTTGCGGGGAATGCCTGTCCTTACGGGAATGGTGCCTCATCCCAATCCGGAGGCCTATTTGCTGAGGATCGCCCGTAACTTATGGGTGGACGAAAGCCGGCGAAGATTAAGGGAACGGCAACTTACCGTCAATATGGCTGCCGCGGACCGAGCCGATGACTCCGAAGGCGGAGACGAGGTATTAAATGGCATTTTGGCCGAGGAAGCGTTGCAAGCTTTGTTTGATTTGCTGTCTCCCCAACAGAGAGGCGCCTTTCTTTTGCGGGAGATTTGCGGATATACCGGAGCGGAAGCTGCGCAGTTGTTGAATGCGACTGAGGGCTCCGTTAAAGCCGCCCTGCGCCGGGCCCGCATCGCGATAGAGGCCTATCGCCATTCAAACGAGGGCGAGTTGCATTCTGGGGAAACGAGCGATGAGATCGAAAAGGAACAGTTGACAGCGTATCTCACGGCCATCCGCAGCGGCGACACCGAGCAGATTGTCCGGCTGGTGCAGTCGGATGTTTTGGACCCAGTCGTTGGCTATAGCTTTGTCATGAACAAGTCCGGCAAAATCCGGGCATCCTTGCGGAAATCCCGTATCGAAGCTGGATTGGTTCGCTCTTCTTTCCTCTATTGCCTTGCAGCTTAGAGAAAAGGCAGGTTCAAATCGATGAATTTAATCCCCTATGTTGTGGAAAGCACTAGCAGAGGAGAACGTAGCTACGATATCTACTTTCGTCTGCTGAAAGACCGGATTGTGATGGTTGGAAGCGAAATTGATGACAACTTGTCTTCCGTTGTTGTAGCCCAGTTGTTATTTCTGGCAGCCGAGGATCCCGATAAAGACATTCAAATGTTCATCAATAGCCCAGGCGGTTCCGTGACGGCAGGGTTTGCGATTTACGATACCATGCAGTATATCAAGCCTGCGGTATCCACGATATGTTTGGGCATGGCTGCCAGCTTTGGAGCTGTATTGCTTGCCGGAGGCGCTGCGGGCAAACGCTTTGCCCTGCCGAACAGCGAGGTCATGATCCATCAGCCGCTCGGCGGCGCAAGAGGGCAAGCCTCGGACATCCGTATCCATGCCGATTGGATATTGAAGACACGCGAGAAAATCAACCGGATTATGGCTCATCATACAGGGCAATCTGAGGAGAGACTCGAGCAGGATTCCGACCGTGATCGATTCATGAACGCGGAAGAAGCGAAGGAATATGGATTGATCGACAGCATCATTACACGGTAAGGAATGGAGAGACCCTACGGGGTTTCTCTTTTTTTCAATTGTAGAAAGGTTTGATTACCCAAAGAGATGGACTTGGATTATTACCTCGCGGACCTGCGGTCAGACGCATGAACCAGACCTTCGAGTTTGACATAACCATTGTTATTTCGGATTTCCCTCTTTGGGCAAATACTCGGCTCCTTAAATGGAGAAGGCTGAGCTTGTCTGAAGGGGGGATTTCGTTTACACTACTCGTTTGAAAAAATGACATGACTGTCAAGCTTCCGCGCTTGACACGGGACCGCGCATCGGGTAAACTGTTCAAGGATCATATGTAAAGGTCATTTTATTGACAGGGGGCGAAGGCGGTGTCTGACAGCAATGTGCTGGAGAAGACGACGCGGATCAACCTGCTCTTTGATTTTTACGGACCGCTTCTCACGGAGAAGCAAAAGACCTTCTTAACCTGTTATTTTCATGACGATCTTTCCTTGGGAGAGATTGCCGCCGAGTTTGAGATCAGCCGCCAGGCGGTTTATGAACACATCAAACGGGCGGAGGCGACTTTAGCCGAATATGAAAACAAACTGCAGCTTCTGGCCAAGTTCGAAGAGCGGACACGCTGCCTGCAAGGAATGCGGGAAGAGGCGCTGATAACTGCACAGGATTCATCCGCTTCAAATGGAAGTAACATAGAGCGCAGCTTGAAACGGATTATTCAATGGATTGATAACTTGGAACGCATAGATGATTAACTGACGGGGAGGTGAGCGGACATGGCATTTGAGAGTTTGACAGGACGGCTGCAGGGCGTTTTCGGAAAGCTGCGGAGCAAAGGAAAGCTGACCGAGGACGACGTGAACACGGCTCTTCGGGAAGTGCGGCTCGCCTTGCTGGAAGCGGACGTCAACTTTAAAGTCGTGAAAGACTTGATCGCCCGGATCAAGGAAAAGGCCGTCGGCCAGGAAGTGATGAAAAGCTTTACCCCCGGGATGCTGGTCATCGATATCGTCAATAAAGAATTGACGGAGCTCATGGGCGGCACTCAAAGCAAGCTGGCCCGTTCGAACCGGCCTCCTACGGTCATCATGATGGTCGGTTTGCAAGGCGCAGGTAAAACGACGACCACCGGCAAACTGGCCAAGCTGCTTTTGAAGCAAAACCATCGTCCACTTCTTGTGGCGGCGGATATTTACCGTCCTGCTGCTATCAAGCAATTGCAGGTGCTCGGTGAGCAAATCAAGGTTCCGGTATTTTCCCTCGGAGATAAAACGAATCCGGTGGATATCGCTAAAGCCGGCTTGCAGCATGCCAAAGATAACGGCAACGATTATCTGATCATCGATACCGCCGGACGCTTGCATATTGACGAGCAGCTGATGGATGAGCTGAAAAATATCCGTCAGGAAGTGCAGCCTGATGAAATTTTGCTGGTCGTGGATGCCATGACTGGTCAGGATGCCGTCAACGTGGCGGAAAGCTTCCACAAACAGATGGAATTGACCGGGGTCGTGCTTACCAAGCTCGACGGCGACACCCGCGGCGGCGCGGCTTTGTCCGTCAAAGCCGTCACAGGCTGTCCCATCAAATTCGCCGCCATGGGCGAAAAGGTCGACGCCCTGGAGCCCTTCTTTCCGGACCGGATGGCTTCGCGGATTCTTGGCATGGGCGACATGCTCACCCTGATCGAGAAAGCCCAAGCCAACATCGATGCCGACAAGGCGAAAGAGCTGGAGCGCAAAATGCGCAAGGCCGAGTTCACCTTCGAGGATTTCCTTGAGCAGATGGAACAGGTAAAGAAGCTTGGCCCTCTGGATCAACTCTTGGATATGCTGCCCGGCATGAACCAGATGAAGGGCATGAAGGATATGAAAGTGGACGACAAGCAGATGGGACGGGTTACCGCCATCATCAAGTCCATGACCACCAAGGAAAAGCAGCAGCCGGAAATCATCAACGCCAGCCGGCGCAAGCGCATTGCGGCAGGAAGCGGTACGACGGTTCAGGATGTCAATCGTCTGCTCAAGCAGTTTGAGGATATGCGCAAGATGATGAAGCAGTTTTCCGGCATGATGGGGCCGAAAGGCATGAAGGGAGCGAAAGGCGCTCTCGGCAAGCTGGGCAAAGGTTTCAAGTTCCCTTTTGGTTAAGATCACACGATAAATCATCATTCAGTCTCTTAAGGAGGTGAAAATTATAATGGCAGTACGCATTCGTCTGAAACGTATGGGCGCTCACAAAGCTCCTTTCTATCGCGTAGTTGTTGCGGATTCCCGCTCTCCTCGTGACGGCCGCTTCATCGAAGAAATCGGTACTTACAACCCGTTAACCAAACCGGCTACCGTTACCCTCGATGAGGAAAAGGCTCTGAAATGGCTTCAAAACGGAGCGCAAGCTTCCGATACCGTCCGCAGCT
>NZ_CBQR020000019.1 GCF_000455485.1 Gorillibacterium massiliense
AATCCAAACTCCAGAAGTAATCTTACTGGTTGGAGGTAAATCATGAAGGATCTAGTGACCGTTATCGCGAAAGCGTTGGTTGATCATCCGGAAGATGTGCATGTGAATGAAGTGGAAGACAAGCGCGGAGTCGTCTATGAGCTTTCGGTTCACCCTTCCGATATCGGAAAGGTAATCGGCAAGCAAGGACGGATCGCCAAAGCTCTCCGCACCGTCGTCACTTCGGCGTCGGTGAAGGAGAACAAGCGCGTATCCGTAGAGATCATGTCTTGATCCTGCGACTCTGCAAGCGCGTTGCCCGATGGGATCGCATCGGGAACGCGCTTATGAAGATAATCAAGGCCGGGAGTCTGGACCGTACGGATTCCGCAGCCCACACGGGATGCGGAATCGGGGGACAGGCTCTTTGCCCTGTTATAGAACATTAAAGAAACAGCCGGGACCTGTCCCGGACATTTGTAGCGAGGCGGCGATGAAATGAGCGGACAGTTGTTCAATGTAGGCAAGATCGTCAACACCCACGGCATCCGGGGAGAAGTCAAAGTGGTCATCCAGACGGATTTTGCCGATGTCCGGTTCAGCAAGGGCAGCAAGCTGCTTTTGCAGGATGCCGAGGAGAAGGAATTGCTTCCGGTAACCGTCGAATCCGGTAAGCCGCAAAAAAATGTCTGGTTGGTTAAATTTTCAAACATCGGCGATATCAATATGGCGGAGAAATTTAAAGGCTGGTCCATTAAGGTGGACGATGAGCATCTCGTCGAACTGGAAGAGGACGAATTTTACCATCATGAGATTATCGGCTGCCAGGTTATCACCGAGGATGGCGAGGAGCTCGGAACCATCAGCGAAATTTTATCGCCGGGAGCAAACGACGTGTGGGTGGTGGAACGGCCAAAAGGCAAGGGTAAGCCGATTCTTATCCCCTATATTGACGATGTCGTTCTGGACGTTAACATCGCCGACAAAAAAGTGACCGTCCAGCTGCTGGAGGGGCTTCTGTAGCATGAGAATCGATGTACTCACCCTTTTCCCGGAAATGTTTGACGGGGTGTTCGGCGCCAGCATTTTGGGCAAAGCCCAGGAGAAAGGGATCGTCAGCTTAAATACGGTTAATTTCCGCGACTATGCCAACAATAAGCATAATACGGTGGACGATTATCCCTATGGCGGCGGCGGGGGCATGGTGCTGAAAGCGGAGCCTGTATTTTCAGCGATAGAGGATTTGTTAAAGCAGAATGAAGCGGGTGACGAAACCCCATCTGCACTTGCAGCTCCATCTTCAACTGAGCCCCGGCCCCGAATCATCCTGATGTGTCCTCAAGGCGAGCCCTTTACCCAGAAAAAAGCGGAGGAGCTGTCGGCAGAGGAGCATATCGTATTCATCTGCGGCCATTATGAAGGCTACGACGAGCGGATCCGTGAGTATTTGGTGACGGACGAGCTGTCTGTCGGCGATTATGTATTGACCGGCGGAGAACTGCCGGCGATGGTCGTCATCGACAGCGTCGTAAGGCTCCTGCCTGGCGTTCTTGGCAATGAAAGCTCCGCGGTGACGGATTCCTTCAGCACAGGCTTGCTGGAATATCCCCATTACACGAGGCCGGCGAGCTTTCGCGGTTGGGAAGTACCGGAGGTGCTCATTTCCGGGCATCATGGCAATATTGAAGCCTGGCGCCGGGAGCAGTCTTTGAAACGCACCTGGCAGCGCAGGCCGGATTTGTTGGAAAGCGCTGAACTGACGGAAAAGGAAAAAGCGATGATTCGCAGCTGGGAAAAGGATGCGAAGCGCGAGAATAGTGGAGAAGATCATTAAACGATACGTCCGGAAAGCAGCTTGGACTATTGTTTTTTGCTAGTCGATATGGTATTATTACTGCTGTTGTGGATTTTTGTTATTTCGGTGGTCCTCTACGCGTGACATCATGATAAACGGTATAATAGCGGAATGAACACCTGAGTGGAAGGAGGGAATCCTGTGAATTTGGTTCAAGAGATTACGAAAGAGCAATTGCGCCAAAATCTTCCGAAGTTTCGTCCTGGCGATACTTTGAGAGTGTACGTGAAAGTTATCGAGGGTTCTCGTGAGCGGATCCAGCTGTTCGAAGGCGTTTGTATCAAACGTCGCGGCGGCGGTATCAGCGAAACGTTTACTGTTCGCAAAATCTCGTACGGTGTGGGCGTTGAAAGAACGTTCCCGCTGCACTCCCCGAAGATCGACAAGCTGGAAGTCGCTCGTCGCGGTAAAGTACGTCGCGCTAAGCTGTACTACCTGCGCGGTCTGCGCGGCAAGGCAGCAAGAATTCAAGAAATTCGATAAGAAACGACTGGGGGGGCTTGTTGCTAAAGCAAGCTCCTTTTCGTTTACGGAATTTCGCATACCGTGAAAGCGAGGCATGGGATCATGGAACTGGAGCAGGAAGAAAAGGCGCCGAAAAAGTCAGGGAAATCTGAAATGTGGGAATGGATCAAAGCCATTGCCATTGCCGTTGTTCTCGTCATCTTGATCCGCTGGCTAGTGTTCAAGCCGTTTATCGTGGACGGGCCGTCCATGCAGCCTAATTTTCATACGGGAGAACGTCTGATTGTCAGCGAATGGGTCTATAAGTTCCGCAAGCCTCACCGGGGCGAAGTCGTTGTTTTTCATGCCACTGAAACGAAAGATTACATCAAGCGGGTTATTGCCTTACCCGGCGAGAAAATAAAAATTTCTGACGGAGTCGTATACATAAACGATCAACCTCTGGACGAGCCTTATATTAAGGAAGCGGTGGAGCAATATCGTCAAACCCACACAAACATGGAGTACAACGCCGATTTCCCGGAAACGACGGTTGAAGCCGGTCACGTTTTCGTCATGGGTGACAACCGCGTGGACAGTCAGGACAGCCGGATGATTGGCTCGATCCCATACAGTAAGGTCATTGGCCGGGCAGACATCGTTTTCTGGCCGCTCAGCGATCTGAGCTTTATCAAACACAGTAACTGATCCAACAAGAATAACGAAAGAGGAGAGCACATGACGATCCAATGGTTCCCGGGCCACATGACCCGGGCTCGCCGGCAAATAGAAGAAAAGTTGAAGCTGATCGACGTAGCGATTGAGCTTTTGGACGCCCGTATCCCCCTTTCGAGCCGCAATCCCATGATCGATACCATTCTCAAAGGCAAGCCCCGTCTGGTTCTGCTGAACAAGCAGGATTTAGCCGATCCACGGGCAACGGCGGAATGGGTTGATTATTTCAAGAACAACGGGCTGGAGGCTCTTCCTATTGATGCCAATAGCGGCAACCGGGTGAAAGAGATCGTTCCCCGCTGCAAAGAGCTGATGGCGGCTAAAATCGCTCAGCAAATCAAGAAAGGCATCAAGCCCCGGCCTATCCGTGCCCTTATCGTTGGCATACCTAATGTAGGCAAATCCACGTTGATCAATCAATTGGCTGGAAAAAAAGCGGCGGTCACCGGCGACAAGCCGGGGGTTACCAAGGGCCAGCAGTGGATCCGCACCAACGATGATCTTGAACTGCTGGATACGCCAGGCATTTTGTGGCCCAAGTTTGAGGATCAGGCGGTCGGCGTGCGTTTAGCGGCGACAGGAGCTATCCGGGATGAGGTGCTGCATTCGGAGGACATTGTCTTTTATGCCATTCGCTACATGCTTCCCCAATATGCGAAGGAATTGAGCGAACGCTATGATGCGGATGCATCCTTTGATCCGAACGATAACGAGGCGATCATCGGCTTCATGGAAGCCGTTGGCCGGAAGCGGGGCTGTCTCATAAGTGGCGGCCGCGTCGATTTGGAAAAGGCTTCGAATATCCTGCTCCGCGATTTGCGGGACGGCAAAATCGGCAGGATCACGTTGGAGCACCCTTAAGAATATAGGAATACACGCGGCAATATAGGCAAAATAAAAGAGCGGATTCAGGAAGATCAACTTCCGTGAGACCGCTCTTTTTGCATGTTCATGCAGGGAAGGAATTACTCCACCGATATCTTCGTCGAGGCAAAAAACTTCGAAATGGCGATGGAGCATGCGCCAAGCAGGGTGGAGCGGGCGCCCGGTTCGGAGAAATCGATGGTCAGACCGAGACCGGGGATTAGGGCAGAGACCGTTTCTCCACGATCTCCATTAAAGGCGGCTTCAACCAATCGGCTGCTTCCGCCAGACGGCCGCCGATAATGATCCGTTCCGGGTTGAAGACATTGATGATATTGACGATGCCGACGCCGATATAGCGGCCAAGATCTTCTAAGAGCCGCAAGGCTTTAGGATCGGATTGCTTCGCAAACTGCAGAAGCTCGCTTAGCTTCATCCGGGGATTACCGTAAGCGGCTCTGGCTTCTTCCAGGAGCGCCTTTTCCGACGCGTACAGCTCCCAGCAGCCGGAGTTGCCGCAGCGGCACGGTTTGCCGTCATGGTGGATGGAGATGTGGCCGATTTCACCGGAAAATCCTGATATGCCCCGGTACAGCTCGTCCTTAATGATGATGCCGGTTCCGATACCGGCGCCAATGCTCACATAGACGAGGCTGGCTGCCTCGCGTCCGGCGCCGAAGCGCATCTCTCCGACAGCCCCGACATTCGCTTCATTATCGATGACGACGGGGATATGGAACTCATCCTCCAGCATTTTTTGCAGGGGAACGTTTTCCCAGCCTAAGTTGGGTGCAAACAGGACGATGCCTTCCTCGTCGCTGAAGCCGGGGATGCCGACGCCGATGCCGATGACGCCGTAGGGGCTTTCGGGTGCTTTGCGGATCAGAGAGTGAATGCAGTCTTTTAGCTCGGCAAAGACGGTTTCAACGGAGGAGGCGTCGTTTTGCAGGCGAATCTCTTCGATGATTTGCCCGTTAAGATCGGTCAGCGCCGCATGGATGTAGCTGACGCCAAGATCGACGCCTACCGCGTAACCAGCCGCCCCGTTGAACAGCAGCAGCATCGGTTTCCGCCCGCCCCTGGATTGGCCCATGCCGATTTCGTGAGCGAGGTTGCTTTCGATCAGTTCGTTGACCAGACTGGACACCGTAGCTTTTGTCAGGCCGGTCCGCTCGGCGATTCGCGCTCTGGACAAGGGGGATTCGCGGCGTATCATTTCCAGAACAATGGATTTATTGATTTTTTTAATCAGCGTTAAGTCACCGGTTTGTTTCATTCGTGCCCCCAAAGCTTAAATTATCATTGAAACGAGTTTATCGATTATTATCGTGTTCTGCTCCTAATACTATCATGAAACCCGAATTAATTACAGCAACTTTGTTTGTTTAATGAATTTACAAAGTCCATTTTCGATGGTATGATGATGTTGTAATTTCCAATCTACGATTCCGGAGGGAAGAATCCATGAGCTATTTCGGCAATGTGGACAAGATCAAATACGAAGGCAAAGAATCGACGAATCCCCTAGCATTTAAGCACTACAACCCGGATCAAGTTATTTTCGGCAAAACGATGCGCGAACACCTGCGTTTCGCAGTCGCTTACTGGCACTCCTATACCTACGGCGGCAGCGATCCGTTCGGTGCGAACACCCTTGTTCGCGGTTATGATAAATTCACCGGCATGGACCTGGCGAAAGCTCGCGTAGAAGCCAACTTCGAGCTGCTTAACATCCTCGGCGCGGACTACTTCTGCTTCCACGATCGCGATATTGCTCCTGAAGGTGCAACCCTGCAAGAAACCAACAAGAACTTGGACGAAATCGTCGCGTTGATCAAGTCGAACATGAAGACTTCCGGCAAAAAGCTGCTGTGGAACACCGCTAACATGTTCACCAACCCGCGTTTCGTTCACGGCGCAGCAACCACCAACAACGCTGAAGTTTATGCCTATGCAGCGGCACAAGTGAAGAAAGCTCTGGAACATGGTAAAGAGCTGGGCTCAGAAAACTATGTATTCTGGGGCGGCCGCGAAGGCTACGAAAGCCTGCTGAACACCGACATGGGTCTTGAGCTGGACAACCTCGCCCGCTTCCTGCACATGGCTAATGATTATGCGAAGGAAATCGGCTTTGATGCGCAATTCCTCATCGAACCGAAACCGAAAGAGCCGACCAAGCACCAATACGATTTCGACGCAGCCACAACCCTGTCGTTCCTGCAAAAATACGATCTGGCTAAAACCTTCAAGCTCAACTTGGAAGCCAACCACGCTACGCTGGCCGGCCACACCTTCGAGCATGAACTGCGCGTTGCCCGCATCAACGGCGCTCTCGGCTCCATCGATGCCAACCAAGGCGACTGCCTGCTGGGCTGGGATACCGACGAATTCCCAACTGACTTGTACTCCACCGTTTTGGCTATGTACGAAATTCTGCAAAACGAAAACGGCATCGGCCGCGGCGGCGTAAACTTCGACGCTAAAGTACGCCGTACGTCCGTCGATCCGATCGACGTAGTATACTCCCACATCGCCGGCATGGATTCCTTCGCCCGTGGTTTGGTCGTTGCTTCCAAGCTGCTGGAAGACCGCGCTCTCGAAAACTTCATCGACGATCGTTACGACTCCTTCAAAACCGGCATCGGCGCCGACATCGTTGCAGGCAAAGCCAACTTCAAGACACTGGAAGCCTATGCTCTGCAAAACAACCCGATCGTTACCAAATCCGGCCGCGTAGAAGTACTGCGCACCGTGCTCAACCAATACATCCTCAATGCTTAATTCATAGATAAAGTATTGCAAAAAAAGCCGGGACATGAGTCCCGGCTTTTTATGTCCATTTAAATTGGCTGATCTACTGTCAATCCCTGCGTATGCGCTTGCGGTATTCGCCAGGGGTGCAGCCAAAATGGCGTTTGAATACGTCGATATAATAGCTCAAGCTGCTGAAGCCGACATCGAGGGAGATTTCGGTGTTCTTTTTGTCTGTATCCTGCAGCAGAAAGGCGGCTTTTTGCGCCCGGACTTCGTTAATGTAGTCCATGGGACTTTTGGTCGTTATTTTCTTGAAGGATCGGCAAAAGTGAGCCTCGCTCATGGCCGCCTGATCAGCAAGGTCTTTGAGGCGAATGGTTTCTCCGCAATTTTCCTGAATGTAGGACAGCACCGATTTCAACCGCTCGATCCACTCCGGATCGGCGTGGCGCTTGGGCCGGGATAAGGCCGGTTCATCCAACAGGAGCAGACGGGATAGAGCCAGATAAAGATAGCCCTTCGTCGTCATCTCGTACAAGGGAGGATGCTCCAGATAGATGTGAAAGAGTTTGTCCAACTGCTCCAGAATTTCCTTCTGGCCATTTTCCTCCCGGACGAGATGGACGGGAACGGAGTATTTTCGCTCAAGTAGCGGCAAAATGTATTTATCCCGCAGCAGGTCAAGTCCGCCCGCAAGGGAGTCAGCATGGAAAACGACAGCAAGGAAGGAGCAGCCATTGGGGTCGGAGGTTTGTCCGGAGTGCAATTCGCCGGAGTTGATGAACAGCGCTTCTCCCGGCCGCAAGGTGTAATCGCTGACGCCTACGCGGAAATCGGCGCTGCCTCGGGTGACCATCAGGAACTCCAACTCATCGTGCCAATGCAGATCCATGAGCGGTTCTTCGGCTTGGCGAGAAAAAGTATAAACCGTGATGGGATATAATGGATTGCCGTGGGTGCGGTTTTCTTTCAGCACAGCGGGGTTCATGAACGAACCTTCTTTCTGGTTTTTGCAAAAAAAAAGCAAAATATTTGTTATAAGGAGCAAAATAATCAAAGAATTAAAGAAAAAAGTCAATATTATTATAATAGATTAGCTAGGAGGGATACCAGTGAAATTTTCAAATGGCTATTGGATGATGAAAGACGGGTATACATTACTGAATCCCCAGGATGTGCGGGAAGTCCGGAAGACAAGCAAGGGTCTGACGGTATACGCGGCGGCTAAAACGGTTCGCCACAAGGGAGACACTCTGAACATCGGCATGCTGACCGCTGAGATCAGTGCGCCTCTTGCAGACGTCATTCGCGTAAAATGGACCCGCCATGCGGGGAAAGCAATCCACGGACCTTATTTTCCGGTTCATGTGGACGGCGGCCATCAAGTGTCCATCGAAGAAGAGGAAGATACCATCAGCCTGGTGAGCGGCAGCTTGCGGGTTAAGCTGAACCGCAAAGGACCCTGGATGGCGGAATACGATTACGCCGGCCGCCGTTTGACCGGTACGAACACGAAAGGCCCGGGCCATATTACCACCAATACGGGCGACGTTTATTTCCGCGAACAACTGGAACTCGGCGTTGGCGAACATGTATATGGCATGGGTGAGCGCTTTACTCCTTTCGTGAAAAACGGACAAGCCGTTGATATCTGGAACGAAGACGGCGGCACTAGCAGCGAGCAAGCCTACAAAAACGTGCCGTTCTACCTGTCCAGCGAAGGCTACGGCGTATTCGTCAATCACCCCGAGCAAGTTTCGTATGAAGTGGGCTCGGAAGTGGTTTCCAAGGTGCAGTTCAGCGTACCGGGGGAAAACCTGGAGTACTTTATCGTCGGCGGCGAAACGCTGAAGGATGTATTGGTGAACTACACCGCCTTGACCGGCAAACCGGCGCTGCCGCCTGCCTGGTCTTTCGGATTGTGGCTGACCACGTCGTTTACGACCGATTACGACGAAGCGACGGTTAACAGCTTTATCGACGGCATGGCTGAGCGGAATCTGCCGCTGCACGTGTTCCATTTTGACTGCTTCTGGATGAAGGAGTACCAATGGACGGATTTTGAATGGGATAAGGACATGTTCCCCGATCCTGTCGGGATGCTGAAACGTCTGAAAGACCGGGGACTCAAGATTTGCGTCTGGATCAACTCTTACATCGCACAAAAATCGGCTCTTTTCGAAGAAGGAAAAGAGAAGGGCTACCTGGTTAAAACAGCGGACGGCAGCGTATGGCAGTGGGATTTGTGGCAAGCGGGCATGGGTCTTGTGGACTTTACCAATCCAGAAGCGACGGAATGGTACAAGGATTATCTGCGCCGGTTGGTGGACATGGGCGTCGACTGCTTCAAAACCGACTTCGGCGAGCGAATTCCGACGGATGTCGTGTATTTTGACGGCTCCGACCCTTATAAAATGCATAACTACTACACCTACTTGTACAACAAGGCGGTATTCGAGGTTCTGGAGGAAAAGCTGGGTAAAAACGAAGCGATGCTCTTCGCCCGTTCAGCGACAGCCGGCGGTCAACAGTTCCCGGTTCACTGGGGCGGCGACTGTTCCGCCACATACGACTCCATGGCGGAAACTCTCCGTGGCGGCTTGAGTTTGGGTCTTTCCGGCTTCGGCTTCTGGAGCCATGACATAAGCGGCTTTGAACGGACGGCTCCGCCTGATATCTACAAGCGTTGGGTAGCTTTCGGTTTGCTCAGCTCCCACAGCCGTTTGCACGGCAACGAATCGTACCGGGTACCGTGGCTGTTCGACGAAGAAGCGGTAGACGTTTTGCGTAATTTCACCCAATTGAAGAGCCGACTGATGCCGCACCTGTTTGCCAAAGCCGTCGAAGCGACGGAAGGCTTGCCGATGATGCGCGCCATGGTGTTGGAGTTCCCGGAAGATCCCACGACCCACCATCTGGATACCCAGTTTATGCTGGGCGACAAACTGCTGGTTGCTCCAATCTTCAACGACAAGGGAAATGCCCGTTACTATGTGCCGGAAGGACGTTGGACGGATTTCTTCTCGGGAGAAGTCATCGAAGGCGGCAAGTGGAGACAAGAGAACCATGGCTACATGACGCTGCCTCTGTTGGTTCGGCCGAACAGCCTGATCGCCATCGGAGCTAACGATCAAAAGCCGGATTACGATTATGCCGATCAAGTGGCTTTCCATCTGTATGAACTGGAAGACGGCAAGACAGCGGAAACCGTGCTCTTCAACGTAAAAGGAGAGCAGGAGATCGATATCGTCGCCGTTCGCAACGGAAACAGCATTGAATTCAGCATTGAAGGCGCAACGAAGCCGTACAGCATCGTGATGCACGGCATCCGCGAAATCGCGTCGGTTGAAGGCGGGACTCAGTCCGCTTCCGAGCAAGGCGTCGTGCTGACGCCGCAGCCGGGAATCGGCAGCGTAATAGTAACTTTGTAAAATCAATCCACTTTTAAACGAACAACAGACCGGTTCTCTCGATGAGAGCCGGTCTGTTTATCTTGTTGCGGGTTATTCCGTCAGCTTGGCAACTGCTTGTTTGATCCAGTATACGGCAGCGATAATGAACAACAGTAGACCGATAATCAAAGTCCGCGAGGCGTCTGTAATATGTCCGTCTGTCAAGTATCCGTACTGCGGAAGGTCATTTGCTCCAAAAACGATCGATAGGACGGAAGCGACTGTGATCAAGAAAACGAGCAATTGCCATTTTGCAGGTGAAGTGCCGGCATAGCTATTCTTAATGATTAATATTATCGAGCAAAAAGTAACGGAGGCCATGATGCCGATCATTGCCATATCGGCATAATCAGCCCAAACATGCCCGGATTGTTTAACCATGGCATCGACGAGGAAAAATAAAGCGAGAAATACATACCCCGTTTGAAAAACAGACCCTCGTATTTGCTTTTGACGCTCGTCAAAGTTGCTGTTTTTGTTCATGATTCACGCCTCCCAGAATAATTCGTCCAATGTTTTTCCTAATGTTTTGCAAATGGCAATGCATAAATTTACCGATGGATTATAATCACCCTTTTCGATGGCAATCAGGGTCTGCCTTGTCACGCCAACCGCATCCGCCAAATCCTGCTGTGTCATGTCGAGGGCTGCCCGCGCCGCTTTGATCCGTAAATTTTTGCTCATGCAACCGCTCCTTTCATTGCCTAAATTTTACAAAATTTTTATGTTAACGTAAAGTATACAATTCAAAATGTAATGTATATTTTACATAGATAACGAAAAAAGGAGGCTGTCCACCATCTAGAAGCCTCCTTTATCTAGGAATCGTTTGCTCAAGCATGCTCGATTCTAGCAAAGATTGGATAGTGGCAAAAATAAAGACCGCCGCCAGCCTTGTAGGCTGATCGAGCGGTCCGAAGGACAATTCATTATTAATGTTCCAGAATTCGATTCAGTTTGATCGCGTTGAAGCCAAGCACTTTTTCTTCGCCAATCACCGTTACGGGGACAGAACTGTAGCCCAATCCCACCAGTTCTTCCGCGAATTTGTCGTCGGTGTCGATGTTTCGTTCATGAACGGTGACACCTCGATCCGTTAAAAAGCTTTTCAATTGCTTGCAGTATCCACAGTAGGTGCTGGTATAAACGATTGCGTTAACGTCGGATGAGGTATGTTGTTCAGTCACACCGGTTTGCTCCTTTCGTTTTCGATATAGGCCAATCGGTTACAGGGTAATCATAGATTGGATTTATGAAATGAATATGAAAATTGGATTAAAAAAGCTTAAAAAGCTTGCAAGCCCGTATGTACCTTTAGTCAGCAAGCCGATATCCGATGCTTCTTACGGTTGCGACGTATTTGGGGCTGCGGGGATCGTCGTTCAGTTTTTGACGCAAACTTTTGATATGGACATCAATATTGTTGCTGCCCCCGAAATAATCGTCTCCCCAAACGGAGTCCATGATCTCCTGGCGGGACAACACGCTGCCATCTGCTTGCAGAAGAATCTTGAGAAGGTCGAATTCCGTCCGGGTCAATTCGATGCGCTTGCCGCTGCGCTGAACGGTCATTTTTTTCGTGTCCAGGGAGATATCTTTCCAATGGTATTCGCCTTCGCCAGAAGGGAGACGGGTGGTTGTGGTCGACAGGCTGCTGATAGCTTCGATGACCTTGTCTACCGGGCATGGCCAAAGGATTTCACGGGCGTCCGATTTGCTTGGGCGGACCTTTGAAACCAGTTCGATCACAGGCGCTTTGGCGGAACGGACCTGGGCATAGCTTCTATCCAAGACGTCATCCAGCGTACGGTCGACGATAAGCGCGTCCGGTTGAAGCAAGGTCAACACAGGGTCATCACCATTGTGAAAAACCATAACGTCATAGCAAAGGGAACTCAGTTTCCGAATCAGCGGATTCAAGCGTCCAGGTAGGGCGCTGACAACTGCAACCCGCCGCGTAGCCGTGCAAAACGCTCCCTCTAACATAGGTTCCTCGTTCAGGACAGCCGTTTCGATCCCTGGCATGCTTTGCACACTCCTTTAAACAGAAATTGTTTCTCTTCAATGGTGTATCCCGTTTCTTTGGCGATATCGGCAACCCAATCTGCGGCTGGTTCCACAAACACTTCATCCACTTTGCCGCAGGAAACGCAGATGATGTGCTGATGTTCCTCTACCCGGGCGTCATAGCGGCTGGCATCTCCTTCAAGGCGCAATTCCCGAATCATGCCTTCATCTGCTAAATAGCGTAGGGAGTTGTAAACCGTGCCGTATGCAAAATGGTATCCACGGTCCTTCAGCCGTTCGATCACGTCTGCGGCAGTCGGATGGTCGGAGGCATCGGAGACGATATCGAAAATGGCTTTTCGCTGCAGGGTGAGCATCCCTTTTTTAGCCATGGCGGATTCCTCCTAACGTTCAATTATTGAATTTAGATTAAGTCTAATATTAAAAATAAGTATTGTCAATAATCATTATAAAGAAAGATGTGTTACAAAATATTGACACTCTCATCAAGGATGAAAGAGATACACGAGATTTAAGTCGAATCATCGCGTATAATAGAGTAGCCGGTGCGAGCCGGGTTCTTTTTTTTCTGGGGTAAAGGGAAGGAGCAGCGGAAATGCTGGAATATGAGAGATCCTTATGGGATAAAGGCGTTAGCCGGATAGCCGGGATTGACGAGGTCGGGCGCGGCTGTCTTTTCGGGGATGTGGTAGCTGCCGCTGTGATACTTCCGCAAGGCATGGTTCTGGAAGGTGTTAACGACTCAAAGAAGCTGTCGCCTGTCATGCGGGAGCGGCTGTTTGATCAAATCCTCACGGAGGCGGTTGCTGTCAGCTATGCCTGTGTCGGTGTGGAAGAAATCGAACGAATCAACATCAAGATGGCCTCCCGATTGGCGATGAAAATCGCGCTGTCCCGCCTGCATGTGCAGCCGGACTATTTGCTCGTTGACGCCGAAAAGGTGGACAGCCCCATCAAACAACTGGCGTTGATTCATGGCGATGCCCTAAGCCAGTCCATTGCGGCAGCTTCGATTGTAGCCAAGGTGGTGCGGGATCGGATGTGCCTGGAGTGGGACAAGCAGTTTCCTCAATACGGGATTGCGGGCCATAAAGGCTACGCAACTAAATTACATAGAGAAATGCTGCAAGCTTACGGACCAACACCGCTGCATCGGATGTCGTTTCTCGGCAAAGTGCTGGCGGTTCAGGAAGAGTTTATATTGGATCTATAAAACTTTGAAAATACCGGGGTAACTGCCGATATAAAAGATAGAGTTGGAACATTGGAGGGACCAAAGGTGAACATCGGGGAACTGCTGCGAAGCATGATGGGAGAGATCCAGCCGAAGGACGGGAAGACGCTGGAGTTGAAGGTCGGGCAAATATTGCGCGGCGTCGTATTGCAGATGCTGTCGGAGCAGAATGCCCTTGTCAATATCGGCGGAGTTACCGTGCAAGCGAAGCTGGAAGCGCCGATGCAGCCGCGAGAGGCGGCGTTATTGCAGGTTCAGCCGGAATCCGTCGGAGGCACCGTCGTGCTGAAACCCCTTAACTCCGTCGGTACGGCCATCGCGGAGCAGTCGCTATCCGATCTATTGAAGGAATTTGCGTTACCCGATACCTCGGCCAACCGGGAAACGCTGCAACAGCTGCACCGGGAAGGAGTTCCGATAAACCGCGAGAATGTAGCTGCCTTTTCCAGGGCGATGGCGTCTGTACCGGAGGGCGTTTCGGCAGAAGATTGGCAGAATGCGGCAATTTTGGCGATCAAAAAGAGTTTGCCTCTCACAAAGGCGACCCTTGAGCCTCTCAACGCCGTAGTGAACGGCAAGCCGATGAATGAGGCTTTGTCCAGCTTGCGGAATGAGCTAGAGCAGTATATGGCGGCAACGCCGGAAGCGGAGCTGCCGGCGGTTGTGCGCCAGGCGGGCAAGGCGCTGGCGGAGCTGGCGCGGCTGGCGGGCAGCGCCGTGGCGGCGGAGGGCCGTGAAGCTGAGGCCGGGCGGGCTGCAGCGCAGCCGTCGGCGCCAGCT
>NZ_CBQR020000020.1 GCF_000455485.1 Gorillibacterium massiliense
CGCAGGCGCACACGCCGCAGCCTGGCACGGAGCCGCTGCCCGCCGGGCCGCGCCCGCACGCCGCAGCCGCGCTGCGCCACAACACCGCCTCTGCCGCACCTGCGGCTGACGCGCCTGCCGATGCTACCGTGAGCTCATCAGCCGCGGACGATTCGCCTGCCACCAGCCTGAAGAGTCTGCTTATCAGCCTTGCAGACCATCCGGATCTGCCGTCGTCTGTTCATGACGCGGCGCGGGAAGCGCTCCAGCAGGTGACGGGCCAGCAGCTTCTGCTGACGCCGGACCGGTCGTCCGTGATCACCCAAGTGACGATGATGGTGCCGTTTATGGCGCAGGACGGAAGCCAAACGGCTGCGGTTCACATCCAATCTCGCCGGGGCAAACGGGGGGAGCTGGACGCCTCCAACTGCCACTTGCTGTTTGATCTTCATCTGCAAGCTTTAGGCAATATGCTCGTTGACGTACAGGTCACGGATCGCATCGTCAGCTTGCGGGTACATAATGATCATGATATTGCCTCGGCGCTGCTCGAGACTTCGCGGACGGAGATCGATCAGGCGCTGGAAGGGGCAGGTTTTCATTTATCTTCTCTGCAGGTATTGCCTTATCCGCAAGCCAACTCGTCCACCGATTCCGTAGGAGCCGGGGCACAGGATGCCGCGAATCCTTTGCGGAAGGACTTGTATCCGCCAAAACCTTACAGAGGGATGGATATCCGCATATGAAGGACAAAAAACATCCCATACGCCAGGCTGTGGCGCTCCGCTATTCCCCTGATCAGATGCAGGCGCCGATTCTCGCGGCCAAAGGGAAAGGCGTCGTAGCCGACGAAATCATCAGCAAAGCCAAAGAGTACGGCATTCCCATACAGGAGGATCCCTCCCTGGTGGAGGTTCTCGGGCAGCTGGAACTGGAGCGCGAGATTCCGCCAGAGCTGTATCAACTAGTGGCGGAAATTCTCTCCTTTGTGTATCGGGCGGATAACCGGGCAAATAGCGGATATAAGCTGCCATAGTGGCGGAATTCTGGTTTTGGGGAGGAGCCTAATTTGAAGGCAGAGGCGGGTAAGTCGCAAGTGCCACAGGATACACGCAAAAAACTCGGCGCATACGGCGAACAGCTAGCGCTGAGTTTATTGGAAGAGGCCGGTTATCGCATCCTGGAGCGGAACTGGCGGTGTAGACTGGGCGAGATGGATCTCGTCGCAGCGGATGACGATACCGTCGTTTTCGTCGAAGTGAGAACCCGTAGAGTGACGGGAAGCTACGGCACTTCGAAAGAATCGGTGGACGCCCGCAAGCAGGCTCAGGTGCGGAAAATCGCCCTCGCTTATCTTCATGCCAAAGGGCGCCACGACGTCCGTGTCCGCTTCGACGTTGTCGCCATCGAACTGGATGCGGCAACAAGCGATATCCGCCGGATCGAGCACTTAAAGAATGCCTTTTAGTTCGGCAACTGCCGCAAAAGAAAACCGGCTGTGATATCACAACCGGTTATTGCTATTTCTATTCTATTACCATTTCGCCGCCAGCTCTTGGCAAAATTGCTCCAGCCCCAGTTGATCGGCTTCGTCAAAGCGGTTTTTGAGCGGGCTATCGATGTCAAGCACCCCGATTAGTTTGCCCTTTGCAAGCAGTGGAACGACGATTTCGGAATTGGAAGCCGCGTCGCAGGCGATGTGGCCGGGGAACTGATGCACGTCCTCCACACGCACCGTTTCCTGCTTATCCGCTGCAGTTCCGCAGACGCCTTTTCCGATGGGGATACGAACGCAAGCGGGGAGGCCTTGGAAGGGTCCGAGTACTAGCTCTCCATCTTTCAGCAAATAAAAGCCCACCCAGTTGATATCCGGCAAAAATTGCCTCAGTAACGCCGAGGCATTTGCCAGATTGGCAATGGCATCAGGCTCGCCTTCAATCAAATGGTGAAGCTGGCGCGTTACCAGCTTGTATTGTTCATCTTTTGTCCCCGTATAGCTTTCGGTATGAAACAAAGTAAAAACCTCCTATGGCAAATCCTCGTTCATTCTGTCCAAATCCTATCCTCAAGGAGATGGACTGTCAATCCCCGTGCTGGCACTCATTTTTCATTTGCGATATTCAACCTTGTCAATTCACAGCTTTCGGTCGAGACAGCGGTAGGTGACAGCTTGTGCCATGTGCTCTGTTCCGATGCGGTCGGCGCCATCCAAATCGGCGATGGTCCGGGATATTTTCAATATCCGGTCATGGGCTCGAACGCTGAGTCCCATCCCTTGAAAGGCTTGCTTCAGCAAATCTTCCGCCTCGGGTTCTAGCCGGCAATGCAGCCGCAGCAGCTTCCCTGCCAATTCTCCATTTCGCCGTATCCCGCTTCCTACATATCTTCGGGTTTGGCGTTCCTGAGCCGACAGAATGCGATTTTTCATTTCTGTCGAAGACAGTGGCGTTTCATCGCCGGAAAGCTCGTCATAATCGACTTTCGGCACTTCGACATGCAGGTCGATACGGTCCAGAAGCGGTCCCGAAATCCGTGATCGATATTGAGCCACTTTTAGAGGGGAGCAAGTGCAGCGGCTTTCGGCTGTATCTCCGGAATAGAAGCCGCAAGGGCACGGATTCATAGAACAGGTCAGCATGAAATGCGCCGGAAAAGAAAACACGGCTCGCGCCCGTCCGATGGTCACCACCCGATCCTCCAAAGGCTGGCGCAGCACCTCCAGAGCAATGCGGGAAAATTCCGGTAGCTCGTCGAGAAACAGTACGCCGTGATGGGCAAGGCTGACTTCTCCCGGCCTGGGGATGGAACCTCCACCAACTAATCCGGCAGCAGAAATCGTATGGTGGGGAGCACGAAAAGGTCTTGTGCGCAGCAGTTGCGCCCGGCCTGTCATTTTTCCGGCTACGCTGTAAATCTTGGTGGCATCCAGCGCCTCATCATCGGATAAATCCGGGAGGATCGTCGGAAGGCGACGAATGAGCATGGTCTTCCCCGTCCCCGGTGGACCAATAAGGACGAGGTTGTGAAAACCGGCAGCTGCGATCATCATCGCCTGCTTAGCATGTTGTTGGCCGAAAATATCCCCGTAATCCAATTGGCCGGCGATTTCACTTGGCACGGCGCGAAGCTCCTCCAGCATACCGACCGAATCCTCTGTACATGCATTCCCACCTGTAACCGTTCCATATCCTGCGCCTGATCTACTATCCGTCACTGACGATTGCCGATAAATCTTCCAGACTGATTCGCCTTGCTCCTCCAGCACTCGGACCTCCTGCAGATGGCGGATTGGCAGCACCTCGATTCCTTCGATGAGCAGCGCCTCCTTGCCGTTATCGGCAGGCAAAATGATGCGGTTGATCCCCTTGGATCGGGCATGATGCACCATAGCCAGAACTCCGGGAACTGGGCGCAAACTGCCGTCCAAGGCCAATTCGCCAATCACCAAACAATTCTCCAACACCTTCGTCTGAAGCTGGCTGCTAGTCGCCAAGAGGCAGAGGGCGATAGCCAAATCGTAAGAGGCGCCTTCCTTGCGTACATCGGCTGGGGCAAGATTTACCGTCACCCGCTCCATGGGGAAGGCGTATCCGCAGTTTTTCACAGCAGCCCGCACCCGTTCGATTGATTCCCGCACCGCCGCATCCGGCAACCCCACTACAGTCACTTGGGGCAGACCGTTGGCGATATCCACTTCAACGTCGATCAAATAGCCGTCGATGCCCAAGACGCAGGCGGTTTTAACTTTTCCAAACATGAAAAAAAACACCCCTTCTCTTATTGTCGGGACCGCAATGCCAAATAGGCAGTTGCAGCCGCGACCGGAAAAGGTGCTTCCTTATGTCCAGTCGATTCATCATTACCTACATTATAACATTGCGCATACCTACCGTCGATGTTATAGGCAAATTCCATTATTTTCTAAATAGAGTTAGTATAGTGAGTGTAGAACAAAGTAAGTACAGGGCAAAAAGGCGGGTGCAACGAATGCGTGCCGGGATGAAAGTTATGATCTTATGCATAACGATAGTGGTTCTTCTTGTTTTTTTCTTTATTCGCTTTTTTGACCGGATAGACGTTAAAGAATTGTTGATCGATGATCATGGGGGCCTCACCCAGATCCATTTGCGCTCCGGTACGACTGGCTATCTCTTTGAAACAGAGGATCCGTTAGTGATAAAAGGCTTTGAGGATATTCTTGCAGACACCAAATACCGGAAAAAAGAGAGGGACCGCAAGAAAAACGGCTATCTGCTTGTTGGACAGCTTTATTTTTCGGATGGCAGTAAAAAGGAGTTTTCCCTTGCAGACAATCTGATTCTGGATAGGGTGGTTTATGTGCCGTCCGATCGCAAGATGAATAATAGGCTTGCCAGCTACGTGGAGCAGGCATTCTCGAAGGTGCCGGAATGACAGCGCTCTTTATCTGATTATGTGACTATATCCCGGATTCCTGTCTTCAAGTGCTACCTTCTTTAAACCTTTTCTTTGGCCAAAAGGATGCGACGTTCAGGTCTGGAAAACAGGGGAATTAATTATGTCAATTATGTGAACTACAGAGAAAAAACATAAACTTAAATTGCTATTTTTAAATTTGTCAATAAAATAGAATATAGATTTACTTGAGTGTCAACGGAGAATTTGGCGATTAAATCTCAAACCGTTGACATTTTTGCGAATAAAAGTTTCTTCACTCTAGCCTGAAATAATCTTCTCTTATGTAGGTTAATCTCGAGGTGGCTGATCCGGCATGCATGCATCCTGGTACTCTGCTAACTGCAAGTATGGCGAATTGTAAGCCGTTACATCATGGCATGGAAATGTTGTGGATGGAGTATGGTTTAAAGGCAGGCAAGGCATTCAGGAAACAGCTGAATAGCGAATGGAGGAAGCGGAATGAATATCCATGAGTATCAGGGTAAGGAAGTGCTGCGGCAGTACGGAGTATCTGTCCCACGGGGACAGGTTGCCTTTTCTGTGGAAGAAGCGGTTGCCGCCGCTGAAAAGCTTGGCACGCCCGTGTGTGTCGTGAAAGCGCAAATTCATGCCGGCGGGCGCGGGAAAGCCGGAGGCGTCAAGGTCGCAAAATCCATCGAGGATGTGCGCGCCTATGCCGAGCAGCTGCTGGGCAAAGTGCTTGTGACTCACCAGACCGGACCGGAAGGTAAAGTGGTGAAACGGCTTTTAATCGAGGAAGGCTGCGACATCAAAAAGGAGTATTACATTGGGCTCGTTCTGGACCGCGGGACCGGTAGAGTTACGGTGATGGCTTCGGAAGAAGGCGGTATGGAAATCGAAGAGGTAGCAGAGCGAACGCCTGAAAAAATCATCAAAGAAACCGTTGATCCGGCTATCGGTTTGCAGGCGTTTCAAGCGCGTCGTCTCGCTTATGCCATCAATATCCCGAACGAGTTGGTTGGGAAAACCGTCAAGTTTATTACAGCACTTTATACGGCATTTATCGATAAGGATTGTTCCATCGCAGAAATCAATCCTCTTGTCGTAACCGGTGACGGCAATGTCATCGCCCTGGATGCGAAGCTCAACTTCGACGCCAACGCGTTGTTCCGGCACAAGGATATTCAAGAGCTGAGGGATTTGGACGAAGAAGACGAGAAGGAAATTCAAGCCTCCAAATTCGACCTTTCTTATATCGCTTTGGACGGGAATATCGGCTGCATGGTTAACGGAGCCGGACTTGCCATGGCGACTATGGATATTATCAAATACTACGGCGGCGAACCGGCCAACTTTCTGGATGTAGGCGGCGGCGCCACAACCGAGAAGGTGACGGAAGCCTTCAAGATCATTCTTTCCGACGAGAAAGTGGAAGGGATTTTCGTAAATATTTTCGGCGGCATCATGCGCTGCGATGTCATTGCCAACGGGGTCGTTGAAGCGGCCAGACAGTTGGGATTGACCAAGCCGCTGGTGGTACGTCTAGAAGGAACCAACGTAGAGTTGGGCAAGAAGATTCTGAACGAGTCAGGTCTTAATATTATCGCTGCTGATTCCATGGCAGACGGTGCCCGGAAAATTGTCCAGCAGGTGGCTGTTTAAGCGGAAATCACAAGAAAAGGATGAGTGATCACGATGAGCATCTTGGTTAACAAGGATACAAAGGTTATCACCCAAGGGATTACCGGCGCTACCGGGCTGTTTCATACGAAAGGCGGCCTGGAATACGGTACGCAAATGGTGGGGGGCGTCACCCCGGGTAAGGGCGGAACAACGGTTGACATCGCATTGGATAACGGTACGACTGTCAGCCTCCCTGTTTTCAATACGGTCGCGGATGCCAAACAGGCGACGGGTGCCAACGCTTCAGTTATTTATGTACCGCCGGCTTTTGCCGCCGATTCCATCATTGAAGCGGTGGACGCGGAACTGGATCTCGTCATCTGCATTACGGAAGGCATTCCGGTGCTGGATATGGTGAAAGTGAAACGCTACATGGAAGGAAAAAGCACGGTGCTGATCGGCCCCAACTGCCCTGGCGTCATCACGCCTGGAGAGTGCAAAATCGGCATCATGCCCGGATATATTCATACCCCTGGCCATGTCGGTGTCGTTTCCCGCAGTGGTACGTTGACCTATGAAGCCGTGCATCAGCTGACTACCCGGGGCATCGGCCAGTCGTCTGCAGTCGGCATTGGCGGCGACCCGGTGAAGGGTTCGGAATTCATCGATATCCTCGCTCGTTTCAATGACGATCCGGACACGTATGCGGTCATCATGATCGGCGAGATCGGTGGAACGGCAGAGGAAGAAGCGGCGGAGTGGATCAAGGCGAATATGACGAAGCCGGTAGTTGGCTTTATCGGCGGCAAAACCGCTCCTCCAGGCAAACGTATGGGTCATGCTGGTGCCATTATTTCCGGCGGAAAAGGCACAGCCGGCGAGAAGGTGGCGGCAATGGAAGCCGCCGGTATCCGCGTCGCGCCGACACCGGCGGAAATGGGTTCTACGCTGGTGGCTGTTCTGGAAGAGCAAGGTTATCTTGAGAAATGCATTACTGTAGAAGCACTTGTCCAATAAGACCGAAACGGTTATCGAAAAGAAGCTCATCTGCGAAAGCGGATGAGCTTCTTTTCTTTTATATAGCGAAAATGTGCTATATTAATTTATACTTTGACAGTTGCCTAGATGGCGCATATCTGCCTATCCGGCTGATCATATAAGAAGGTGTGCGGTTGAAAACGTATTTTGCAGAAACGGAACGGATCGGATTTTCCCGATGGGAGGATGGTGATGACCCGTTGGCCGTCCAGCTTTGGGGTGAAGAGGACGTCACCCGGTTCATTTGTGCGGACGGCAAGTTTTCCGAGCAGGATATTCATAAGCGGCTACAGGTTGAAATCGACAATCAGAAGCAATTTCAAGTGCAGTATTGGCCTCTGTTCGAAATGGCCACGGGAGAGCTGATCGGTTGCTGTGGGCTGCGTCCTTTTCCCGAGGAACAGAACGCGTACGAAATCGGCTTCCATCTCCGCAAAGAATTTTGGGGGCGAGGATACGCCTTCGAAGCGGCTTCCGCCGTCATCCAGTTCGGCTTCGACACCTTGAAAGCAGAGACGCTGTACGCCGGCCATCATCCGCATAACGCGAAATCCGGGAAGCTGCTGGCTCGGCTGGGCTTCGATTACATCGGCGATCATTTTTACGTGCCGACCGGTTTATACCATCCGTCCTATAAAAAGTTGGCAATATTCTCCGGTATCGGGTAAAATACCTTTGTATTCTATGTCGTCTTTTTTACTGCCATACTATATTTGGAACAGGTAAGCAACCTTTCCTCATCCCCCTATCGGGGATTGGGAAAGGTTTTTTGTTTCTATAAAAAATTATCCGGGATGAAACCGATGTTTAACACTCACCGTAAAGGAGTAAAAATATGAATCAACGATCTGTGCTTCTTGCGCTGCAGGAAATCAAGGGAGTGGGCTGGAAAACGATACTGCGCCTTGCCGCGACGCTGGAAAGTTTGGCGGAGTTGCTGCATATGGATGGGAAAACCATCGCTGATTTGGGTATTCCACAGGATAAGGCGGAAGCCATCGCTGCCGGATTGCGGACTTTGACCGAGACGGGAAAAGGAATCGATGAACGTGAGATCATGTACCGGAATAGAGGCATCATTCCCGTGACCATCTATGATGAGGCGTATCCGGAGCGTCTGAGGGAATCTTCCCAGCCTCCGTGGGTGCTTTATGCCATCGGGAAGGTAGACCTGCTGGTTAGTCCCTCCGTAGCGATTGTAGGCACCCGTACGCCTACGGTATACGGCCGCAAAGTGTCTGAGGATTTGGGGCGGGCGCTGTCTCGTGCCGGCTGCTGCGTTGTCAGCGGTTTAGCCCGGGGAATAGACGCTGCTGCCCATGAAGGCGCTCTGACAGGGCCTGGCGGAACCGTCGCAGTTAAGGGCGGAGGACCAGACCGGATCTATCCGGCGGAAAATACGGCGCTGTACAGAGCCATCGCCCAGAAAGGCCTCATCGTGTCCGAGTTTCCCCCAGGCACCGCCGCCGTTCCCGGCATGTTTCCGCTGCGTAACCGCATCATTGCCGGGTTGACGCTAGGAACCGTCGTGGTGGAAGCGGCGGTCAAGAGCGGATCGTTGATCACCGCCGATCAGGCGCTGGATGAATCCCGGGATGTATTTGCCATCCCCGGACCCATCACCTCGCCAAAAAGCGGAGGCACCCACCATTTGTTGAAACAGGGAGCGAAACTGGTGACGGAACCCGGGGATATTTTGCGGGAGTATCAAATCTTATTTCCGGACTTCACCGATTCTCTGTTCGAGCAGGAAAAGGAGTCTAATTTAACCGCTGAAGAGGAGGAGATTCTCCGCTTTCTCTCCCACGAACCCGTCTCCATCGATCGTCTGTTGTCGGAAACGCGAACAAATTTTGGACATTTGCATAATATTCTGTTACATTTAGTTTTGAAAAAAAGGATCAAAGCCATGCCGGGAGCGGCATACGTGAAAATATAATGATTATCTACTGAAAAAGAGAGAGGACGATGCGCATGGCTGATTCGCTCGTCATAGTGGAATCCCCTGCCAAGGCGAAAACCATCGCCAAGTACTTAGGAAGCAAGTTCATCGTAAAAGCATCCATGGGACACATCCGCGACCTTCCCAAAAGTCAAATGGGCGTTGAGTTTAGTAACCATTTTGAACCTAAATATATCACCATCCGCGGCAAAGGCCCCGTCCTGAAGGAATTGAAGGACGCCAGCCGCAAGGTGAAAAAAATCTATCTGGCGGCTGACCCTGACCGCGAAGGGGAAGCAATCGCTTGGCATCTTGCCCACTATCTGGACGTGGAGGGCAGCGAGCCTTGCCGCGTCGTATTCAACGAAATCACGAAGCAGGCGGTGAAGGACGCTTTTAAGTCCCCCCGCCCCATTAACATGGACCTGGTCAACGCCCAGCAGGCCCGGCGGATTCTCGACCGGCTTGTGGGGTACAAGATCAGCCCGCTTTTATGGAAAAAAGTGAAGAAAGGCTTGTCTGCAGGCCGCGTTCAGTCTGTAACCGTCAAGCTGATCAACGACCGGGAGCAGGAAATTCGCGATTTCGTTCCGGAGGAGTACTGGTCCATCACCCTTAAGCTGCACAAAGGCAAGTCGGTATTCGAAGCTAAATACTACGGAAGTGGCAGCGACAAGCGGGAGCTGAGCCGGGAAGATGAAGTGAAAGCCATTCTCGCCGATTTGGAAAAAGCGGCTTACACCGTCTCCGATGTACGAGAAAAAGAACGGCTGCGCAATCCTTCCGCCCCCTTTATCACCAGCACGCTGCAGCAGGAAGCAGCTCGGAAGCTGAACTTCCGCGCCGCTAAAACCATGTCCGTTGCTCAACAACTCTATGAAGGCATTGATCTGGGTAAGGAAGAAGGCACCGTCGGTTTGATCACCTATATGAGAACCGATTCGACGCGGATTTCTCCAGTGGCCCAAGAAGAAGCTAAGGGCTACATTCAGGAGAAGTTCGGCGAAGCTTTCTATCCGGAAACGCCGCGGATCTTTGCCAAAAAATCGGCCAACACCCAGGATGCCCATGAAGCCATCCGACCCAGCTCCGTTTTGCGGGAGCCGGAGGAAATCAAGGCGAGCTTGACGAGAGACCAGTTCCGTCTGTATAAGCTCATCTGGGAACGTTTCTTATCCAGTCAAATGGCATCGGCCGTCATGGACACGGTAACAGCGGAAATTTCCGCCGGAGCGCATCAGTTCCGCGCCACCGGATCGACGGTGAAGTTTGCCGGATTCATGAAGGTATATATAGAAGGAAATGATGACGGCACGGTGGAGGAAGACCGGTTGCTGCCGGCTCTTGCCAAAGGGGACGACCTGCAGTTGGAAAGCATCGACCCGAAGCAGCACTTCACCCAGCCGCCGCCGCGATATACGGAAGCCCGCCTCGTCCGCGCGTTGGAGGAGATGGGGATTGGTCGACCCAGCACCTACGCGCCGACTTTGGAAACCGTGCAAAAACGCGGCTACGTGGCGCTGGAGGAAAAGAAGTTTGTGCCGACAGAGCTGGGAGAATTGATCATCGCCCAGATGGAGCAGTTTTTCCCGGAGATTCTCGATGTGGAGTTTACCGCGCACATGGAAGATGATCTTGACCATGTGGAGGAAGGCACCGAGAATTGGCTGAAGGTTTTGAACGATTTCTATGTTCCTTTTGAAAAACGGCTGAAGGTAGCCGAAGAGGAAATGAAGGAAATCGAGATCCAGGACGAGGTTTCGGACGAAGTTTGCGATAAATGCGGCCGCCAGATGGTGTATAAAATGGGCCGCTTCGGCAAGTTCCTGGCCTGCTCCGGATTCCCGGACTGCCGCAACACGAAGCCCATCGTCAAAAATACCGGGATCGTTTGCCCGACGTGCGGCGTTGGCCATATCGTCGAACGGCGCAGTAAAAAGGGCCGAGTCTTTTTCGGCTGCGACCGGTATCCGGAATGCGATTTCGTCTCCTGGGATCGTCCTGCTGGACGGGATTGCCCGGATTGCGGCTCCATGCTGGTGATTAAAATCTCCCGCAGCGGATCGGTCGTCAAATGTTCTAGCTGCGATTATAAAGAAGAACCGGTGGAGAAGACCGAGGATGACGAATAAGGAATCTCCAGATTAGCAACGATTTGAGAATAGCACGATAGACAAGAACTAAGCGGGCTTATCGGGCACGCTTAGTTTTTAGCTTTTCACATGAATGGAGGCAGCAAGTTGAACAAGGATATGAAAGTAACGGTAATTGGTGCGGGCTTGGCAGGCAGCGAGGCGGCATGGCAAATTGCCCGCCAGGGCGTACCCGTCGTCCTGTACGAAATGCGCCCGGTACGGAAAACCCCGGCGCATATTACCGATAAATTCGCTGAGCTGGTTTGCAGCAATTCCCTTCGGGCGAATGGCTTGACCAATGCAGTCGGCGTCATAAAAGAAGAAATGCGGCAATTAGGCTCTCTTATCATGCAGAGCGCCGACCGCCATGCGGTTCCGGCTGGCGGAGCGCTAGCCGTTGACCGGGATGGTTTCTCCGGCGCCGTAACATCAGCGCTCAAGGAGCATCCTTTGGTGGAGGTCGTGAACGAGGAGCTAACGGAGATTCCCGAAGGCATCGTCGTCGTAGCCTCAGGTCCCCTGACTTCACCGGCGTTGTCGGACAGGTTGAAAGAGCTGATGGGCGAGGAATATCTCTATTTCTACGACGCAGCCGCTCCTATAGTCGAGAAGGAATCCATCGATATGGATAAGGTGTTTATCGCTTCCCGCTATGACAAGGGAGAAGCCGCATACATCAACTGCCCGATGAATGAGGAAGAATTCAACGCTTTCTATGACGCCTTGATCTCTGCAGAAACGGCGCCGGTAAAAGAGTTTGAGAAGGAAGTCTACTTCGAAGGCTGCATGCCTGTGGAAATTATGGCTTCCCGCGGCCGCCAAACGCTGCTTTTTGGAAACATGAAGCCGGTGGGTTTGCCGGACCCGCGTACGGGGAAAATCCCCCACGCCGTGGTGCAGTTACGCCAAGATAACGCTGCGGGTACCCTGTATAATCTGGTAGGCTTCCAAACTCATCTTAAATGGGGGGAGCAGAAAAAAGTATTTTCGCTGATCCCGGGGCTGGAAAATGCGGAATTTGTGCGCTATGGGGTGATGCACAGAAACACCTTCCTGAATTCGCCGAAGCAGCTTCAGCCGACGTATCAGTTTAAAGGTAGAGATAGCCTCTTTTTTGCCGGTCAGATGACTGGAGTGGAAGGCTATGTGGAGTCTGCGGCATCCGGGCTGTTGGCCGGTATGAATGCCGGGCGGTTGGCCAGAGGCCTTGAGCCTCTCGTCTTTCCTCAAGAGACGGCCCTTGGCAGCATGGCTCACTATATCACCCATGCCGATCCGCAAAATTTTCAACCGATGAACGCCAATTTCGGTCTGTTTCCGCCTCTCGGGGAGAAGATCCGCAACAAGCAGATGAAGAACGAAAAGTTGGCTCATCGGGCGCTTGACGCCGTGCGCAGCTATGCGGCGGATAAAGGGCTATCTGTGGAATAAGCCGCCCAAGGCTGTGTATTGTAAGGAAAAGCCCGGCTATGGTACGATGAATGTGTTTTGAAATCCCACCCGTTGAAACCTTTTATGGGGTAGCGCCGTATTTCATAAGTACCCGAGAAAATCCTGACTTTGGATGACTCGGGGCTTCCTATATTCAGTGGATTCTGAAAATTCAATCAATACAGTCAACATTTTTCTGAGAGGAAAAAGGAGGCGCAGCATGGGAGACTTTCATGCGACGACGATATTTGCGATCCGCCACAACGGCAGCGGAGCCATTGCCGGAGACGGCCAAGTGACATTCGGACAAAATATGATCATGAAAAACACGGCAAAAAAGGTGAGGCGTCTCTATCGGGGAAAGGTCGTCGCCGGTTTTGCCGGTTCGGTGGCCGACGCGATCACCCTTTTCGAGAAGTTTGAGAGCAAGCTGGAAGAGCATCATGGCAATTTGCAAAGAGCGGCGGTGGAACTGGCGACCGATTGGCGGTCAGACCGGGTGCTGCGCAAACTGGAAGCGATGATGATCGTTATGGATGCCGAAAGCTTGCTGCTCATTTCCGGTAACGGAGAAATCATCGAGCCGGACGATGGCATTCTTGCAATCGGATCGGGGGGGAGCTTCGCATTGTCCGCAGGCCGGGCCCTTCATCGCTATGCTCCGGATATGTCGGCAAAGGAAATTGCTAAAGCAGCCTTGGAGATGGCAGCGGAGATTTGCGTGTTCACGAACCACAACATCATGGTGGAAGAAATCCAATAGGGAGCGGATGAGGATGAAAAAGAAAGAAGCCTTAACGCCTAGAGAAATCGTTGCCGAACTGGATAAATACATAGTCGGCCAAGGCAAAGCGAAACGCTCGGTTGCCGTCGCTTTGCGGAACCGCTACAGACGCGGTCGCCTTGAAGAATCGCTGCGGGATGAAATCGTACCGAAAAATATTTTGATGATCGGCCCAACTGGGGTGGGAAAAACGGAAATTGCCCGCCGTCTGGCCAAACTGGTCAATGCGCCTTTTGTTAAAGTAGAGGCGACGAAGTTTACGGAAGTCGGTTATGTAGGCCGTGACGTGGAATCCATGGTACGCGATCTCGTGGAAACCTCCATCCGGATGGTCAAACAAGAGAAAACGGAGGAGCTGGCGGATAAAGCGTCCCAAATGGCCAATGAACGGATTGCCGCTGTAATGGCTCCAACGCCTCAAGCCAAGTCGTCGAAAAATCCCTTTGAGATGCTGTTTGGCGGCGGGCAAAACCAGGCAGAACCGGAGGAATCGGACCAGGATCCGGCCATTAAGGATAAACGCGGGCAGATTTTAGAGAAGTTAAATCGAGGCGAATTGGAGCAGGAAGTCATC
>NZ_CBQR020000021.1 GCF_000455485.1 Gorillibacterium massiliense
CTAGATATGTTTGCCGGGCAAGGCAACGAGCAGATGGGAATGAACATCCAGGAAATGCTCGGCAACATGATGCCCAAAAAGCGGAGAAAACGGAAGCTGCAAGTGCGCGAAGCCCGCAAAGTGCTCATCCAGGAAGAGGCTCAGAAGCTGATGGATATGGATGAAGTAACCCAGGAAGCAGTGCGCCGGGCGGAGCAGACGGGCATCATTTTTATCGATGAAATCGATAAAGTAGCCGGTTCCGGCAAAGGTGCAGGCCCTGATGTGTCCCGTGAAGGCGTGCAGCGGGACATCCTGCCCATCGTCGAGGGTTCGACGATCACGACCAAATACGGCCCGATCCATACGGATTTTATCCTCTTTATTGCCGCTGGGGCATTCCATATTGCCAAGCCGTCTGATCTGATTCCCGAACTGCAGGGCCGGTTTCCCATTCGTGTGGAACTCACCAGCTTGACTGAGGAGGATTTCGTCAAAATCTTGAAGGAGCCGCGGAATGCTTTGACCAAACAGTATACAGCCCTTCTATCAACGGAAGGTATTCAGGTGGAGTTTACGGATGCAGCGATCCGCGAGCTAGCGCAAATTGCTGCGGAAGTGAACCGCAATACGGAAAATATCGGTGCAAGAAGACTGCACACCGTATTGGAAAAGCTGCTGGAGGATCTTTCTTTCGAAGCTCCGGACATCCAACTGGACACCTTTGCCATCACGCCCGAATATGTTCGTGACAAGCTGACTGATATCGCGCGGAACCGTGATCTCAGCCAATATATCCTATAAAGTTTGGAAAATTGACAAAAAGTTCACTTGCTATCCCGATTAATCCAACGGATGCTTAAGGAAAGCAAGAGGAAGTGCCGTATTTTCGAGAAACAGAATGGATCTGCGGGCAAACCGGTGGAATAGAAAGAACCGGCCTGGGGAGCCGGTTCTGCCATTTTTTTCAGCACATTAGGGGGCTATAAGGAAATGAGTTTGTTAGCCAGCACGCGTAAGCTGAATCGTCTGCTGCAGCAAGCTGCAGGCAAAGCAGTGAATTTCATGGAGATGTCGGAAGTATTGAAGGACGTCATCCAGGCAGATGTTTATGTCATCAGCCGCCGCGGGAAAATTCTTGGGTTTTCGGTAACGGGACCGTTTGCATCCGATGAGTTAAACCAGATGGTGGTTCAGGAGCGGCGCATTCCCGAGGATTATAATGCCGAGCTTTTGAAGGTTAATGAGACAGACGCGAATTCGGAATCTACTGTACACAGTTGGTTTGAACACCGGGTTCTGACCGTTGTTCCCATCATCGGTGCGGGTGAACGAGTAGGTACGCTGCTGCTGTCTAGGAATAGCGACGCATTCACCGATGACGATCTCATCCTAGCGGAGTATGGCTCGACAATTGTCGGGATGGAAGTCCTTCGGGAGAAGGCGGAAGAAAGCGGCATCGAAATTCGCAGCAAAGCCATCGTTCAAGTGGCAGTCAACTCCTTGTCATATAGCGAGCTTGAGGCAGTGGAGCATATATTCGAAGAACTGAAGGGGAAGGAAGGGCTGCTTGTAGCCAGCAAAATCGCTGACCGTGTAGGCATAACCCGCTCCGTAATCGTCAATGCCCTGCGCAAGCTGGAAAGCGCCGGAGTGATCGAAACCCGTTCCTTGGGTATGAAAGGTACATATATTAAGATATTAAACGATCAACTGGTTACAGGACTTGAAAAGGTCAAAATATGAGGTTCTAGTCGGATATATGAGCATAATAATTTATAGGTAAAAAGTCCCTAAATGTTTAAATTTGGGACTTTTTTTCTGCCCAAAATCGGATTTCTCATCGAATATTTCCCATATTCACCCAGTTCTTGCATAATAGCGCGGAAAATATGAGATTCGTATGATATCGATATAATAAAATGTGGAAGAAGTGCGTCTTTCGGTGTATTTTATTGAAAAATGTCGAAAGAAGAAGGAAAACAAAAGTGGAATGACGAATAAAATTCAATGCAAGTTTATACAAACAAATGGGGGTATCTTGATGGAAATATTGAATAATCCCTCATTCCGGCTTTTGGAAGGTTCCTTAAATGCCGCAAACTTGAGGCAAACCGTAATTGCCAACAACATTGCAAACGTAGATACTCCGAACTTCAAGAGATCGGACGTACGGTTTGAGGAACTGCTTCAATCCGAAATGAGCGGAAGCAACACACTGGCCGGCAGGCGCTCGGACCCGCGGCATTTCTCTTTCGGCACAAGCAGCGGGCTAACCCCCAAAATTGAGACCGACGAGCAGTCCATCATGAACAACAACAAGAATAACGTAGACATCGATTCAGAAATGGCTCTCTCCGCCAAAAACCAGTTGCGTTACAATGTGATGATCGAACTGGCCAACAACGAAATCCGGCATTTGCGCACATCAATTGATAAAGGGAGATAATCGATGAAACTGACAAGCGGTTTTGATATCAGCTCATCTGCTTTGACCGCTCAAAGGATGCGTATGGATGTTATCTCCTCTAACATTGCCAACGCAGAAACAACCCGCGGCAAGCTGGTGAATGGTAAATGGGTTCCGTACCAGCGTAAGATGGTCGTGATGGAACCGGGCACTAACGCTCCTTTTTCCCAGTATCTGAAAAATGAAATGGGCGACGGTGTGGGTGCAGGGGTGAAGGTAACGAAAATTATGGAGGATAAAACACCTTTCAAACTTGTTTACAATCCGACTAATCCCGATGCGGACGAGAACGGATATGTTTCCATGCCCAATGTTGACACTTTGAAGGAAATGGTCGACATGATTTCCGCATCCCGCTCTTACGAAGCGAATGTTACGGCATTGAACGCTTCGAAAGCGATGATTACGAAAGCGTTGGAAATCGGTAAATAAGAAGTTCAAATAGAAACCGGACAGGAGGAAACGTAATGATCGACAAAACGATGCTCTCTTCATTGCAGCCTGCGTCTTTAGCGCCTAAAGCTGCCGCTCCTGCAACGGGAACAGAGATCGGCAAACAGTTTGGCGATTTTCTGAACGATGCTCTAACCCAGATGAACAACCAACAAGCGGAAGCGGATAAACTGTCTCAACAGTATATCATGGGTGAAATCACCGACCCGAGCCAAGCACTGATCGCTACTGAAAAAGTCTCTCTCGGCCTGGAGTTGGCCGTACAAACACGCAATAAAGTGATCGAGGCTTATCAGGACATCATGCGAATGCAAATTTGACGTGCAATCATTTATTGCCTGTTTATGACGAGGTGAAACGGTGAACGAGTCCATCCTGAAGTACTGGAATCGGATTAAACAATATGCAACCCAAACTTGGACGGGGTTCAGCAAATCACAAAAGACGATGTTCATCTCGATGATTCTGCTGTTGCTGATCGCGATCCCGCTCCTGGTTTCGTATTTTTCTCGGACCGAATATGAGCTAGCTTTTACGGATTTGCAGCCAAGCGATGCAACTTCAATCAAGGGCTATCTATCGTCCGCGAACATCCCCTACAAGCTGGAAAACGGTGGGACAAGCATTTCAGTGCCCCGCAGCAAAGTGGATGATGTAAAAATCGAGGTGGAATCCCAAGGTCTGAACCAAGGGGGCTCCATCGGGTATGAGGCTCTTGGCAGCAGCTCCATGTTTGGAAGCACTGACCGGGAATTTGATGTTAAGCAGCTATCGATGCTTCAAGGCGAAATGCAAAAAATGCTCAACAGCTTTGACGCCGTCGCTGGTTCCAAGGTGATGATCACCTTGCCGGAACGTTCTGTTTTTATCACATCCGCAGATACGGACCAATCCTCCGCTGCTGTAGTGTTGAAACTTAAGCCGGGTTACAGGCTGGATCAGCAAAAGGTCGACACGATGTACCAGCTTGTCTCTAAGAGCGTGAAGAACCTTCCTATCGACAATATAACTATTTCGGAACAGAATGGCGATTTGCTACCGTATTCGAAATCCGACAGTAATTTGGCAGTCGCATCCAATGCCGCCGCCATGCAGTTCCAAATCAAAAAGCAATTCGAAGCGGATATTCAAAAAAATATTATGAACATGCTGAGCAAAGTCATGGGTCCGGATAAAGTGGTGCCTGTCGTTGTGGCCAGCATGAATTTCGATCAAAAAGTGAGCAAGCAAAATTTGGTGAAGCCTGTAGTCGATGACCACGGCATCGCCATCAGCATGCAGCAGATCCAGAAGAGCTATACCGGCACCGATTCGTCGACAGGCGGAATCGCCGGCACTGGGAGTACCGATATTCCTACTTATCCCAGCGATTCGGGAACCGGCACATCTACCCAAGAGGACAACGAGACGACAACCAATTGGGAAATCAACCGGATCAATAATGAAATTCAATCAAGCCCATTCTTTATCAACGACTTAACCATTTCCATTGGAGTTGAACCACCGGATCCAAAAAATCCTGATTCGCTTACAGCGGACAATGAAGCAAGCATCAAAAGCATTTTAAAGCAAATCGTCGCCTCATCTACGGCAAACCGCGAGGTTCCCTTTACCGATGCGGAATTGAACGCAAGAGTCACCCTGTTCAAGCATGAATTCGCCGCATCCGCAAACGTGTCAAGCGGGAAGAAGACGAACTGGCTGCTTTACGGTTCTCTTGCGGGCGCAGTCGCGCTCCTCTTGGGAGGCGTCGGCGGATACATGATCTCCAAGCGTAGACGTAAAGCGGAGGAACAATTTGTCGAACCCGTCGCACCAGCCAGACAGGAGTATCAGACTCTTGATTTGGATTCTCTGGATGCTAAAAGCGGCGAGGCTCAGGTTCGCAAACAGTTGGAAATGCTGGCCAAAAAGAAGCCGGAAGAGTTCGTCAATCTTCTGCGTACTTGGCTTGTGGATGAATAGGGGTGTGACGGTTGGCTAAAGGAATTCAACAAGGACTGACGGGTCGGCAGAAAGCCGCCATATTGCTGATCAGCTTAGGGCCCGAAGTGTCCGCCCAAATTTTTAAACAACTGCGAGATGACGAGATCGAACAGTTGACCCTTGAGATTGCCAACGTGCGAAAGGTGGATTCCGGCGAAAAGGAAGCGATCCTGTCCGAATTCCATCAAATTTGCATGGCCCAGGAATATATCTCGCAAGGCGGCATCGCCTATGCCAAAGAAATTTTGGAGAAAGCACTGGGAGCGCAAAAAGCGATTGATATCATTAACCGGTTGACGGCAACTTTGCAGGTTCGGCCTTTCGACTTCGCTCGCAAAGCGGAGCCATCGCAAATCTTGAATTTTATTCAGAACGAAAATTCGCAAACCATCGCTCTCGTATTATCCTATCTTCAGGCCGATCAGGCATCCATGATTTTGTCGTCTCTGCCTCAGGAGAAGCAGGCGGAAGTGGCTAAGCGTATCGCTCTTATGGACAGCACTTCGCCGGAAATCATCAGCCAGGTCGAGAGAGTGCTTGAGCAGAAACTGTCGGCAACAGTGACGCAGGATTACACCTCTGCCGGAGGCATCGAATCCATCGTCCAAATTTTGAATGGCGTCGACCGAGGCACGGAACGTACGATTTTGGATTCTTTGGAAATTCAAGATCCGGAGCTGGCGGAAGAAATCAAAAAACGGATGTTTGTGTTCGAGGATATCGTCAACATCGACAACCGTTCCATTCAACGGATCATTCGGGATATCGAGAATGCCGATCTGCAGTTGGCACTCAAAGTCGCCAGCGAAGAGGTGCGGGAAGTTATTTTCCGCAATATGTCGAAACGCATGTCCGAAACCTTCAAGGAAGAAATGGAATACATGGGCCCGGTTCGCTTGAGGGACGTAGAGGAGGCCCAAACTCGCATCGTAGCAACCATCCGCAGACTGGAAGAAGCCGGAGAAGTCATCATCGCCAGAGGCGGAGGAGACGATGTCATTGTCTAATCTTATTAAATCCAATGGCTATATCGCTCTTGAGGAAACGATGCTTGTGGACAGCTTGAGCAGCTTGCTCAAAAAGGCTCAGGCTGAAAGTAAAGCTCCGGTTCCTGATGAAGAAGCTGCCGCCCTTTGGGAAAAGGCACAAGGCGTTTTGGAAATCAAGGACCAGATTATTCAGGATGCTGAAGAATTTGCGGAGTCTACCATCACCCGAGCGGCAGATGAGGCGAACCAGATCAAACTGGAAGCTCAACAAGAAATCGAGACGTGGTGGGTGGAACGCCGGTCAACGGATGAAGCGGAAACGGGTATGGCTCGGGAAAGCGGCTACCAGGCTGGTTATCAGGAAGGAACCCTTCAAGCGGAGCAAATGGTGCGAAATGAATATGCCCAGATGATCAATGAGGCACGAGGCGTTTTAGAGCATTCCTATCAGTTGAAACGGCAGATTATCGCCGAAGCGGAGCCTTTTCTAATCGAGCTAAGTACCGCCATCGCCGAGAAAATCATACAGCACCAGCTGACGGTAAACCCGGAATGGGTGGTGGATCTGGCGGGAAGTGTACTTGGCCGCAGACGGGAAAAAGGAACGATTACATTGTGCGTCGCACCCGTTCATTTCTCTTATTTTCAAGAAATGCGGGAAGAGCTGCGGATGTCGTTGGACTCCCAAGCGGAGCTCGATATTGTTCCCGACTCTTCTGTGAGCGATCACGGCTGCATCATTCGTTCGGTTTACGGCAGCATTGATGCTCGAATTGATACGCAATTGAAAGAAATAAAGGCTGCCCTGCTAGATTTGACGGCAGAAGAGGATAGGGAAGAGGATGAATAAAACCCTTGATGCTTCCAAGTATATGGAACGACTGAGCCAACTGGATCCCGTTCGCATAAACGGAAAAGTGATTCAAGTTATCGGTCTGACGGTTGAATCGGAAGGACCTGACGCCAGCATTGGCGACGTTTGCCTGATTTATCCTTATAAATCCAATCATCCCGTCAAAGCGGAGGTCGTCGGTTTTCGCAGCAACAATGTCATCCTAATGCCTCTAGGGGAACTCAATTCCATCGGGCCGGGCTGCGAAGTGGTCAGCACAGGCAAACCGCTTACCGTACAAGTCGGGCATGAGTTGCTCGGTAAGGTACTGAATGGTTTGGGTGAGCCGCTGGACGGCTCAAAGCTTGCGGGAAGAATGGGAACGTACTCAACCAATAACTCTCCAGGCAATCCGCTCCACCGCCCTAGGGTGCTTACACCCATCAGCGTTGGGGTCCGCAGCATCGACGGATTGCTAACCATAGGCAAAGGACAGCGGGTGGGTATTTTTGCCGGTTCTGGTGTTGGTAAAAGCACCCTTCTCGGCATGATCGCCCGAAATACAGCCGCTGATGTGAACGTCATCGCCCTTATAGGCGAACGGGGCCGTGAGGTCCTGGACTTCATCGAGCGGGACCTTGGTCCGGAAGGGCTTGCCCGATCTGTCGTGGTTGTCGCCACTTCGGATCAGCCGGCGCTTATCCGCATCAAGGGGGCGATGATCGCCACCAGTATTGCCGAATATTTTCGCGATCGTGGCTTAAACGTCATGCTGATGATGGATTCGGTGACCCGATTTGCCATGGCTCAACGGGAAGTAGGTCTTGCCGTAGGCGAGCCGCCGGCGACGAGAGGTTATACGCCTTCTGTGTTCGCGATGCTTCCTCGTTTGTTGGAGCGCTCGGGAACCGGCCCCAAAGGCTCGATCACCGCATTTTACACGGTGCTTGTCGATGGGGACGATATGAACGAACCTATCGCCGATGCGGTCCGCGGCATTTTGGACGGCCACATCGTACTGGACCGGAATTTGGCCAATAAAGGCCATTTCCCCGCCATCGATATTTTAGCTAGTGTCAGCCGCGTGATGAAGGAGATTGTCTCAGATGATCATCAGACCGCAGCGGAATTTTTGAACAGAATGTTATCCATCTATAGAGATTCGGAAGACTTGATCAATATCGGGGCGTACCAACGGGGATCTAATCCAGAAATTGATAAAGCACTGCATTATATCAATGGGATTATGGACTATACCCGGCAGAAAACCCTCGAAAAAGTGACATTTGAAGAGGCGCACGAGCAGCTTCTGAAGCAATTTTCCGAAAGGTGAGAATAATCGATGGCATTCCGCTACAGCTTTCAAAAGATCGTCGATTTAAAGTCTAACGAAAAAACCCAAGCGGAATGGGTATTGTCCGCGGCGTTCGGGAAATTGCGGCAGGAAGAAAACTCCCTTACTTTGCTGGAGGAAGAGCAGCACCAACTGCAATCCACTCTGGCAAAGGCTACGGAAGAGCGCACAACCATCTCGGAACTGACGTTGTACCAAACCTTTATCAATCATGTGGATCGGGAGATTCGCGGCAAGAAGGACGATATCCGTCAAGCTATGCATGAAGTGGATAAAAGCCAGTTGGTCCTTACGGAAAAGCTGAGGCAGGAAAAGGTATGGCATAAAGCCAGAGAGAAAGCGCACAAGGATTTTACGGCTGTCGTTCTTAAGAAGGAACAGGAAACCTTGGATGAACTAGCCGTCACCCGATATAAAAGACCGTCCTGACAGAAGCGCTGCGGGTGGTAGGAAGGGGTTTTACAGTATGGAATCGGAAAAATCCGAGCTGAACGCGCTGGAGCGGTTTTTGATCTGGTTTCTGGTGCCTATCGTTTTCGCAGTCGTCCTGATTATGGTACTGCTTACCATGTTTGGTTACGATACAAAAGGCAATTTGCTCTCCGTTGCCCACAAAATTCCCATTGTGCAAAACTGGGTACCGAAGGAAAACACGGATACTTCGGGTAACGGCGCAGCGGCTTCAGCCACGGCTTCGGACAAGCTCAAGGAAAAAGATGCGCTAATCCAGAAGCTGCAGAAGCAGTTGAAGGATCAAGAGGCTGATCTGAAGAAGTCACAGGACAATTTTTTGCGCAAAGACGACACCCTTAAGGAACTGCAAACCAAGTACGATGCTTTGGTGGCTGATCAACAGCAGACAAGCGATGAAGCATACGGCAATAAGGTGTCGGAGCTCAGCAAGCTTTATGCTGGAATGAATCCGGGAAAAGCGGCGCCGATTTTGCAAAACATGACGTTGAGCGAACGGGTACTGGTTTTAAGTGGAATGAAGGTAGATCAGCAAGCGCTGATTTTGGAAAAGATGACCCCGGCAATTGCGGCAGAGACATCCGCTCGGTTGAAAGAGGAAGTTCCGTCCAAGGATTTGCAAATTGCCGCTTTGCAAGAGCGGGTAAAGAAGCTGGAGACGGACAACAGCAGCCCGGCCGCCAACACGGATATGGTCAACTTGGGAAAAACCTTCGCAAGCATGGATGCTGCGCAAGCGTCCGATGTGCTGGTGACGATGTTTAATGCGGGAACTGCGGGAGCGAATAAGGCGATCAGCATTATGAAAGTGATGGATACGTCCTCGCGCGGCAAGATTTTAACGGAAATGGCTAAGAAAGAAAAGGACAAGGCAGCGACGATTTCCAGTAAACTCGCGAATTGACCTGAGATTACAGCTTTACTTCTCAGGCTTTCGATATAATCTCCCATGAGAGGAGGTGAAAAATATGGAAATGGCAATACCTTTTCAAAGCGCAGTGCCTGCAGCAACCCAGGCTCCGAAAGCTTCGGATCGGCAAACTCGTTCATCTGGAGTCTCTGGCCGTTCTACATCTTTCCAAGACAAGCTGCGTCAAGCTAATGACAACAAACCGGCAACTGAGAAGAAGAACGCGGTAGCATCGCAAGATGGGAAAAGTAGTCAAAAAGCAGCGGACAAATCGGAAGGGACTTCCCAGAATGACAGTTCAAATTCTGCGACTGCTGCAAACACATCGAATGCGTCAACGGAGTCTACTCCAGCCGCTAAAGCAGTAAGCGAAGAGAAAGCAACTGTTGCCGGAGACGCCGTAAATGCGGATGAAAAGTCGGAAGATACCAACCCGATTGCCGCGATTATCGCTCTTTTGCTGCAGCAGCTATCTCAAACGCAAGATGCCGTTCCGGCCATGCAGAAGGTTGCAGATCAGCCGGATTTGCTTGAGGCGGTTCTCTCTCAACCTGCTGGCCAAGCATGGTTTGGACAGGCAAAGGTGCTGATGCAAGCGATGGGTCTCTTGGGTGACACTAGCGCCGGGGGGGATACCCAAAACGACGGACTCCTTGACTTGAGCAATGTAGCCGGCATGCAGATGCCCGCTCAATTGACGGATCAAGTGAAGAAAGTGCTGGAGAGTGTCATTGCAGCTCTGCAACAGGAACCGGACAGCGCTTTACTGAAACAACTTTCCGCAAGCTTTAGCAGCATTTTGGCTGAGGCGAGCACCAGTTCAGCCACTGCTAGTCCTGCAGCTACGACAACCAACTCCGATGCTGGCAACTTGATCTTCACGGCCGCGCAAGGCGAGAAAACCGCCGCGATCTCAACAGGCAAGGAAGCCGCTTCCGCTCATTCCGACAAGGAGCAGCAGTCGAATTCCGATGAAAAGCAAAACCATACAGCGGTATTCGTCAAAGGAAACGAGGGAGCATCCAAACGAACAACGGCTTTGGAGATGCTGGCTTATCGCTCCGGTATTACGGTTGAACGCACCAGCGGAGATACAGATGCAGCTACAGCAGAAGGTGCGAAGGAAGCAGATGCAACCGCTCAAACGACATTGCGTACGGACGCATTAGCTGCAACGCCTCAACCGGCAGCAGCAACGACTACGCAGCTTCCGGAAACGGACCAACTGCCGCAAACGATGAATGCAGCTGACTTTGCCAAGGAAATCGCTCGTTACTTGCAGAAAAGCTCTGCCGCCGGACTTAAAGGTTCTCTTACGGAAGCTCGTTTGACCTTAACGCCCGAACATCTCGGTCAAGTGGATGTACGTATCGCCCTGTCTGACGGCCAGGTTGTCGCCCAGTTCAACGCTCATACAGCAGTAGGCAAAGAAATGCTGGAAAGCCAAATGCAGCAGTTGCGATTGAACTTACAAAATCAAGGTCTTCAAGTAGAACGACTGGAAGTTGCACAAAGCGCTGCAGCCCAATCCGGTATGTTCCAAGGAGAGCGACAACAGCAGCGTTATAGCCAACCGGGGCAATCCACTCAAGCCCAATCCGGCACAAACTACATGGACTTGGACGAGGAATTGGAAAATCTGGCTTTAGAGGAACGGGTTCGTTTGTCGGCTTACGGCACGACGGTGGATACCACCGCTTAAGCGCAAGAATGGAGAAGTCTGGCGACAGGAGGTGCACAAGTGACAAGCGCAGTAGGTACAAAAAATGTATGGCCCAATTACGCCGCAAACAACACAAGCGGTTCGACGTCGAGCGGTAGTGGAGTGTTGGGGAAAGATGATTTTTTGAAGATTTTGGTAGCTCAACTATCTAACCAAGATCCGATGCAGCCTATGGAAGATAAAGAATTCATCGCCCAAATGGCGCAATTTTCCTCCGTCGAGCAAATGTACAACATCACGTCAGAGCTTAAAACCTTACGACAGTCTATTGGACTTAGCCCGGCGTTGATCGGTAAGTCGGTCGCTTGGAACGACACAAACACGAACGGAACGACTACCGAGAAAACCGGCGTTGTGGAAGGAATCCGTTTTAAGAGCGGTCTACAGTATGCCATTATTGACGGCAAGGACGTTTCCATTGATCAATTGACTCGGATTTGGGAAGAAGCGGCATCAAATTCGACCACGACAACGGGAAGCGGAACAACAACAACGACTACGGGAACCGGTTCAACGACAACGGCAACCGGAACTGGTGAAACATCATCTGAAGCGAACGGTGGTGCTCAAGAGAGCGGGAGTGGCTTATGAGTGATCGGCTCTCGATCGGACAGCTCTATCCCGGACGTGTTGCTCCCCTAACGCCTGTCAGTCAGGGAACACGCGGCAGCAAAATCGGTGAAACTGCTGGGACGGAGCAGATAAGCTTTCAGGACATACTCCAGAAAGAACTAAAGCTCAGTCATCACGCCGAGCTCAGGCTTGAACAGCGTGGAATTCGCTTGAAGCCAGAGCAACTGAACAAGATTCAGACAGCGGTGGACAAGGCAGCTGCCAAAGGTGCTAAGGATTCGCTGGTGCTGATGAATGATATGGCGCTTATCGTTAATATCAAGAACCGCACCATCGTCACGGCAATGGACGGAGCGTCCTTGCAGGACAACGTTTTCACCCAGATCGACAGTGCGATCATCGTTTCGTAATGGGCTGGCCCGATAAGGAAGCCCACGGGACTGCGGACCGATTGATGCGTCCCAACTTGATTTCCTTAATTCAATTTTAGGAGGAATACGTAGATGTTAAGATCTCTATATTCGGGCATTTCCGGCATGCGCGGATTTCAAACGAAGCTAGACGTGATTGGGAACAACATTGCCAATGTCAACACTGTTGGTTACAAAGCCGGAAGAGTAATGTTTAAGGACCTCTTGAGCCAAAGCATCGGCGGTGTCACCGCTCCTTCCGACACGCAGGGTGGTGTCAATCCGAAACAGGTAGGTCTTGGCGTTGCCATCGGTTCCGTAGACACCGTGCACACCCCAGGCGGAGCGATGACCACCAACGTTCCCACAGACCTGCGGATTGATGGCGACGGCTTCTTCGCCGTAAAACAAGACCCGAATGCCGACGGATTTTACTTGACTCGCGACGGAAGTTTCAAAGTCGACTCAGCAGGCAATCTGGTCAACGGCGACGGGATGTTCGTACTAAGTTCCGATGGGGAGCCCATCAACATTCCGGATGAAGTGACATCTTTCTATATTGGTCAAGACGGTTCCGTCGTCCCGGTTGCGGCTGACGGCACGACTCAGGACGCCATTGCCAAAATTGGCGTAGTCAAAGTGAAGAACCCATCTGGTTTGGAACGAATCGGCGGAAACCTATACCGTTCGACGAATAACGCCAGTCCTGATGGTGTTTTAAACATTGGTGAAGCCAACAGTGTTGATTCCGGAACCGGAGCTATTATTTCCGGCCAACTGGAAATGTCTAATGTCGATCTTACATCCGAGTTTACGGAAATGATCGTCGCCCAGCGGGGCTTCCAGGCAAACTCGCGTATCATCACCACATCCGATGAAATTCTTCAAGAAATCGTTAACCTTAAACGATAAATCGTAACATCATGACCGCTGTTGGCGGCAGATGCTGCCGCCAACAGCAGTCTCATTTATCGTAGAACGGGATGGAGGGAGACGCTCGCATGATAACGGTAACGCGATTAAATGGAAATCCGCTTATCATTAACGCCCTGTTGATCGAAATCGTCGAAGAAACTCCGGATACGATGATCACCCTGACCACCGGCAGGAAAGTGACCTGTCTGGAGCCGGTACAGGAAGTAGTTGCCCGGGTCGTGGACTATATTCGCACGGTAGGAGCGGTTCGCGGCAGCATCAATAGTCAGGATTCGGAGGAATAGTCGAGATGAAAAACAAGTTTTTGCTAATCGTTTTAGCCATGCTCGTCGTCGTGACGTTGATTGCAGGAGCAGGCGTCGGTATTTGGACTCTGATGGATAGGATGGATAATAAAACCGTCGATCCAGGACAAAAAGCTGCAAATTCTGTCGAGCATGTAGAAGGAAAAAAACAGTCGGCTGCCGAAGTGAAGAAGCTGACAGTATCTGTCGAAAACGTGATTACCAATTTAAAGGAGCGGGACCGCACGATTAAAGCTGGTTTTGCTTTCGAAATGAACAACAGCAAGGTAAAGAAGGAGCTCGAAGATTACGATTCTCGAGTTCGCAATGTGATCAACCAAACTCTGGCTGATTTGACCATGGAGGATTTATCGGGGAGCAAAGGTCAGGAAGCTCTCAAGGCTATCTTAATGAACAAGATTAATGACTTTCTGACAACTGGTAAAGTGACGCAAGTCAACATTACCGACATCATCATGCAATAACCAAACATGAACACAGCGCTTCAGGGAGGTGACTTTATTGGTTGACGTACTCTCGCAGAACGAAATCGACGCTCTACTCGCGGCTCTCTCCTCTGGCGAGATGGATGCGGAGGAGTTGAAGAAAGAAGATACTCAGAAAAAAGTCCGCGCTTACAATTTTAAGAGGGCTACGAGATTCTCTAAAGACCATCTTCGAAGCTTGACGCGTATACATGAAAATTTTGCCCGCTTTCTGACTACCTATTTCTCCACTCAGCTAAGAACCTTCGTTCAAATCAATGTCGTACAGGTTGAGCAGCTGCCTTATGAGGAATTTATCCGATCCATCCCGAAAATGACCATCCTTAACATTTTCGAAGCAGAGCCTTTGGAAGGACGGATGGTGCTGGAGGTTCATCCCAATGTGGCATACGCGATGCTGGACCGGATGCTGGGGGGATCGGGAAACGCGCCGAGCAAGATTAATGCTCTGACAGAAATTGATACAATGATCATGGAGAAGATGTTTGGCAGAGCTCTGGAAAGCTTGACCGAAGCATGGAAGACCGTAGCAGATATTACGCCGCGGTTGGAAGCACTTGAAACGAACCCGCAATTTATGCAGATCGCTTCCGCTAACGACACCATCGCTTTGATCTCCTTAAGCACCAAAATTGGCGATACCACGGGCATGATTAACTTATGTATCCCGCACGTCGTCATTGAGCCGATCATGCCGCGGCTTTCCGTGCATCACATGTTTGTCACCTATAAGAAGACGAAAACAGCCGAAGAAACCGAAGCATTGAATAGCCGTATTAATAAATCGCAGCTGCCTGTTGTGGCAGAACTAGGAAATTCCCAACTGACGGTTCGTGAGTTTTTGGGGCTTACTTCCGGCGATGTAATCCGGCTTGACAAACCGGTGGAAGAGGGGCTGAGCATCCGCGTAAGCGACAAGCTGAAATTTATCGGCAGTCCCGGAACCGTAAAAGGGAAGATAGCGGTCCAGGTAACGGAGATTGCAAGCGAAGGAGTTGAGGAAAATGACGAATAACCGGGACTATCTCTCTCAGGAAGAGATCGACGCCCTACTTAAACAAACATCGGATGTAACAGAAGAAGACTCATTCCATGAAACCCCTGATGTCAGTGAGTACTTATCCTCTCTAGAGCAGGATGCTTTGGGAGAGATCGGCAATATCACTTTCGGCAGCGCGGCGACAGCTTTGTCTACGCTCCTTGGGAAAAAAGTCGAGATTACGACGCCCAAAGTTTCCGTTTTGCTGCGTCAAGATCTCCCCAATGAGTTCCCTAAGCCTCATGTAACGGTTCACGTCAATTATGTGGACGGTTTTCACGGAATCAACCTGCTGGTCATCCAGACAAAAGATGCGAAAGTCATTGCCAATCTGATGATGGGCGGAGACGGAACAGGCACCGAAGTGGATGAACTGACGGAAATCCATCTGAGTGCCGTGCAAGAAGCGATGAACCAAATGATGGGATCATCGGCTACTTCCATGTCGACGATTTTTAATCGATTGGTTAACATATCACCTCCCGGAATCGACATTGTCGATCTCTCCTCCGGAAATTCTGCTACAGTCTTTTCCCAAGAAGAGGTATATGTTAAAATTTCATTCCGGTTGAAAATTGGTGATCTGATAGATTCCACGATCATGCAATTGCTTCCTGTTCCATTTTCCCGGGAACTGGTGCTGACATTAATGGGCGGAGAAGAGCCGGATATGGGTACAGGATCTACTCCGGATAAAGCTCCTGAAGCTCCAGTACAGACTCCTGTTGCTTCCAAGCCTGAACCTCGGCCGGCGGCAGCAGAGCCATCCTATCCACCGCAATCGCGTCCCGCGCAGCCGATGCTTGAACCCCATGGAAATCCGCCAACTGGCGTTCCAGCTTATCCAGGCTATCCGGTACAGCCTGAATATCCGATGCCTAGCGGCTACGGCTATCAGCAACCTGCTGCTTACGGCGGTATGCCGAATCGAAACGTGAACGTGCAGCAAGCCCAATTTGCCAATTTCAATTCTGGTTTGGCAACTGCAGGAGAGGAAACGAATCTCAACCTGCTGCTTGATATTCCGCTTAAAGTCACGGTGGAATTAGGCCGTTCCAAAATGTTGATCAAGGACATCCTTCAGCTGTCCCAAGGCTCTATTATCGAGCTGGACAAGCTGGCTGGCGAGCCAGTAGATATCTTGGTTAATAACAAGCTGATTGCCAAAGGTGAAGTTGTGGTTATCGATGAAAACTTTGGCGTCCGTGTGACTGACATCATCAATCAATGGGAAAGAATCCAAAAGCTACAATAATATTAGGAGGACTGTACTACATGGCGAACCGAATTTTAATCGTTGACGATGCTGCATTTATGAGAATGATGATCCGAGACATCCTATCGAAAAACGGTTATGAGGTATGCGGCGAAGCGAATGACGGAGTTCAGGCTATCGAGAAATTCAAGGAGCACAAGCCTGACTTGATTACGATGGATATTACGATGCCGGAAATGGACGGCATTAATGCTTTGAAAGAAATCAAAAAGCTCGATCCGAATGCTAGAGTTATCATGTGTTCAGCCATGGGACAACAAGCAATGGTTATCGACGCCATTCAAGCAGGCGCCAAAGACTTTATCGTAAAACCATTTCAATCGGACCGGGTTATCGAAGCCATTAAGAAGACATTAAGCTGAGGTGCGCCTGTGCCGAACACGACAAGCACTGGTACTTTCCTCTTTTGGGTCCTCTTTTATCTGATTCTCGTACTTGGATTGTTCTTTCTCATCATCAGGCTGGTTGCCAGGAAGAACAAAATGGTTCTTCCCGGCCGCACAATCAAATCGATGGGAGGACTGCCCCTAGGGCAGAACAAATCCGTTCAGCTTGTTGAACTGGGAAACTCGCTTTACCTCTTGGGGGTCGGTCAAGATATCCGACTGGTGGCAAAAATTGATGATCCCGAAGAAATCGCAGCCATTCGGGCAGCGGCTATCGACAGCTCAGAAGGAAGAGCTTTCCGCAGCATGCGAGACTGGGTGGCCTCATTAACCAAACGCGGCGCTTCTCCTGCGACGGGTGAGACTGATGGGCAATTCCAGCAACTGTTTCAGGAGAAAATGCTGTCGATGACAAACCGCAAAAAGAAGGTTGACGAATGGATTATCGAAGACAGCCAGACGGATGGGCGGTTTGGAAAAAATGAATAAAAAGCTGGCGGTGCTATTGCCGCTTCTCCTTATTGTCGGGGTTTGGCTCTGCTCCGCGCTGGCGTCAGCAGAACCGACTCCCCAGCCCCCGACAAATCCTATACCTGATGTGAGCTTTAACATCAACAATACAGAATCCGCTTCAGGCACGAATACCATTTCCATCATTTTGATGCTGACGGTTCTCAGTCTGGCTCCGGCTATTCTGGTGCTGATGACAAGCTTTACCCGGATCGTCATTGTGCTGGGGTTTGTCCGTACCTCCTTAGGGACCCAGCAGATGCCGCCGAATCAGGTTCTTATCGGGTTAGCACTTTTTCTTACTTTATTCGTAATGTCTCCCACCTTGGGAGAAATCAATAAAACGGCTCTGCAGCCATATATGAAACATGAGATCACCCAGTCCCAGGCACTTGAAAAGGCAGCCGTACCGCTTAAACAATATATGGGCAGACAAGTGCGCGAGAAGGATTTGCAGCTTTTTCTCGATTATTCCAAAGCTCCTAAACCAGCGGGAATCGAAGATACGCCGCTGACGGCTCTTGTACCAGCTTATGCCATAAGCGAATTAAAATCTGCTTTTCAGATGGGCTTTATGATCTTCATTCCGTTTCTTGTCATCGATATGGTAATCGCCAGTGTTCTGATGTCCATGGGGATGATGATGCTGCCGCCGGTCATGATATCGCTACCCTTCAAGATTTTGCTGTTCATTCTGGTTGACGGCTGGTATTTAGTAGTCAAATCGCTGCTGCTCAGCTTCAATACATAATCGGCCGGAGGGATTGCCATGAATTCGGAATTTGTTATTGGCGTGGCCGGCCAAGCAGTTTTTACGGTGTTGAAGGCTAGCGCACCGATGATGATCATCGCTTTGGTGGTAGGCTTGATCATTAGCGTTTTCCAGGCGGCTACACAAATTCAAGAGCAAACTCTTGCCTTTGTTCCGAAGATTCTTGCCGTTCTCTTGAGCATTCTGATTTTTGGACCCTGGATTCTCACCACTCTGGTTGAGTACACACGGAATATATTTGAAAATCTCTATCAATTCATTGGTTAGGATGTGAACTGATGGAACTTCTACAGTTCGTTCCTAACTTTATGCTTGTCTTGTGTCGAATAACCGCATTTTTTGTAGTGGCCCCTATCTTATCTGCGAAAAATGTGCCCAATCATTTCAAGATTGGTCTATCGGTTTTTCTAGCGCTGCTTGTGGTTCCTACAATGAACGTCACACCGGTGCCTCTTGACGGGGTTTACCCGCTTTCGATCATTAAGGAAACATTAGTTGGACTCATTCTCGGTTTTATTGCTTATCTCTATTTCACCATCTTTCAAATTGCCGGTTCTTTTGCCGACATGCAAATCGGATTCAGCATGGCAAACGTTATCGACCCGCTCACGGGCGTTCAAAGTCCCGTTTTGGGCAACCTCAAGTTCATGATAGCCAGCCTGCTGTTCTTAGCTATGAACGGTCATCATGCGCTGATATCGGGCATTCTCAGCAGCTACCAATGGATACCGCTCAACAATGATGTTTTTTCTCAGATTTATAACGGCCATGTGTCGGAGTTTCTGCTCCATTCACTGTCCTCAGCGTTTCTTCTTGCTTTTCAACTGGCTGCTCCGCTGGTCGTCTCCCTGTTTCTCGTAGATGTCGGCTTGGGCATTCTTGCTCGCACGGCGCCCCAGTTTAACATTTTTGTTGTGGGTATTCCAATTAAGCTCCTCGTCGGGCTGATGCTTTTGCTTGTATTTGTTTCCAGCTTCTCCACTCTGTTCTCCAGTCTGTTTACTGAGTTATTTCGCGAGATGCAGAAAATGGTGGAGATTCTCTCCGGCGTACAAACGTCGGGGCAATCTTAGTTCAGTCGGGAGGCGGCAAAGTGCCGGTATATCGCTACCGTCTGGATCTGCAGTTGTTTGCCGGCGAAAAAACGGAACCGGCGACACCGAAGAAACGTCAGGACGCTCGCAAAAAAGGGCAAGTAGCCAAAAGCTCGGAGCTTCCCGGTGCTTTCGTCCTTTGCGCCAGTTTTCTGGCCTTGATGATCTTTGCCGGTTACCTCAAAGGAAAGATCGTTATCCTGTTTGAATCGATCTACAACGATTACTTGTTGACGGATGTGACGATACCCAATGTCATTTCTTTATTTGGACACTTGGTGCAACAGGGAATTTTGATGCTTTTGCCGCTATTTGCAGTGGCTTTACTCATCGCTTTGGCGGCTAACTATATGCAGATCGGTTTTCTCTTGACAGGCGAACCGTTAAAAATGAAATTCAGCAAGATTAATCCCGCTCAAGGCTTTAAACGGATGTTCGGCATGCAATCCATGGTGGAACTGCTTAAGTCGCTGTTCAAAATGCTGCTCGTCGGGATTCTCGTCTTTCAAACCTTTTGGTCGGAGCGGGGGCATCTGCTGGAGCTGGCGCATAGACCGCTAGGCGGTACCTTGCATTATGTGGCCGGAATAACTTTGAATTTAGGCATCAAAATTGGCGTTGCTTTGGCTGTACTGGCTCTGTTTGATTATATGTACCGGAAATATAAGTTTGAAAAAGATTTGCGGATGTCCAAACAGGACATCAAGGACGAGTACAAGAAATCGGAAGGGGACCCGCTGATCAAGGGTAAAATTCGCGAGCGTCAAAGGCGGATGGCCATGCAGCGTATGATGCAAGAGGTCCCCAAAGCTGACGTTATTATCACAAACCCGACGCACTATGCGGTCGCATTGAAATACGAAGCCGGCGAGATGGATGCTCCCCGGGTCATCGCCAAGGGGGCTGACTTTGTCGCACAGAAGATTAAAGAAATCGGTAAGCAGAATGGCGTCATCCTGATGGAAAACCGGCCGCTGGCCAGGGCGCTGTTCGACCAGGTAGACATTGGCCAAAATATCCCGGCCGACTTGTTTCAGGCCGTAGCCGAGGTGTTGGCTTACGTGTACAAATTAAAAGGAAAAACCGCAAAATAACGGATTTTTCCACTAAATGTGAATGTTAGGGAAAGGAGGCGTTCTTCGGTGAAACTAAGAGATATAATCGTCTTATTTGGCATTGTCGGCATTATCCTCATGATGATTATTCCAGTGCCGTTGCCTTTGATGGACGTGCTCCTTGTTATCAATATATCGTTGGCGCTTATTATCTTACTGACGGCAATGAATACGCAGGAAGCGCTGCAATTTTCGATTTTCCCCTCACTGCTTCTTGTTACGACGTTGTTTCGTTTGGCGCTGAATGTATCGACGACGCGGAACATTTTGGATAAGAGCGAAGCAGGTAAGGTTGTCGGCACCTTCGGTTCTTTTGTTGCAGGAGGCAATATCGTCGTCGGCTTCATCGTGTTTCTCATTCTTGTCATCGTCCAATTCATCGTTATCACGAAAGGTTCTGAACGGGTCGCTGAAGTAGCCGCCCGGTTTACGCTGGACGCAATGCCCGGCAAACAGATGAGCATCGACGCCGATCTGAATGCTGGTCTCATCAATGAGCAGCAAGCTCGGGAACGGCGAAAGAAGATCGAAAACGAAGCGGATTTCTATGGAGCTATGGACGGCGCCAGCAAATTCGTCAAAGGCGATGCCATCGCAAGCATTATCATCCTCGTCGTTAACTTGATCGGCGGGTTTATCATCGGGATGGTCTTCAAAGGCATGAATTTTACAGACGCTGCTTCTCATTACTCCATCCTCACGATTGGTGACGGACTCGTCAGTCAAATTCCTGCGCTCCTCATTTCGACAGCTTCCGGCCTTATCGTCACACGGGCAACTTCCGAAGGCAATCTAGCGTCGGATATTACGAAGCAGATCCTTGCCTATCCGAAGCTGCTTTATATCGTAGCCGGAACCATCGCCCTTCTTGGAACCGTCACACCTATCGGTATTACGGCCACCTATCCCATCGCAATATTGATGGCGATTGCAGCCTGGAGAATGCAGGGCAACCTGAAAAAGCAGCAGGCGCAAGAGGAGCAATTGGTAGAAGAACAGCAGATCGAAGAAGTACGCAGCCCCGAGAGTGTGGTCAGTCTGCTCAATGTGGATCCTATCGAATTTGAATTCGGTTACGGTCTCATTCCGCTGGCGGATACCCATCAAGGTGGCGATTTATTGGATCGAATTATCCTGATTCGGCGTCAATGTGCCTTGGAATTGGGCATTGTCGTCCCAGTTATCAGAATTCGTGACAATATTCAACTAAAACCGAACGAATATGTCATAAAAATTAAAGGAAATCTGGTTGCTCGTGGTGAATTGTTACTTAATCACTATTTAGCGATGAGTCCTGGGTTCGAAGATGAAGCGGTTCACGGTATCGAGACGACCGAGCCGGCATTTGGGCTTCCTGCCCTATGGATCGACGAAAACGTCAAGGAACGGGCGGAAATGTCCGGGTATACCGTAGTGGATCCGCCATCGGTAGTGGCTACACACTTGACGGAAGTTATCAAGAAGCACGCTCACGAGCTGTTGGGCCGTCAGGAAACGAAAGCTTTGGTGGAAAATGTCAAAGAATCGTACCCGGCACTTGTCGACGAATTGGTGCCAAGCATTCTCTCCATCGGCGACATTCAAAAAGTACTTGGCAAGATGCTGCGGGAAAAAATATCCGTTCGGGATATGGTTACGATTCTAGAAACGCTGGCGGATTACGGGACGTACACCAAGGATCCCGATATTCTAACCGAATATGTAAGACAAGCACTATCCCGGCAAATTACTCAACAGTTCTCGTCTGCCGGGGATTCTCTAAAAGTGATCACCGTCGGACCTGCGCTTGAGCGAAAAATCGCCGAAGCTGTCCAGCAATCGGAACAAGGTTCCTACTTGGCAATGGATCCTTCCTATTCCCAGATCATCTATCAAAGAGTGGGAGAACAGGTCAACCGAGCTGTTCAAGCAGGTCAGCAACCGATTATCCTCACATCCCCGACGATTCGCATGTATTTAAAGCAACTGCTTGAACGGACGATGCAGGATATTCCGGTTTTGTCCTACAGCGAGCTAGAGCCTAATGTGGAAATTCAGAGTCTGGGAGTTGTCAATATATGAGAGTAAAGCGTTACGTCGTAGACACGATGCCGGACGCCTTGCAGCGGATACGCAGTGAAATGGGCAACGACGCCGTGATTCTCAATACGAAGGAAATGCGCTCCGGTGGCTTTCTGGGCTTATTCAGCAAAAAGAAGATCGAAGTCATCGCAGCGACGGACGCGGCAGAAGTTAAGCCGCCCGCATCGCGGCCGACTCTTCATACAATTCCGACAGCCAAGCCGGCATCGGCGCCGGTCTTGGACATGTTGAAAACTGCCGATCGCCAATCTGCTGCGACACGCGAGCCGGTGAAATCTTCTGTTTACGAGCCAATGCCGTATGTGCCTGATGTTCTAGCTGAGCGAGAGGCAGATTTGACTGCAGCTAGGAAGACTGACCAATCGGAAGATGCAAAGGCAGGGATCGCAAAACCGGTACCGGACGAAGCTCCCGCTAAGGATTTCGATTTACAGGCGGAAATTCGCCAGATGAAAGAATGGATGAGAAGCGTTGTAAAGACCGTTTCCGTTGGGGATCAACTCGATCCCGTTTGGGAGATGTGGGCCGGGAAGCTCAAGGAACAGGAAGTGCGGCCTGAAATCGCCGATGCCATCATGGCTTCGATACAGGAAGAAGCAGGGGATTTGACCCATTCTAACGAGTGGTTCAAAGAGAAAATCAAGGATCGTCTGTTGGCTGTTGTAGCCGATAGGACGGGACGCCCCCTATCCGGTGAATGCCAGGTCGTCCATTTTGTCGGTCCTACCGGAGTAGGCAAAACAACGACTATCGCCAAGCTGGCGGCGGAGCAAGTGTTGAAGCATCACCGCAAGGTGGGATTCATCACATCCGACACCTACCGGATCGCTGCTGTGGAACAGCTCAAGACCTATGCCACGATTTTGAATATTCCGCTGGAGGTGGTCTTCTCTCCCCAAGATTTGACCAAAGCATTTCAGAAGTTGGAAAACTGCGATCTTATCTTCATGGATACGGCTGGACGCAATTTTCGCAATGAAATGTATGTTTCTGAGTTGAATGCACTCCTTGCGACCCGGGGCAGTAGCGAGACTTACCTCGTACTCAGCCTGACCAGCAAGTACAAGGACATGATGGCGATCACCGACAATTTTATCAAGTTCAAAATTGACAAAGTGCTCTTTACCAAAATGGATGAAACCGATTCTTATGGTGCCGTCGTGAACCTCATGCATGATTACCCGCTGCGGTTATCCTATATTACTAATGGGCAGAACGTGCCGGATGATATCTCCTTGCTTGACAGCGGCCAGCTTGTGAATTGGATTGTGGAGGCATTATCGGATGAGTGATCAGGCACAAAAGCTTCGCAGTCTGATGGATGGAATGGAGGCTGCCGATCTCCAGCAGCCGCCTGCAGCTCTGGCAAAAACAACTCGGATCGTCACCGTAACCAGCGGCAAAGGCGGAGTGGGAAAATCCAATTTCACCTTGAATTTCGCGCTGGCTCTACAAAAAACGGGGAAGCAGGTACTGATCTTCGATGCGGATATTGGGCTTGCTAACATCGACGTTCTCATGGGCGCCAATCCCGCTTTCAGTCTCTATCATCTTTTAAAAAAAGAAAAGACGATTTGGGAGATTATCCAAACCGGTCCTGGCGGATTGCAATTTATAGCCGGAGGCTCCGGATTCACGGATCTCTTGCGGTTAACGGATCAGGAGCTTAACGATTTCGCTGAACAGATCGGCCAATTAAACGGCCATGTGGATTATATTATTTTCGATACAGGAGCGGGCTTGTCGAAAGAGACGATGAAATTTATTATGGCCGCTCACGAAACCATCGTCGTTACAACGCCGGAGCCAACTTCCATTACCGACGCCTACGCCGTTATCAAAATGGTACATAAAGAAGAACCCGACGTCACATTCAGGCTTGTGGTCAACCGGGTGACGGATAACCGGGAAGGCAGGATAACCGCTGACAAGATCCGCTTGGTGGCTCAAAAATTTCTGGATTTGAACATTCCTCTCCTTGGATATGTTGCGGACGACGATACCGTTTCCCGTTCGGTAAAAAGACAGGTT
>NZ_CBQR020000022.1 GCF_000455485.1 Gorillibacterium massiliense
TGAACATTCCTCTCCTTGGATATGTTGCGGACGACGATACCGTTTCCCGTTCGGTAAAAAGACAGGTTCCGTTTTCTGTAGCCTATCCGGATTGCCTTGCCGCACGGAATATCGACCAAATCGCAAATCGTTTTCTGCAAGACTCTCAGGAACAAATGGAATCGTCATTGGGGGTCAAAGGGTTTTTAAAGAAAATGCTGCGATTGCTGAAATAACAAGATCCTGACGGGAACCCCCCCGCACCCTATGTCATACTTCAGGAGGGAACTGCGTGAACGTCTATTCGGTATTGATAGCAGATGACTCCTATTTCATGAGGACCGTGATCAGCGGAATGATCTCCGAAGATCCTCGATTTCGGGTTGCTGGCACGGCAAAGAACGGTAAAGAAGCTGTGGAGAAAGCAAGACAGCTGAAACCGGATGTTATTACGTTGGATATCGAAATGCCGGAAATGAACGGGATAGCGGCACTTGAAGCCATTATGAAGGAGCAGCCTGTTCCCATTTTAATTCTGAGCAGCTTCGCCCGAGAGGGCTCGCAAATCGCCTTACAGGCATTGGAGGCCGGCGCATTCGATATAGTCCCGAAGCCGGCGGGGCCGCATTCCATCGATCTGACGACAGTCAAGAAAGATCTGATGGAAAAGCTGCTTCTGGCAGTTGAATCCGGAATCGGTAAGAAATACGTAACGGCTAATCTCCAGAAAACCGTTTCGGAAAAAGATCCGGTAAAGGGTAATTTGAAACCCCCACCAATTCGGTCATCGACTCCAAAGCCGAGATCTGATCAGCCTGTTGATCAGATCGTTGCCATCGGAACGTCAACCGGCGGTCCACGGGCACTGCAAAAGGTGCTGGTGCCTTTACCAGCGAGTTTTCCGGCTCCCCTTCTTATCGTTCAGCATATGCCGGCGCACTTTACCCGTTCGTTGGCGGAGCGCCTGGACTCCATGTGTGAAATTCGCGTAGTCGAGGGTGAAGACGGGATGAAGGTGGAGAGAGGGACGGCTTATATCGCCCCAGGGGGCTATCATATGGTTCTTTTTCAGAGCAAAGGCAGCTATTACATCAGTCTGAATCAAGATGAACCCTGTTCTGGCCACCGACCCTCCGTGGATAAGCTTTTTCAATCGTTAACTGCCTTTCCTGAGCTTAAGCGCCATGCAGTTCTGATGACGGGGATGGGAAGCGATGGGGCTAAAGGCATGCGAGAGTTATCCGAATCGGGAGCGGTGGTCACCATTGCCGAGTCTGAAGAAACCTGCATCGTTTATGGAATGCCGCGAGCTGCAGTGGGAATGAACGCTGTAACCCATCTGCTGCCGCTTTATGATATTTCCAGTAAGTTAATAGATTTGGTCGTAAAGGGTTAGATTTAACGCGGAGGTGCTTCGCTAGTGGAGCTTAATCAATACTTGTCCATGTTTATCGACGAATCGACGGAACATTTGCAGGCCATCAATGAAAATCTGTTGCGTTTGGAAAACAGCCCCCATGACATCGAGATCGTACATAGCATTTTTCGTTCCGCCCATACGCTAAAAGGAATGTCGGCAACGATGGGGTTTGAGGACCCGGCGTCGCTTACCCATCAGATGGAAAATGTACTGGATCTGGTGCGCAACGGCAAGCTGTCCATGGATCCCGTAATCTTCGATGCTCTGTTTAAGAGCGCCGATGCTCTGGAAGGAATGCTGAAGGATATCGTAGCAGGAGGCACGGGGAAAGCAGACGTAACCGAAATCGTGGCCCAGCTGAAATCCATTGTAAGCGGCGACCGCAAAGCGCCTGTTGCTGGCGGCGGCTCGGCAGTGTCTGCCCAGAACGCGGCGATCCAACTGGATGAATTCCAAATATCCGTCCTTGAGCAATCTTTAAACAGCGGCTATCAGGTATTCTTCGTGGAAACTCGACTGACCGACGAATGCGTGCTTAAAGCAGCCCGGGCGTACATGGTATTTCGTGTATTTGAGGAAAGCGGAGAAGTGATCAAATCTTATCCTTCGGTTGAGGATATCGAGCAGGATCGTTTCGATCATTCGTTTTCTGTCTATCTGACAACACACAAATCCAAAGAAAGCTTGGAAAAGGAAATTCTGAACATTTCTGAAATCCACAGCGTTTCGGTAAATGCTCTAACCAAGGAATCTTTGCGACAGTTGTCCAAGGGTACAGCATCAAGAGAGATTGCAGCGGCCGTTCAGGCTCCTGAGCGGGGCGTTGAGAAGGATACGGCTCAGTCGGTTAAAGCCCAGCAGGGACAAGCCGCCGGTGCCATGTCAAGCCGCACCATTCGGGTCGATCTGGAGCGCCTTGATAATCTGATGAACCTGTTCAGCGAGCTGCTGATCAGCAGGGTTCGTCTGGAACAGCTGGCTGGAGAAATCAAACACAGCGACTTGCAAGAGACCGTAGAGCATATGGCGCGAACCAGCAGTGAACTGCAGAATATTGTGCTGAAATTGCGGATGGTTCCGGTGGACACTGTATTTAACCGCTTCCCGCGGATGATTCGCGATATCGCCAAAAACCTGAACAAGAAAGTAGAGTTGATCATTACTGGCGCAGATACCGAATTAGACCGGACGGTTATCGATGAAATCGGGGATCCTCTTGTCCATCTTCTACGAAATGCCATCGATCACGGTGTTGAGTCCATGGAGGAGCGAGCTGCCGCCAACAAAAGCGAGAACGCCTCTATCTATCTCCGCGCCTTCCATAGCGGCAATCACGTGTTTATCGAAGTTGAGGATGACGGAAAGGGCATTAACACCGAAAAAGTCCTTGAGACAGCGATGAAAAGGAGCATTGTCACTCGCGAGCAAGCGGCCAAAATGAGCGAGAAAGATATACACCAGCTCCTTTTTGCTTCCGGCTTCAGCACCGCTGATAAAATCTCCGATCTTTCCGGCCGCGGCGTAGGCCTCGATGTCGTGAAAACAAAAATCGAATCCCTTGGCGGTGCGGTTGAGGTGGAAAGCTCTATTGGCAGCGGGACGAAGTTCATCGTTCAGCTTCCGCTCACACTCTCCATCATTACCGCGATGCTCATCCGCGTCGAGGCTGAGAAATATGCGATTCCGCTATCGTCCATTGTGGAAACGGCAGCCATCACCAAGGATAAGATTCGCAAGGTTCATGGCAATCTGCTGATGGACTACCGGAATACAGTCATACCTGTTGTTCCGCTTGCTGAAATGCTGGAGGTTCCCCATCATGAAAAGGCGGACGACAGCGAGGTTAATTTGGTCATCATCCGCAAAGGTGCCAAGCTGGCGGCTTTGATTGTGGATGAATTCATCGGCCAGCAGGAAATCGTGCTTCGCAGTCTTGGCAAGTATTTGACTCATGTGTTTGCCATTTCCGGAGCGACGATATTGGGCGATGGACAAGTTGCTCTCATCATGGATACCAACGCCTTAATTAAATAGTTCATACGAGTTCGGCGGTAATTTCACAAGGAGGAATTAGCGATGGCTGAAGATTTGAAAGTAATCGTGTTTGTACTTGGTAGCGAAGAGTACGGCGTTGAGGTTGAAAGTGTAAAAATTATCGAGCGGATGCAGCCCCTAACCCGCGTTCCCAAAACACCTGCCTTCATTAAAGGGGTTATGAATCTCCGGGGTGTAGTCGTTCCAGTTCTGGACTTGAGAGGACGTTTTGGACTAACGGAATCGAAGCACACGGAAAATACTCGGATTATCGTGGTTGCCATTAACGATATCGAAGTCGGGATGATCGTCGATTCGGCGAATGACGTCATCGATGTGAACACCGATGAAATTACTGATCCGCCTGAAATCGTCGGCGGCATTAAAGCCAAATACTTGCGGGGTGTCGCCCGCCTGAAAGAAAACCGTCTGCTTGTTTTGCTCAATTTGCAGGAAGTGCTTAACAAAACCGAGCTTGTTCAGCTTGAGCAGCTGGAGGGGTAGAAGAAGTTGGACAACTTGCAGTTCGGAGAATTTCAACTGGATGTGCTCAAAGAGGTTGGCAACATTGGCGCCGGACATGCAGCCACTGCCTTGTCCCGTTTGCTGGAAAAGCCAGTGGATATGCAGGTGCCGCAGGTCAAGCTGGTTCCCTTCGAAGAGATTGCGGATAGCGTCGGCGGACCGGAAAATGTCGTCCTCGCCGTATTTCTCCGGGTGGAAGGGGACACCCCTGGCAATATGTTTTTCATTCTTCCGTTGGATTCCGCTAAAAAGCTGCTTTATAAATTTGCTGGACTCATTCCTACTGGCGGCGATGGTTTTTCCGAGTTGGAATTGTCGGCGATGAACGAGATTGGCAACATCTTAGCCGGTTCTTATTTATCTTCTTTAGCTGATCTTACCCATTTGCAGATGGTGCCCACCGTTCCATCTCTTGCTGTCGACATGGCTGGCGCTATTCTCAGTTATGGATTATTACAGTTCGGGCATATGGGGGATCAAGCCCTCTTTATCGATACAAAGTTTTTGCAAAACGGGGATGCCGTGGAAGGTCACTTCTTCTTCATCCCCGATCCGGAGTCTTTTAACCGGATCTTTGTAGCCTTGGGAGTTTCCGGCGCATGATTCCAACGAATCTGATTAAAGTCGGGATGGCCGATCTGCAAATAACGGTGGCGGACGGTATCTTAAAAACAACGGGGCTCGGCTCATGCGTAGGCATTACCTTGTATGATCCTTTAATGAAAGTGGCGGGAATGGCTCATATCATGCTGCCTTCCTCTGAAATAGCGCGGGAAGGACAGCTCAACATCGCTAAATATGCTGACACAGCTTTGCCGGAAATGATCCGGCTTATGGTTTCCGCGGGTGCGGACATGCGGAGGATGGAAGCGAAGATGGCAGGCGGTGCTCAAATGTTTGCATTCTCATCGGCGTCGGATACGATGCGCATCGGTCCGCGCAATGCAGAATCTTGCAAAGTATTTTTACAGGAAAAAGGTATTCCTTTGAGAGGCGAGGATACAGGGGGCAATTATGGGAGAACCATCGAATTTAACGCAACGACGGGTATTCTGCAAATCAGCAGTGTTCAACATGGAATTAAGGAACTATAGGCGATGATTGGCAATTGGAAATGGAATGCCACTCTTGCCTCCGTCGGTTTTGCGTTCACTTTTCTTCTGTCCATGGGCCGCAATGTCTGGACGACGACTTTGACCCGCAGCTTGACCAGCGCTCTTGTGTTTTTTCTGCTTGCCTTTGTGATCCGGCTGTTGTTTGGCCTCGTCCTAAATGTAAGCAGTGCGGGAAATCCGCACGATAAACAAGATAGTCAAGAGGAGGTCAATGATGATAAGGCGAGCGGGCATCATTTCGATATGAGTACTCCGGATGAAGAGGCAGAACTCATCAAGATGCTTGCCCCTAATGCTCCCGAGACAAGCGAGTTTCAACCGCTGAATGCTCCGAAATTAACGAAAAAGGCTGATATGGATCCAGAATACATGGCACAGGTGCTCCGTCAAATGTCTGAAGAGTAAGAGGGGGTGCAGCAATTGTGAAAGATGGCGGAAAAAACCGTACATCCCAATTGGAGCTCTGGCAGAACTGGAAAGTCGATGGAGATCTTGAAGCGAAAACGAAACTGATCGAATTACATCTCGGTGTCGTTGATTTTGTCGCCGGACGGCTGGCTATCGGATTGCCGAAAACGGTATCCAAGGACGACCTGATCAGTTTTGGCGTCATGGGGCTTATTGATGCCATCGAAAAGTTTGACTACACCCGCGGCTTGCAGTTTGAAACCTATGCTTCCTGGAGGATTCGCGGCGCCATGCTGGATGGTTTGCGTCAAGGGGATTGGGTGCCCCGTTCCGTCCGGGAAAAAGCGAAGAAGGTTGAAGAGGGTTATCGGAAGCTGGAGCAAGTCCACATGCGTTCGGTAACCGACGAAGAAATGTGCAGCTACCTGCAAATTCCGCTGGAAGAATTTCAGCAGATGCTTCAAGATATCGCTGTCACCACCATCTGCTCGATTGATGAACCGATCAAGGATGAAGAGGCTGAGATTCGCTTGTCGCTTTTGGTTGATGAAAAGGCAAAGAATCCGGAGTATAAAGTCAATGAGTTTTTCCTAAAGGAAACGCTGGCCAAAGCCATTGACCGGCTTACGGAGAAAGAACGGACAGTCGTCTCTCTTTTTTATTATGAAGATTTATCCTTAAGTGAAATTGCTGAAGTGATGGCTTTGTCGCCGTCGCGGATTTCCCAGCTTCACTCGAAAGCGATTCTGCGTTTGAAAGGCTCCCTCAGTCGGTTCAAGGTTCAGCTATTTCAAAATTAAACTGTGCGGTGCGGTCCGACATTTAAATGTTCCATGCATGATATCAGTTAGGTACCAGGAGGCAGAACATGAACGACAGGAAATTTTCCATTGATTATTACGCCGTTCTTTCGGTGTCGGACGACAAACTCTCCGCCCATCTTTTGATGAAGAATATCGATGACTCTTTTTCTTGCACCACAGATGAGCTGGAAGACTATTTAAGGAACAGTTCAATCGTTCATGGAGTGCAGCGAGGCAGATTGGTGGAAATCGCTCGTAACCCGAGTGCCTTTATGAACTCAAGTGTGCAAGTAGCCATTGGAACTCCTCCAAAGAACGGAACCGACGGATCAATTGAATATAAATACGATCTAGACATGGATCTTCGCAAGCCCCTGGTGCTTGAGGACGGATCGGTTGATTATAAAGAGATGACGACCATTTATAATGTAAGAAAAGGCGAGCAGATTGCACGGCGGATCTTGCCTACCGAAGATACACCGGGGAAGGCTGTTACCGGAGAAGCACTCTTCGGCAAAAAGGGGAAGGAAGTCCGCCTGAAACTGGGCAAGAACGTCATGACCGATCCGGAACAGATTTTTTTGTTTGCCTCGACGGATGGCATGATCTCGAGGACGGACGGGGATAAGATCAACGTTTTTCCCATCTATGAAGTCAACGGCGATGTGGATTACAATATCGGCAACATCGATTTTATCGGAACCGTAGTCATCCGTGGCAGCGTACTCACCGGGTTTCGTATCAAAGCGTCCGGTGACATCCGCGTCACCGGCGGTGTAGAAGGTGCAGAGCTGCTGGCTGATGGCTCCATTGAAATCAGCGGCGGCGTGCTGGGCCAGAATAAAGGTTTGATTAAAGCAAGCCGAAACGTGAAGTTGGGTTTTGCCCAAGAGGCGAATATCGAAGCCGGTGAGGATATCCTCGTCACTCAGAGCATCATGCACTCGACAATTAGAGCGGGGAAAAGTGTTTTATGCCGGGGGACAAAGGGCTTGATCGTAGGCGGTGTCGTCCAGGCAGGAGAATCGGTTTCAGCCCGTACCGTAGGGAACTCGCTATCCACAAGTACTACCATTGAGGTCGGCGTTCTTCCCGAACATCGCAACGAACTGATGAACTTGCGGCTTAAACTAAGAGGACTTATCGAAAATCACAAAAAGACAGAGCAAGCTCTTAGCCTCCTTGACCAATTGGCAGCCAGCGGTCAGCTCACCGGGGATAAGATGGCGATGCGCATCCGGCTCAATAACACGAAGAAAATGTCTCTCGCCGAGATTGATGATGCGAAAGATCGGGTGCTCGAGCTGGAAACCATGTTGGAGAACGTAGATAAGGCTAAAATTGAAGTCGCGGCGACGATCTATGGGGGCGCCAAGCTGGTCATGGGCCGTTACACGAAATTTATTAAGGATCCTGCTGTACGTGTGCATTTTCGCATCGTCGACGGTGATATCGTGATGATGGCAAATAGCAGATAACAACTGGTTACCTTCACTCTCTTAATTCCGATAAAAGGAAGTGTTTCGGATGAGTTTGAAATCGATTGATATGCAAATCGCCGTTAACCGTACTCCGGAAGCCAGCCACGTTCAACGGGATATTTTGCAGAAGCCACCTTTTGAGCAGATGCAGCTGGCAGTTCAGCAAGAGAAACAAATGGTAAGGAATCGCAAGATGAGTGAGAAGCTGGAAAAGTCCTCTCGTTCTGCCATTAAGGACGATGGTAATCCATCGAAAAAAGGAAAACAACGAGGAAAGGCAGCCGGAGTTTCGGATCCGTCCGCTTCCTCTGAAAGCGATGCGCGTTTATCTGAGCATCCATATAAGGGAAAACATATCGATTTAACACTTTAAGAGGTGAGATTGGTGCAGCCTTGGGCATATGTCGTGCTATTAGGAATCCTTTGCCTTGTGATCTCCTGGTTTATCAAGGAACCGGCGCAGGCTTCCGTCATGGCTAAAGATATCGAGGATGCGATGGATTTGGTTGCGGCCAATCTGGAGCAGGAAAACAAAGAGCTATTGGACTCCATGACCCGGTTGAAAAGCGAATATGAGCGTCAGGCGGATAAGCTGGATGCTCGGGTGGCGGAACTGGACAAGCGGGTTGGCGAACTGTCCGCAGAGCTCAGGGAACAACAACGGCAGCAAAGCCAGAATCAAGTTCAAAATCTGAGCTATAACCAGGGTTCTAGCCAAAATCAAAACTTGATGACGGTTCGGGATATGAACCCGGCAGTTAAACCGGACATAGCGGCAGAAGCCGAACCTGAACAAGACGAACCTGTAGCAGCCACCATAAGCCAGCGCTATCCGGAGTTGTTTCAGCTTCACAATCAGGGAAAATCCGTGGAAAGCATAGCCCGCAAGCTTGATATGAACAAGGGAGAAGTGGCCCTTATTCTTCAACTCTCCAGGCGGGAGGATGAGGAACATGTTTAAAAGCCGCAAATTCCTTAAGGGGCTAGGTATCGGTTTGATGGTGGGGGCGGTTCTCACGGCTCTGGCGACGATCGGAGCCGAAGCAGGCGATGGGAATCTCATCACCGCCAGTCCTTCACCTTCTATTGTCTCCACGGCTTCCACGGCTTCTACGGCTTCACCGTCCCCAACGCCTCAAGCCATTAAAGCTTTGACGGATGTGGAATTGATAGCCGAAGCGGAGAAGCGGGATTTGGTCGTCATGGAAAAGAAGGATTACGATGCCCTTAACGCTTTGGTCGAGCAAGCCAAAGAGGCGAGTCCTGGCGAGGAACGAACGTTGGTTTATATTCCGGGAGGACTTACGTTCAACAGCATTGAGGATTATCTATATAATGCCGGGGTTATCCGCGACCGGGCGGAATTTCAGGATAAAGTAAGATCTGCAGGACTGCAGTCAAAAATGAAAGCCGGGCTGTTCACCTTTCATTCAGGCGATACGACCGACGAAGTGATCGCAAAACTGACAGGCAAGACCGATAAATAATCGAAAAATGGAACCGTTCAGCGAATGCTGGCGGTTTTTTTGTCAAAACAAGCGGCGGCAGTTGCCAATTGCGATTCAATTATGGTATAGTAGTTGTCGGTGTCAAAGAGCACACACGCCCCTTAAGATCAAGCAGCGGTGCTGTCCGGAGGACAGATCTGCTTTGAAGATGCGAGAGGGCGGAGGAAACCCAAAACCAAACATAGAGGAGGTGTGTGGAGATGGCAGTTATTTCCATGAAACAGCTTCTAGAAGCTGGGGTACACTTCGGTCACCAAACCCGTCGTTGGAACCCGAAAATGGACAAATACATCTTCACCGAAAGAAACGGCATTTATATCATTGACCTGCAAAAGACGGTCAAGAAAGTCGAAGAAGCGTACAACTTCGTAAAAAGCGTAGCAGCTGAAGGCGGCACGTTCCTCTTCGTCGGCACGAAAAAGCAAGCTCAAGATTCCGTTAAGGAAGAAGCCGAGCGCTGCGGCATGTACTTCATCAACCAACGTTGGTTGGGCGGTACGCTGACCAACTTCCAAACGATCCAAAAGCGGATCGACCGTCTGCACACTCTGGAGAAATGGGAACAAGACGGCACTTTCGAAGTGCTGCCTAAGAAAGAAGTTATCATTCTCCGCAAAGAAAAAGAACGTCTGCAAAAATTCCTGGGCGGCATTAGCCACATGAAAGGCTTGCCGAGCGCCCTGTTCGTCATCGACCCACGCAAAGAGCGTATCGCTGTTGCGGAAGCCCGCAAGTTGGGTATCCCGATCGTCGGTATCGTCGACACGAACTGCGACCCGGACGAAATCGACTACGTCATTCCGGGTAACGACGACGCTATCCGTGCCGTTAAGCTTTTGACGGCGAAAATGGCTGACGCTGTAGTCGAAGCTCACCAAGGCGAGCAAACGACAGCTTAAAAAGCACCATAACGAGGGTGGGTTGGTAGGTGTAAGAACCGATCATCCTGCCCTCTATTTATATCCCGAGCATTGAAAATAAACCCTCAAATACAGGAGGACTTAAATATGGCAGTTAATGCAGCAGCAGTTAAAGAATTGCGTGAAAAAACCGGAGCAGGCATGCTCGATTGCAAAAACGCTCTGGAAGAAGCAAACGGCGATCTGACCAAAGCTTCTGAAATCCTACGGGAAAAAGGCTTGGCTGCTGCAGCCAAGAAATCCGGCCGCATCGCTACGGAAGGCGCTGTTGGATCCTACATCCACGGCGGCGGACGGATCGGCGTTCTCGTCGAAGTCAACTGCGAAACCGACTTCGTTGCTAAGACCGATCAATTCCAAGCGCTGGTTAAAGACATCGCGATGCACATCTCCGCTACCAACCCTCGTTACCTTCGCCGTGAAGAAGTGCCTCAAGGTGATCTGGAAAAAGAACGGGAAATTCTGCGCAATCAAGCTCTGAACGAAGGCAAGCCGGAAAAGATCGTCGACAAGATGGTCGAAGGCCGCCTGAACAAATTTTACGAAGAGTTCTGTCTGTTGGAACAGCCTTTCATTAAAGATCCGGACAAAACCGTCGCTCAACTGCTGAACGAAAAGATCAGCACCATCGGCGAGAACATCACCATTCGCCGTTTTGCCCGTTTCGAACTGGGCGAAGGCTTGGAAAAGAAAGTGGACAACTTCGTTGAAGAAGTAATGGCTCAAGCCAACTTGAAATAAGCAAAAATGAGGAAAGGAACACCTACGTGTTCCTTTCTTTTGAACCTGCGACAATCATCATGAAGCAAGATCAGACAGAGACAAAAACTCAGCTCCGAATCGATGTTGGTTTGGGGCTTTATGGAGGAAGCGGGCTTGGAAAAACCGGTTTTTAAACGAGTCGTGTTGAAGCTAAGCGGAGAGGCGCTGGCAGGGCCCCAAGGGTTCGGGATCGATTCCAATACCATCACCTCCATCGCGGAGCAAGTGAAAAGCATCCACGCTTTGGGTGTGGAAGTCGCTGTCGTTTGCGGCGGCGGAAACATTTGGCGGGGGATCGCCGGCAGCGAAAAAGGCATTGACCGAGCTACCGCCGACTATATGGGGATGCTGGCTACGGTGATGAATTCCTTGGCATTGCAGGATGCACTCGAAAACGTCGGCGTGCCGACGCGGGTTCAATCCTCCATAACCATGCAGCAGGTTGCTGAACCTTACATCCGCCGCCGGGCGATGCGCCATCTGGAAAAGGGCAGAGTCGTCATTTTTGCCGCCGGAACCGGAAATCCTTTCTTCTCCACCGATACGACAGCCGCCTTGCGGGCAGCTGAAATCGAGGCGGAAGTTATCTTAATGGCGAAAAACAAAGTGGACGGCGTTTACTCCGCAGACCCCTTCAAAGACAGCAGCGCCGTGAAATACGAATCGCTGACCTATATGGAAGTGCTGAGCAAGAACCTTGGCGTTATGGATTCTACCGCTTCATCTCTCTGTATGGACAATAACATCCCGCTTATCGTTTTCTCGATTACTGAAGAAGGCAATATCCGGCGAGTTGTGCTTGGAGAAAAAATCGGAACAATCGTCAAAGGGAGTGTCGACTAATGCCGCAAGCGGTAAAGAAAAATGCGGAAGAACGGATGGAGAAGGCCATCGGCGCCTTGAAGCGCGATCTGGCAGCACTGCGCGCCGGAAGGGCGACGCCGGCTCTCTTGGACCGGATTCAAGTGGAATATTACGGTGCGATGACGCCTTTGAATCAAATGGCCGGTATCACGACGCCGGACGCCCGTACTCTGGTTATTCAGCCTTGGGATAAATCCGTCATGGGCGCCATCGAAAAGGCGATTCTTAAATCGGAACTTGGTCTGAACCCGGCCAATGACGGGGTGATCATCCGCATCGTCATTCCTCCGCTGACGGAGGAACGCCGTGCTGATCTGGTGAAAATGACCCGCAAGTCTGGCGAAGAAGCAAAAGTTGCTGTTCGCAACATTCGCCGGGATGCCAACGACGACATCAAGAAGCTGGAAAAGACGGACGGGATTTCGGAAGATGAAACCCGCCGCCATCAGGAAGAAATCCAAAAGCTGACCGATCGTTTTATTGCAGACGTTGACAAGGTTCTCGCCGAAAAAGAAAAAGAAATCATGGAAGTGTAACAAATCGAAGCGAATGACCCCCGGCATAGGAGCAGGCGGACCGACACGCGACAGAACGGATTCGGCCCTCCTGCCTTCGGCATGGGGGTTTTGGCTTTTTGCACCCCTTTGGAGGAACGGATATGGTTCGATTCTTGCAAGGCCTGGGAAAGAAGAATAGGGATCACTCAATGGCGGATATCGATCGGAGTGCCGTCCCGCAGCACGTGGCTGTCATTATGGACGGCAACGGCCGATGGGCAAAGAAGCGGGGCTTGCCGCGGATTGCCGGCCATCATGCCGGAATGAAGGCGGTCAAGCGGATCACGATCGCTGCCGACGCCATAGGTGTCAAAGCGCTGACTTTGTATGCTTTTTCAACGGAAAACTGGTCCAGGCCGGCGGAGGAAGTAGACTTCCTGATGCGGCTTCCCCAGGAGTTTCTCAAGCTGGAGCTGCAGGAGCTCGTTGAAAAGAATGTACAAGTGCGGATGACTGGCTGGCGGGAAGGTTTGCCGGAGCACACCCTTGCTGCATTCGATGAAGCAGAAGAGAAAACGAAAGACAATACCGGTCTTATTCTAAATTTTGCGCTCAATTATGGCAGTCGATTGGAAATCGTCGAAGCGGTGCGGAGCGTGGCTCGCGATGTTGAGTCCGGTATTCTATCGCCAGATGACATTTCCGAAAGCTTGTTTAGCAGCCGTCTCTTGACAGCGGATTTGCCTGATCCGGATTTGCTTATCCGCACAAGCGGCGAGCTCAGGCTGAGCAATTTTATGCTTTGGCAGATTGCTTACACAGAGTTCTGGTTCAGCTCTTTATTTTGGCCCGAATTTTCCGAGTTGGATTTTTACGATGCGATTCGGGAATATCAGCGCCGCACCCGCCGATATGGCGGCTTGAAGTGATCGGAGGTCGGATCAAAACCGATGAAAACAAGAATCGTCACAGGTGTTTTGGCAGGAGCTGTTTTTTTGGGCTTTCTGCTTTGGGGAGGCCCCGCATATGGGGCTCTGCTTACGCTGATGGCTGTTATCGGATATGACGAATACATACGAATGAATGGAATCGGCAGGAAAAAGCCAGAGGCCTTGATCGGCTTTGCGGGCGTTTTATGCCTGCTTCTCTTTTCTTTTCAGGAATGGTCGGACCGTTCTGCTGTGGATTGGGTGATCGGTCACCCGGAGCGGCTAGTATGGCTGCTGCTCTTTTTATTCTTTGCCGTAACGGTGCTGAGCAAAAACAAAACGACCATCGATCAGATTGCCCTCTTGTTCCTTGGTGTCTTTTATATCGGCATTGGGTTCCGCTATATGATGGAAACCCGCAGCGGAGCGGACGGGCTGTATTGGACTCTATTTGTCTTTTTGTGCATCTGGGCATCGGATGCGGGGGCGTACTTCGTGGGCCGAATGTTAGGCAAACATAAGCTGTGGCCGGAAATTAGTCCCAATAAAACAATAGAAGGCGCCGTCGGTGGAATTGTTATCACCATGATCGTCGCGATTTGCTTTCATTTTGGCCGTCCCGAACTATTGGACATCGGCAGAGCCATCTCCCTTGGCATCATCATCTCCATCGTCGGGATGCTTGGGGATTTGATGCAATCGGCTTACAAGCGGGTGAAGGGGATTAAGGATACGGGAACGTTGTTGCCCGGACATGGCGGAATCCTTGACCGGACGGACAGCTGGCTGATCGTATTTCCCTTTTTACAGCTTTTGTCTTTGCTGCCGCAATAAGGGGAGCATTGCAGAAGCCAGAACATCTGGTGGTTAGGCTTAAGGAAAGGATAGTTGATGATGAAGAAAATCGCGATTTTGGGTTCCACTGGTTCCATCGGCACCCAGACCCTTGATGTGATTGCCCATGATCGGGATACCTATAGCGTAGAAGGTTTGGCGGCAGGCGCCAATTTGCCCCTTCTGCTGGAGCAAATCCGCCTTTTTCAGCCGAAAGTCGTATCGGTGCACTCCAAGGAAATGGCGGAACAAGTGAAACAGGAGACCGGCGGTACCGTCGCCGTCTATTGGGGCGAGCAAGGCTTGACTGAGGTTGCAGCAGGTACAGAGGCTGAAACCGTCTTGACTGCCGTCGTCGGCAGCTTGGGATTAAAGCCTACCTTAGCGGCTATTGAAGCTGGCAAGGATATCGCCCTTGCCAACAAGGAAACGCTGGTGTGTGCAGGTGCAGTAGTGACCGAGGCGGTGCGGCGCAAAAACGTGCGGCTGCTGCCGGTAGACAGTGAGCACTCCGCTATCTTTCAATGTTTAAACGGCGAGAATCGCGGCGATATCCGTAAACTGATCATCACCGCTTCCGGCGGTTCCTTCCGCGACCGGACCCGGGACGAATTGAAAGGCGTGACCCTTGCGGAAGCGCTGCGCCATCCCAATTGGTCCATGGGCGCTAAGATAACCATCGATTCGGCGACGATGTCCAATAAAGGGCTAGAAGTTATCGAAGCCCACTGGCTGTTCGGTATGCCCTACGATCAGATCGAGGTGCTGCTGCATCCGGAAAGCGTCATTCATTCGATGGTGGAATATTGCGATAACAGTGTCATCGCTCAACTGGGCAACCCGGATATGCGGGTTCCGATCCAGTACGCTCTGACTTATCCGTCCCGCCGTCCGACTCCGACAACGCCGCTCAATTTGGCGCAAATCGGCAAGCTGCATTTCAAGCCAATGGATTTTGAGCGTTTTCCGAATTTGGCCATGGCTTTCGAAAGCGGTAAAGCAGGGGGAACGTCTCCGGCGGTATTCAATGCGGCTAATGAAGTGGCGGTGAGCCGTTTTGTTCGCGGTGAAATCTCTTTTCTCGGCATCGAGGAAGTGATTGCCCGGACGCTCTCCGTCCATCAACCAGTGGCCAACCCGGATCTCGAAGAGATTCTCGCTGCCGATACCTGGGCGCGCTCGGAAGCGGCGGCGCTCCAAACGGCCAATTAAGGAGCAAAAGCGTAAAGGCGGTATTGGTTAGCCGCCTTTCTTCTATCTAATGGCAAGCATGCATAAAATGCGGATTCCCTACATAGTCTGATTTCGCCACGGGAAAAGCGGTTCGTCCTTTCCTTATTGCCGATTCGGTGAATTGCCCGACGGCTTGTGTTGGTGTCAAAAAACATGTAATCTTAGTACAATCCCACATCTCACACGTAGGACACGTGCGAAATGTGGGTTCCAAGATTGCACCAAGTTGTTATCGCCTGTTTGACAAGGAGGAGGGACGATTTGGAAACTTTACAAATCGGCATACAGATTGTATTGATGTTTTTCGTTCTGGTGACCTTGCACGAATGGGGCCATTATTTTTTCGCCAAACGTGCCGGAATATTGGTTCGGGAATTTGCCATAGGCTTCGGTCCGAAGCTGTTCACCTATAAAAAGGGAGAAACCCGCTACACCTTGCGGCTTCTGCCCATCGGCGGCTTCTGCCGGATGGCGGGGGAAGATCCGGAGGTTTTGCAGGTCGTCGTCGGACAAAATGTCGGCTTGCAACTGAACAAGGATCAAGTGACCCGCATCTACGCCGATCGCTTCGACCGCTTGCCGAATATTGTAGTAGGGGAGGTTGAGGACGTCGATCTGGAGAAGGATCTCTTTATCCGCTTGAACGTGGATGGAGAGAGCATCCGTTTTCCCGTCCATCCTCAAGCATTGACGGTTTCCCAAGGCCGAGAAGTGCAAATTGCACCGCTTAACCGCCAATACGGCGGCAAAACCGTCGGACAGCGCGCCCTTACCATTTTTGCCGGGCCGGTAATGAACGTTATCTTGGCCTTTGTTTTGTTCTTGATCTTTGCCTTTATGAGTGGAATTCCTACTCAAGTCAAGCTGGGGGATGTGCAAGATAACTCTCCTGCCGCCAAAGCGGGCTTACTGAAGGGCGACATCATTTATTCAGCCAATGGCGAAGCAATCGGAACCGATGCGGACAAATTGATCAAGATTATTCAAGGGTCGCCTGACGCGCCGGTGCAATTTATGATCGAGCGGGGAAGCGAGCAACTGCAGAAAGCGGTGCAGCCTACCCGGGATTTGTCCAGCGACGGCACCAAGGAAAGCCAGCCGAGAATCGGTACGGTTTTGGAGTATAAAACTCGTACTGCTACAGTTGGTGAAGCGTTCAGCAGTTCTTGGAACGATATGACCTTCATGACCAAGCAAATCCTCATCGGCTTTAAAAAGCTGGTTACCGGTGATTTCAAAATGAACGACCTGGCTGGTCCTGTGGGTACGGTGGAATTTACCGCCCAAGTCGCCTCCGCCGGCATTGCGCCGATGATCCGCTGGTCTGCGCTGCTGAGCCTCTATTTGGCGATTTTCAACCTGCTGCCCATTCCGGCCCTTGATGGCAGCCGTCTTGTGTTCATTGGTCTGGAAGCGCTCAGGGGCAAACCCATCGATCCAAATCGAGAAAGCTTCGTTCATTTCATCGGCTTTGCCATGCTAATGCTCCTGATGATTGCCGTTACGTATAACGATATTTTACGATTGATAAAAGGATAATGAGAATTGGAGAGGTCGCCTGTGTCGAAGGATAACGAGAAGCAGTTCGTAAAAGAGATTACACCTCAAGGCGAGGATTTTTCCCGCTGGTACATCGATGTGATCAAAAAAGCCGATTTGATGAGCTATTCGCCTGTCCGCGGCTGCATCGTGTTCAAGCCGGACAGCTATGAAATTTGGGAGCTATGCCAACGTGAGCTGGACGCCCGCTTCAAGGAAACGGGGCACCGCAACGCTTACTTCCCGTTGTTTATCCCTGAGAGCTTTTTCCAAAAAGAGAAGGAGCACGTGGAAGGGTTCAACCCTGAGCTTCCTTGGGTAACGGAAGCCGGCGGCGAAAAGCTGGAAGAACGTTTGGCCATCCGCCCCACCTCAGAAACGATGATCGGTCATATGTATTCCGAATGGATCAATTCCTACCGGGATCTCCCGCTCCTCATCAACCAATGGGCCAACGTCGTCCGTTGGGAAAAGCGGACCCAGCCTTTCCTCCGCACCAGCGAATTCCTTTGGCAGGAAGGCCATACGGCTCATGAAGACGAAGCCGATGCCCGCCGGGAAACGATGCAGATGCTGGACATCTATACGGAGTTTGTGGAAAACATATTGGCGATTCCGGTCATCAAGGGTCAAAAAACCCCTTCGGAGAAATTTGCCGGCGCGGTAGACACCTATTCAATCGAAGCGATGATGAAAGACGGCAAGGCGGTTCAGGCGGGAACTTCCCACTACCTGGGCACTAATTTTGCTGTTGCTTTCGACATTAAATACTTGAATCGTGAAAATGAACATACGTATGCCCACACTACTTCCTGGGGAGTAAGTACCCGTTTGATCGGGGCGATCATTATGGTGCACGGTGATGACCGCGGTCTCGTACTGCCGCCTAAGGTGGCGCCGACCCAAGCCGTCATGATTCCCATCGGTCCTCCCAAATTGCGGGAGCCGGTAGTGGCGCGGGTTCATGAGCTCCATGCCGAGCTGAAAAAAGTGGGCATTCGCGTGAAAGTGGATGACGATCCGAACCAAAGCCCGGGCTGGAAATTCAATGAATACGAAATGCGCGGCATCCCCCTCCGTATTGAGTTGGGACCCCGCGATATGGAAAATGGACAAGTAGTACTCGTCTCTCGAGTAACCGGCGAGAAGAAAGTCGTCTCCCAAGACAACTTCGTGCAGGAAGTGCAAGCGATGTTGGCGGAAATCCATCAGCAAATGTACGACAAGGCGCTGCAGTTCCGTGAAGAGCACTTCTCCGACGTGGATACCTTGGACCAGCTCCAAGGATTTTTGGAAGAAACCAAAGGTTTTGCTTTGGCAGGCTGGTGCGGTTCGGAAGCTTGCGAGGCTCAGGTGAAGGAAGAAACCGGCGCAACCAGCCGCAACATTCCTTTTGAACCAGCGAAAAAGAAGGAAAAATGCCTGGTCTGCGGCGAAGACGCGAAACATACGGTGGTTTTCGGCCGCGCCTATTGATCTCTTAACGGGACAGGCTGTCTGCCAAATGATAGGATGATCTGGTGCGAGACCCGGTCATCAGGTACAATAGAAGAGCACGAGAATGGAAGATTCGACATCTTTCGTTCTCTGCTCTTTCTTTTTTCGTTCTGTTAGTTGAACAAAAGATAGGGTAACGGTCAGTGAGTCGGAACTGCGGACTATTTAGACTTCCGGTCGCTGTTGGCTTCAGATTTCTTGATTATAGCCGCTCTTCAGCGGAGGAAATCTGAAACCAAAGGCGAACGCTTACGCTCCTGCTGTCCAAATGTCCTTCGTTCCTCCTTAGACCGTTACCAGTTAGATTGTTCAAAACATAGAATCGAAAAAAGAGATTCGTTACGTACTGGTTGGTGAACACAAAGCTACATAGACAAACGGAAAAATGTCGTGAAGATGAGCGTAGCGAGCAGTTGTTCTGAAGGAGCAGTAGCGTTCGCCTTTGCAGACGGATTCGTACCTTTTAGGGGCTTAGAATTCAAAGAATCCGTATGCAACAGCGACGGTCAGAACAAGCTGCCCACGCGGTGCTTCAATCACGATAGCTATTGTCCGTTTTCATAGAAACATGGGGTGAAAGAATGAGCGACTTTTCGGAACAAAGGAAGCGGTTCGAGCTGCTGATGCAGCAGGGCGAGGTCCCGGCCGAGGTAGCGGAAAGCCATTTTGCCGACGGATATATCGATCATGTGGAAGTGAGCCGGGAGAATCGGGAGTGGATCTTCCATCTGGCGAAAAAAGATTTGGTGCCAAGAGACATCTACCAAAGCTTTTGCCGAATGATCCGGGATAAGCTGGGCCACATCGCCAAGATCCGCTTTGTCATGCAATACGCGGATACCACCCCGGAGGAAAGCATTCTGACGGAATATTGGAGCATGCTGCTGGAATGGATTCAGCGGGAGGAAATCTCCATTAACGGCTGGTTGAGCAAAGCTAGGCTGGAGACCAAAGGAAAAGCCATCACCCTGCACATGCTGGACGCCATCGGTCTGGAGCTGGCCCGGAAGAAAAACGTCGATCAGTGGATTCAGAAGTTTTACCGGGAGTTTTTCGGCTTGGAGTGCCAGGTTCGCTTTATGGTCAATGAAGACCGGGAGCAGGAATTCGAGCAATTCGCTAAGCTCATCGAAGAGGAAGAGCGGCATGTCACCCGGGAAATCATGACCACCATCGATAAAGAAAATGAAGCCGCCAAGCAGTTGGATGCGGAAATCAAACTGATGATGGGCTACGATATCAAGGATGCGCCGGTGCCGGTTCAGGAAATTCATGATGTGGAGAAAAAAATCACCATTCAAGGGATGATTTTCGGCCTGGAAGTCAAGGAATTGAAAAACGGCAACACGCTCTATACCTTTAAACTGACAGATTACTCCGATTCCATTATGGTGAAGGCTTTCGCCCGCAACAAGGAAGACGTGAAAGTCTACAATCTGTTGGAAAACGGAAAATGGATCAAAGCCCGGGGTAAAATCGAATATGATACCTTTGTGCAGCCACCGGAATTGATGTTCATGCCCCAAGATTTGAATGAAGTGCTCCCCCCGGCTGAGCGGAAGGATAAAGCGGAGAAGAAGCGGGTGGAATTCCATCTCCACACCGCAATGAGCACCATGGACGGCATATCGCCTATTGGCGATTATGTGAAAACAGCCGCTAAATGGGGCATGAAAGCCATCGCCGTTACCGATCATGGCGGCGTTCAGTCTTTTCCCGATGCGGGTAAGGCAGCCAAGAAGCATGGCATAAAAGTCATTTACGGTGTAGAAGCCAACGTCGTCAATGACGGCGTACCCGTGGTGACCGACGCGGATGAGCGCAGCCTGAAAGATGCCTCATATGTCGTATTCGACATTGAAACCACGGGCCTCTCCGTGGTCAACAATAGAATCATCGAAATCGCTGGGGTAAAGATCGAGAACGAGCAGGTGGTGGATCGTTTCGCTACCTTTATCAATCCTCACGAGAGCATCAGCTACAATATCAGCCAGTTGACCAATATCACCAATGAAATGGTGGCGGATGCGCCTGAGCTTGCAGATAAGCTGCCGGATTTCGTCCGCTTTGTCGGAGACTCGGTGCTCGTCGCCCACAACGCCCGCTTCGATATGGGCTTCATTCAAGCCAATTTGAAAAGCTTGGGAATGCCCATCCTACCTAATCCGGTGTTGGATACGGTGGAAATGGCGCGGTATTTATATCCCGAGATGAAGAACCACCGGCTCAACACTCTTGCCGCCAAGTTTAAGGTAAGCCTGGAAAACCATCACCGCGCCATCGACGACGCGGAAGCTTTGGGTCATATCCTCTTGGCGATGATCAAAGATTCGGTACAGGAACGGGACATTACCCAGCTGGACCAATTAAATCAATTCGTCGGCAAGGACTTGTCCAACCAACGTCCTTTTCACTGTAATATTTACGCCCGCAACCAGACCGGAAAAAAGAACCTGTACAAGCTTATTTCGATGTCCCATACTCAATACTTCAAGCGGGTCGCCTGTATTCCCAAGAGTAAGCTCATTGAGCTGCGCGAAGGGCTGCTCATCAGCTCCGGCTGCGAGAAGGGCGAGATGTTCGAAACGGTACTGAATAAGCCCCGGGAAGAAGCGGAGCAGGTAGCGGAATTTTACGATGTGCTGGAAATTCAGCCACTCGACGCCTATATGCATCTGGTTGATAAAGGCCTCGTCGGCAGCAAGCTGGACCTGGAAAATGCGCTGAAGGCGATCTGCGCCATCGGCGAGAAGCAGGGGAAACGAGTCATTGCCACCGGCAATGTCCATTACCTGAATCCCCGGGATAAAATCTGCCGGGACATCACCATCCACGGCATTACCGGGTTTAGTCCCTTAAAGGACCAGCGCAAACCGGACGTCCACTTCCGTACCACGGAAGAAATGCTGGAGGAGTTCACCTTCTTGGGCGCCGCCAAAGCTCACGAGGTAGTAGTCGACAACACCGACGCCTGGGCGGACGAGTTTGAGGAGATCGCCTTGTTCCCGAAAAAGGGTGGTCCGACGGACAACGGCCTGTTCTCGCCGATTATCGAAGGGGCGGAGGAAGAAATCCGCGCCACCTGTTATAACACCGCGAAGGCGATCTACGGCGAACCGGTGCCTGAGATCATCGTTGCCCGGCTGGAAAAGGAACTGAAGCCGATCATTGGCTACGGTTTCTCCGCCAACTATTTGATTTCGGAGAAATTGGTGAAGAAGTCCAATGCCGACGGCTATCTGGTCGGTTCCCGGGGTTCAGTCGGATCCTCATTCGTCGCCACGATGCTGGGGATATCGGAGGTTAATCCTCTGCCGCCCCATTACGTGTGCAAAAGCTGCAAGTTCAGCGAGTTTTTCACTGACGGGCGGATTCCTTCGGGCTTCGACCTGCCGGACAAAGATTGCCCTAATTGCGGAGCGCCGCTGAAAGGTGAGGGCCAGGATATTCCTTTTGAAACCTTCCTTGGCTTTAAGGGCGACAAGGTTCCCGATATCGACTTGAACTTTTCCGGGGAATACCAGCCGGAAGCCCATAATTTTACTAAAGTTATGTTCGGGGAGAAGAACGTCTTCCGGGCGGGCACCATCGGCACCGTGGCAGATAAGACCGCCTTTGGTTTTGCCAAAAAGTATGAGGAAGACCATGGGAAATCGTGGCGGAAGGCGGAAGTCGAGCGGCTTGCCGCCGGATGTACCGGGGTTAAGCGGAGTACCGGCCAGCATCCCGGCGGGATTGTCGTCGTACCGGATTATATCGACGTGGAAGAGGTTACGCCGGTGCAGTATCCGGCGGACGACACGAGCGCCGACTGGATGACGACCCACTTCGATTACCACTCATTTGAAGAGAATTTATTGAAATTAGATATTCTGGGCCATGATGATCCGACAATGATGCGGATGCTGCAAGATTTGACGGGCATCGATCCGACCACGCTGCCGATGAACGATCCCAAAGTCATGAGCCTGTTCAGTTCGACGGACGCGTTGGGGGTTACGCCGGACCAAATCCGCACTCCGGTGGCCACTTACGGCGTTCCCGAGATGGGAACCAAGTTCGTCCGTCAGATGTTGCAAGAGACGATGCCGTCCACTTTTGCCGATTTGCTGCAAATATCCGGCCTATCCCACGGTACCGGCGTTTGGCTGGGCAATGCCCAGGAGCTGATCCGCAAAGGGACTTGTACGATTAAAACGGTAATCGGCTGCCGGGACGATATCATGCTCTTTCTGATTTATAAAGCCGGCATGGATGCGGGTCTCGCCTTCAAAATCACCGAGAGCGTGCGGAAGGGCCGGGGCTTAACGGACGAGTGGAAGGAAGAGATGAAGAAGTGCAACGTGCCGGCCTGGTACATCGAAAGCTGCGAGCGCATCGAGTACATGTTCCCGAAGGCTCACGCCTCGGCTTACGTCATCTCGGCCGTGCGTACCGCTTACTTCAAGCTGTATCATCCGATTGAATACTACGCGACCTATTTTTCTGTTCGTGCTGCTGACTTTGACGTGGAGCTATTTTGCAAGGGTTATGACGCCATTCTGAAAAAGCTGATTGAAATCGAAGAGAAGGGTTTTGCCGCACAACCGAAAGAAAAGGGCATGATCTCCATTCTGGAAATGGGCTTGGAAATGACGGCTCGCGGCTTCAGCTTCAAGCCGCTTGATCTCTACCGTTCCCAAGCTAGCCGCTTTATTGTAGACGGAACTGCACTGATTCCTCCGTTTTCCGCCGTACAAGGAGTCGGGGAGAACGCGGCCCGGCAAATTGCCGCTGCCAAGGACGATGGGGACTTCTTATCCATGGAGGATTTTCAGCGCAGATCCAAGGCATCGAAAACGATCATGGAGCTCTTGTCTGGCCTGGGCTGCTTCCGCGGTTTGCCTGAATCCAATCAGTTGTCACTGTTTTGATGTTAACGCGCATTTGAGTGAGCTTGGACGAAGGAGTCCGTCGGCTGTCGGAAGGTGTGAACCGAATGGGGGGAATCACAGAAGGAATCGCTGAGCTTTCTGGTTCACTCCAGCAACTGGGCGAAGGTTCGCTGCAGCTTTCCCAAGGTTCCGGCACCTTGTTAAAGGGTTTGCAAACCTCGGAGAAGGGCAGCGGTGATCTAACAGCCGCATCCGGCTCATTAATAGATGCGGCTGGGAAGCTCCAAAATGGGTCGGATCAACTGCTGCAAGGAATTGGCAAGGCGGACCAAAAGAACGAGATTGAGCAGGTGATGGACGAAATCGGAGCAGACAAAGACGATCAAACAGCCCGGGCATTCAACCGGACTTTCACTTTGGCTGCCGTGATTCTATTGGCCGCCTCTGTAATCGGCTGGTTTACAGACCGGAGAACGAATAAGATCGCGTCTTGATAATGAAATGAAGCTATTTGTCTATGACCGCTGCGAGTTTCCACTGGTTCTTTACTTTTAGCGGCTATTGTGCAAGGTTGCCGGATATGGTATAATTTTTTTGGCAATAATGTGGATAAATGTCCGTATGAGAGAGTGGGGAAACCCACTCTTTACATTTTGATTAGGGCATTTCCGTGTTATAAACTAGGCTGATTCGCGAGCGGTAAACGTTCTGCGTCCTGCTGGGACGTCTGTCGTTTATTTTTTGCGGATATGGAGATCTATCTCTTGTTAGGGGGTCAAAGAGTTGAGTTCCAACATCAAATCCGCCGTCGAGGCGATGGCGCTTCCCTTTTTGGAAGAAAACGGGTTTGAGCTTGTCGATGTAGAATACGTCAAAGAAGGCAGCAACCGGTTTCTCCGGGTTTACGTGGATAAAGAAGGCGGCATCGACATTGACGACTGCGGTCGCATCAGCGAATACTTAAGCGAAAAGCTTGACGAAAACGACCCCATTCCCGACGCCTATTTTCTGGAGGTATCTTCTCCGGGAGCCGAACGTCCACTCAAAAAGCCCGAGGATTTCATCAAAGCCGTGGGTAAGCATGTGTATGTCACCACTTACGAACCCATAGAGAAGAAGAAGGAATATGAAGGCTTGCTCGTGCACTGCGACGATACGGCTCTTACCATTCGCGAAGGCAAGAAAGAATTTGTCGTTCCGCGGGAAAAGATCGCCAGCGCGCGGCTGGCAGTGGTGTTTTAGCGATTTGCAACATTTACGCAATTTGAATTCATGTGATTTTATGGAAGGGGGAACCTCTGGCAGATGAATACGGATTTTATCGAAGCGCTGCATGAGATTGAAACGACAAAAGGAATAAGTGCGGATATACTGATCGAAGCCATCGAAGCGGCGCTCATCTCCAGTTACAAGCGCAATTTCAACACAGCTCAGAACGTCCGGGTGGACATTAACCGTCAAACCGGCCTGATCAAGGTATACGCACGCAAAACAGTAAGCGAGGAAGTGCTCGATCCGCGGATGGAGATCACTTTGGAAGCTGCCCGGGAAATCAACGGCGGCTTTTCTATGGGAGACATCGTGGAAATTGAAGTAACACCTCGGGATTTTGGACGGATTGCCGCCCAAACCGCTAAACAAGTGGTGACCCAACGCATCCGCGAAGCGGAACGGGGGCTCATCTACAACGCTTTTATCGAAAAAGAAGAAGATATCGTTACCGGCATCGTTCAGCGCCAGGATACCCGCAACCTATATGTGGACCTGGGAAAAGTGGAAGCAGTGCTGCCGCTTACCGAGCTGATGCCCGGCGAGAAATTCAAGCACAACGACCGGATCAAAGCTTATATTACAAAGGTGGAGAATACCACCAAGGGACCGCAAATCTTTTTGTCCCGCACCCATCCCGGTCTGTTGAAGCGGCTCTTTGAACTGGAAGTACCGGAAATTTACGACGGCGTCGTGGAAATCCGCTCGGTTGCACGGGAAGCCGGCGCTCGCTCGAAAATTGCCGTCCACTCCCGCAATCCGGAAGTGGACCCTGTCGGCTCCTGCGTCGGACCGAAAGGCATCCGGGTGCAAACCATCGTGAACGAACTGCGCGGCGAGAAGATCGATATCGTTCGCTGGTCGGATAGCGTGGAAGAATACGTAGCCAATGCTCTTAGCCCTTCCAAAGTGCTCGAAGTCAATGTGTTTGAAAGCGAAAAAATGTCCCGTGTTATCGTTCCCGACTATCAACTCTCTCTAGCGATCGGCATCAAGGGTCAAAATGCCCGGCTGGCAGCTAAGCTGACTAGTTGGAAGATTGATATCAAGAGCGAGACTCAGGCGGAGCAGGAATATGGCCGGCCAAAATCCTTAACCGAGGAAATGCCCCAGGATTCCATCAGCGTCGACTGACGCATAGCGGCAAGGAACGGTGAAGATATGAAACAGCGGAAAACGCCGCTGCGCAAATGCGTAGCTTGTCAGCAAATGATGCCAAAGCGGGAATTGATTCGTGTCGTACGTACGCCGGATGAACAGGTGCTCATTGATCTATCGGGCAAAAAATCGGGACGCGGAGCATATCTGTGCGGCAAACGGTCCTGTTTCAAACTGGCCAGCAAAAGCCGGGGGCTCGACAGGGCACTGAAGATCGCCGTCAGCGCCGATATTTATCGCCAGCTGGAGGAAGATTTCATCCAGGTTGAAGATGAATTCAACGCTCTCAAAGATAGTGCGGGGGATAAGGCGGACGACAATGATGAAGAGTAAGAAGTGGTACAACAACCTGGGACTCGCCATGCGTGCGGGAAAGCTGACGGCCGGCGACAGCAATGTGCTGGACGCGATCCGGACTGGAGAAGCCAAGCTGATACTTATCGCTTCCGACGCATCGGACAACGCCCAGAAAAAATATACCGACAAGTGCAGCTATTATCAAATTCCGTTTTTGATTTGCGGAACCCGGGAGGAAATCGGAGCAGCCATCGGCAAAGAAGAACGGGTCGTTCTCGCCGTTACGGATGCCGGGTTTGCCGGTCTTCTCTCGAAGGAATAGTTTCAATCGCTGAATATCCCACTTCGTTTTACACGGCATCGTGCAAGAGGGAGAGCGGATAGGAAGCGAATGGAACGCCAGGGAAAACCTGCGGAGGTGGAATGAATTTGAGTAAACAAGATAACAAGGACAAACTTAGAGTTTACGAATATGCGAAATCTTTAAATATGAGCAGCAAGGAGATCATCACGATATTGAAAAGACAAGGGATAACGGTTAACAACCACATGAGTGTTATGGAAAATGACGCAGTAGGCGCGGTTGAGCGCTTTTTTCACGATGTAAAAGCGAATGCTGCGGCACGCCGCGCCGCTGGAGAAAGCGGCCCCGCCAAATCTGGCGGCAGCCAAGCCGCGCAGCAAGGCGCAAGCCAGTCGCCGCGGCAAAACGCTGCGCCTGCCCAACCGGCTGCGCAACAGCCGCAGGCAGCCGAGCGCAGCAGCAGCCAGCCGCAAGCGGCAGTAAGCGGGCAGAGCCCACAGCCGGCGCGCAGCGAGCAGGCTGAGCAGACCAGCCCGGCACCTAGCGCGCAAGGCGCAGGCCAAGGCGGTCAAGGTGGCCAAAGCGGCCAGGGCGGCAACCGCCCGCAAGGCGAGCGCTCCTACCAAGGTGGCCAAGGCGGCAACCGTCCACAGGGCGAGCGCTCCTACCAAGGTGGCCAAGGCGGCAACCGTCCGCAAGGCGAGCGCTCCTACCAAGGTGGCCAAGGCGGTAACCGTCCACAGGGCGAGCGCTCCTACCAAGGTGGCCAAGGCGGCAACCGTCCGCAGGGCGGCTCCTACCAAGGTGGCCAAGGCGGCAACCGTCCGCAAGGCGAGCGTTCCTATCAAGGCGGCCAAGGCGGCAACCGTCCGCAGGGCGGCTCCTACCAAGGTGGCCAAGGCGGCAATCGTTCGCAGGGTGGCTCCTACCAAGGCGGTCAAGGCGGTAACCGTCCGCAAGGCGGCTCTTACCAAGGTGGTCAAGGTGGCAATCGTCCGCAGGGCGGCTCTTACCAAGGCGGTCAAGGTGGTAACCGTCCGCAAGGCGAGCGCTCCTACCAAGGCGGCCAAGGTGGCAATCGTCCGCAGGGCGGTTCCTACCAAGGCGGCCAGGGCGGTAACCGTCCGCAAGGCGGTTCCTACCAAGGCGGACAGGGCGGATCCAACCGTTCAGCAAGCCCGGGCGCATCCAGTCAATCCACTATGGCGCAAACTCCTGCTCGGGCAGCGGATCGTCCGCAGCGCAAGCCGGAACCGGCCCGCACCGCAGATAAAGATCGGAAGCCGCGGGTGGGCGAAGGCCGTCCGAATCGGAATGCCAGCGTTCCCGGCGTTGACGCCATGGATGTCAAAGCCAACGAGGGAATCGGCGGCAAACGTACGAAGCAGGGCGGACGCCGTTTTGATGATGGCAAGCCGGGAATGGGCAAGGGCGGCAGATTCGGTAAAGGCAAGCAACAGATGCAAATGAAGAAAGAAAAAGTGGATAATACTCCGAAGAAGATCATCGTCCGTGGTGAAATGACAGTCGGCGATCTGGCGAAGCTTCTGCACAAGGATTTGTCCGAAGTCATCAAGAAGCTGCTGCTTATGGGGACTATGGCTACCATCAACCATGAGTTGGATCTGGAGACCATCCAGTTGGTCGCCCAGGAATTCGGAGTGGAAGTGGAACTGAAAATCGCCGTTGACGAGGATAACTTCGAACTGATCGAGGAAACCGACGAGGATGGGGATCTGCAAGAACGTCCTCCGGTCGTTACCATTATGGGACACGTCGATCACGGTAAGACGACGCTGCTTGATGCGATCCGTGAAACCCATGTTACCGAGGGAGAAGCCGGCGGCATCACCCAGCACATCGGAGCTTACCAAGTCGAAATCAATAACAAGAAGATTACCTTCCTGGATACACCGGGCCACGAAGCGTTCACGTCCATGCGGGCGCGGGGTGCGCAGGTAACGGATATTACCATATTGGTCGTCGCAGCCGATGACGGCGTCATGCCGCAAACGGTTGAAGCAATCAACCATGCTAAAGCTGCAGCCGTACCGATTATCGTTGCGGTCAATAAAATCGATAAACCCGGCGCTGAACCGGATAAGATCAAGCAAGAGCTGACAAAATACGAGCTTGTTCCGGAAGAGTGGGGCGGCGACACCGTTTTCGTCAACATTTCTGCGAAACAGCGCACCAATCTCGATGAGCTGCTGGAAATGATCTTGCTTGTTGCGGAAGTGAAGGAACTGAGAGCTAACCCGGACAAACGGGCGAGAGGCACCGTCATTGAAGCCGAGCTGGATAAAGGGAAAGGCCCCGTTGCCCGCGTGCTGATCCAAAACGGAACACTGAAGGTAGGCGACAGCTTTATTGCTGGTGTATGCTTCGGCCGTATCCGGGCCATGGTAAACGACAGAGGCAAAAAGCTGAAAGAAGCCGGTCCGTCCACGCCTGTGGAAATTACCGGTCTATCGGAAGTTCCGGGCGCAGGCGATCCCTTCATCGTATATGAGGATGAGCGCAAAGCCCGCGCTATAGCCGAAAGACGGGCAAGCACCCAGCGTCTCGCCGAAATGGGAGCCAACTCCCGCGTCACCCTCGACGATTTGTACAAACACATTCAAGAAGGCGACATCAAGGACCTCCACGTCATCATCAAGGGCGACGTTCAAGGTTCCGTTGAAGCTTTGCGCAACTCCCTGGCGAAGATCGAAGTGGAAGGCGCCCGAGTCAAGATTCTGCACACCGGCGCTGGTGCCATTACGGAATCCGACGTTTCTCTGGCTTCCGCTTCCAATGCGATTATCATTGGCTTTAACGTGCAAGCTCAGCCTCAAGCCAAGCTTGCTGCCGATCAGGAAAAAGTCGATATCCGTCTACACCGCATCATTTACAACGTGATCGAAGAGATCGAGCAAGCGATGAAGGGTATGCTGGATCCGATCTTCAAGGAAAGCGTCGTCGGCCACGCCGAAGTGCGCAATCTGTTCAAGGTGACAAAGGTCGGCACCATCGCCGGTTGTATGGTCATCGATGGCAAAATGGTCCGCAACGCCCTTGCCCGTGTTACCCGCGACGGCAACGTCGTTTACGAAGGCAAGCTGGACTCCTTGAAACGGTTCAAGGATGATGCCAAGGAAGTGGCTCAAGGCTACGAGTGCGGCATCACGCTCGATCACTTCAACGATTTGAAGGAAGGGGACGTCATCGAGGCGTTCGTCATGGAATCCGTAGAGAGGTGATCCGTTTATGGCAAAAAACCGAACCGGCCGCGTAGCGGAAGAAATCAAGAAAGAGCTGAGCCGGATCATACAACAGGAGCTTAAAGATCCAGGAATCGGTTTTCTGACGATAACCGGCGTGGAAGTCACCAACGACCTTTCCCAAGCCAAAGTCTTTTTGAGCGTACTCGGATCAGAGGAACAGAAGGAGTCGACGCTGCGAGCATTAGCCCGCGGCACCGGCTTCCTCCGCTCTGAACTGGGCAAGCGAATCCGACTTCGAGTCATGCCGGAACTGCTCTTTAAGCTTGACACCTCCATCGATTACAGCATGCATATCGAAGAGTTGCTGCATAAAATCAATGAGGGGAAGAAGGAGCAATGACCGCGAATCTCGGCGATTATGGCCCTTCGCTTACCGCAGCTGCGGACTTCATCCGGCAAAAGGACGATTTTCTCGTGGTGGCCCACGTCAATCCTGATGGGGATGCCATCAGTTCCACCCTGGCTGTAGCGGAAATCCTCCGACAGTTGGGGAAACGTTACATTCTGATCAACGATGGGGCAGTTCCCGCCAAGTTTTCCTTTCTGATGGGAAACGAAGTGATTTTGAACGGCTCGGAGAATCCGCAACTACTCTTTAAAAATGTGATCAGCGTCGATTGTGCGGATTATAGACGAATCGGCGATGTCCGCTTCCGCTTTGTGGAAGGGACACCGCTGCTCAATATTGACCATCACCCCACCAACGACGGTTTTGGCATCGTTAATTTGGTAAGGCCTGATGCTGCGGCAACCGCGGAGGTTTTGTACGATCTGGCTGCCGTAATCGGCACCGAATGGACGCTGCAGCTGGCAACTTTGGTCTATGCCGGACTTTCCACCGATACGGGCGGGTTCAGGTATGCCAACACCACTCCGGCGGTGATGAAGATCGCTTCGGAGATGCTGGCACTAGGAGTGAAAGGCAATGAGATCGCCGATCGCTTGCTGGAAAAGCTGACGCTGACCCAAATTCGTCTGCTGCAAAAGGCGCTAGCCAAGCTGAGCGTGTCATCTGACGGCAAAATCGCGTGGATAAGCCTTACCCATGACGTTATTACGGAAACGGGCGCATCCAACGATGATATGGATGGCTTGGTCAACTACCCTCGCAATATCGAGGGAGTAGAAGTAGGCATCTTGTTCAAGGAGTTTGCTCCAGGACAGTTTAAAGCCAGCCTTCGTTCTGCCGGATTAGTAGACGTCGCTTCCATTGCCCAAATCTTCGGAGGCGGCGGGCATATCCGGGCAGCCGGTTGTTCGTTGGAAGGCCCGGTTCAAGATGTCACCCATCGCGTGATAGAAGCAGTAGAGAAAAGCTTATCGGTCCGCGGAATTGCAGGTGATTCGACACGATGAGTCAGGAGCCGTTGGAAGGCGTGCTGGCCGTATGGAAGCCCGCTGGATTTACCTCTCACGACGTGGTGGCGAAAGTGCGGCGGATGACCGGTACCCGCCGGATTGGACATACGGGTACATTGGATCCCCAGGTTACGGGTGTGCTGCCCTTATGTATCGGTAGAGCGACCCGTGTCGTGGAATATATTCAAGATTTGCCGAAAGAGTATGAGGCTGTTTTGACCGTCGGTTTATTCTACGGATACGGAGGATGCCACCGGCACCGTTACAGAGCGGGTGAAGGCCGTCCGGCTGACAGCAGCGCAAGTGACAGAGGCGATCGCCGCCTTCATCGGTAAGATCGAGCAGGTTCCGCCGATGTACTCCGCTGTTAAAGTGGAGGGAAAACGACTTTACCAGTTGGCCCGTGAAGGCATTGAGGTAGAGCGTAAGGCACGTACCGTAGAAATCTATGAAACTGAAATTCTCCAAATGGACCTGGATCAGCCCTTTCCGAAAATCCGCTTTCGGGCGCGATGCTCGAAAGGGACCTATATCCGCACATTATGTACCGATATCGGCCGGGCTCTGGGTTATCCTGCGGTGATGTCAGACCTTACCCGCACAGGTACCGGGATGCTGCGGAAAGAGGACTGCTTGACCTTGGATGAAATCGCGGCGTTGGCTTCACAAGGGGACTTGTCCCCCCGGTTGATCCCTGCCGATCAAGCCATTCCTCATATCCCGGCATGGACGGTGGATGCGAAGATGGCGGTTTACGCTCTGCAGGGAAGAAGCGTACAAGCAGACATCACGTCCGATCTGCAAGATGGACTATACCGTTTATATGGCAGAGTCTCGGCAGATGAAGAAGCGGAGCGCTTTCTCGGTATTTTTCGCTTTGATGAAGAGCGTCGTCTTTTCGCCCCGGAAAAAGTTTTCAACTGAACGACGAACCCACGATCACGAATGGAGAACGCATCATGCAAGTGTTCGAATTGACTTATCCCTTTCATTTTCCATATCCGGGCTTGCCCGCGCGGCAGGTTTTGGCTATCGGGGATTTTGACGGCGTTCATTTGGGGCATCGCGAGGTGATCAACCGGGCGGTGCGAACCGCGCGGCGTCAGCAGCTTCCAACTGCCATCATGACGTTTCATCCTCATCCTCGGGAGGTTCTCGGTCTCGACACGTACCGGGCAATCCTTACTCCCTTGGCAGACAAGCTGGAAATCTTCCGTTCCCTTGGAGTCGACGTCGCTTATGTCGTCACCTTCAACGAGGATTTTGCGAAGATGGAGCCTGAACGGTTTGTTCAGGACATCCTCCTGCCGATGGGCATCGACTCCGTTATTGTCGGCTTCGATTTTACCTTCGGCCGTGCAGGCATTGGGACGGCAGATTCCCTTGTGTCTTACGGGCATGGTGAATTTTCGGTGGAAATTGTAAGGCCCTTTCTTCGTGACGGCGGCAAGGTTAGCAGTACGCTGATTCGGGAAAAATTGCAGGATGGCCAAGTGGAGCAGGCAGCAGAGCTACTGGCTCGACCTTATTCGCTTCAAGGCACCGTAGGGACCGGGGAACAGCGAGGCCGGACATTAAATTACCCGACTGCGAATTTGCAGCTGAGCCGGCCTTATGCAGTACCGGCAAACGGTGTTTATGCAGTCCGCGTGTATTTGGACAAGCGGCGTTTAGACGGCGTGATGAATGTCGGAGTGAAACCGACCTTTGCCGAGGACGGCTTGAACCGTACGCTGGAAGTGCACTTATTTGACTTCAACGAGACCATTTATGGTCGAGAATTGAAGGTCGAGTTTATCTCCTTTTTACGGCCGGAAATGAAGTTTTCTTCTATCCAGGAGCTAGTCGCACAGATCGGCAAGGATGCGGAAGCGGCCAAAGAAAAGCTGTTGCAAGGCTGAAGTTTACTTTTATAGGACTCATATGGTATACTGTTTATCGGTGTAAACCTGAACCCGGGCTCGGGGACACGCTCTCACCGGCGGTCGACTGGGCTTGCGGCGATTATTTATGAATTTAATAAGGAGGTGAGCAGAATGGCATTGACCCAAGAACGTAAGCAGCAATTGATTTCTGAGCACAAGGTTCATGAAACAGATACCGGTAGCCCTGAAGTTCAAATCGCGATCCTTACGGAAAACATCACGAACTTGACCAACCATCTGCGGACGCACAAGAAGGATCATCATTCTCGTCGCGGTCTGTTGAAAATGGTAGGCCAACGCCGTAAACTGTTGACGTATTTGAAAAACAATGACGTTAAACGTTACAGCGCCCTGATTGAAAAACTCGGACTTCGCAGGTAATCTCAAGTCGAGCGAATGGACAGCAACCGTTGTTACCCCGCGCCCTCTACGGGTGCGGGCGGCAGGGTTGCTTTTCTTATAATATCAGAAAGAATAAACTTCGAAGCATTAACTTCCTGGTATTACAAGAAAAACGTCCTCTAAACGCGGTCTGACTTCTTTGAATGTGCGTCGATAGACGTTTTTCTTATAAAGAGGATATCCCTACATAGCACGGGAGGTAGTCATGGAAAAGAAAGTTCAATTCGAACTTGCGGGAAGACCGTTTGTTTTGGAAACGGGCAAATTGGCCAAGCAGGCCAGCGGAGCTGTTATGGCTCGATATGGAGACACCGCGGTGCTTTGTACCGTAACGGCATCAAACGAGCCGAAGGATCTCGATTTCTTTCCGCTCACGGTCAATTACGAAGAGCGGATGTACGCGGCGGGTAAAATTCCCGGCGGCTACATCAAGCGCGAAGGACGTCCATCGCAAAAAGCAATCCTGGCCAGCCGTCTCACCGACCGGCCGATTCGTCCGCTTTTCCCGGAAGGCTTCCGTAACGATGTGCAAATTGTAAACCTTGTCATGAGCATGGATCAGGACTGCGCGCCTGAAATCGTGGCGATGATCGGCACCTCCGTTGCCCTGACCATCTCCAATGTCCCCTTCAATGGTCCCATCGCCGGCGTTATCGTAGGTCGCGTCGACGGCGAATTTGTCATTAATCCTACCGTCGAACAGTTGAAGAAGACGGAGTTGTTCCTCGTGGTTTCAGGAACGAAGGAAGCCATCATGATGGTGGAAGCGGAAGCTCACGAGCTTCCGGAAGATCTCGTGCTGGAAGCGATTATGTACGGACACGAAGAGATCAAGAAGATCGTTGCTCAAATCGAGGATTTCGCTCAAGACGTAAGCAAGCCGAAAATGGATGTCGTGCTTCATCAAATCGACGAAGAGGTAAACCGCGAAGTTCGTGCTTTTGCCTTGGATCGTTTGGTGCAAGCCGTCAGCATCGGCGAGAAGCATGCGCGTCAAGAAGCCATTGACTTGATCAATCAAGATACGGTGGCTCATTTCGCCGAAGCGTATGCCGACGAAACGGACAAGCTGGGCGATGTGAAGGAAGTTCTTTACGACATCGTCAAAGAAGAAGTCCGCCGCTTGATCACTCACGACAAAGTTCGTCCCGACGGCCGTGCCGTCGATGAAATCCGTCCTATCAGCGGTGAAACCAGTCTGCTTGCCAGAACTCATGGCTCGGCGCTGTTTACCCGGGGACAAACCCAAGCGCTCAGCGTCGCTACCCTCGGGGCTATGGGGGATGTGCAGATGTTGGACGGCTTGGACTTGGAAGAAACCAAGCGCTTCATGCATCACTATAACTTCCCGCCCTTCAGCGTAGGGGAAGCTCGGCCGCTCCGTGCGCCGGGACGCCGGGAAATCGGACATGGTGCATTGGGCGAACGTGCCCTGCAAATGATCCTTCCTTCGGAAGAAGAGTTCCCCTATGCGATCCGCGTCGTTTCCGAGGTGTTGGAATCCAACGGTTCCACATCCCAAGCCTCCATCTGTGCCGGTTGTATGGCGCTTATGGATGCGGGCGTGCCGATCAAAGCACCCGTTGCCGGCGTGGCCATGGGTCTGATCAAGGACGGCGACCACTACACGGTGTTGACTGACATCCAAGGCATGGAAGACCACTTGGGCGACATGGACTTCAAAGTAGCCGGCACGAAAGCTGGCGTTACCGCCATCCAAATGGATATTAAGATCGACGGCATCAACCGCGATATCTTGAAGGAAGCGTTGGACCAGGCATACAAAGGCCGCATGTTCATCATGGACAAGATGATGGAAGTCATCAGCGAGCCGCGTAAGGAACTGTCTCCTTTCGCTCCGAAAATTATCATTATGCAAATCAATCCGGATAAAATCCGCGACGTTATCGGTGCAGGCGGTAAAATCATCAACAAGATCATTGATGAGACCGGTGTAAAGATCGACATCGAACAGGACGGCAAAGTATACATCGCTTCCTCCAATCAAGAGATGAACGAGAAAGCCCGTTCCATCATTGAAGGGATCGTCCGGGAAGTCGTCGTTGGCGAAATTTATGAGGGTACCGTCAAACGGATCGAAAAATTCGGCGCCTTCGTGGAAGTGCTTCCCGGCAAGGAAGGCCTTGTCCACGTGTCACAGCTGGCCGTTGAACGGGTTGCCAATGTAGAGGATGTCGTCTCTCTGGGTGATACCATCACCGTCAAGGTTACGGAGATCGATTCCCAAGGCCGCGTCAACCTGTCCCACAAGGTGCTGCTGCTGCCGGAAGGCGCGGAAAACCAACAGGAAACCCGCCCTCCCCGCCAAGACCGTCCCCGCGACTCTCGCCCGGGAGGCTCGGATCGCAATCATGACCGGAATCATGACCGCGACCGGAATCGCCCTCGTCCTGGAAATAGCGAACGCAAATAATTTGATCCGTAAAAAAACTCCGCAAGGAGTTTTTTTTATTTTCCGGCTTATTTCTTGTCCAATTTTGCATAGGATAGGGAATAGAGCTTGGACAACACCAAAGTGCTGAGCTATGTAGGGATATGCGTGATTCCAGGCATGACAAGTCTGTCGGTTGAAAACGGCAGATTTGCCAACATACAGGCGGAGGTCGGTGGAATGCGTCAGATCAGCTTGCTGTATTTAGTCGGCATTGTCATTGTACTCATGTGGGGCCTCGCCCCTTTATTTGGAATTGATGCGTACACGCGCTATGTGTGGAAAATGAAAGATGCACCCCATTTGAGTGCATTTAAGCCGTTTTTAAAACATGATAACGTTCCATCCGATGAGCAAGTTTGGAGAGAACGGCTCATGAAGGAGGCTCCGGCTTTACGGATTAAGCCGATTGACGCTCGAATCGATCCGGTTTGGAAGGCGATCCCCGGATATAATGGGCGAGAGGTGGACCAGGAGGCGACGCTTAAGCTGATTGCATCCCGTAAACTTGCCGTAGGGAGTGCCATACCTTACATCTATCGGGATATTCCGCCAAATCAGTCTCTCGAAGATCTTGGCGCCCAGCCGATTTTCAAAGGGAATCCGGAAAAACCGATGGTATCGCTTATGATCAATGTAGCATGGGGGGACGAGTTTTTGCCGTCAATGCTTTCGACCTTGAATAAAGAAAACGTTCATGCTACATTTTTCTTTGATGGTACATGGCTGTCGAAGCATATCGAAACAGCCAGACAAATTGGTGCATACGGTCATGAACTATCCAACCACGCTTATTCGCATAAGAATATGAGCCGTCTGAACCGAGATCAGGCAGCGGCAGAGATCGTAAAGACCGAAAAACTGCTGACGGATAAGTTGGGCGTTCATAATACACTTTTCGCACCGCCTTCAGGAGACTTTGATCAAGAGACGGTGGATATCGCACACCAGCTCCATCTGAAAACCGTGCTGTGGACGCTGGATACGGTGGATTGGAAAAACCCCGCACCAGAAACCATCATCCGCCGCATCTCCAAAGGACTTGAACCTGGAGCGCTCATCCTTATGCATCCGACGTCCTCGTCATCGCAAGCCCTACCTGCCCTCATCCGGGAAATCAAACGAAAAGGCCTTGCTATCGGCACCGTGAGCGAATTGCTTTCGCCGAGCCGAATATCCCCCGACGGGCAAGGCGTAACCCTGCTCAGCAGGTAAACCGCACTTAATAATGGAGGTACTCAGTGATAAAAGCCGAATTGTCCAACGGACTCCGGGTTGTCCTGGAGAAGATGTCTACCCTTCGTTCCGTATCTTTTGGGATTTGGGTGAAAACCGGATCCCGCAATGAAACGGAAGCTCAAAACGGGATCTCCCATTTTATCGAGCACATGCTGTTTAAAGGAACCGACCGTTTCAGCGCCAAGGAAATTGCAGAAGTGTTTGATGGAATTGGCGGTAATGTCAATGCGTTCACATCCAAAGAGTATACCTGCTATTACGCAAAAGTGTTGGACCAGCATTTGCCTATTGCTGTCGATCTATTGGCGAATATGTTTTTCCAGTCGCTGCTAGATCCGGAGGATCTGGATAAGGAACGCAACGTCATTCTCGAAGAAATCGCCATGTATGAAGACACGCCTGACGATCTCGTTCATGATTTGCTGGCAAAAGCAGCCTATGGCGAGCATCCTCTCGGCTATACCATACTCGGAAGTGAAGAGAATTTACGAAGCTTGAGGTCGGATGACCTGCGGGCGTACATGGCGGACCGGTACCGCCTCGAGGACATCGTCATCAGCATTGCCGGGAACTATCCGGACTCGATTCTTGAGCTTCTGGAAAAGCATTTTGGCGCTTTCAGCGGTAAAGGAATAGAAGGGGACAATCATGCGCCTGGCTTTGTCGGCGGGCAAGTGTACAACAAAAAGAAAACGGAACAAAACCATATTTGTCTCGCCCTTCCCGGGTTGAAGTTGAGCGATGACCGTTTATACGCCATGGTCCTGCTCAATAATGTCATCGGCGGTGGGATGAGTTCCCGGTTATTTCAAGAAATTCGCGAAAAACGAGGCCTCGCCTACTCCGTTTATTCCTATCATTCCGCCAATGCGGACAGCGGGTTGTTTACTATTTATACAGGGACGGCGCCCAAGCAAACGGATGAAGTTTTAAAACTTACGGAGGAAGTGCTCTCTGATCTCCTTGCCAAAGGCATGACGGAAAAAGAGCTCGGCCAAGGCAAGGAACAGTTGAAAGGCAGTCTGATTCTTGGACTCGAGAGTTCCGGCAGCCGGATGAACCGCATCGGCAAAAACGAGCTGATGTTGGGGCAGCATTTTACATTGGACGAAACCATCGATATGATTGAAGCCGTTACAATGGAGGATGTCAACAAGCTGTCCAAGGAGCTGTTCTCCCAACCCTT
>NZ_CBQR020000023.1 GCF_000455485.1 Gorillibacterium massiliense
CAAGCTGTCCAAGGAGCTGTTCTCCCAACCCTTCGCCTTGGCGATGGTGGGACAGACGGATCGAGCCATTCGCACCTTCAGGAGGGATTCTCTTGTCAAAGCATGAATACGCAGTACAGATCAAACGAATGACCGGACAGGAAGACATTCCGCTTCCGCAAAAAATGTCCGAGCTGGCTGCAGGTTTTGATCTGTATGCTGCTGTCGTGGAGCCGATTGTGATCGCGCCTGGGGAGAGAACCCTTATTCCGACGGGCTTTTCCATGGCGATGCCGGATGCTTTGGAGGCACAAATTCGTCCAAGGAGTGGACTGGCCCTAAAGCACGGTATCACCTGTCTTAACTCCCCCGGAACGATCGATGCGGACTTTCGCGGTGAAGTCAAAGTGATTCTAGCCAATTTAGGGCAGGTTCTCTTTACGGTCAACCGAAAAGATCGAATTGCTCAGATGGTCTTTCAAGAAGTGCCGAAGGTGCGCTTAATTGAAACGGAGGAACTGTCCGATACGGAGAGAGGCGCTGGAGGATTCGGTCATACAGGAAAGCAATAACCAGGATTGATATTTTTTATCGATATTAATTCTTATTGCAAAGACACATTTACGTAATAATTAATATTTTAAAGTTGCAGGAAATCGTACTCTTTTTGTAGAATATTGTAGAAACCAAACGGAATCTTCTACATTATTCTGCAGAAAGTGGGAATTTTGCAATGCAATCAATCTTTCGTAATTTATCTGTAGGCAAGAAAATTCTAGTCCTCGTCGTGATTTCCATGATTATGCTGACTGCCGTTGAGTTCATCAACTTCCAGCAGTCCGGACGGATTATTAATAAATCCAATCATATGTATAACGATTCGTTTCTGACAACTCGTATGCTCTATCAGATCAAAGAGAATCAAATTCAGAACGAAGCATATATTTTGCAAATTATGATGGAATCCGACGCAAAGGTGATGCAGGAATTAACGCAGAAGATCGATGAACTGGTTAATCATAACAACGGACTGATCCCCATTGTCGAAAGCAAGCTGAAAGCAGGCAGTGAAGAAGCCAAGTTATTCGCTCAGTACCGCTCTGAGTTGACTGATTATCGCGCAGAACGAAAAAAAGTACTGGATTTTGCTAAAGCCAATCAGCTTTCTGAAGCAAAAACCGAGTATGCGAAGCTCTATGAATTGCAGTTGAATGTTGACGAAAGATTAGCCCAGCAGCTTGATATATTGAACGATAATGCAGAGAAGATGAAGGGCGATGAGGAAAAGCTCGCAAACCAAGCAAGAAACTTTGGTATCCTTGCCTGGGTCGGCAGCTTGATTCTGCTTCTCGCAGGGAGCTACGGCATCGGAGTCTTGCTCATCAAGCCACTGACGGCACTGCAAGAACAAATGGGCAGAGGCGGAAAGGGAGATTTGACGGTCCGCGGCGATTATGAATCCCGAGACGAGATCGGCCGTCTAACTTCATCCTTTAACACCATGATTAGCGGACTAAAAGAGATCGTTTATAAAGTGAATGAAAGCTCTTTGACTTTGTCTGCCAGCTCCCAGGAGATGACAGCGAGCTCGGAACAGACGGCAAAAGCATCGGAACAAATCGCTTCCGTCACCACTGAGCTTTCGGCAGGTATGGAAGAACAGGTCAAAAGCGTAGTTGCCGCTGCCGATTCTGTGAAGATGATGACGGACAATCTGTCTTTTGTCGTAAAGGGTAGCGATGAGCTGCAGAGACTTACAGACGATACGCTGGAATCGACGGAAAGAGGCGCAAGCACCGTCGGGGAAATTGCCACTGGCATGAATGATATCGATCAAAGCGTTCAAGCTTCTCAAGTCATTATTCGCGAGCTAAGCGGCAAATCGGACGAAATCGGCGAGATCATTACAACGGTTAAAGGCATTGCAGAACAAACGAACCTCCTGGCCTTGAACGCAGCTATCGAAGCGGCAAGAGCAGGCGAAAGCGGCCGGGGTTTTGCCGTTGTGGCAGGAGAAATCCGCAAACTGGCAGATGCTTCTTCCCAATCCTCCAAGCACATCGAGAACCTGATTGATGAGATTCGCGTGAAAACCAGTCGAGCGGTTCATTCGATGGATAACGAGATGGAACTTGTGAGGGTAGGCGTTAACCGCAGCCGTATCGTCTCGGAGGCTTTCCGCGCCATCGAGCAATCGGCGTTTCAAGTATCACGCAAAATGGAAGAGATTCGTTCCTCCATTGGCAAAGTGACGGTAGAAGGGGAGCGGGTTAATGCGGAGATGACCCATATCCATGCCGTATCCCAGGAAGCGATGGCGGGCATTGAAGAGGCGTCCGCTGCCAGCGAGCAGCAGCTTTCAGCTATGGAAGAAGTGGCCCATTCATCACGGGCGCTAGCCGAGTTGGCGGAGGAGCTGCAAAATTCGTTAAGCCGCTTTCAGGCATAAGCGATAGATGAGTGTGGCTGACATGAAAAAAGTGAAAAAAAGCGCTCTGCCGTTCCCGGCATAGAGCGCTTTTTCTATTGGTGCTGAGTGATCGTTTACCCGATTTCCGATGTTCCGGACGAAGGGTTTGCGCTGCTTGCTGCAGGTTCCGGCACGACCGGTCCCGTTTGGATGGGGATTGAAACGGGAGGCTTTTTCTCCTTGCCGGTCAGATTGGAAACAAGCGTGTTAAGATCGATACCGGAGACACTTTTCAGCATTTCTGGTGCGGTCGCCATCAGTTGAGTAACATAATTGCTTACACGCGCGGCCCCTGCACCGTTTCCAGTATCCACCACCGTCAGCTTATCGATTGAGGAGATCGGCTCGGCAACTCTTCCGGCCAGTTCAGGCAGCATCTTGACGATAATATCCAAAACAGCGGCTTCGCCGAATTTTTGGAACGCTTCCGCCAGCTTTTCCTTCGCTTCCGCTTCAGCCAAACCGCGCAGCCGTATGACTTCGGCCTCGGCTGTACCTTTTGCCCGTTCGGCGTCAGCGATTGCCTGACCTTCCAACCGTTTCTGTTCAGCGTTGGCTCGAGCTTCCGCTTCGATACTGTAGGAGAGAGCGTCTGCTTCTCGCATGCGTCGTGCCTTATCGGCTTCCGCCGCTTGTTCCACGGAGTAGCGGTCGGCGTCGGCTTTTTTCTTCACTTCCGCGTCATATTGCTTTTCGCGAACAAGGATTTCCTTTTGCTGCAGGTCGATTTCCCGCTCCTTGCGCACCAGCTCGACTTTCATTTGTTCTTCTACGGCGATCTGCTTCGCGATTGCTTCCTGGATATGATAAGCCTGGTCGGCTTCCGCCTTCGCCGTATCCTGTTCTTTTTTGAAGGAGGCAACTTTCAGCTCGCGGTTTTTCTCGGCTTCTGCGATATTCGTATCCCGCAGAAGTTCGGCCTTTTGCGCTTCTTCTGCCGCTTTTGCTTTTTGGATCCGAGAGTCCCGGATCGCTTCCGCTTCGGCAATATCCGCGTCCCGCTTAACGGCGGCAATTCGCGGTTTTCCGAGAGCATCCAGGTAGCCTTGCTTGTCGCGGACATCCTTGATGGTGAAGGATACGATTTGCAAACCCATTTTTTTCAGGTCCTTGGCGGCGACGCCTTGTACCTCTTGGGCGAATTTGTCCCGGTTCCGATATACTTCTTCCACGGTCATGGAGCCGAGGATGGCGCGTAGGTGGCCTTCCAGAACTTCCTGGGCTTCACCTTTCAGGGCTTCGATGGGCTTGCCCATAAATTGCTCGGCCGCCGTGGCGACGTCCTCTACAGAGCCGCCGATCTTGATGATAGCTACGCCATCGGCAATAACGGGAACGCCTTGCTCCGTGTAAACCTCAGGTGTCGAAACATCGAGCTTATGAGAGAGCAAGGATAAATATTCAGCCTGTTGGAAGATTGGCCAGATGAAGGCGCCTCCGCCACGTACGATCTTGATTTTTCGATCCGAGCCCCCAGACTCATCGGTATCCGTGGCGATGTTGTTGTTGCCGAGAAAGGTTCCTGTGACGATCATGGCTTCATCAGGACCTACGGTTTTGTACCGCGCCATAAAAGCCAAGCCCAGCAGGATGATAACACCAACGACAATTGCAGGGATCATAAGATAATCATAATCTCCAAAATTCATTGTTGTACGATTCTCCTTTACTTCATTTATTTTCAAAACGGGTTACGTAAAGGATGCCGTCTTTAACTTCCACGACGACTACTTTAACACCCGCCTGAATTTCATTGTGCTCAAAGCTTGCCGCAATATGGTTGGATACCCCGACTCCTGCGCGAATTAGTACTTCTCCGTAGCCATTTGAAGGAATGGGTGTAATCACCTCGCCAAGTCTTCCCGTAAGCCCACGCATGGAGTAACCTGTGGAGTTTTCGCTTTTGTGCATCGGAACGACATAGAAAAAATGAACCGCCAAACCGCCAATTGCTGCGGCGAGAATAGCCAGAGTTAGGACCCAGCCCCGGCTCATATCGGTATATTGTGTCGTCAGAATGCCGACGCCTCCAAAAAGGGTAATTCCCGAGGCGAGAACAGTCGGGTTGAGATAGTCCGCGGACAAAAAGTCGAGTATCCCGTCCAGCGACGTGCTGATGATATCTCCGAGGAACACGGAAACAACGGCAAACAAGACGCCAAAAACGAGACAGCCGGTGTAAACCTCCAACATGGCATTTCCTCCCGTGGAAACCAACGCCTAATGTAGGCATGATGGAATGGTATATTTTTGTATACGATGATTCCGGTTACATGTTTCAAATTTTGATCGACAAAATGATTTCTTCTATAATAAAACGCCTGCTCCCGGAATGGACTGACGAATCTCCACGGGAAAAGGCGTTATTTCAAGTTGTGAAAATAAGTAGCAGTATAGGCGATCAGCTCCGATCATTTCTAGCGTATGCCATAGATTCGCGGGTTTCACGGCCGAACAGCAGCAGAACGAGAGCGCCGAGCAGCAGGACAGCGGTAAAGATGATGAAGATAGTGTTGGGTGTATATTTTTTATCTATGAGGTACCCCACCAGATAAGGAGCGATGGCGCTGCCCAAACGTCCGAAGCCCGATGCAAAGCCTGATCCCGATGCACGTACTTCCTCTGGATAATTTTCAGGGCTGAAGGCATAGAGAGCTCCCCAAGCGCCGAGATTGAAAAAGCTCAGGAGAGAACCCCAGATGAGCAGGGAAGATAAGGTAA
>NZ_CBQR020000024.1 GCF_000455485.1 Gorillibacterium massiliense
ACTGGCAAACCGCCGATGAGAACGGCGACTCTCCAGCCATAATCGGGTATGACGAAATAGGCGAGAACAGCGGCGGCAATCCAGCCAACTGCCCAAAAGCTCTCCAGCAGGACGACGGTTTGGCCTTTTTTTTCGGGCGGCGCCGCCTCGTTCACCAGAGTGGAGGCTACGGGAAGTTCAGCCCCCAAACCGATTCCCATCAGCAGACGAAAAAGCATCATGACGGTGAGACCGGGTGAGAAGGCGCTGCCGAAACTGGCTAACCCGAAGACAACAAGAGTCAACAAGAAAATGGGTCGTCTTCCGAATCGGTCTGCCAAATAGCCTCCCAATGGTGCGCCGATCGCCATGCCCGCCGTGGTAGCAGTGCCAAGAAGCCCTTTGCTCTCGCTGCTTAAATTCCACTCCGTGCTTAGCTTGACGACGATGAAGGAGAGCAACCCGACATCCATGGCGTCAAAAAGCCAGCCGAAGCCGGCGGACCAAAAGATTTTCCGGTAGGCAGAATTCATTGAAAACGCCTTCTTTCTGTAAGTTAAGTGACATTTTCACTTTCGACAATAAAAAACAGGAACTACCATGAAACATGTAATTGACGATTTTTCATGTTAGATATAGTATCATCATATTACATAAGAAAACATAGAGAGTCAGAAGATGGGAGAGATTTCATTGCTCGCACTGATAAAACATTTAAAAGTAAGAATGAAGATTGCCATTTTGGTTATCACCGCGTTAGTCATGACAGGTGTAGTAGGTGTGCTCGGCTTATATAGTGTGAATAAAGTCGCAGGCAACTCTACGAAAATGTACGAAGACAATCTCCTCCCCGTTAGCTGGCTGTACCGGATATGGAATAATCAATTAGGAAACGAACGCTATATTCTCGAGATTACCGTCGAGCAGAATCAAGGGATTAAACAAGACAAGAAAGTACTGATGGAGAAGCTGGATAACGATACGAACAACATGATTTTGAAAATCGACGGTCTCGGCATCCATAAAGACGAACAAACCATTTTTGAGGCTTACCAGAAAACACTGAAGGAATACTTGACTAAGCGCGACTTAGTATTGAAATACGCGATGATGGGGAATACCGATTTAGCGGCGAAAGCTTACAATTCAATGCTTCCCCTTCAGGAAGCCGTCGATCAGGATATGCAGAAGCTGATCACTTTCAATATCAATGCTGCGGATGCCAACGATCAAATGAACAAGGATAGCAGACAGACTACTCTGATTCTGACATTTGTCATCATGCTGGCCGCGTTAGTGGTACTGGCGGGAATCGGATTCTTTATTTCTCAGCTTATCGTGAAGCCCCTCAGTCAAATGAAGGAACTGATGACGAAGGCGGAAACCGGCAATTTGACCGTTCGCGGTACATATAAATCCCGGGATGAGATCGGCGCACTCACGCAATCCTTTAATGCGATGCTCTCGGGAATTAGTGATATTGTTCGCCGAGTGAGCTTAAGTGCCATGACTCTGTCAGCTAGCTCCGAAGAATTGAATGCTGGTGCTGAGCAAACCTCCAAAGCATCGGAACAAATCGCCAGCGTTACGACGGAGCTGTCGCACGGTCTGGAAGAGCAGGTGCGAAGCGTCAATGCTGCTACTTCTTCCATTCAACGCATGGCAAAGGAAATTGAAGCTATTGAACAAAGTGGCAGTGAATTGCAGGCGCTGATTGACGGAACAACGGCGACTTTATCTCATGGCGTTAAATCTGTAGATGGCATAGCCAAACGCATGAAGGATATCAATAACAGCGTGAATCAATCGCAGATGGCCATGCATGAACTGATGACCCGTTCGGAAGAAATCGGCGAGATCATCACGTCTGTCAAAGAAATTGCGGAACGCACTAACCTTCTGGCATTGAACGCTGCTATAGAAGCGGCGCGGGCAGGTGATAGCGGCAGGGGCTTTGCTGTCGTAGCGGTGGAAATCCGCAAACTGGCTGATGCTACTACCCGTTCGTCGGAGCAAATCGCAAGACTCATCCTCCATATTCAAGAAAGCTCGCGTTCTGCGGCCAAATCCATGGACAGCGAAATGGAGTTGGTCAAGGATGGGGTCATTCTAGGCCAGACGGTAACGGCTGCTTTCCAAAGCATTGAGGAGTCAGCCATCAAGGTAACGGTCAAATCCGGAGAGATTATAGACAGCATCCGCAGCGTCAATGAAGAAACCTCCCAAGTCTCAGATGAAATGATGCATGTCAGCAGTGTTTCTGAGGAAGGGGCAGCCGGAACCCAGGAAGCATCTGCGGCAAGCCAGCAGCAATTGGCGACCATGGAGGAGATGTCTGGTGCAGCCAAAGCTTTGGCAGAGCTGGCCGAGGAACTGCAAACGGCATTGTCCCACTTCACCGCTTGATCGGTTGATTGGCAGAGAAATCTTGGGTGCTCTCAAAGGAGTTTCCCCGTAAATCGATAAATTCACACCTTCCCCATTGGTGAAAACATCTTGCTGGTGGTAATATAGTGGGGGAGGTTTTACCGATGAACTTGAAACGCAATTTTTGGAAAAGTCCGTTTGTTATTTTCACTCTGATTTTGGCAGTGAAAATCTATTTAACCTGGTACGTAATTTTTGGAGCGACAATCAAGCCTTTCACTATGTTAGTCGGGCTTCCGTCCGTCTGGGTGATCTTCTTTCTTGTTGAATGGCTCGCTTCCAAAAGAAAACTGATAGCCTATATCTTAGTCGATCTTTTGGTAACGGCTATATACTTCGCAGCAATTATGTACTACCAATATTACGGTGTCATTGTAACCTATCGCGCTTTGCAGCAAGTTGGACAGGTTACGGAGGTCAAGGGAAGCGTCATGCAATTGATGCACCCGTATTTCCTCCTTATTTTTATCGATATCATTGTCTTCTTTATATTGCTTGGCGCGGTCAAGAGCTTTCGATCATGGGGGAGAGGCAAAACCTCCCGTACCATCGCGTTGGCGGGACTTGCCCTTACACTCGCTTTTTCCTTTATGATCGCGGAGACGAACAAAGGAATTACAAATGAAGTGCAGCGTGCGCAAAGCATGGGTATCCTCAATTATGAAGTGCTTACGATCTTCAGCGACATGAATCGGGATTACATGGATCCCAAGCTGGTCACGCCTCAGGCAATCAGCAACCTGAAAGGGACGCAAACCCTTGATAATCCTTTATATAAAGGGGTGGCCAAAGGCCGCAACGTCATTGTCATTCAGGTGGAGTCCCTGCAAAATATCCTCATTAATATGAAGCTGGGCGGCAAGGAACTTACGCCTAATCTCAATAAACTCGTCAAGGAAAGCATGTACTTTCCTCACTTTTATCAAATGGCGGGACAAGGGAATACGTCGGATGCGGAGTATTTGCTGAATACTTCTCTATACATACCTCCGGACGGCGCCGCTTCGCAATCTTATGTCGATAAGAACCTGCCGAGCTTACCCAAGCTGTTCAGCAAGATGGGGTATAAAACGATGACGTTCCATACCAATGACGTCACCTTCTGGAACCGCAAGGAGCTCTACGCTAGCCTTGGCTTTGACAAGTATTACGACAAGTCCTTTTTCAAGGATGAGGATTTTCTCTTCTTTGGCGCTTCCGACCCGGTTTTGTTCCGAAAATCGACGGAGGTCATGGTGGAGCTGCAGAAAAACAACCAGCCTTTTTATGCCAATCTGATCACCATGTCCAGCCATCATCCCTTTAACATACCGGCAAGCAAGAGGCAAATCGAGCTGCCGAAGGCTTTTAAAGGCACTTTCGTAGGCGACTACCTGACCGCGCAAAATTATGCGGATTACTCACTCGGCCTCTTCTTCGACGAATTGAAGGCGGCTGGCATATGGGACAACAGCGTCATTGTCATCTATGGCGATCATTTGGGCCTGCCGATGTATTCTTTAACGGACTACGAAAAGTCGCTGCTGAAGGATACCTTGGGCCGTGATTATTCCTACGCCGATATGCTGAACATTCCCCTCATCGTAGCAGCGCCAGGGGCGGTAGAACCGGCGGTGAATCCCCAAACGGGGGGAGAAGTGGACCTGATGCCCACTATCGCGAATTTGACCGATGTCGATTTGAGCGGGACGATTCATTTTGGCCAGGATATTGTGAATCAGAAAAGCAATTTGCTGCCGGAGCGGTATTACCTGCCTTCAGGTTCCTATATCGATAACAATAAGGTCTTCATTCCCGGAAAGAGCGAAAAAGATGGCGAAAGCTATACGCTCACCGGCTTGCAGCCTGTAACGAATCAAGCAGCCACAGAGGATGCATACAAGCGGGCGATGAACCTGCTCGCACTTTGCGATACGTATGTCGAGCATTTATCACAACGCTAATTTCATTCGTAAAAAGCCCCCTCACTCGAGGGGGCTTTTTTTGTGTTGGGCGGATATACATGTTCATTCCACTGGCAGTTAGACTTACCGGGCCAATTCACCCCTGCCGTGACAGAAGCATAAGATACGGTATCCAATTCCAGAGAGAACAAAGGGTGTGAAGATATGCTGACCGGAATCCGGGTCACCATTGTGGGCGGCGACGCGAGGCAGTTGGAAGTGATTCGCAGGCTTAACGATTATGACGCCACTCTGCAACTGATCGGATTTGATCATTGGAAGCAGCCTCCAACAGGCGTGCGGATGTCCAAGCTTTCAGCGGAGTCCATCGCTTACTCCGATGCAGTGATTCTGCCTGTGGTCGGTACGGATGACGCCGGCAGGATTGAAACGTCCTTTTGCTCCGACGAACTGGTGCTGACGCCGGTGTTGATCGAGGCGCTGCCGCAGCACGCACGGGTCTATACGGGAATGGCAAAGCCATATCTCAAGCAGCTTTGCAGCAATAGTACCATCCATTTAACTGAGTTGTTGGATCGGGATGACGTAGCGATTTATAATTCCATCCCAACGGCGGAAGGCGCCATTATGATGGCGATTCAAAACACGGACTTTACCATCCACGGCTCTTACAGCATGGTTCTTGGAATGGGCCGCACCGGACTCACAATGGCCCGTACGCTTAAAGGCATGGGGTCGCGGGTGATGGCGGGCGTGCGTAAGCCTGAGGATTTCGCCAGAGCGCTGGAGGCGGGCTACGAACCGTTTTATATCAATCAGCTGCAGGAGATGGCAGAGAAAGTGGATCTTGTCTTTAACACTGTTCCGAGCCTTATTTTGACGGGGGAGTGTGATCGCCAAGCTGCCGCAGCACGCGCTGATCATCGATTTGGCATCCCGACCCGGGGGGACCGATTTCCGCTATGCGGAAAGAAAAGGAATTAAGGCGCTTCTGGCACCTGGACTTCCCGGGATCGTCGCGCCGAAAACGGCAGGTATGATCCTGGCGGATGTACTGTGCAAATTGATTTTGCAGGATATCGGGAAAGGGTGATCGGAGTCATGGATTGGCACGGTAAAACAGTAGGGTTTGCGTTGACAGGGTCCCACTGTACCTTTGCGGAGGTGATGCCGGAAATTCGCAAATTTGTCGACGCCGGGGCGCGGGTAATCCCTATTGCATCGCATACTTTAATGACGACGGACACCCGTTTTGGCGCCTCAGAAGAGTGGCAAAAACAGTTGAAAGATATCACCGGAAATGATATCATTTCTACAATTGTTGAAGCGGAGCCCTTGGGACCCGCGAAAACATTGGATATTTTGACGATTGCCCCTTGCACGGGCAATACCACGAGCAAGCTGGCTAATGCGATGACAGAGAGTGCCGTATTGATGGCGGCCAAGGCTCAAATGCGCAACCAGCGGCCGATCGTGCTGGCCATTTCGACAAATGACGGGCTCGGCTTAAATGCGGCAAATGTAGCCAAACTTCTTGTGGCGAAAAACATCTATTTCGTTCCTTTTGGGCAAGACGCTCCTTTTGCGAAGCCGAATTCCCTCGTCTCCCGCATGTCGATGATTATTCCGGCTTGCGAGGCGGCGTTAAAGGGGCAGCAATTACAGCCGATGATTATTGAGCGATTTAACGATTAAAGGTATTAACCAAGGTTGACGGGGATTCAAGCTGCCCGTCAACCGATCTATTATAAAGGGAGAGTCGGAACCATGTCGAATCAAAAGCTATTTAATGTTGCTGTCGTTGGCATTACCGGTGCGGTAGGTCAACAGATCATCCGCCTGCTGGAAGAACGGGATTTTCCCGTGGGTGAGCTTAAGCTGCTTGCTTCCAAACGATCCGCAGGTATGAAGATCCCGTTTAAAAACCGCGAATATACCGTAGAGGAAGCGACTCCGGACAGCTTTTCCGGTGTGGAAATCGCCTTCTTCAGCGCCGGAGGCGACATCAGCAAGGCATTGGTTCCGGCTGCGGTGGAAGCGGGAGCAGTTTGCATCGACAACACCAACGCGTTCCGGATGGATCCGGAAACGCCTCTTGTGGTACCCGAAGTCAACCTGAACAAAATCAATGAACATAAAGGCATTATCGCCAACCCTAACTGTTCCACGATTCAAATGGTCGCTACACTCAAACCGCTTTATGACCGCTTCGGTATTAACCGCATCATCGTATCCACCTACCAGGCTGTATCCGGTGCAGGAGCAAGAGCGATCGAAGAGCTGCTGGAACAAAGTCGGAGAGTGCTGGACGGCAAACCGGCGGAACCGGCGATCTTGCCTGTTTCCTCGCTGCCCGTGAAGCATCAGATTGCTTTCAATGCCATTCCCCAAATCGATAAGTTCCTCGATAACGGCTTCACCAATGAAGAGATGAAAATGATTCGGGAAACGAAAAAGATCATGGGTGACGATCGTCTTGACGTCACTGCCACTTGCGTGCGGATTCCGGTGGCTTACGGCCACTCGGAATCGGTTTATGTCGAGCTTGGCGCTGACTTCGATATGGAAGAAGTTCGCCAGCTGCTGGCCAATGCACCGGGCATCGTTCTTGTCGACAATCCGGAAGAGCAGTTATATCCTTTGGCATCCGAGGCTGCAGGCAAGCTCGACACCTTTGTTGGTAGAGTGCGTCGTGACTTGGCTAACCCGCGGGCGCTTAACCTGTGGGTCGTATCGGATAACCTGCTGAAGGGGGCGGCTTGGAACGCCGTTCAAATCGGCGAATACATCGCTCTCGAAGCTTAACCTGGATTGGATTTGCAGAATGGGTAGGCTTGACTGTGGTCATGGGCATAGGTCAGGCCCGAATGAAAAGAGGAGCACCCTTGCGGATTCTCGTACAAAAATTCGGCGGTACTTCCGTCTCCAACCCGGAGGCTAGGGAACACGTGATCCGCCATATAAAAAAAGCACTGAATGATGAGTATAAGCTGGTGGTCGTTGTTTCTGCTATGGGACGCAGAGGCGAGCCCTATGCTACCGATACTCTGCTTGATCTGGTATCGCAAAACGGCAGTTTCCTTCCCGAACGGGAAAAAGATTTGCTGCTCTATTGTGGGGAAATGATTTCAGCTGTCACCCTCTGCAGCCTGCTTCACGCTGAAGGCATCTCCACTACAGTTTTTAATGGAGCTCAAGCCGGTATATTGACGGATGATCAATTCGGCAATGCCCGGATTCTCTCCGTGCAACCGGCAAAAGTGCTGGAGCAACTGGAGAAAGGCCAAGTCGTGGTCGTCACCGGTTTCCAAGGCCGCACTGCCCAGTCCGAGATAACGACTCTGGGCCGGGGAGGCAGCGATACGACAGCTACTGCCTTAGGGGTAGCGCTGCAGGCGGAAATCGTAGATATTTTCACAGATGTGGATGGTATCCTTACCGCCGATCCGAAAATCGTCGAGGATGCCACGCAAATTTCTCAGGTCACTTTTACGGAGATTTGCAACATGGCCTACAATGGGGCCAAAGTCATTCATCCACGGGCGGTGGAGATTGCCATGCAAGCCAACATGCCGGTACGGGTCCGGTCTACTTTCTCTGATGCGGAAGGTACCCTCGTTACCAGCCGCCATGACGCCAGAGACACCGGCGCAGGAGTAGGCGACCGCTTTGTAACGGCAATCGCCCATTCCGCCGGCGTGACGCAAATCCGGGTGAGCAAACCGGAGGGTCTTAAAGACTTTCAGCCCAAGGTGTTCCGGGCGATGGCCGATAACGGCATTAGTATCGACTTTATTAATGTAAATCCCGAGGGGTTGGAGTATACGGTTCCCGATTCCGTAGCGGATAAAGCGCTGCGGCTTTTGGAGGAACTGGGCTGCGCTCCAGATGCCGTGAGCCACTGCGCCAAGGTGTCCGCTATCGGCGGAGGGATAAACGGAGTGCCCGGCATTATGGCTTGGATCGTTGAGGCGTTAGCTGCTGAAACCGTGACGATTTTGCAATCGGCCGATTCCAATACCACCATCTGGGTTTTAGTGCGGGGAGAGGACATGGTGAAGGCGGTAAAAGCTTTGCACCGCAAATTCCTGCTCCACGAAGCGCTAGCCTGATTCGCCGCCGCCATTATCTAAGCATTCAATAAATTAAGGAGGAGTCACTTTGGAATTCGGAAGATTAATAACCGCCATGGTAACGCCCTTCGACAGCAACCTGGCCGTTGACTGGAAACAAACGGAGAAATTGATCGATCATCTCATAGAAGATCAAAAAACCGACGCTTTAGTCGTCTGCGGATCGACTGGCGAAGCCAGCACTCTTAAGGACGATGAAAAAATCCGGTTGTATGAAACAGCAGTGAAGGTGGCGGACGGACGCTGCAAAATCATTGCCGGCACCGGAAGCAACGAAACCGATCATTCTTTGGATATGACCCGAGCCGCAGAAAAGGCTGGAGCTGACGGCGTTCTCATCGTTACTCCTTATTACAACAAGCCTTCCCAAGAAGGCATTTACCGTCATTTTAAAGAGGTAGCCGGGGTTACGGACCTTCCGGTCATGGCTTACAACATCCCGAGCCGCACCGTCGTAGGCATTTCAACCGAGACGATGCTGCGTTTGGCGGAGATTCCGAATATCGTCGCAACCAAAGAATCCCACTCCGATCTTGATCATATCTCCACCCTTGTCCGCAACGCTCCGGAAGGGTTCCGCGTGTATTGCGGAGACGACTCCCTTACACTGCCTTATCTCTCTGTCGGCGCTTACGGAACCGTTAGCGTAGCTAGCCATGTGATCGGCCAGCCGATGCAGGAAATGATCACGGCCTTCGTCAACGGCGAAGTTCGCCATGCGACGGAGCTGCATCATAAATTGTTCCCGATCTTTAAAGGGCTTTTTATCGCTCCCAACCCGGCCCCGATCAAATACGCGCTGCAGCTTAAAGGTCTTGATACCGGTGGCGTGCGTTTGCCGCTGGTGGAGGTAACGGAAGCGGAAGGCCGTCATATCGCTTCGTTGTTTTAAGTGAATTTTTGCAGAAAGATGCCAACTTTTCAAACCGAGACCGTGCCGCATCCCGAGAGGAATTCCTTAAGGAGATGCAGGCATCGGTTTCTTTTTTTTCGGGGAAACTACAGGTGGCAGCAATCGGAGCCGCAAGCCAATCGAAAAACCGGGCACGGCGGGTATGGGGGGTCAACTTGTAATTGACGTTTTGCATCATGTATAATGATGGCAAGTGACTGGTGCGGTTTCTTTTTCTGATTGTCATATAAAAATCGTCGTCAATTTTCTAAAAAGAAAAAGGAGGAAAAGTTTTGGCAAAAAAGAATAATGACAAGCTCCTGATCTTTGCCCTTGGCGGCGTGGGCGAGATTGGAAAAAATATGTATGTGGTACAGTATGCGAACGACATTGTTGTCGTGGATTCGGGACTCAAGTTCCCGGAGGAGGATATGCTTGGGGTCGACATCGTTATCCCTGACATCTCCTATCTGCTCGAGAACCGGGATAAAGTAAGAGGCATCCTGATTACCCACGGCCATGAAGATCACATCGGAGGATTACCTTATGTGCTGCGGCAGTTGAACGTTCCGGTATACGCGACGAAGCTGACCTTGGGTCTTGTGGAAGGGAAGCTGAAGGAAGCAGGGCTGCTCGGCGAAACGAAGCGCATTTTGATAAACGCGGATTCGGAAATTCAGCTTGGCGTAATCAAAGCAAGCTTCTTCAAAACCAACCACAGTATTCCTGACTCTGTTGGCGTTGTACTGGATACGCCGGAAGGCGTCGTCGTCCATACCGGAGACTTCAAGTTCGATCAGACTCCCGTTAATGAAGAATTTGCGGATCTGCAACGGATGGCGGAAATCGGCAAACGCGGCGTAACGGTTTTGCTGTCCGACAGCACAAATGCCGAACGTCCCGGATATACCGGCTCTGAGAAAACCGTCGGTGCCGAACTGGTGGAAGTGTTCCGCCGGGCGAAGCAGCGGGTCGTGGTTGCGACCTTCGCATCTAACGTTCACCGGGTGCAACAGGTAATCGACGCTGCCGAAGCGAACAACCGCAAGGTTGCCGTCGTCGGACGCAGCATGGTTAACGTTGTCAGTATCGCTTCCGAATTAGGCTATCTGCGTGTTCCGGATGGAATGATCATCGAGCCGGAGGAAGTAAGCAAGATGGCGGCAGACCGTGTCGTCATTCTGTCCACGGGCAGCCAAGGCGAGCCCATGTCGGCTTTGACTCGAATGGCGCGCAATACCCACCGGAAAGTGGACATCCTACCGGGTGATACTGTTGTCATTTCGGCAACCCCAATCCCCGGAAATGAAAAATACGTCGGTAGAATCGTCGACGAATTGTTCCGCTTGGGCGCCCATGTCATCTATGGGCCAGGTTCGGTATCCGGCGTGCACGTTTCCGGACACGGCAGCCAGGAAGAATTAAAGCTGATGCTCAATCTGATGCGGCCGAAATACTTTATGCCGATTCATGGTGAATACCGGATGCTGCGTCATCACGGCAAGCTGGCCGAGGCCATCGGGATCGACTCGGAAAATATATTCATCACGGATATCGGCGAAATCGTCGAACTGCAAAACGGCGTCGCACGCAAGAGCGGCAAAGTGCAGGCCGGCAATATTCTCATCGACGGACTTGGGGTTGGCGATGTAGGCAATATCGTGCTGCGCGACCGTAAGCTGCTGTCCCAGGACGGCATCCTCGTCGTCGTCGTTACTCTGAGCAAACAGGAAGGTACGATCCTTTCCGGACCGGATATTATTTCCCGCGGTTTCGTATATGTGCGGGAGTCCGAAGGGCTTTTGGATGAAGCCAACCGGATTGTCAGTTCCACACTCATCAAGCTGATGAGCGAAAACGTTAATGAATGGGCTTCCTTGAAAACCCATGTGAAGGAAGCGCTCGGACGATTCTTGTATGAACAAACCAGAAGAAGACCCATGATTCTGCCCATCATTATGGAAGTGTAGACTCTAAAGGTTTCCGCAGTCACTTGCTAGGAAATCCAGCATCAAGCCGATATGCTCCCTGATTCAGCGTTTACGCTGATCGGGGAGTTTTCTTTTTTTCGGCCATACTAATGGAAGGTGCATTCATTTAGGGAGGAGATCAAGCATGATGGATTATCGCAGCGAAGCAGCGGAAGAGGAAGTGCGCAATCAGGCAGCGGAAAATGTCCAACAGTTAGGGCAGGTTAGCGTCCCTGGAATGGAGAGCAATATTTTTTGCTTAACGATTATTGGCCAGGTGGAAGGGCATATGATTTTGCCACCACAGAACAAAACGACGAAGTATGAACATTTGATTCCCATGCTGATTGCGGCGGAACAGAATGCGAAAATTGAGGGAATCCTCATCATTTTGAACACAGTTGGCGGCGACGTGGAAGCGGGCTTGGCTATTGCTGAAATGATCGCTACGCTGTCGAAACCCACTTGCACATTGGTACTTGGCGGAGGGCACAGCATCGGCGTTCCCATCGCCGTCAGCGCGAATTACTCCATCATCGCCGAGAGTGCGACGATGACCATCCATCCTATCCGAATGACGGGTCTCGTTATCGGCGTCGCCCAAACCTTTGAGTATTTGGATAAGATGCAGGAGCGTGTCAACCGTTTTATCGTCCGCCACAGCCGGATTTCCGAGGAAAAATTAAAGGATTTGATGTACCGCACTGGAGACGTACCCCGGGATATCGGTGCGACAGTGCCGGGACCTGAGGCCGTTGAATTCGGATTGATCCATCGAGTGGGGGGGATCAGCGACGCTTTGACGGAGCTGAACCGGATGATTCAAGATCAGAGAACGATGCAGCAGGGGGCGCCGATCCAATGATTTTGCATACGATCATACCGCAGGAACATATTTACGGGGCAGAGAAGGAGCAGGATTATCGGTTTTCCGATGTCGTCGTAGGAGGTGTTTCCATGCAGGTGCAGGATCTTGGAATGGGCCGGGCGCGAATCGTCCGGTTGTACAGCGCCAATCTGCAGGATTATCTAAATCCCGCTTATTCGCCTGGCGCGGTCATCCGTTTTCAGCCGGATATCCATCAGGAATAATCGTTTCGGCAGTCTCCGGACCTGTGCTATAATAGACTACCGGAGGTGAAAATATTGGCAAGAGGCAAACGTAAGAAAAAGAAAACGACCGTGAGAGCCGAGTTCAAGTTTGAACTTTACGGTATCTTGATGCTGATATTTTCCGCAATCGCGCTGTTCCGGGCCGGCTCCGTCGGCCGTTCCCTGACGATTTTGTTCCGGTTTACCGCCGGAGTATTGGACTGGGTTATTCCGCTCATTGCGATTTATATCGCTTTTTTTATCATGATCAACCGCAAGTGGCCGCGCAAATGGACGCCTAAGAAATCCGGCGTTCTGCTCCTTCTGATCGGATTTATTCTGATCATGGAAATATCGTTTATCAATACCCTAGCGGCAAGCAGAAGTTCTATCGGACCATCATTTATTTGGCATACCACATGGGACAGGCTTACCCAAGGCTTAAGCCTTTATCCGGCAGCGGGAGATATCCTCACCCGGGGTGTAGGCGGCGGGATCATCGGTGCGGTGCTGTATTCGGCTCTTGATCAGTTGTTCAGCTACGAAGGAACGGTACTTGTCGTAATCGCGCTATTTGCCATCGGCATCATGCTGGTTACCGGCATTTCTTTCGTGGAAATCGGCAAACGCATTCGCGCCAGCCTCAAAGCCTTTAACGTCGGCATGAAAAATCGCCTGTTGGATTGGTTTGGCGCAGGGGGGACGAAACGTCGTTCCACGGCTAGAGGGACCAAAGGCAGAACCGCATTGAAGGAAATCAATACGGAGCCTATGCATTCCCAGCAGGATGAAGAAGATGAAGATGATGAAGATGATGTGATGGCGAAAAAACCGGCAGCGTCGTCCTTTTTCAACCGAAAAAAACAGCGGGGTCCTATTGTGGATGTTGCACCTGAGCCCTTGCCGCCTTTGGAAGTATATGCAGCGGTGGATACCACGTCTGCGATTCCTCTGGTTACTGCCCCGGAAGGGGATGCCATTCCCGTTGTCCGCGATTTCCAGGATCATCGTGACGCTTTCGAGGAAGCGGTTCCTTTTCCAGCGAGTGGAAACGGCATGAACGGAAACGGACATAGCGTTGGGTCTGGGGCGAAAACGAAAAGCTCGGCTGTTGGAACGGATCCCAGCGGCGACAACGCACCTGACGTGGAATTGTCCCTTAACCCGGAAAAGGTTCCGCCGAAGCCATATATCATTCCGAGCTTTCAACTTCTCAATCGGCCGGTCTCCCCAGGAAAGGGCGGAGGAGCGGATGATTACAAAGCTAACGCCCGCAAGCTGGAAGCGACTTTAGAAAGCTTCGGCGTCCGCGCAAAAGTCCTTGAAGTGGTCCGCGGACCTGCCGTGACCCGGTATGAAATTCAACCCGACACCGGGGTTAAAGTAAGCCGTATCGTTAGCTTAACCGACGATATTGCCCTGGCCCTGGCGGCAAAAGATATCCGTATGGAAGCACCGATTCCCGGTAAAGCCGCCATCGGCATCGAGGTGCCTAACTCTGAGGTGTCCGTCGTTACGCTCAGGGAAGTCATGGAAAGCACCCCTTTCCAGGAATCCCAAGCGAAGCTCACCATCGTCCTCGGCCGGGATATTTCCGGTCAGCCCATCGTCGGCAACCTTGCACGCATGCCCCACTTGCTGGTTGCGGGTGCTACCGGCTCGGGGAAATCGGTTTGCATCAACGGGATCATTACCTCTATCCTGTTTAAGGCCAAGCCCGATGAAGTCAAATTTCTGATGATCGACCCGAAAATGGTAGAACTCAACGTTTACAACGGCATTCCCCATCTGTTGGCTCCGGTTGTTACGGACCCGCGGCGAGCATCGCTAGCGTTGAAGAAAATCGTCGTCGAGATGGAAAAACGGTACGAGCTGTTCTCGAAAAGCGGTACCCGCAATATTGAAGGGTACAACGCAATGCTGACGGACGCGAATAATCCCAATCCCGGCACGCCGCTGCCGTTGATCGTCGTCATCGTCGACGAATTGGCGGATTTGATGATGGTGGCGGCAGGAGACGTGGAAGATTCCATCTGCCGATTGGCGCAGATGGCCCGGGCAGCCGGCATTCACTTGATCATCGCCACTCAGCGGCCTTCCGTCGATGTCATTACCGGCGTTATCAAGGCCAACATTCCGTCGCGGATCGCATTCGGTGTTTCTTCTCAAGTGGACTCCCGTACGATCCTTGATATGGCGGGAGCGGAAAAGCTCTTAGGCCGCGGCGACATGCTGTTCCATCCGGTTGGCGCTTCCAAGCCAACCCGTGTGCAAGGCGCTTTCCTCTCCGACCAGGAGGTAGAAGCGGTGGTCGGCTACGTCAGCAACCAAGGAAAAGCCGGATACCAGGAAGATTTCGTTCCCCAAGTGGAGGAATCCACGGAAGGCGAAGATATCTTCGAGGACGAGCTGTATGATCAAGCGGTGCAGATCGTTGTGGAAGCGAAGCAGGCGTCGGTATCCTTGCTGCAGCGGAGAATGCGGGTAGGCTATACCCGTGCGGCCCGCCTTATTGATTCAATGGAAGCAAAAGGCGTGGTCGGTCCTTACGAAGGCAGCAAACCCCGAGAGGTTCTCATTTCGCCGGAGCAGTACCAAATGAGCCGCATGAGTTCGTAGAGAAGATGCGGTTCAAGGTTAAAAGATAACACTAATCAAGAAGCAAGCAGGGCGGCTGACAGCTGCCCTGTTTTTATTTTGCCCGGAATATAGGGTAGCGGGATCTCTGCATAAGTGGCGGGGATCGTTCAAATAATAAGCCCGAAGAAACATTTGGACCAATACCCGACATACTTAAGGAAAGGCAGGAATCCCGTTTGAAAAAGAGCAGCGTTTTGATTCTTGCGCCTTTGTTGACTTTAGCGTTATTGGCGGCTTTTGCGCTGAACGTCAGCAAAGAGAAGCAGCAGCCGGCAAAGGAAACTTTCAGCAAGCAGGTGATCGCCTACGGCGCAAAAGGTTCCGATGTTTATGAGCTGCAGGGCCGTTTGAAATTCCTCGGTTTTTTCACAGGCGACATTGACGGAGCATACGGATGGCGGACTTTTCGCTCCGTAAAATGGTTTCAATCCGAATTTGGCCTCAATGTGGACGGTTTGGTTGGGCCAAAGACAAAATTGAAGCTGTGGACCGCCACGAAAAATTGGAAGCCTTCTGCGCCAACGCCAAACACTGCGGCAAAAGCTCCAGCGGCCCCAGCCGATACGGCACCGATAGGGTCTTCCACCAAAGGATTTACAGCCAACGATTTAAAGATTATGGCCAATGCCGTTTACGGTGAATCCCGGGGTGAGCCTTACCGGGGACAAGTGGCCGTTGCTGCGGTTATCTTGAACCGGCTTAGCGATGCCCAGTTACCCAATACGATATCCGGCGTTATATTTCAACCCGGCGCTTTTACTGCAGTCGCCGACGGCCAAATCTGGCTAGAGCCTAACGATTCCGCAAAAAAAGCGGTGCAAGACGCGGTGAACGGTCTTGACCCAACCAATGGCTGTACCTACTATTTCAACCCGGAAACCGCCACTTCCAAATGGATCTGGAGCCGTCCGCAAGTCATGACCATCGGCAAGCATATCTTCTGTAAATAAATGGGGAGAAGTAACCGTCCCGGTTGCTTCTTTTCTTTCTGTAGGAATATAATGGAGAAATGTTAGGCCAGCGAAAGGAGAGTGTGCGGCTTGAAGGAAAACCGGTTTTTCAGCAGTACCGTTGGGGGAATTCGCCTTCATGTGCTTCCCACCGACCGATTCAAAACCTTTGCGATCTCTCTCTACATAGGAACGCCGCTTGCGGAAGAGACGGTCACATCTACCGCTTTGATCCCGTTTGTACTGCGCAGGGGCTCCGCCACGTATCCGGAAACGAAGCAGTTCAGGGAACGTTTGGACGATCTGTATGGAGCCGGGTTTGGTTTTGATATTTACAAGCGCGGAGATTCCCAGTTGGTGCAATTTCGCATGGACATCATTAACGATAAATTCGTACAAAACGACGCCTCCTTGCTGCGTGAAGGACTGCGTTTTCTCGGGGAAGCCGTGACCAAGCCGGCGCTTACCGATGGCGTTTTCCAAACCAAATATGTCGATGCGGAAAAAGAGACGCTGCGCAAAAAGCTGGAAGCGATCATCAACGATAAAATCCGCTATGCCGGAGAACGCTGCATGGAGGAAATGTGCAAAAACGAACCCTACCGGTTGAATCCCCTTGGTAAATTGGAGGATATCGATAGCATCACCGCGGAAAACCTATATGCCCGCTACCGCCAATGGTTGGCCGATTCCCCAATGGATTTGTACGTGATCGGGCAAACGACGCTGGAAGAGGTTGAGGCTATCGCCAAGGAAGCCTTTGACCTTAACGATCGGAAAACTACGGTGCCTGGATATCCGGCAAGCCCAATCCAAGCAGCCGCCGGAAACGAGCCGAAGGTTGTTGTGGAAGAACTGGATGTGGGTCAAGGCAAGCTCAACATGGGCCTGCGTTTCGGCATCTCCTACGGGGACGACCGCTACGCTGCGGCACTGATGTATAATGGGATACTCGGTTCTTTTCCCCACTCCAAACTTTTTATCAACGTGCGGGAAAAAGAAAGTCTCGCTTATTACGCGTCATCCCGTTTTGACGGACATAAAGGGATTTTGACGATTCAATCGGGGATCGAAATTGAGAATTACGAGAAAGCCGTCGCAATCATTAAGAAGCAGTTGGAAGATATGAAGGCCGGCAATTACAGCGAGCTGGAATTGACCCAAACCCGGGCGATGATCCGCAATCATCTCCAGGAAATCGGCGACTCGGCTTTTGAAATGATAGCCTTTCATTTCAATAATGTCTTGTCGGGCAAGGAGCGCACCACCGAAGAGCTTTTAGCTCAAGTCGATGCTGTTACGCCGGAGGATATTAAAAAAGCCGCGGCTTTGGCTGATCTGGACACCATCTATTTCCTGAGAGATCGGAAGGGGGAATAAGCGTGGAAGAAATTCGTTACGAACGCGTCCAAGAGACGCTTTACCGTGAAGAGATGGAGAACGGGTTGACGGTATACGTTCTGCCGAAACCGGGATTCAGTAAAACCTATGCCACCTTTTCCACCAAATACGGCTCGGTAGACAATCATTTTCAAGTGGAAGGCAAGATGAAGGTCAAGGTTCCCGACGGCATCGCTCACTTCTTGGAACATAAAATGTTTGAGGAACCGGAAGGCGATATCTTCTCGGTATTCGCTTCTCATGGCGCCTCCGCCAACGCGTTTACCAGCTTTGACCGGACCGTTTATCTGTTCAGCGCCACCGATCATATTTACGAAAATATAGAAACCTTGGTGAATTTCGTACAAAACCCATATTTTACTGACCAGAACGTGGAGAAGGAAAAGGGAATCATCGGCCAGGAAATCAAGATGTACCAGGATAATCCTGACTGGCGGGTTTATTTCGGTTTGATCGCGGCGATGTATCAGAAGCATCCGGTGCGCATCGACATTGCCGGCACAGTGGAATCCATAAGCGAGATTTCAAAAGAAACGCTGTATGAGTGCTACCACACCTTTTACCATCCCAGCAATATGCTTCTGTTTATCGTGGGCGGCGTTGACCCGGCGAAGGTTATGGATTTGGTCCGGAGCAACCAAGGGAAAAAGACGTTCTCGCCTCAAGGGGAAATCAGCCGGTTTATGCCGGATGAGCCGGAGAAAGTAGGCAATCCGCATTTTACATTGAAAATGCCGGTCTCGTTGCCGAAGATCTATTTCGGCTTCAAAGAGCCTGCCGGCTACCCGGAAGATGAAGCTTCCATCCGTCATGAACTGGTCGCTCGGGTACTTTTGGATATCTTGCTGGGGCCCAGCTCGGATCTGTACCAAACGCTTTACGACGAGAACCTGATATCGGACGGCTTCGGTTATGAATACAACCAAAGTCCGGATTACGCTTTTACCATCATCGGCGGGGATACGCCCGATCCCGACAAGTTGCTAGCTCGTTTCCGTGAATTAGTGGATCCACTTATCGCATCAGGGGTAAATGAAGCGAATTTCGAGCGTACCCGCCGCAAGCGGATCGGTTCGTACTTGCGGATGCTGAACTCGCCCGAGGCCATCGCCAATGAATTCACCCGATATCGTTTCCATGGCGGCGATTTGCTCGAAGTAGTGAAACTGTATGAATCCCTT
>NZ_CBQR020000025.1 GCF_000455485.1 Gorillibacterium massiliense
GTTTCCATGGCGGCGATTTGTTTGAAGTAGTGAAACTGTATGAATCCCTTAACTTGCAAGAGGTCAACGCTTTTCTTCAGGAGCATTTTAAATGGGACCGCTTGGCTGTTTCTCTTTTAAAAAAGGAGACTCCATGACCCGCCCTTTTCCCGAGCAAACGGTTTTGATTACCGGTGCAAGCCGTGGGATCGGCGCCGCCATTGCCGAGCGGTTTGCAACGGTTGGCATGAATATCGTCATCCATTACCAGAGCTCCCATGAGGGAGCGAATGAAACCGCACGCCGGTGTACCGCCCTTGGGGCTAATGTTATGACGGTCAGCGCAGATATTCGGGTAAAGAGCGAGATCCTTCGTATGAAGGAAAGGCTGGCCGATCACGGCTTTATTCCCGATATCGTCATTAATAATGCAGGGGTATCCCAATACGGATTGTTTACGGATTTGAGCGAGGATGAATGGGATCATGTGCTGGATATCAATTTGAAGGGCGCCTACATGGTTACACAGGCGTTTCTCGATACGATGATCAGCCGGAAGTATGGGCGCATTGTCAATGTTTCCTCTATCTGGGGGACGGCAGGCGCTTCCTGCGAGGTCGCTTATTCCGCTTCCAAAGGCGGCTTGAATGCCCTGACCAAGGCGCTGGCCAAAGAGCTGGCGCCTTCCGGCATTACTGTGAACGCTGTCGCTCCAGGCCCCGTCGATACCGATATGATGGCCGGCTTCAGCACCGAAGAAAAAGAAGCGCTAGAGCGGGAGATACCTGCTGGACGTTTTGCTCGACCCGATGAAATTGCCTCTCTGGTCTATTACTTATCCCTTCCGGAGTCCGGATACATAACGGGGCAGATTGTCGGCGCAAACGGCGGATATTCAACTTGACATAAGATGGACAAGGCGCCACCTTGAATAGCGGGAGATGCGGCAGGCCACACTAAGGAAGATATAAAATCACTTCCAAGGAGGAACCTAACGTGGCAACCGTGTTGGAATCATACGCAAAATGGAAGAAGTTTCTATCCGAACGGGTAAGCGCAGCGGAACGCAGCGGAATGAGCGAAGAAACCATCATTAAGATGGCAAAAGAAATCGGCGATTTTCTCGCCTCCAAAATCGATCCCCAAAATAAAGAAGAAGGCGTGCTGAAGGAACTTTGGGAAGCGGCGGATGAAGAGGAAAAGAAAGTTTTGGCCAAGGTCATTTTTAGAACCGTGAGCTGACCGTTTCCATTGCAAAACCTCCTTAGTGGAGGTTTTTCTTTTTATTGAAATCACTGGAATAATGGTAAAATATAGCGTAATAGCCGATCTTTTCGAAAACTCCTTCTATATATTGGTTTGGGGTGTAGCTATTGAAGGTTCATGGCTTATCTTGTAGAATATTAACGAACGGATATGTCTGGAAAATATGGAGCGTACAAAATGGAACCGAAACAATGGTATATGGAATATAAAATTCATAAGAACCGCCCTGGCCTTCTCGGGGATATCGCTTCGCTTATGGGCATGCTGGAAATCAACATTATCACCATCAATGGCGTAGAAGACCGCACCCGAGGTATGCTGCTGCAAACCACTGATGAAGAAAAGATCGAATTATTGGGTAAGTTACTAAAAAAGGTAGACAATATTACCGTCAATGCCCTGCGCGAACCGAAACTGGTGGATATACTTGCAGTGCGGCACGGAAGATACATAGAGCGTGATTCCGACGATGAAAAAACATTTCGCTTCACCCGGGACGAGCTGGGGCTTTTAGTCGACTTCCTCGGTGAACTTTTTAAGCGGGATGGCAATCATGTGATCGGGCTTAGAGGGATGCCGCGGGTCGGTAAAACCGAGTCGATCATTGCGGGGAGCGTTTGCGCCAGCAAACATTGGACCTTCGTTTCCTCCACCCTTTTGCGGCAGACGGTACGAAGCCAGCTTTCCGAGGATGAAATGAACCCGAACAATCTCTTTATCATTGACGGGATCGTTTCCACCATCCGCTCCAACGATAAGCATTTCGCTTTGCTTCAAGATATTATGGCGGCTCCTTCTACGAAGGTGATCGAGCACCCGGATATTTTTATTCGGGAGTCGGAGTATGACTACTCCATCTTTGACGTGATCGTCGAGCTCAGGAATACTCCGGACGAGGTTATTTCCTATGAAGGCTTGGCGGAGCAATATGAAGGGTTTTGATGAGCCCCATAAACGGGGATCAAAGAGGGATGAATTGGAGGTGACGAAGTGTTCGAATTAGGTCAAATGCTGAAACAAGCTAGAATAGAGCGGGGCATAAGCATCGAGGATTTGCAGGAATCAACGAAAATTCGCAAGAGATATTTGGAAGCTATCGAGGAAGGCAACTTTAAAGTGCTTCCGGGCAATTTCTATGTTCGGGCATTTATCAAGAGTTATGCAGAAGCCGTCGGATTAAACCCAAGCGAAGTTTTGGGCATGTACAAAAACGTGATTCCCAACGCCACGGCGGAACCCGCGGAAGAAACGGTACTGCGTCGTACCCGATCGAAATCCAAGATGTCCCCTGACCGTAAGAGTACATGGATCACCGGAATCATTCTGTGGGCTTTCCTCATTTTGATTCTGGGAATCCTCTATTATATTATTACCAGCAACTCCAATCGAGGCAGCGGAGACCTGGTGGATACCGGCAAGCACATCACCAATAAAACGCCGGGGCCAAGCTCACTGGCTACCTCAAGCGTATCTCCCAGCCTGACCCCAACGCCAACGCCTACTCCGACGCCAACACCAACGCCAACAGCGACGGTAACCTTCACGGAAACTGTCGGGAAAGTGGATCATTATTTGGTTAGCGGCGGCAACGGAAGCATGGTTCTCGTTTTGAACATCAAGGATGCTGATTGCTGGGTGCAGGTTTCCAAAGTTGTCGACGGTAAAAAACAAACGATTTACACCCATACGATGAGTTCGGGAGACTCCCAAACTTTCGAATCAGCCGATCCGCTCTACGTGAACCTTGGCTTCGGCAAAGCCGCGGAAATCACCGTTAATGATATTCCCGTACAATTAAAGGGCTCAAGCGGCTCGGAAAAATACCAATTCGATTTGGAACAAGGGAGTGCGACGAATGGCCAGTGATAGCTCGTTCGATATCGTTTCGAAATTTGACATGCAGGAGCTGAACAATGCTCTGAACCAAGCGGAACGGGAACTGGAAACCCGCTTCGACTTCAAGGGTAGCAAAAGCTCCATCACCCTGGAAAAAGAAGAACTTGTCGTCCTCTCCGACGACGAGTTCAAGCTGCAGAACGTGCTTGATATTTTGTACAGCAAAATGACCAAACGGGGATTATCCATCAAAAACCTCGACTTGGGTAAGGTTGAGCCGGCATCCTTGGGCACTGTTCGCCAGCGGATCAAGCTGAAGCAAGGCATCGGGCAGGATATGGCGAAGAAAATCAACGGCATTATCAAGGATTCCAAGCTGAAAGTATCCAGCCAGATCCAAGGCGATCAAATTCGCGTAACCGGCAAAAGCCGGGACGATTTGCAAAAAGTGATCCAGCTGTTGAATCAGGCCGAACTTCCTCTGGAACTCCAGTACACCAACTATCGTTAAGCGGTCTCCGCGAGCCGCAGATAACCCTTTGCCAAAGGCCGAAAAGCCTTATCCGGCAGAGGGTTTTGCGCTTTGACACGACCATTTGCGTTAGAGTATACTTGTTAGGAATATAAGCCAAATGTACGGACAAAAACGCATGGACAGCAATGGAGGCTTTTTTTTATGACGGAAAAAATAAAAGTGGTTACGCTGGGCTGCGAGAAGAATCTTGTCGACTCGGAGATTATGTCCGGACTTATCCACGAAAGAGGCTACGAGCTGACGGAGGAGAAGGAAGAAGCGACAGTCATCATCGTCAACACCTGCGGCTTCATCGACGCGGCGAAAGAAGAATCCGTCAATACGATTCTTGACATGGCCGATCTGAAAAACACCGCGAATTTGAAGGCACTAATCGTTTCCGGTTGTTTAACCCAACGCTATAAGGAACAACTGATGAAGGAGATGCCGGAGATTGACGGAATCGTCGGAACCGGTGATTTTCACCATATTACGGACATTGTGGACAAAGCTTTAGCCGGCCGCAAGCCGGTGATGGTGGGGAATCCGATATTCAACTACGAGCAGAAGCTTCCCCGTCGACTTTCTACTCCGCGCTATACTGCCTACCTGAAAATAGCCGAGGGCTGCGACAACGCCTGTACGTTCTGCAGCATTCCGATTATGCGGGGAAAATTCCGCAGCCGCACCATCGAATCCATCGTAAGTGAGGCGGAAGATTTAGCAGCGCAGGGTGTCAAAGAAGTGAGTTTGATCGCCCAGGATTCCACCAATTACGGCTCAGACCTTTATGGCGAGCTCAAGCTTCCTGAGCTTCTGCAGCGGGTTAGTGAAGTGGAGGGAATCGCTTGGGTGAGGCTGCACTATGCTTATCCCGGCTTTTTTACAGATGAATTAATCGAACTTATCGCGACCAATCCGAAAATATGCAAGTATATCGATATGCCTTTGCAGCATAGCGAGGATCGAATCCTGAAACGGATGCGCCGCCCTGGGCGCCAGCAGGATGCTAAGGAATTGATTCTGAAGATCCGCGCTCGCATTCCCGATGTATCCCTTCGGACGTCCATCATCGTCGGCTTTCCCGGTGAAACGGAAGAGGATTTCTCCAATTTGATGGAGTTTGTAAAGGAAATAAAGTTTGACCGGCTAGGCGTATTTACGTATTCGCCGGAAGAAGAGACGCCTGCTGTGCGGCTGCCGGATCAAGTCCCAGACGATGTCAAAGAGTACCGGGCCAACACCTTGATGGAGCTTCAGCGGGTAATCGCCCAGGAGCGGAACGGCGAGAAAATCGGCAAAGTCCTGGACGTTCTTTTGGAACGTTACGATGGCCGCAACGATGTGTACATCGGCCGTTCGCAGCACGATGCGCCGGAGATCGACGGCGAGGTTTTCGTGACGGGAAGCAACAAAGGAATTGGGGAGATATCCAAGGTGAGAATCACTCACTCTTTTGATTTTGACCTGTCTGGGGAGGAAATTGCATGAATTTGCCCAACAAAATTACACTGGCCCGGATTTTCCTGGTGCCGATCATCGTGATTTTTCTCGTCGTCCAATTGGATTTCGGGAAACTCTTGATTGACGACTACAGCATTACTGTCAATCAGATCATCGGAACCTTGATATTTATTATTGCGGCAAGTACGGATAGCCTGGACGGTTACATCGCCCGAAAAAACAAACTGGTCACCAATCTAGGCAAACTGCTGGATCCCCTCGCCGATAAACTGCTGGTGACGGCTGTGCTGATCTGTCTTGTCGAACTGGGCAAATTGCCAAGCTGGATGGCCATCATCATCATCAGCCGCGAGTGGGCGGTGACGATGCTGCGGCAGATCGCAGCCCTTGACGGGGTTGCGCTGGCTGCGAGCAAATGGGGCAAATGGAAGACGGCGACGCAGATTACCGCCATCATTGCCATGCTCATCAACAACTTCCCATTCACATTCATTGGATTTCGCTTCGACCTGGTGGCCATGTGGGCAGCTACGCTCATCACCATCTATTCCGGGATCGACTATTTCGTCAAGAACAAGCACATTATCAACCATACGGAAAAATAACCGAAACAACCGGAATAACCTTCCTCTTTCCCAACCTTGACCTCGGCGGTCGGAAGGAAAGAGGATTTTTATTACGATATAGAAAAGCATAAACTTCGGAGCATCAGTTTTTCTTATATAAACCGTCTTTATCGGATGAGGGGGACTTGCCATGAAGGCAGAATTGATTGCAGTTGGAACCGAGCTTTTATTGGGTCAGATCGTGAATAGCAACGCACAATTTCTTTCGCAGCAATGCGCCATTCACGGCATTGACGTCTATTTTCAAACCGTTGTTGGGGATAATCCCGCAAGACTGAGACAGGCACTGGAAATTGCCCGCAGCCGAGCGGATTTGGTGCTGTGTACGGGCGGGTTAGGCCCGACTCAAGATGACTTGACCAAAGACGTGCTGGCCGACTTTCTTGGCAAAAAGCTAGTGGTCCATGAGCCGTCGATGGATAAAATCACCTCCTGGTTTAAGGAACGTGGCCAGGTGATGGTGGAGAGCAATGCTCGACAAGCGCTGCTTCTAGAAGATAGCGACGCACTTATGAACGACAACGGGATGGCGGTCGGGTTGGCTATGACGGATCAGGGCACCCGGTATATGCTCCTTCCCGGGCCTCCCAAAGAGATGAAGCCGATGTTTTTGGATCATGGGCTTCCTTGGTTAAAGGGTGTCATGGGTGACAAAGCTCCGCTCTATTCGATCATGTTGAAGTTTGCCGGGATTGGAGAATCGGCATTGGAGCATCGCCTTCTGGATCTCATTTCGGCTCAAGGAGAAGTGACTATCGCCCCTTATGCCAAAGAAGGGGAAGTGACCATTCGGTTGACGACCCGCGCGCGTTCCCAGGAAGAGGCAGACAGACGGATGGCGGGTGCGCTGGTGGAGATTCGTGAACGACTTGGCGAACATTTGTTTGCCGAAGAGGATATTTCCATTGAAGAAGCGGTGTTCCGGTTGCTTGCACGCAGGCAAGCTACCTTGTCCGCAGCAGAAAGCTGCACAGGGGGACTGTTGTCGGATCTGCTCACGACGCTGCCGGGCATCTCCGCCCATTTTCGCGGCGGGGTCGTCAGCTATTCCAACGAGCTTAAACATGCGCTTCTGGACGTGCCTCTCGCTCTCTTGGAAGGCCCTGGAGCACCGGGAGCGATCAGTCCGGAGACGGCTCGGGCCATGGCCGAAGGCATGCTGAAGCGGGCAGGTACGGATTATGCCGTATCGGCAACAGGTGTAGCCGGTCCTGATCCTTCCGAAGGCAAACCTGTCGGTCTGGTTTATTTCGGAATCGCCAGCAAGGAGGCGGAGACGGAAGTGATCGAAGCCCGTTTCTCCGGTAACCGGGAAACGATTAAGCTGAAGGCGGTCAAGTCGGTCCTTTATCATTTGTGGAGAAGGCTCAAGTAACGGCTTAAGGCGCTATAGCACAGCAATATACTAAGGACAATAGCGTAGAAAACGGTTGCCGAATCAGTGGTAGCGGGTTATAATGAAAGCAGCCAAATTGCGCGGAAGCACCGCAACGAAAGAATACTCTTTTGTTGCGGTTTTTGTTTGGAACAATATTTTACGAATATATGTTCGTAAAACGCTTGGCAAACGGCCAGAAATGAAGTAAAATAAAACTATATTCGAAGAAGGATGTGGACAATTTGTCAGATCGTCGCGCTGCATTGGAAATGGCTTTGCGCAACATCGAAAAGCAATTCGGTAAGGGGTCCATCATGAAGCTGGGCGAATCCACGCACATGCAGGTGGAAACCGTACCCAGCGGGTCTCTGGCTCTTGATATAGCCTTGGGAATCGGCGGCTTCCCGAGAGGGAGAATCATTGAAGTATACGGACCGGAGTCTTCAGGTAAGACGACCATCGCCCTTCACGCTATTGCCGAGGTACAAAAGGTCGGCGGACAAGCTGCCTTTATCGATGCCGAGCATGCCCTCGACCCGTCTTACGCCAGCAAGCTGGGTATCAATATTGACGAGTTGCTGCTGTCTCAGCCGGATACCGGCGAGCAAGCTCTTGAAATCGCCGAGGCCCTCGTTCGCAGCGGCGCGGTGGATATCATCGTCATTGACTCCGTTGCGGCTCTTGTACCTAAGGCGGAAATCGAAGGCGACATGGGGGATTCCCACGTTGGTCTGCAGGCACGTTTGATGTCTCAGGCACTTAGAAAGCTGTCCGGCGCGATCAACAAATCGAAGGTCATCGCCATCTTTATCAACCAACTGCGGGAGAAGGTCGGCGTCATGTTCGGCAACCCCGAAGTGACTCCGGGCGGACGGGCGCTGAAGTTCTACTCCTCCATCCGACTGGATGTGCGCCGGGTGGAATCCATTAAGCAGGGCAACGACATGATCGGCAACCGGACGAAGATCAAGGTCGTCAAGAACAAGATGGCTCCGCCATTCAAGCAAGCGGATGTCGACATGATGTACGGAGAAGGCATCTCCAAGGAAGGCAGCCTGGTGGACATCGGTACCGAGATGGATATCGTGGACAAGAGTGGCGCCTGGTATTCCTTTGACGGCGAGCGATTGGGTCAAGGCCGCGAGAATGCCAAAGTATTTTTGAAGGAAAACAAGAAGATCGCAGAAATCATCGAGAAGAGGATTCGCGAAAACAGCAACTTATCAGCTTCTTCTGCAGCCGTTGTGGAGGACGACGAGGACGAGGATGAGTCTTCACTGTTTGAATAGACCGGTTATGGGGACCCGCACCTTCCGAAGGTGCGGGTCTTTTGTTCATTTGCTATGATGAGCTATGAATGTATAAGGTAGGAGAGGAATGAGCTCTTTGGTAGACAACCAGGCGGAAGAGATCACGAAAGTGGAGCAGCAAAAGAGAAGCCGGCGCCGGTTTAATATCTATTTAAACGGCGATTACCGCTTTTCGGTCCATGAGGATCTCATGGTGAAACATCGGCTCCTTAAAGGTGAGTTCGTTGAACCGGAGCAGCTCACGGCGATTTTGTTGGAAGAAGAAAAGCACGGCGCCTATTTGAGCGCTCTTAAATATTTAGAAGCCCGCGCCCGATCGGAGAAGGAAGTGGCCCGCAGACTGAAGGAGAAGGGCTATGAACCGGAGCTTATCGCGACTACCATCGAGAAATTGAGAGAGCAGCAATATTTAAACGACGGCGAATTCGCCAGGCTTTGGGCGGCAGACCGGTTCGACTTGCAAAAAAAGGGACGCAAGTGGGTAGAGCAGGAACTGCAGCAGAAGGGTGTGGACAAGAATGAGATCGCCCGGGCTGTAGACCGATTGGATCCGGAGGAGGAATTCCGGAACGCTCTTGAGATTGGCGGGAAGAAATGGAGGCAACTGAGCGGCGAGCCCCGTGCGAAACGTACTAAACTGTATGGTTTTTTGGCGCGGAGAGGATTTCCAAATGCTACCGTATCCCGGGTGGTTAAGCATTATGCCGGTGGATTCGAAGGGGAAGCCGAGGACGAATTGTGTACAAATGAAGATTGAATGCGATCTTGGTTCAATCCCTGCAAAGTTCAATAACTTGACAACATTCTTCTTATACGGATAAAATATTGTTGTATCTTATGTAATTTGAAGATTCGCAAAGTAAAATCGCCAATTTTTACTTCTATCCTTAACCTGCGAATCGCTATGCTAAATTCAGACTGGGTGCCGCATGCATGCCGGCCTGCTGAAAATGATTGCGCACAACCACAAAAATGACAATTGAATGACGGATCCCAAGCTAACCCCTTGAGGAGAAGCGAGGAGGTGAAACAGGATGGGCGATTTAGGAATCGTCTGGGTTATCATCTCTCTCTTAGGAGGCCTCCTTCTTGGTTTTGGGATTGGATATTTTATCCGGAAATCTCTTGCTGAGGCGAAAATTTCAAGTGCAGAAGTCGCTGCCGCGCAAATTGTAGAGAATGCGAAGAAAGAAGCGGACGCTACAAAGAAAGAAACCGTGCTTGAAGCGAAGGATGAAATTCATAAACTTCGTGCCGAAGCGGATCGAGACATTCGCGAACGTCGGAATGAAACACAACGACAAGAACGTCGATTGATGCAAAAAGAGGAATCACTGGATAAAAAATTAGAATCTCTGGAACGCAAAGAAGAACAAATGGCTAACAAAGAGAAGCGGATCGATGAAACCCAGGCACAGATTGATCAGCTTTTGAAAAACCAGGTTGCTGAATTGGAACGGATTTCCGGCTTGACTACGGAAGACGCAAAAGAGATCATCCTGACCAATGTTGAGCAAGAAGTACGCCATGAAACGGCACAGTTGATTAAGGAAATCGAACAACAAGCTAAAGAAGAAGCCGATAAGAAAGCACGGGAGATCATTACGCTGGCGATTCAGCGCTGCGCAGCTGATCATGTGGCAGAAACGACGGTATCTGTCGTGACCTTGCCGAATGAAGAAATGAAAGGCCGGATTATCGGTCGGGAAGGCCGAAACATCCGGGCTCTGGAAACTCTTACCGGGATCGATCTTATTATCGACGATACTCCCGAAGCGGTTATCCTCTCCGGTTTCGATCCGATCCGCAGAGAAATTGCCCGTAACGCACTGGAAAAACTGGTGGCGGACGGGCGGATTCATCCGGCGCGTATCGAGGAAATGGTGGAGAAATCCCGCAAGGAAGTGGACGAACGGATTCGCGAATACGGCGAGCAAGCCACCTTCGAGGTTGGCGTTCACGGATTGCATCCGGATTTGATCAAGATTTTGGGCAGACTGCGTTTCCGTACCAGCTATGGTCAGAACGTGCTGAAGCATTCCATGGAAGTGGCCTATCTGGCAGGTCTTATGGCAGGAGAACTCGGGGAAGACGTGACATTGGCGAAGCGTTCCGGACTTCTGCACGACATCGGCAAAGCCCTTGACCACGAAGTGGAAGGCTCTCACGTGGAAATCGGCGTTGAAATCGCCAAGAAATACCGGGAGCACCCGGTTGTCGTCAACAGTATCGCCTCTCACCACGGTGATACGGAAGCGACGTCCGTTATCGCGATGCTCGTTGGTGCAGCGGATGCTTTGTCCGCAGCAAGACCGGGAGCACGCAGAGAAACGTTGGAAACCTATATCAAGCGTCTGGAGCGTTTGGAGGAAATTTCTGAGTCCTTTGAAGGAGTCGAAAAATCCTACGCAATTCAGGCTGGTCGGGAAATCCGCGTTATGGTACAACCGGAAAAAGTGGACGATACGGAAGCGTTCCGCCTAGCCCGTGACATCACGAAGAAGATCGAGAATGAACTGGATTATCCAGGCCATATTAAGGTCACAGTCATTCGTGAAACTCGCGCGGTGGAATACGCCAAATAACATGAAGCGAAGGAAAAGTGGCCGTAAGGCCACTTTTCTCTTCCATTAGACGGTGTTAGCCGAATACCTTTACTGCAGGAGGACCTGAATGAACATTCTTTTTATTGGCGATATCGTTGGGGCTGTAGGGCGAAATGCGCTTAAACAGCAGCTGCCGTCGCTGAAAACCAAATATCGGCCGGACATCATTCTGGTCAACGGTGAAAATGCCGCCCACGGCCGGGGCATTACCCGTCAAATTGCTCGGGAGTTTTTCGAGTGGGGCGTACACGGCATCTCTATGGGCAACCACACCTGGGATCAGAAAGAGATTTTCGATTTCATTGACGATGAACCGAGAATGGTTCGACCGGCTAATTATCCGCCGGGAACTCCCGGAAGAGGCTGGACGACGATAAAAGGATTGAATGGAAAAGAATTGGTGCTGATCAATTTGATGGGTCGAGCATTTCTTCCGCCACTCGACGATCCTTTTCAGAAAGCTGACGATATTTTAAAATCGCTGCCGGATCGGAAACGTCCGGTGTTTGTTGATTTTCACGCTGAGGCGACCTCCGAAAAGATCGCCATGGGCTGGCATCTGGATGGCCGCGTAGCCGCCGTTGTCGGTACCCACACCCATGTGCAGAGTCACGACGAACGGGTGCTGCCCGGTGGAACCGCCTATGTGACCGATGTAGGCATGACCGGACCAATGAACGGCATCCTTGGCATGGAGAAGGAATCCGTGTTGCAGAAGTTCAAGACATCGCTGCCGGTGCGATTTGTAGTCGACGAAGGCAAATGGCATTTTCATGGCGTAGCCGTGGAAACTGACGATGCCACTGGGCTCGCCAAGAGCATCAAGCTGATTCGTTTGAACGAAGACCAATTCATTATGGAATAGAGGATCAAGAGAGCAGGCCTAATGGCTTGCTCTCTTTTTTGTGCAAGACCATGGAAAATATTTCAAGTCATTTTCTCCAAGGGCTTGCCACTTGGTATGTTCGTATAAGGCGGCGAATAGATTAGGGTATAGGAATCCCAACCACCATTCCCGAGGAGGTACTTTTCATGGAAGTATTAAAAGTTTCAGCAAAATCCAATCCAAATTCCGTTGCCGGCGCATTGGCCGGCGTATTGCGCGAGCGTGGGGCCGCCGAGTTGCAAGCTATTGGCGCAGGCGCCTTGAATCAGGCGATTAAAGCGGTAGCGATAGCCCGCGGATTTGTTGCGCCTAGCGGCGTGGATCTGATCTGCGTGCCGGCTTTTACGGATATTGTTATCGATGGTGAAGATCGGACAGCCATCAAACTGATCGTAGAGCCCCGTTAATAGCGGACAATCGATTGCTCCTTGCATGGAATGATTGGGATGAATAGTTTTATCTTCAAACGGCGCAAGCCGTTTTTCCATGTGCATAGAAATTTGGAGACAAAGGGGGTTAAACATTGGTTATGCATGTGATCGATACCCACTGCGATATTTTGAGCCGGATGCTTGCGGATCCTACGATTTCATTCGCGATCGAATCTACGGGGGCTGACGTTTGTTTGCCGAGGCTTCGTCAAGGGGGCCTGCGGCTGCAATTTTTTGCCTTGTACTTGTCGGAGCGTTTCGCTGATGCCGGGATGGGTCCAATTTTGGAGATGATCGACCTCTACCGGGAGCGAGTGCTGGCAAGTGGAGAAGTCGTGCCGGTGAGAACTGTCAAAGAGGCTGAAGAGTCATGGGCTAGCGGTAAAATCGCCGGCGTGCTGTCATTGGAAGGAGCGGAGGGGCTGCAAGGCAATTTGGTGAACCTTCGAACGTTGTTCCAACTGGGCGTGCGTTTTCTTGGATTAACCTGGAACCATGCCAACTGGGCGGCAGACGGGGTGATGGAACCGCGTCAAGGTGGTTTCACGGTGGCAGGCAAGCGATTGATCGCGGAGTGCGACCGGCTCGGAATCATTCTCGATGTGTCCCATCTCTCGGACAACGGGTTTTGGCAACTGGCGGAGCTTTCGAACCGTCCTTTCATCGCATCCCACTCCAATTCACGCAGCATTTGTAACCATCCCCGCAATCTGACGGATGAGCAAATCCAGATGATCGTACAAAGAAACGGCTGCATCAGTCTAACCTTTGTCCCTTGGTTTATCCGGGAGAAAACGCCGGTCATCACGGATATTTTGCGTCATCTGGATCGCTTCTGTGCCCTCGGGGCTGTGGATCACATCGGCTTTGGTTCTGATTTTGACGGATTCGACAAGAAACTTCCAGGACTAACGAATCCATCCGATTACCCGGCATTCGGCGAGCTGCTGCTAAAGCACTTCAGCGAGCGGGAAGTGGAAGGATTTTTTTCTAGAAACTGGCACAGCTTTTTGCTGAACAACCTTCCCGTTGATTAAGCCGAAACCTGACATGTATATAGGGAATGATTGAAAAAGAATGGAAAAGCTAAGAAACCGTTTCCATTTTACGTAATTCTATTAAAATCAATCTAATTTTGATATCAATTTCATCTAATAAAACTATGCTTTAAATCGTCATTTTCACTTGCTTTTTAATAGTGATTCTCATAAGCTTTTAGTGAGAATAGTGATAAAAATCCTTGACGTCCCGATAAAAAATATTAACCGGATGTCAAAGTGTTTCTCGGCGCTGATACTTGAGCGAGTGCGACGAGTTTTGGCGTGCAGGTTGACCTATTTTTTGCTTCCATGTTTTCAGATTGGGGTAATAGACTTCGTACAGTCCATTTTGCTTGCGGCGTACGAAGTAAGGTACGTGGACAACCAAAAGGGGATGGAAATTGTGAAAAGTCAACTGTCTTGGAAGATTGGCGGACAGCAGGGCGAAGGTGTGGAGAGTACGGACCGTATTTTTTCTACCGCGTTAAACCGCCTCGGGTATTATTTGTACGGATATCGGCATTTTTCATCGCGAATTAAAGGCGGTCATACCAACAACAAGATTCGTATCAGCACCAAACCGATTCGTGCAATATCCGACGACCTGGACATCCTGGTCGCTTTTGATCAGGAAACCATCGATTTGAATGCCAAAGAGCTCACGGATAAAGGTGTAATTGTCGCTGACGAGAAATTTTCTCCGGTTGTGCCGGACGGCGTTAAAGCCCGCCTGTTTGCGGTTCCGATTACTGCGATTGCCGAAGAGCTGGGCACCTCGCTCATGAAAAATATGGTGGCCTCAGGTGCTTCTTGGGCGCTGCTCGGTTTACCCCTGGATGTATTCAAAAAGGCGGTGCAAGAGGAGTTCGGCCGTAAAGGCGCCGCTGTTGTAGATAAAAATATTCAAGCCGTCGAAAGAGGCGCTCAGTTCATTCTGGAGCATGCCGGTGGACCATTGGATGAGTTCCTGCTTGAGCCGGCGGATGGCAAGCAAAAGCTGTTCATGATCGGCAACGATGCCATCGCTTTGGGAGCTGTTGCGGCAGGCTGCCGGTTCATGTCTGCCTACCCGATTACCCCTGCTTCGGAAATTATGGAGTATATGACGAAAACCTTGCCGAAGCTGGGCGGAGCTGTCATTCAGACAGAAGATGAAATCGCAGCCATTACCATGGCAATCGGTGCCAATTTTGGGGGTGCCCGGACGATGACGGCATCTGCCGGCCCCGGCTTGTCGCTGATGATGGAAGCTATCGGCCTTGCCGGCATGACGGAAACGCCTGTGGTCATCGTCGATACTCAGCGGGGCGGACCATCTACCGGCCTGCCGACGAAACAGGAGCAAAGTGATATCAACGCCATGATTTACGGAACGCACGGTGAGATTCCGAAGATCGTCCTTTCGCCCAGTACATTGGAGGAATGCTTCTACGATACGATTGAAGCTTTCAATCTGGCGGAGCAATACCAGTGCCCGGTTATCGTGGTAACGGATTTGCAGCTTAGCTTGGGCAAGCAATCGGCGATTCCTTTTGACTATAACAAAATCGTTATCAACCGGGGCAAGCTGGTTACGGAAGTACCGGATCGCGAAGACGGCAGCTTGTTCAAGCGTTACGCCCTTAATGAGGATTGCATTTCGCCTCGGGTGATCCCCGGGGTGAAAAACGGCATCCACCACGTGACTGGCGTTGAGCACGGAGAGGATGGACGCCCTTCGGAAAGCCCGCTGAACCGCAAGAAAATGATGGATAAACGTCTTGGTAAGCTCAGCAACCTGCAGGTGACCAATCCGATCTTGGTTGACGCTCCTCATGAGACGCCTGATGTGCTTCTCATCGGCATGGGCTCTACCGGCGGTACCATCGACGAAGCTCGGGCTCGCTTGCAAAATGAAGGCATCACCTCCAACCACGTGACGGTGCGCCTCTTGCATCCGTTCCCGGCTGAAGAGCTCCGGCCTTATATCGAAAAAGCCAAACGGGTTGTTGTCGTCGAAAATAACGCCACCGCCCAGCTGGCTAACCTGATCAAGCTGAACGTTCAGGGCAGCGCAGAAAAAATCCACAGCCACTTGAAATATAACGGCAATCCGTTCCTGCCGTCAGAAATCTACTCGGAATGCAAGGAGATGTTCGTATGGCAACGCTAAAGGACTTCCGCAATAACGTCAAACCTAACTGGTGTCCCGGCTGCGGCGATTTCTCCGTTCAAGCTGCCATCCAACGGGCAGCTGCTAATGTCGGCCTGGAACCGGAGAATCTCGCGATCGTATCCGGTATCGGCTGCTCCGGTAGAATCTCCGGCTACGTTAATGCTTACGGTTTCCACGGCATACACGGCCGCTCGCTGCCTATTGCTCAAGGTCTTAAAATGGCCAATCGCGAACTGACGGTACTTGCTTCCGGTGGCGACGGTGACGGCTTCGCCATCGGCATGGGGCATACAGTGCATGCCATTCGCCGCAACATCGATATGACCTATATTGTCATGGATAATCAGATTTATGGTCTGACCAAGGGGCAAACGTCACCCCGCAGCGCTGCCGGCTTCAAGACGAAGAGTACGCCTAACGGCTCCATCGAATCGACCTTGGCACCGTTGGAAATTGCTATCGCTTCCGGGGCAACCTTCGTCGCCCAATCTTTCTCCAGCAATTTGAAGCAATTGACGGAGCTCATTGAAGAAGGCATCAAGCACAAAGGCTTCTCGTTCATCAACGTCTTCAGCCCGTGCGTAACTTTCAATAAAGTGAACACCTACGATTGGTTTAAAGAGAATCTTCATGACGTGAGCGAGTTTGAGGGCTATGATCCATCCAACCGCGCTCAAGCGATGATGAAGCTAATGGAAACCGAAGGCTTGATCACCGGGCTCATCTATCAGGATAAAACCCGTCCCAGCTATGAGGACAGTGTTTATGGCTTCAAACCGGAAGGTTTGGCCAATCAGGACGTCATGCTCTCGTCCGATCAATTCGACAAATTGGTAGCGGAATTTAAATAACAGTGTAAAAAAAAGGCGAAGAGAGACCTCTTTGCCTTTTCTTTTACCGAAAAAGGGGTAAAATAGGTTAGGGGCGTTATGGATAACGCCAATCGAACAGTCGTAAAAGGAGTGGAATTATTGTGAAACAAGTGCCCGTAGGCGTGTCGGCCCGGCATATCCATCTGACCAAGGAACATATAGAAATCCTGTTTGGACAAGGATATGAATTGACCGTAATGAAGGATCTTTCCCAACCTGGCCAGTATGCCGCCAACGAAACCGTAGCGGTTATCGGTCCGAAAGGAAAATTCGATAAAATTCGGATTCTGGGCCCTGCCCGCAAAGCATCCCAAGTTGAAATTTCTCAAACTGACGCTTTTTCCATCGGCGTGAAGCCTCCCGTACGGGAATCCGGCAATATCGCAGGAACCCCTGGCGTTAAAGTTGTAGGTCCTGCCGGCGAAGTGGAACTGGAGGAAGGCGTGATCGTCGCTGCTCGTCACATTCACTTCCACACCTCCGATGCGGAGAAATGGGGAATTGCGGATAAACAAAAGTTGAAAGTGAAAGTAAACGGCACGCGTCCGCTTATTTTTGAAGATGTTATTGCCCGTGTTTCTCCTGATTTTGCCCTCGATATGCATATCGACACCGATGAAGCTAACGCAGCCGGAGTGAAAAACGGCGAAATGGCAGAAATCATCGACTAATTATCGTCAAGCGTAAAGCCGCATTTCTTCCAATAGGAGGAGATGCGGCCTTTTTGCGTAGGCAGCGAAAGCAGCCGCCAGATCAATGGATATGCCGCAACCCAGATGTTATAATAGGGTGTTGTATGCAAACTTATCAAACACAGCGATTCCATAGAGGTGACAAACATGACAAGGGAGAACCAAAGCTCAACGGACTTAAAATCCGCGCCGGGCGTAAAGGACTACTCCGCTTATTTCCAGCCGCCTTCTTTGAAGGATGCAAAAAAACGCGGCAAAGAAGAGATTCAGGTACATTATGATTTTTCCATTCCCGAAGAGATGCGGGAGTTTGGCGCAGGCAAGCGCTATTTAATTCAAACCTATGGCTGCCAAATGAACGAGCATGATACCGAAACGATAAAAGGCTTGCTGGATGCTATGGGTTACACGTCCACGGAAGACCGGCAGGAAGCAGACCTCATTCTGTTCAACACCTGCGCGGTGCGGGAAAATGCAGAGGACAAGGTTTTCGGCGAGCTGGGGCATATGAAGGTGCTGAAACAGCAGCGTCCCGGACTGATGCTGGGAGTATGCGGCTGCATGTCTCAGGAGGAGGCGGTGGTCAATCGTATTTTGAGCAAGCATCCTTTTGTCGATATGATTTTCGGCACCCACAATATCCACCGTCTGCCGCACATCTTGAAAGAAGCGGCCTTCAGCAAGGAAATGGTCATCGAGGTATGGTCCAAAGAAGGGGACATCATCGAGAACCTGCCTAAGAAGCGGGAAGGAATCAAGGCTTGGGTCAACATCATGTACGGCTGCGACAAGTTCTGTACCTACTGCATCGTGCCTTTTACCCGGGGGAAAGAACGCAGCCGCCGTCCTGAGGACGTGCTTGCCGAGGTGCGGGATTTGGCCCGTCAAGGCTTCCAGGAAGTGATGCTGCTCGGCCAGAACGTTAATGCCTATGGCAAGGATTTTGAAGACATCGACTATACATTGGGCGATCTGATGGATGACGTCCGTAAAATAGACATTCCCCGGGTGCGGTTCACCACCTCTCATCCCAGGGATTTTGACGACCGGCTCATTGAAGTGCTGGCCAAAAAAGGCAATCTGATGGAGCATATCCATCTCCCGGTGCAATCCGGCAGCACGGAAGTGCTGAAGCGGATGAGCCGCAAATATTCGAGAGAGAGCTATCTGGAGCTGGTGGGCAAAATTCGCGTCGCCATTCCCGATGCTGTGCTTACTACCGATATCATCGTTGGCTTCCCCGGCGAGACGGAGGAGCAGTTTGAAGACACCCTGTCTCTTGTAAAAGAGGTCGGTTTCGACGCAGCCTATACCTTCATTTATTCACCCCGCGAAGGAACGCCTGCCGCAGCCATGGAGGACAACGTGCCGGAAGAGGTGAAGAAAGCTCGTCTGAAGCGGCTGAACGACGCGATGGCTGAGTTGAGCAAAGCCAGCAACGATGCCATGGCCGGAAAGGTCGTAGAAGTTCTGGTTGAAGGAGAAAGCAAGTACAATCCGGACATTCTCTCCGCACGTACCCGGACCAACAAGCTGGTTCACTTTAGCGGTCCGAAGGATTTGATCGGCAAACGGGCCATGGTCAAAATTACCCAGCCGAAGACTTGGCTGCTTATGGCCGAATGGCTGGAAGAGCCGGCGGTCTCGCCGTTCTAGCGATTAGACGCCAGGATGTTGTTACTGCGTTTCTTAAGGATGTGTAGGATCGATCTAGTTGATAAAGGAAACGGGGGATGAAGATGAGCGAAGCAAAGAGCGGACAGCATGACCTGAAGCACGAAGGTGATCATAACCACAGTCACAACCAATCAGGAGGCGGCTGTGAAGATATTCCTGTATTCACCAATACCGAGATGATCGTTCGCGAAGATATTTTAGCGAAAGCGAAGGAATTGGCCGCGCTGATGAGCACTTCATCGGAGATCGAGTTTTACAAGCGGGCGGAAAAGCAAATCGAGGGCAACTCCAATGTTCAGACGTTGATTAATGCTATTAAGAAAAAGCAGAAAGAAATCGTCGCCTTTGAAACGTTCAACAACAAGAAGATGGTGGAGAAAATTGAAGGCGAGATTCAGGCGCTGCAAGACGAGTTGGATGCCATCCCCATCGTACAGGAATTCCAACAGTCCCAAAGCGACATCAACTATTTGCTGCAGCTGGTGATGTCTGTGGTCCGCGATACCGTTTCCGAGAAAATCGAGCTGGAAAAAGACTGAATGCTCGCAGTCAGTACCAGAATATTCACAGAAAAAGAGAAGCCGGGATTGTCCTCAAGCTGGTGAAAACAGCGAGGGACATCTTGGCTTTTTTTCCTGAAAAGAGGAAATTTGTCGGTCATGCAGAAGATAGTGTCTAAAATAATCGTAAAGTGGGGCCTGAACATGGTTGAATCTCCTGTACAGCTCAGACCATCCATACCTTTCTTTAGACATCGTATTTTTTGGTTAGCAGTTGGAGGACTCTCCGCTTCGGCGCTGCTGATCGCTATCGCCATTCTGGGATATTTGCACATACGGAATCCGTTGCCGACTCATTATAAATACGACACTTCTACCGCAACAAATGGCGTAGAGCTGCACATCATTCAAACCGATCCGGAAAATGTCGTCTTGAAGGCGATCGACGACAATGTAATCCGCACCAAGCAGTATGGGATAAATGGCGGATTTTTCGATGGGGAACAAATGCTTAGCATCGCTGTGAATGATCATAATCCCGCCCAGGGAGAACCAAATGGCTATGGATCCGGATGGTATAACGTGAAATATCCGCGGGGCACTCTTGTTTGGGATCGGTCGGTCGGTCGTTTTTCCATCCAAAGGGTGCTAAGTGCGGACGAGCTTCAAGTAACCGATACGAACCGTTATTGGGCTCAAGGTGGCATCAGTATGAATTTGCAGGATGATTTGAACTGGCATGCGGCTGCAGAAGAGGAACATATGCCTGGACTGGATGAAACCCACATGCGCAGCGCCGTCTTATATGATGATGCCAGACAGCTATGGTTGGTGGTATCGCCGACGCTTTGCACAGCGGAGCAATTCCGCACCGCTCTGAAGGAGAAAGGGGGCTCGTCCCTGCGCGAAGGCATCTTTCTTGACGGAGACGGTTCTTCACAAATGCGTGCGAAAGGCGTCCGTTTAGCGGGGGACAACCGTGTTGTCCGGCAAATGCTGGCGTTGATCCATTGACGAAAAAAATGAAAGTTCACTGAACGAAACACATCTCCCGGGCGTCTTATCGCTAGAGGGAAAAAAACAGGGAGTCGAACAGATGGATGAACAGGACTTGGTCAAGCGGGCTAAAGGCGGAGATACGAAGTCGTTGTCCGAATTGCTCAGCGCGAACTATTCCTTTCTTTTGAAGTATTTGGCGAAGGTGACGATGAACCCAAACGCTGCGGAAGATCTTGCCCAGGAAACGATGCTGAAGGCCGTCGATAGAATCCGCCAATTTGACGGAAGGGCCAAGTTTTCTTCCTGGCTGATCGCTGTCGCGACCCGGGTATATTTGGACGCACAAAGGCGCAAGAAGAGGGAATGGATATGGCTGGAGAAAGAAAAACGCCGCATGTCCGAACCTTCTCCGGAGAGCATGAAGTGGCGGCTGACAGCGGCCGGCGGGGAATGGTCCGATGTACTCGACGCCCTCAGCCGAATGCCGGAGGAAACCCGGATGCCCGTCGTTCTGAAACATTATTACGGCTTTACCCAACGGGAGATCGCCGATATGATGGACATTCCCGAAGGAACTGTGAAATCCCGGATTCATGCCGGTCTTAGCCATTTGCGAAAGGAGCTGACTCTTCATGAGCCGGAAAAAGAACCAGACATCCGTCTCCGCGATGCCAAAAGCCGCTGAAGTCGGCTCCCGGCGTGAAGAGATGCTGACGAAAGACGACATTTTGGAAAAGCGCTTGATAGACGGGCTGCAAAAGTTTGACGATATGTACATGGCCTCCGAACCGGACGTCATGAGCCTGCAGCAAGCACTGGAAGAGCACAAGCAGGTGGAACGCCGCAAGTTGAAGCGAGAGCTTGTTCTTTTTCTCGCCATGGGTATGGTGATTATCGCCGCGAGCATCGCATTGTATATGAATCTGCCCGCATCCCTTCTCGCCGTACAGGGGACGGTCCTCCTTGTGCCGTTGCTTGCATTGCTGGGGGCCCTTACCCGCAAGACAGATCGGCGGGGAAAGCGGGTGGATCGCAGGTGACGGAACAGACGAACGCCCTTCCCCTCTGGGCGATCATTCTGGTAGGCGTTCTGCTTCTCGGTCAGGGAACGTGGTTGTTTCTCGATGCCCGCGGGAGAAGCCGTTATCCGTGGTTATGGGGCATTTGGGGATTGATTCAATGCCCGACTCCCTTCGTCGTTTATCTATTTGTCGTACGAAAGGCGGGAGCTAGGCTACTATCCAAGTTAAGGGGGAATGAAAATGAATAAATCGTCCGATCTACAAACCTTTCTAAGCGACCATTGGCAGCTTTTTCTGCCTTTGTTCATCTTGCAAATGGTTCTGATGATCGTCGCGCTAGTCGATTGCATCCGCAGTGAACGGACAAGAGGGCCGAAATGGGCCTGGGCTTTGGTTATTTTGGCGATTAATATTTTTGGGCCGGTAGCCTATTTTGTCGCCGGCAGAAGAAGGGACTAATGGAGCCGATCATTCGTGTAGACAATTTAGGAAAACATTTCGGCAATACCGTTGCCGTGGACCGCATATCCTTTTCCCTTGCGCCGGGGAAATGCACAGCTTTGCTCGGTCCGAACGGTGCAGGCAAAACGACGACGCTCAACATGCTGACCGGCTTGTTGACGCCTACCAAGGGAGACATTGTCTTCGCCGGACTCGAAGGGAAGGACCGCAGGGAGCAAATCGGCTATCTCCCACAAACTCCCGTTTTCTTCAATTGGATGACCGGGAAGGAGTATCTTCATTTCACCGCCAAGCTATATGGCATGAAGCCCGCCAGTTTCCGTAAACGCACAGATGAGCTACTGGAGCTGATGGGTCTGAAGGATGCCCGCAATCGCCGAATTGGCGGTTATTCCGGGGGCATGAAGCAGCGCCTTGGTTTCGCTCAAGCGCTGATCCATAGTCCGAAGCTGCTGATATTGGATGAGCCGGTTTCAGCGCTTGATCCTGTAGGCAGACGGGAAGTGCTGGAGCTGATGAACCGGATTAAAGGAGAGACGACGCTGCTGTTTTCCACTCACGTTCTTCACGATGCGGAACAGCTGAGCGACGATATCCTCATTATGAAAAACGGCAGCCTCGTTCTGGCCGGATCTCTCGACGAAATACGCCGGGAGCACCGCAGCCCTATACTCATTGTGGACGCAGACGATGCGACTTCGAATTGGGTGGAGAGCATCCGCCAGTTGCCTTTTATCAAACATGTGGAATATTCAGGCAGCGCCGCCGTCATCAGCGTAACCGATCCGGTGGAGGCGCGGCGGGTGTTGCTGGCGGATTTGACGGCAAAAGACGTGCCTGTCATCCGCTTTGAAGCTGCTTATACGACGCTGGAAGATGTATTCCTGAAGGCGGTGACCCAATGAAAACATGGCTGGTTCTATTTGGTAAAGAACTTATGGAAATGCGTCGCAATTTCAAAATGCTGTGGGTGCCCATCGTATTTCTCTTGCTGGGGATCATGCAGCCCGTAACCACGTATTTCCTTCCGGAGATTATCAAGGCTTCGGGAGATATGCCCGAGAGCTTTACGTTTCCCACTCCTACAGCGGCGGACGTGATGGTAAAGACGCTAGGGAATTTCGGACAAGTCGGATTGCTCATTTTAGCTTTGGCGGTCATGAGTGCGTTGTCCGGAGAAAGAGCTTCCGGCATGGCGGCTAATTTGCTGGTTAAGCCGATCTCCCGCACATCGTACATTCTGTCCAAATGGGCTGCGGCTGTGGTGTTGGCCTGGTCTTCGTTTTTGCTGGGAATGATTGGCGCCTGGTATTACACCGTTCAGCTGGTATCGACTATCAGCTTTGCCAACGTCATCCTCGGATCTCTTATATACGGTTTATGGATCACCGTTGTCGTAACGGCTACACTGTTGATGAGCGGGATATTACGCTCCGGGGCGGCTGCGGCTGGGGTTTCCCTGTTATTTGCCATCGTGTTGTCCGTCGTGTCCAGCTCGCTACCGCGTTTCATGAAATGGAGTCCTTCTCAATTGACCTCCCATGCCTATTCGTTTATTAATGAGGGTCATGTGGGAGCTCATGTAACATTGCCTTTAGTGACGGCAATCCTCTTCATTGTGGTCCTTCTTGCTGGAACCGTTGCGGTTTTACGTCGTAAGGAGCCGGTTGCCAGCTGATCTATCCTGGCTTTTTAATAGTTGGCTCCTTTGTCCTCATTCGTGTACAATAGGGGAATGAGGAGTGAGAATGAATGACGACTAATCAAAACGACGGACAAAATGAACAAAATACACAAAACGAAAACGAACAACATGACCAAAATACAATTTCCAAAGAAGAAGTAGAAGCGATAAACACCTGGTTTCAATCGATCCGCGATCTTCTACAAAACCAGTTTCCCGAGTGCAAAGTGGAAGGGCAGGTCGCTCGGCATGCTGCGTATGGACCGCTATTAGCCTATTCCTTGGCGAAGGACGGAAAATCTTACGCAACCGGATTCTTTTTGAATGAATTGATCCACCAGTTCCGCAATAATAGCAATCCGGTACTTTGGGTTTCTTCTTTCTTTGTTGATATGCTGCGGGAAGAAACACCAAGACCGCTGCCTGCTCCGCCGCAAACGGAAGAAGAGTTCAAACACCTTGTAGATAATGTGATTGTTCCTCATTGTGCCACCAGCGTCCGCGAAGAGTTTGCACCGGAAGAGGTGCATGTAGACCTGGATTTGCATCCCGAGCATGGTCCCGTGCTTGAAGCAGGATTCCCTACCATTACCGCAGGCAACAACGTGGTGGCGATGCCTCTGCACTTGTTGATCGCTTTTTATCTGATGAACCGCGACCCGTCTGACGGATTGATACAAGGGCTGTACAAAATTAAAGAAGCTAGCACCGTGAAAGCTGAAGGATAAGCGGTCGTAGCTTTTAAGCACATGAAATTCATACTCTCCATTAAAAATAGCCGGCGGCGCATCTGCGCTTCCGGCTTTTTGTTTGGTCAATTTAGGCGATTTGTTCCTGTGCCGCTTCTGGTTCACGAAGGTTGATTTTTTCCCGTTCTCCGCCCTTCATGAACAGCCAAACGCCAAGGAGCAGAAGCAGGGCTGCTACCCCGGTAATGATGGGAACCGATTCTTTCAGCATGAAATAGGCAAGGATCGTCGAGCCGACAGGCTCGCCTAGTATGCTCATGGAAACCGAAGAGGCTTTCATGTACTTAAGCAGCCAATTGAAGAGATAATGGCCGATGAGGGTAGGGATAATAGCAAGGAGTGCAAAAATCCCCCACTCCCGGGCAGAATAGCCACCAAAGGAGTAGCCAAGAATGAGATTATAAAGAGCCAACACATTTGCCGCCATAAAAAAGGAAAAGAAGCTGTAAACGTAAGCGGACATGGTTGCGCGCAGCTTTTGTCCCAAGAGCATGTGAACCGCTACTGCAGCCGTGCCAAGCAAAGAGAGAACATCCCCCTGTAAATAGCGGGCGGACAAACCGAAATCGCCCCAGCCGATAAGCGCGGTTCCGATTACCGCTACGATCATGCCTACAACAACCAGGGGATGATTGCGCTGCCGGAAGGCGAGAATGGAGCCCAGCAGCACCAGGACAGGCTCCAGAGAAAGAATGGCTGTTGAACTCGCTACGGACGTATAGCGTAGAGAACTCATCCAGAAGAGGAAATGGACGCCCAGAGCTGCACCTGTTACCAGCAGCAAGAGCCAGTTGCGAAGAGGAATGGCTTTGATCTCCGGCCAAAATTTGATCAGAAAAGGCAGCATGATCAAATTGGTCAGATACAGGCGGTACATGGCAATGACGGATATGGGAGCAGCCGACCAGCGGATGAAGATGGAGGAAAAGGAAATGGCGATAATCCCCACTAGCAACAGCAGACTTAAGGTTATAGTGGACGGTTTCGTGCGAACAGACATGATCGATCAACTCCGAGATGGTATGAAAACTTAATTATTATACATGAGCTAAGGGAATTGTCCAGAGGGCTGTGGAAATAACAGTCCTTTGTATTTCCCAGGCAAGCGCAAAAATCGGCTGTAACTTCACAAAATCGACAACGTTTGAACTGCAACCAACTATGTTTTTGCCTGTCAATTGGAAATTAACCAGAAAATCATCGTAATCGATTGTTTTCCGGCATTTTCGGAGATTTTTTAAAATGAAATTAAGGGTTTTAATGGTTTGCTAAACATGGTATGCTTTTAATATAGACCATGAAAGAAGGAGTGAGTCGATGGAAGACGTAACGACAATCCGACAACACCGCAAACTGTCCCGATGGGAGCTGTTCATCCGTATTCTCAGCCTTACTTTCGGGGCAGCCCTCGTTTCAGTAGCACTCGAGATTTTCCTGGTTCCCAATAACATCATCGATGGCGGCATCACAGGGATTTCCATTATTCTCTCTCATGAAACCGCCTGGCCGTTGGGCATTTTTCTATCCTTATTGAACCTGCCGTTTCTTTTCCTTGGTTATAAGCAAATCGGCAAAACCTTCGCGATTTCTACGCTTTTCGCCGTATTGCTGATGTCCATCGGCACAACGCTCCTCATTCCGGTTCAACCTCTTACTCTCGACCCTTTGCTCTCCGCTGTTTTCGGCGGCATCATTCTTGGTGCCGGGGTCGGCCTCGTCATCCGCTCAGGCGGCTCTTTGGACGGTACCGAAATCGTAGCTATCCTCATCAGCAAAAAAACGCCTTTTTCCGTAGGCGAAATCGTCATGTTCATCAATATTTTCATTTTAGGCAGCGCCAGCTTCGTATTCGGCTTTGACCACGCTATGTACTCCTTGATTGCCTACTATATCGCCATTAAGGTGATCGATATTACCATTGAAGGGCTGGATCAGTCGAAATCGGTGTGGATCATCAGCGAGAAGAACGAGGAAATCGGCAAGGCGCTGACACAACGGCTGGGCCGCGGCGCAACCTTTCTCAAAGGGGAAGGGGCTTATACCGGCAACGGGAAAAAAGTCATCTTCACCGTCATCAACCGGCTGGAGGAAGCTAAGCTTAAATCCATCGTAGACGACTGGGATCCCAACGCGTTTTTAGCAATCGGAAATATCCACGATGTAAAAGGCGGCCGCTTCAAGAAGAAAGATATCCACTAAATCGAATCGTTGGCATATAAAAAATCCGGACAGCATCGACTCCCCGTTTCAGGCCTCGCGCCCAATGGAGTCGGATGTGTCCGGATTTTTCTCTTCATAAGAAAGAATATATAGGTTTGGCACTATAATTTATCCTTGATGGTTGGTTATCCGTTGCGTTTAAAGCGGCTGGCGGCTTTACGGGCAAACCCGGCACCGGCAGGGTACAAAATCAGAAGGAAGGATACGGCTGCTACTAAGCGGACCCCCGTGGTCACGATCATCATTTTCTCATACCCGATCATCTCGTAGACCCGCATACCGACAAGCGGAGCGATGATAGCGGAGATTTGGGTGATGCTGGTGTAGAAGGCGAGGGCTTTTTGCCGAGCATCCTTTGGCGCCAGTTCCAACAAGCGGTTGAAGCTGGACTGGGTATACCCTGCCGTAACCAGACCGCCTGCCATATCGATGAAGCTGACCCACACCATGTTATGCGCGAGCAGCCACATGAGCGGATTCATGGACATGAGCAAGGTGGAGAGGAAGACCGTATGGCCGTTTCCTTTCCAATCGGCGTGGCGCGCCCACAGGGCGAAGGCCATCAACGAGCCTAACGCGCCGGCAACGGTATCGATGCTGATCCAGAAGTTGCTGGCATGCAAAATATCGACTTTTACTTTCGTGAAGATCGGCCAAGCCGCAATCCAGGTAAAGTTGAAGATAACCGAGCAGAGGCAGAAGAGATAGAAGGATCGGTCCGCCTGAAACCGATAGCCACCGATAAATTCCTTTAACCTGGTCGTTAGAGAAACGCCGCGCACGACTTCCCCGGCTTTTCTTTGGATGGCCAGTTCGCTTTCCTCGCTGGGAACCCTAAGCCGCAAAAAATACCAAGTTTCAAAAATAGCAGCGACAAAGCCTAGAATATAGATAGATTGGTAACCGATAGGGAAGGGAAGACTGTCGATATAAAAGCCGGCCAAAAGGGTAGCGGCCATACCGGTTAGCGTATTCCAAAAATTCCGTTTGGCGAATACTTTGTTGCGGTATTTCAGTGGAATGATTTCCCCGATCATCGCCTGCCAGCAAACGCTGACAATGGAGCTGGTGGCATTGAATATGCCAACAAGCAAGATCAATCCGGTTATCCTGCTGTCGAAGGGCAAGAGCGGCAGGAGAGCGATCAACAGGTAACAGAGCCTGCTGAGCAGCAAGAAGCCTGCCGAGATCCGCTTCTGGTGGCGGAAGCGCTCAATGATAGACGAAGCGGGAATAGTTGAAAGAATCGTAAGCAAGGCGGGAACAGAATTCAACAGAGCGTAATGGGTGTTGGTTGCGCCGAAACGTGCGGCGACAACAGCGAAAAAGGGCGTCGTGAAGTTGAAGCCGAGCGCCCAAAAGATACCGGTTTTAAAGTTGTTTTTGACGTTTTGTCTGAGCAGCCGATTCGCCGCATCCACAGCAGGTCACCTCATGTTGTGCAAATCAAAGCATTGGGGCCAATCTTTTTATAATAACAGGTTCATCACCGGGAGGCTATGCAGTTTGTGGCAATAATAAGAATACGATTTGGTGAATTGGCGGGAGTTCAGCCGTTTTATTCCTCGTCGCGACGTTTATCGATGGCGGTTGACATGGTTTTGTCCGTCAGATGGGCATAGATCTGCGTCGTGTCCGGAGAAGCGTGTCCTAATTGCTCCTGGGTACGGTATAGGTCATTTTGCAAATAGTAATCGGTAGCAAAGGAATGGCGGAGCTTGTGGACCGATAGAAAAGGTTTGCCGAAACGCTTGGCATATTTGATCACCATTTCCTGAATCGCCCGCTTTGTCATGCGCTTTCCGGCCTGTTCCCCGTTGGGAATGGCGAGGAACAGCGCTTTTTCTTTTTTTGGCGCCTTATAATGGACAGAACGCTGTTCCAAGTAACGGGTCAGATCCTCAAGGGCATCCATGCGAAAATAGACAGGCGTCTTGAAGGTGTCGTCGTTTTTACCTTTGCGGTAGACATGAACGAGCTTTTTCTTCAGATCCAAGTCATCCACGTTCAAGTTGATAACCTCTGATACCCGCAGCCCCGAATTCAATATCAAGCTGACGATGCAGCAATCTCTCACTTTATTCAATTCATGGAAGTAGAGCGCTTGTTTATTGGTAGCGACATCCTCACGGTAGCCGTCAGCTATGTAATGGATAAAATCGGCGATTTCGTGCTCCTGCAGCAACTTGCCCTCCAGCTTGGCGGCGGTATCCTTCGGTTTATGGGTGCGCTTGATCTCAACTTTGGCCATCACGTTGCGTTTTAAGAGAGGGTAGAAGTCGTCATCCTCGGCAATCTGGCTCAAATAATGAAAAAGCGAGCGCAAGGAGGAAAGCTTACGGGATATGGTTGTTTTCGTATTGGCGCCGTCCTTTTTGGAGGCCAGATGCATGCGGAAATGATCGATGGTTTCCATGTGCAGCCGCTCTAAAACCTCGATGGGAACGTCGCGGACCCGCTCACCCTCCGCTAGTCCTTCGGCAAGAAGAAAGGAGAGGAATGTTTCGTAGTCCCGTACGTACTCGAGGAGCGAGGAGGGAGACAGGTCCGGCAGCTTGTAGTTGATGAATTTTTCGACGTACCAGGGCATCTCGGGGATCTTCTTCTCCAGCGTCTCTCGGTCTTTTACTTTGATGATGTTCATGCGCCAAGTCTCCTTTTTTTCGCCTGATCTGATTGTACATTATAGCGCGGAAGCAGAAAAAGCACATTTTTTCCAGAAGTCTGAAACTTTGCCCATGTTTATTCGTCTAACACCTTGAGAGAGAGAAGAAATGGGGAGATCTTGTAAAGTGAAGAGTAAGTCAAGATTAAGCTCAGGCATCATGCTTTTGCTTCTGTTTGTGCTGCTTACGGCAGGATGCGCCGTGAACGCGAAAGCTACCAAGAACGGGAATTCTGCTGAGACGGCGGCCAGTGCAGCACTTGCAACACCGGCAGCAAGCCCGTCTACTGTTCCGACGGTCAAGGAAGAGCAGGAGAAAGAAAGCCGGGTCAGCCTGGCGGCAATCGGCGACGTGCTGCTGCACGGATCGGTTTGGAAGGACGCGAAGACGAAGGGGGGATTTGATTTTAAGCCGATGCTGCGGCAGGTGAAGCCGATTTTGGCGGCAGTGGATATCACCTTCGCCAATCAGGAAAGTATGATGGGCGGCGAGGGGCTTGGGTTGTCGGATTATCCCTGCTTCAACAGTCCATTTGAGATTGGCGACGCTTTGCAGGATGCCGGTGTTGATATCGTGTCCATGGCGAACAATCACACTATGGATCGAAGAGAAGCGGCCATTCGCAGCGCCATCGGGCAGTACCGGAAAATCGGCATGGAATACGTGGGCACCGGCGATAGCCCAGAGGACAATCAAAGGCTGCGGATCATCGAGCGGGGCGGCATCAAGGTCGCTTTTCTTGCCTATACCTATGGCACCAATGGCATACCAGTTCCCGCCGACAAGCCTTATTTGGTCAATCTGCTGGATCCGGACAGGCTCGCCAAGGACATTGCGGCTGCTAAAGAATCGGCGGATTTCGTCGCCGTCAGCATGCATTTCGGTATTGAGTACCAGACGGAAGAGAATCAGGAGCAGCAAAAATGGGCGCAAATCGCCGCGGACGCTGGCGCCGATTTGGTCATTGGCACCCATCCCCACGTGCTTCAGCCGATGGATTGGGTGGTCTCGTCAACCGGAAAACGGATGCTTGCTATCTATTCGTTGGGCAATTTTCTCGCCGCGCAGGAGCAGAAGTCACCCTTGCGGCAGATTGGCGGCATCGCCGTCGTGGATTTGGTCAAAACCGTAAAAGGCGACAAGAGTACGACCTCTATAGAAAACGTACGGTTTACCCCGACTTTTATCAGCTTCCACAATTGGCGGAACTTTCAGGTGGTTGAAATGGATCGGGTAACTGATACCATGCTTCCCGGGGCAGCAAAGTGGCGCAAAGAAATCGAGGATCGAATGACCAGCAAGATGCCGGAATTATCTATTGTTTATTCATCGAGAAACGACTCCAACCTTGATCAGTAATCGCAAGATTCCAATCGGTAAAGGAGAGAATGAGATTGATGAACGTGAACAAATGGCGCAGCATGGGCATAAAAACAGCCCTTGTTTCCCTTCTTGGCTTGACCCTGCTGCCTGCAGCGGCAGGAGCAATGAGCCCTGAGGATATGCTTAAGATCGCAGCGGGTGAAGTAACGGTAAGCGGCAGCGCGTCCGCGGGAACGGTGCAATCCGGAACGGTAGAAACGGTTCAATCCCTACCGCCGAAGATATCCGAAAAAGAAGCGGAAGCGATCATGCGCAAGCTGTTTCCGGATGTTCTGAAGGATGCGACGCTGCAGCAGATCACCCTTGGCACTCCGCATTCCTATCCACAGCAGCCTAACGTTTGGACATTGGATTGGAATATCACCAGAGGCAATGGGTCTTACGGCTTCGGTTCAACGCTGGATTCCCAGACCGGCGATTTGATCAATTTTTCGTCAGGCAGTCTGTATGATGAATTGAAAAATCAATATTACCCGCCCAAACTGACAGACAATCAAGTTTTGGATTTGGCGAAAAGCTTTGTGCAAAAGGCGTCGCCCAACGTCGATGTCACGAAAATAATCGAGTTCCCTGGCAGATCTTATCTCCGGTACCAGTCGTTATTCAGTCCGGTGCTTTACAGCGTCAGCTTCGATGTCCCGCTGAATGGCTTGCCCAATTCCGGACAATCTATCTATTTGACGCTGGACGGCAATGGCAAGGTGATGGATTATAGTTTCTATAAGATGGATAATTCGGTCTCCGCAACTCCGAAGGTAACGAAGGAGGACGCGGAGAAAAAGCTGAAAAGTTTGTTGCACTTGTCAGCCCAATATGTACAGCCTGGCTTTTCCCAAGATCCCAATAGAGAATGGATTCTCGCCTGGATACCCGATAATGCCGGCAATATGCTAGTAGATGCCAAGTCCGGCGATATCATTGATTTCATGGGTATGGTCCAAAGCGTGTCCGAACCCAGGGAATACGCTCTCGAAGCACCGAAAACTCCATTCGCTGCGGTGAAAGGGACGGGGCCGAAAGGTCAATTGACCGGGGATGAAGCAGCCGTAGCCGTGAAAAAAGTGTTTTCTATACCGGATGATTTCAGCTTGAATAAAAATTTGAGCACGTACTATTTGGATAAGAGCCGAACCGTTTGGTCTCTGAGTTGGACTAACCCTGATCCGGCTTTGTTTACGAATGCGTACTTTTCCGCAACCGTAGATGCGTTGACAGGGCAGATTATCAGCTTTTTCAATGGTAGCCAAACGCGGTTTTACGGGTCGTATCCCGGCGTACAGTCGGCAGCCCAAACCGAGAAGCCGTCAACCCAGGCTATCAGCGCGGATAAAGCGCAAGTCATTGCCGACGATTTAGTCAGCCGATTGTATCCGGATGCGGCAACCAAATTGAAAGGCTATGTTCCGGTGGTGAGAAGCGCAGACACGGAAAGCTTCAATTTTACGTACCGGAATTACTTCAATGGTTATCCGGTATCGGGCAAAGAAGTGAATGTAATGGTAGATTCGTCGGGAAAAGTCCTCAATTATTCGGCAGACAACACTCCTGGTCCGGGGGAAAAGGAAGCGAAGCTTGCTATCAAGATGAAGAAAGAGGAAGCGCAGAAAGTGTATGAGGACGCTTTGCAAACGAAACTTCATTACTTAAGCATCGGTGGGTACTACACCACTACCAAATTCGTCGATCACGAGGTAAAGCTCGTATATGAACGTTCTCTAGATAACCCGTACGATGTCGTGACTTATCTCGATGCCGTAAGCGGCAAATGGATAAGCAAGAGTGTCGTTCCCCAATCAGATGCAAACGGTGTCGAGCCGAAGGATATCGCCGGCCATTGGGCGGCCGACAGCCTGAGTGCCATGGTGAAATATGGGGTTTTGCAACCGGATGCCGATGGGTCGATCAAACCTGACGAGACCATCCTGATGGGAGACTGGATGGTTATGATGACCAAGGCGCTCAGTCCCGACTATTCCTATTACGGTCAACAAGTAACGGAAGCCGAAAATACCGATGGTCAGGCGGTGTCCCCGAGTAGCCCGTATTACAACGCCTATTCCGCTTTTAAACAATACCGATGGATACCTTCCAAGGATACGGCAATGCCGAATTTAGAGAAAAAGCTGACACGGGAAGATTTAGCGGAGTCCGTTATCGGCATTTTACGGTATGGAAAATTGGCTGATCAGCTTAATGGGAAGGTGACGCCAAATTATCAAGACGCTGCAAAAATCGCCAAAAAAGCGGATGTATACCTTGCAGCCCAATTGGGCATTTTCGCCAGCGGCGGGGACTTCCGCCCGCAAGATTACGTAACAAAAGCCGAAGCGGCGGCGGTTCTAATGAATATGGTGAAGCTTCAGGGCAAGCTGGATCAAGTGGTCGGCAACTAAGCGAACACGGCTAATGCTGATTTGGAGTCCGGTATATTCGATGCAGGTTTTAAAAGAAGCTCCTGAAAAGGGGCTTCTTTTCATTTTTGCGAGAAAAACGGCTTGTTTTCAGACGTATTGAGAAGATTTATCAATTGTGTGATGTGAATCATATTGTTTGTGTCGCATAATCGGTTATTATCATGCTATAATGATAATCGTTATCAACCGGAAGAGGATGATTACTATGACCTTAGCTCAAAGCCTGAATGGAACCAAAGTGCGGATCGTTAACTTGGAAGCGATGAACCAGCTTGTACGTAGACGTTTGATCGACCTCGGCATCGTTGAAGGTACCGTCGTTTCATTAATAAAGGCTCTTCCTTTTGGTGGACCGATGACTATTGATGCCATGGGACAGCGCATTGCCATACGCAAATGCGAGGCAGAGCGGATAACCGTTGAGAAAGCGTAACAGCCCCGAATCGGGGCTTATTTTTTTCTTGTGAACGGATAAAAATAAGATGGCTTATCCTTGTTAATACTACAAGAATGTAACCAAGTGTAAAGTTTTCACCTTTTAGTGTTTGTATTTTGACTGTGAAAACGCTATACTTTTTTCGTTACGTCAACTAAATAGCTAATCCTCATCGACAACGGATGAGGTAGAGGTTGCGGTTATTATGAGTACGGCGGGTTAGGCGAGAGCAAGCCAATGAGCCCGCGGGAATGGAATCACCGCCGAAGTTTGCGAGTCTGCTCAGGCTCCAGGCTGGGTCCGTATCCGAAAGGAGCGGAACTGTCATACTCGCTCTATTCCATGGCGGGTATGTTGCGCTATCTTTCGGAAGGCACGATGCGGATAAGTTTCAGTGATACAATGAGCCGCGGAAGATTACTTCCCGGTATTTTTTATTTCTGGCACATTCAACATCTTGTCCACTCCTTTCCTTCCGGACGTGAACACACAATTCTATGAGGAGTGTTTCTGCAGTGACGCAAAAATCTGTAACACCGTCCAATGAGCGGACGGGCGGGCAACTCCGGCGCGGCCTAAAAGCGCGCCACATGACGATGATCTCATTGGGAGGAGCCATCGGAACGGGACTGTTTCTGGCAAGCGGAACGGCTATCCATGACGCGGGACCGGGAGGGGCTCTGCTAGCTTACTTCTTGATCGGCATCATGGTCTATTTCCTCGTGACAAGTCTGGGAGAAATGGCAACATACATGCCCGTCTCCGGCACCTTCAGCACCTATGCATCCCGGTTCGTCGATCCGTCTTTCGGGTTTGCCATCGGGTGGAACTACTGGTATAACTGGGCGATCACCATTGCGGCAGAACTATCCGCCGCCACGTTGATCATGAAATACTGGTTTCCCCACAGTCCATCCATATTGTGGAGTGCCCTTTTCCTTGCAATTATGCTCGGCCTTAATCTGCTTTCTGTCAAAGGGTACGGAGAGTCAGAGTATTGGTTCGCCATCATCAAAATCATCACCGTTATCGTCTTTATCGTCGTCGGTGTCCTCATGATTATCGGCATCGTCGGAGGCAAGGCTGTCGGCTTCAGCAACTTCACGGCAGGGGATGCTCCTTTTCACGGGGGATTTCTGACAGTGCTAGGCGTCTTTATGGCAGCAGGCTTTTCCTTCCAGGGAACGGAGCTGGTGGGCATAGCTGCCGGCGAAAGCGAAAACCCGAAGGAAAACGTACCCCGGGCCGTCCGAACCATTTTCTGGAGAATCCTGTTTTTCTACATTTTGGCTATTTTCGTCATCGGCATGTTGATTCCCTTTAACGACGGGAAGCTGGCGATCAGCGACATTGAGCAAATCACCATGAGCCCGTTCACCATCGTATTCGAAAAAGTCGGCATCGCCTTCGCGGCTTCGGTCATGAATGCCGTTATTCTAACCTCCGTGCTTTCAGCAGGGAATTCGGGGATGTATGCTTCTACCCGGATGCTTTGGGTACTCGCCAAGGAAGGAAAGGCGCCTAAGTTTCTGTCGAAGCTCAGCGGGAGAGGCGTTCCGGTCCCGGCCTTGCTCATGACGGCCGCGTTTGGACTGCTGGCTTTTCTCGCATCCTTTTTCGGTGAAGGACAAGTCTATATTTGGCTGCTGAATGCGTCCGGCATGGCGGGCTTCATCGCCTGGCTGGGCATTGCCATCAGCCATTACCGCTTCCGAAAAGCGTATCTCGCCCAAGGCAATTCGCTTTCCGATCTGCCTTATCGCGCTAAATGGTTCCCCTTTGGACCGATTTTTGCCCTCATTCTGTGCGCCATCGTCATCGTGGGACAGGGCTATTTTGCCTTTAGCGAAGACGGCATCGACTGGATGACCTTGGCAGCGTCGTATATCGGAATCCCGCTATTCCTCGTTTTTTGGCTCGGATACAAGTGGAAATATAAGACAAAAGTGTTGAAGCCGGAGGAATGCGTGATCGATCACCCGATGGACGAATAGATCGCAGGAATTTCAATTTCGATGGCTTGCGGGAACCCTTGTCCCCGTTGGCTTATACCCATACCGCCTGAACAACCGCACACCGGTTTTCAGGCGGTTATTTTTTTGCAATTGAGAGCAGCTCCTAAACGGATCGGGTTTGTCACTTTTTGGAAAAGAAAGCGATTTTCCCGGATTTTCCGGTTTCAATCGTCTATGAGAATTTGATAACCTTGGTGTCAGAAAAGGAGATGACGTAATGAAAAAGCTTACTGCACTACTCGTTGCTTGTGTCATGTTCATGGCTACAGCAAGCTCCGTATTTGCGGCCACCACCTATGAAACGAAAATCGAGGCGAATGTAAATTTCCGTACAACGCCTAGTACTTCGTCGCCGTCCAAAGTTATCAAAATGCTGAAACCGGGAACGAAAGTTCACGTGATTTATTTGGAAAACGACGGTTGGCTCTATGTTCAGACCACAGACGGTAAAAAAGGGTATATGTCCTCCGGCGCTAATTACAGCACCTACAACGTGACGGCTGCCGAAAAGAAAGCCTCCAAAGTTGTAAACTACGCGAAGAGCATCGCTCCTAAAGTTAGCTACAAATGGGGCGTACGCGATACGAAAAATATGATTTTTGACTGCTCTTCTTATACTCAGTATGTTTATGGACAAGCGATTAACAAATATATCGGCTGGGGTGCCAACGCTCAAACGAACTACGGTAAAAAAATTACCAAAATCAGCGACCTGAAACGCGGTGATTTGGTCATGTTCAGCGTTGCAACGAAAGGAAAGATTGGCCACGTTGGCATTTATATCGGCGATGGTAAATTCATCCATAACTTGAGTCCGAAGTACGACGTTATCACTAGTGATTTGACGAGCGGATCCTGGAAGACGAAATTCATTTCCGGTACCCGCGTTATTCAATAAGTAAATTCAAAATACCCGTTCTCGTCCAATGACGAGGGCGGGTTTTTTCTGTTTATCGGGTCTCCTAATCAGCACAAGTCTTTATTAATTATTTTCTAATCATTTTTTTAATAAGAACGCATATCTGCTATTCAATGCCAGTTTTGTGAGATATAATAGAAAACTAAGGAAGGAAATTTATTTGTTGGGTCGGTGATGACTGATGTTTCACAGAACCGGTATCGTCCGCGAAATGGATTCCTTAGGAAGAATTGTATTGCCCAAAGAATTACGGGACAGCATGGCAATTTCCGAAGGTACGCCAATTGAGATTTTTTACGGTGACACAGGTGTCATCCTCCGGCAATACCGAACCACCGCCTGCTTATTTTGCAGTAGTTCGGATCACTTGATCCTGTTTCGCAACTTCTATATTTGCGAGGATTGCCGAAGCCAAGCTGTCTTACCCTTAAAGAAGAGACACAAACGCGATGATCTGGAATCATCACTCCGCGAGGCTATGCGTAACAACCCTGGATCGACCCAGAAGGAACTGGCCCAAATGCTGGGGATTTCCCAAGGCAGAGTTAGCCAGATCAAAAAAGTGATGGACAGCCGCGCTGCTGAATCCGCCGATCGCGTTGTTGAAACCGGATAAAACATCCGATTATTTCCACCGCCTTCCAGGCGGTTTTTTATTTTCAGCTTGTCGAATTGCGGAAAATGGCAAGATACGATATGGTAGGATAGGGCTTAGTCAATTAGCAGAATGGAGAGTCTTGCGATGTCTTACCGATTTGAGGAATGGATTGACTGGCTGTTGACTACGGCTAATCTTAGCGGCCCTTCCGTACTATTGCTAACGATTCCACTAGCGATTATTCAAGGCTTGTTCGGTGTATTCCCGTTTGCCACCCTAGTTTTCATCCACATTGCGGTCATGAATGTTACAGCCGGCTTATTATCCAGTTGGTTGGCGGGAACGGTAGCGTCCATCGTCGTGTATTTCATCTGCCGCTTTTTTTTCGCCGATTGGATCAACCGGAAATTCGCCAAAGGCTTGGCTAAATATGGAAAATGGCAGCATTATATCGATAAGTATGGCGTATGGGCGATTATTTTTTTGAGAACAGTGCCGATTGTTCCTAATAATGTGATCTCGTTTATGTCTGCCATTTCGAATATCAAGCTGGTTCCTTACATATGGTCGAATATCCTGGGCAACTTGTCTAGTATTTTGCTCTTCGGAATCCTTAGTTTGTCTGTGGTTCAGACGGATGTCAACATCACGGTCTTCATTGTTTTATATGCGATTTTTCTAATGATTCTCATCGCGATCTTCTTTATTAGGCAGCATGTCGTCTCCCGGAAACAAAGTTCATAATTCCATAATAAAACAGTATTGGCGGCACAGAGGAAAATACCGTGAGATGAAGAATAGTGTTAGCGATGGAAAATAAACGATAAAGGGGAATACAGTGTGACGGAAAGAAAAACAGTCGGGAAAAAAAAGGATTACACAATGCCGATTATTATAACGGGGATTATTATTGTCTTTCTGGCGTTTGCTGTAATCGTGAAGCTGCAGCATTCCAGTGAGTTGAAAGGATTGCCTAATTATACGCAAATAAAAGGCGATTTCACTAAATTGGATATCGACTATGATAAGCAGCCTCATAAAGGGGATGCCGCCGCGAAGGTTAAAGTCGTTGAATTCGCCGATTTCAAATGTCCGATGTGCAAAAAATGGGAAGAGCAATTCATGGATAAATTTCAGAAGGATTTCATCGATACCGGCAAAGTACAGCTTTACTTCATGAACTATGCTTTTATTGACCGGGATTCGATCCTCGCAGCCAGTGCCGGGGAAGCCATCGCCAAGCAAAACAACGACAAGTTCTGGGAATATTATACGAAGCTCTTTGCCAATCAAGGCGACGAGAAGGAGATTTGGGCCACTCAAAAGTTCATTTTGAATTTTGTGAAGAAGAACATATCGGGAATCGACTACAATCAGTTTGAAAAAGACCTCAAGAATAACACATATGGGTACGATGTAAAGCTGGATTATAAAATAGCCGGGCATCTTGGCGTCAACGGTACCCCGCAGCTTATGGTTAACGGCAAGCTCTTGCCGAACGCCTTCGATTATAACGCGATTAAAGCGGCTATTGAGCAGGAACTGGCAAAATAGTTAGCGGGTTGACGTGAACCAGTATATTCCATGGGATATACTGGTTTTTCTTATGCGTCCGAAAAAGCAGGAGATTGGAGCAGCATAGAGAATCTTAATCGGATATCCTGATCAAGGGCGGGTTGTTTTATGAAGCGAACAATTCGATTTGCAATTTGGTTTGGCGTTTTGCTTGTTTGCGCTCTTTCGTTTATGTCTGGAAAATATGTCGGGGAGCATAAGCCAACCGGGCAGAAAGAGAAAGAAGCAGTAGCAGCAAATGGTACGCTAACCTCCACTCCAGTCGCCTCGCCCTCTCCCTCCGCTGTCGTGACTTCACCTGTTGGAGAGAATACGCCTCAGCCAACCGATGGAGGCGAGCAAGTGACGGCTGTTCGGGTGCCGGCGGGGAAATGGATTCTCGTCGACGGAGGCTATCAGCTTGCTCCTTCCGGTTCATTTATTCTGAAATACGAGGATCAAACCTTTTTTTCGAAGGATATGATTCGCGATCTATACGATACGGCGGAATACGGTGACTCCATTATCGTGAGAGGACTTCCGTTTCTTGGAAATAAGCTATTTGAAACATCGGGCATTGTGAATTTGAACCCGATTTTTAATAAGCTGAAAGAGAAATTAGAGGATAATATGAAAAAAGGGAAGATCGCTGAACTTACGGAGAGCTATGACGGTATGACGATTACATGGGGCGAGGTCGGACTCCAGCGGCTGGTGTTGAATTCTCCGCGCTACAGTACGATGCGGGGCATTCATGTCGGTTCTACCCGTGAAGATGTGCAGAAAGCATACGGACGTCTTGGTCAACCGGATGCCACATCCTGGAAGACATTTTTGGGTATAGCGGAATTCCAAGAGGGAGATGTGACAGAATTTATTTTTGAACAGGATATCGTGAAGGAAATTCGCTACGGCTGGAAGTAATAACAAATGGATGGAACTGTAAAGAAGGAGACAACAGGATGAAATTGCGATGGGGAATCATGAGTACAGCGAATATTGCCATCAGCCAAGTGATGCCGGGTATCCGGCAATCAGAGACGGGGGAATTGGCCGCAATAGCGAGCCGTGATAGGGCGAAAGCGAAGGAGGCCGCGGACACTTTCGGAATCGAAAAAGCTTACGGCAGTTACGAGGAGCTCCTTGCGGACGATGGGATCGATGCCGTTTACATTCCTTTGCCGAACCATCTTCATCTGGAGTGGACGCTGAAGGCCGCTGTGGCAGGTAAGCATGTTCTCTGTGAGAAACCGCTGGCTTTGACAGCGATGGAAGCGGAAAAGATGGTGGAGGCCTGTAGATCAGCCGGCGTTCATCTGGCGGAAGCATTCATGTACCGTCATCATCCGCATATGAGCCGCATCCGCGAGATCGTTGCAAGCGGCGAGATCGGCCAGTTAAGAGCGATTCGCGGTGCTTTTTCCTACAATAACGATAAAGACGCAGCCAACATCCGTTACCGTTCCGACTGGGGTGGCGGAGCGATTTATGATGTCGGCTGCTATCCTCTTAGCGCAGGCAGATGGATCACCGGCAAGGAGCCGGTGGCATCCACCGTTGTAGGTCAGTTTTCGCAAGGTCACGGCGACGTGGATATGATGGCATCCGGTCTGGTGGAGTTTCCCGACGGAGTCGCCTTGACTTTTGATTGCGGCATGTGGACTGCGAATCGGCAGTTTATGGAGATCGTCGGCTCCACAGGCAGTATCGATGTGCTGCATCCCTTCCGTAATGATGAAGGGCTGTCCACCCTGGTGGTGACGGTTCAAGGTGAGCGCCGGGAAGAGATCAGTGGGAAGTTGAACCGCTATGCGCTACAGGCGGATGATTTTGCCCGGGCTGTCACTGGGGAGAAAGCGCCGATCGTTGCGAATGACGATGCGATTTCCAATATGCGGTTGCTGGAGGCAAGCCTTCAGTCTGCAAAGACTGGTAAACGCATCGAGCTTTAAGCAAGCGGACGAGTGCAACGAGTTACAGTCTCTTGCGTTTATTAAATGTCAAGATTAGACATGCCAGTAGAAGCGCTGCAAGCGCGATGCCGGCTGACGCAGCCTCCGAGCTATTGCTCTGGGGCTGATTTGCTTGCTGCTGTCAGCCAAAGCCTCCAGGGTCTCCACCGCCGCCGAAACCGTACAGCTGCTGGATGATAGAAGGGTTAACGGATTTTACAATTCATGTACAGCAATTTCGGAACGGACAAGAAAACGCAAGTTGAGTGAAGTCTGTCCGATTCCTTTGGAGATATAGATCGGCCCGTTCTCCAGTTGATGCAACCCTTTGTAAATGCCGCGGGAGGGGAGGGCGCCTTTTGGAAAAAGCCGAAAATAGTAAGGAATATTGAACTGTTTCCCGTGAAGATGGCCGGCCAAAAGGAAGTGAAATCGTTGCTTAATCTCCAAGGCGACATTAGGATCATGGGTCATAACAATTACAGGTTTATCCCCCCGAGCGCCTCGGAAAGAAGCCGCCAAGTCATGATGCTTACTGCAATAGTCGTCGATCCCCACCAAGGTGAATGCATCGAAAGAAACGGATTCGTTCCGCAGTACGACGATCCCGTACTTTTCCAAAACGGTTAAAAGGGACTGCAGCCGCCGTAACCGGTAGTCGTGGTTGCCCAACACCGCATAGGCGGGGATGCCGCTGTCCCGCACTGCTTCCAGAAAGGGAATTAGCCGGAGCAAACTTCCGTCTCGCCTTGTAAAGTCGCCTGTCAGGCAAATTATGTCCGGTTTTTCCTGCTGCAGGTAATGGCGGATGACCCTGCTTTTGATGCGGTTTCGTTCTATATGGATATCGCTGATTTGTAAGATTTTTACGCCAATTCCTGTGCCGATATGAGTTCGCTCGATCTTAAGCCAGATTGTAGGGAACACAAACAGCAGATAAAACAGGATGATCAAGGCGCTGAAAGCTGCCAAATAGATGAAGATGGACATAATCGCCTCCGTTCCTGTTTCCGCTTAAAAAGATGATTTTTCCAATATAGCAGGCTTGTTGGCACGTTTCCATTAAACCGCCGAGGACAAACCTCATAGGCAGTGCACTTGTCTTGATGGTATAATTTTACAAAACCATTCAGGAAATGCAAATGCAGGAGGGGGAAGGTCGTTCATGGCAGCGAAACGGGAAGAATACAAGAACAAGCTGAACGAACTGGTGGAATGGGATGAATTTTTGCGGCAGCAATCGGGTTTACCTGGTCCACGGGCGAACTTGGAGCTGATGTACGCTGCAGCAGAAGAAGGGGATGAAGAACGTTTTCTTGGGTTCCTCGGCTATGAGGAGAATCATCCTGACGGAAATTCACCGGATGTTTTCGTGTTGATGTGCGGAATAGTAGGATTGGGCAAGCTGGCAGCTCAAGATGATCGTTCCTATTTGAAAAGGCTCCGGGCTTTTGCCAAGGATGAACGCTGGCGGGTTCGCGAAGGAGTGAGTATGGCCCTTCAGTTATACGGAAAGTCGGATATCCATGGAATGCTAACAGAGATGAATGATTGGGCGACAGGGAGTTTGCTGGAGCGCCGGGCAGTCGTCGCTGCTTTATGCGAACCGGCGCTATTAAAGGATCGTTCCGCAGCGGAACGGACAGTGCGGCTTCTGGACGCCATTACCTCGTCTTTGGTGGATGAAGGGAACAGGCGAACGGAAGAGTTGCGTGTTCTGCGGCAAACCCTCGGTTATGGCTGGAGCGTTGCCATTGCCGCATGTCCGGTGCCGGGCAAAGAGCTGTTCTTTCATTGGCTGACGTCCTCAGACCCGGATATACGCTGGCTGGTGAAAGAAAACTTGAGCAAATCCCGCTTGAAGAAAATGGATGCCGAATGGGTTGCGGAATGTATGCGCAATCTGGCTTCCTGATGGAAGCCGAAGCTGATCGACGAAGTTGCTAATCGACGAACTCTTCCACTTTTTCCGATAGAAACAATCGATATATGCGCACAACGATAACTTTTGCGGTCATATAGATGGGAATGGCAGCCAAGATACCGATCACCCCTAACACGTCACCGGCACTCAAGATTAAAACGATGGTCGTCAGTGGGTGGATGTCCAGTCTTCTGCCGTAGATGTTGGGCGCGAGCAGGTTCCCTTCAATTTGCTGGGCGATCAGGATGACAATCAGCACCCACAGCGCTTTGGTGGGCGAATCGATAAAGCCGACGATCAAACAGGGGACGGCTCCAATAAATTGCCCAATGTACGGAATCAGGTTGAAAAACAAAGACAAGGCAGCGAGCAGCAGGGCGTATGGCAGATGGATCAGTAAAAAGCCGATATACATCATGAGGGCTAGGAGGCTCGTGATGATGACGCGGCCAACGATATATCCGCTCAGCGCGGTATCGATCTCACCCAGCACCTCCAGGCTGTCCTTGCGATATTTTCGCGGGGTAATGTGGGCGATTTTGGTGGAAAGCTTGTCTCCTTCTTTTAGAAAATAATAGAGAATGAAAGGGACGGTAGACATCACGAAAATAAAATTGGTGACCACGGAGAGGGAGCGGGATAAATAATTGGTTACCGCTGTAATTCCGTTGCCCAGGTATCCCGAGAGGCGGGTGGAAAGCTCGGTTTCGTTAGTGCCGAAATAAGAGAGCAGCTTGTTATCTTGAAGCCCCTCGATCTGGTTGCGGAATTGATCCACCAGCGTTGGGAGGTTATTCACCAGGTTCTGAAGCTGGTTCAACAGCTTGGGCCATACCCCAATGGCAAGAACGGTGATGACGCCGGTCAGAACAAAGTAAATGAGCAGGATGGCAAGACTTTTGTTCATCTTTCTTTTAACGAGATAGCGGACAATCGGCCGCAAGATATAATAAAAGAAACCGGCAATCATAAACGGCATGACCAGGATGTTAAAGACGGATATGAGCGGATTGAACACAAAGCTGATTTTGGACAGCAAAAGGATGATCAGCAGTACGGCGATTATTTTCAGCGAGTTCAGCAAAAAACGGTTTTCCATTGGATATCCCTCTCTATTCCGCACTATAGTGAAGTTACCATGCGCTATATTTCGATTATTCCTATTCTTTACCCTTTATCGGCTGCTAATCATTCCTATGTGTAATTAACCGATTTTGACTGAACCTAATAGGTAACGATATAATAATAGAGTCGTTACTAAAATTGGGGGTGAATATCCAAACCCGTTATACGGGGGCGGAGAAACGTTTGGACGATGGTCTAGGCCTTATGTGGAGTATTCTTGGAATTGTATTATTGGTATTATTTAATGCCGTTTTCGTAGCGGCGGAGTTTGCTCTTGTGAAAATAAGAGGAACTCGCATTACACAGCTTGTGAACGAAGGGAATAAACGAGCCAAGCTGGCCCAGCATGTAACCGAGAATCTGGATGCCTATTTATCTGCATGTCAATTGGGCATTACCCTTGCTTCTCTTGGACTCGGCTGGGTGGGCGAACCCGCCATTGCGCATATGATCGTGGAGCCGCTTCTGCAAAAGCTGAACGCTTCCGAAGCGCTGGTGCACCCGATTTCACTGGCTGTCGCTTTTATCGTGATCACCGTGCTGCATATCGTACTTGGAGAGCTGGCACCGAAGTCAATCGCCATTGCCAAGGCGGAAGGGACGGCACTCTGGCTCAGCGGACCGCTTATGTTCTTCTATCGTACCGCATATCCGGCGATTTGGGTACTGAACGGCCTCGCGAATTTGTTTTTGAAGCTATTTAGGATACAGCCTGCGAACGAGCAGGATTCCGGCCATACGGAAGAAGAAATCCGCATTCTGATGAAGGAAAGCCAGAAGAGCGGTTTTATAAATGAAAATGAACTGCAGTTGGTGGAAAACGTATTCGACTTCTCCGACAGGCTAGCGAGAGAAGTGATGATTCCGCGAACGATGATGAGCTGTCTATATACCGACAATACCTTTGAGGAAAATTTAGAAATCATCGCGACAAGCGGCCACTCCCGCTTTCCGCTCGCTACCGAAGATAAGGATTATATCATCGGTTACGTGATGGCAAGGGAACTGTATCAGGCCGCGCTTCGCCAGGATCGGGACGCAACAGACCTCATTAGCTTGAAAAAGGACATTCCTTATGTACCGGAATCGATGGAGGTCAGCCAAGTGCTGCGGGTTATGCAGCGCTCCAAGGTGCAGATGGTCGTCGTTGCCGACGAATTTGGCGGTACAGCGGGTATTATCACCATGGAAGATTTGGTTGAAGAAATCTTTGGCGACATTCAGGACGAATTGAAGGTCGAGGAGCCTGACTTTGAACAGGTGGGAGACCATTATATCGTCGACGGCCGGCTTTTACTGGAGAAGGTCAACGAGATGTTCGCCATCGATATTGAAGAAGATGAGATCGACACCATCGGCGGTTGGATTTTCGACCAATTGGCTGAACAGCCGCAAGTGGGTCAGACGATTGTTTACGGCCACATTCAATTTGAAATCATCGAAGTCGAGCAACTGCGTATTCACCGTATACGTGTACGCGAAGTCGAGCCATCTGATTTGGTGGAAGATGCAAGTTGATCAAGATAGGAATGAGACGCCCATGCGCTGAGCATGGCGTCTTTTTTTTTCGCGAAAGGGGTTTCTCATTTGTCCATCTGGAAGAAAACGGGTAAACTGGAGTGGGTCCGTGAAACTCTGAATCTACCAGTTGAGGGAAATGATGTGAGATCCCATCACCTGCACAACGAGGAGGTTATCGCAATGTGGAAACGAATGCAGACGCTCGTTCTTTGCCTCTTGTTAGCCGTATCGCTCTCTGCTGTTGCCCCGCCGGTATCTCTTGAAGTTCATGCGGCGACATCGGCTGCTTCCTCATCTGTCAGTACGAATGTTGCTTTAGGCAAGCCCGTTACGGTTTCCAGCAACAAAACGGGGTATGACGGCGGAAAACTAACCGATGGAGACCCTTCATTAGCATCGCGTTGGGAAGCAAGCTCCATTCCGGCTACAGCAGTCATTGATTTAGGAACGACGTGTAAAATCAACAAAGCAACTCTTACGCTGCCCAATGACGGGTACGAGATGACGTTTTCGGTGGAAGGCAGCACGGATAATTCCCACTTTTCAACGCTAGTTCAGTCGGCATTTTATTCCTTTTCTAATGCGGACAACCAGAAGACAATCTCCTTTCCCTCTGCCAATGTCCGCTACGTAAAAATCTCGGTAACGCAAGCCAAGTATAATACGCCGAAATTTTCGGAAATCGAGATCTATTCCGACCCGTCGGCTCCAGATTTAGTGGTCACCGACATTTCGACGGAACCTGCCAAGCCAGTGGCCGGAGATGCTGTCCGGTTTATGGCAAAAGTAACCAACCAAGGCAAAACGGCTGTTCTTGCGGGCAGCGGGCAGCGGGTTATTTTCTCTTACGGGGGTACTCAGTTGGCGCAATCCACCCCTTATTCGGGTGTACTAAGACCTGGTGAATCGGCGACTATCAAAGCCGAGGGAACATGGCGCGCAGCGGCGTATACTTTGCCTATAACCGCCAAGGCAGACGGGAACGGGATGATCGGCGAGACGAATGAAAACAATAACGGGTATACGAAGTTATTCACTTTTGCCGGTAAGGTCTGGAGCAAGTCCTGGACGATTCAAGACGATATGGGCATCTACGATTTTCCCGAGGAGCTGATTAGCTACCCAATCACTCCACCGTCAGGAAAAGTAAAGAAAGAACATCTTAAGCTTACCCAATTCGGGAGCGAGACTCCCTTAGTCTATCAGCTGAGCCAGGTCAAGGAGAAAGACGGCTATCTGGTCAGTGCCGTCATCAGTTTTCGCACAGACCTGCGTAAATTTGCAAGCAAAGTGTTTGCCGTCCAAGCGGACGCCTCTTATAAGCCTGCGTTTCAGCAGCTTGTGAAGATCAAAGACAATAAGAACGGTACGGCGGTCATCGCCGCTAATGAACAGCAAGTGCTTGTGACCTATGGCACAAAGACCTACAGTCGCGGGGTATCCTTCGCCAGTGCAAATGCTCCAATTCTTGCCTTGGGCCGAGAGGGCGGCTCCCTCTTGGGGAAGGGACGTCTCTCCGCCTCATCAGACGTCACCGTTACCTCCGTCACCGGAAAAGTTCTGGAGCAGGGACCGCTGTTTATCACGTACAGCGTCGCATACAGTCTAGCCGGTGGGCGCAAGTACGAGATGAATCTGACGGTAGAGCATAATGAAGAGCACATTTTGGTGGATGAGCAGATGAACGGCATTTCCACAAAGGACAAACTATTCTTTTCCTTCTCATACCTAAATGGAATCAACCCTGACGGACGTCTTGTCATGCAGAACGGAGGCTATGCCAACGCGGCGGCAAGCTCCGGCAATTTAAGCGGAGGCTATGGAGCTAACGTCAACGACTCAGGGCAGCTCCCCTACCAATTAGGAATCTATAATCCAAATTCAGGGGGCTTGGATAAAGCTACCGTCTTCTGGAAAGACAGCGGAAAGAACGCCGTCTTGTTCTCAGTCCGTTCTTTGAAGGATTGGAAGACGAGTTCTCGATATGTTTGGATGGGCGTGGACAAGCCGGAAAATCTCTATTTTTATCAAACGGCCACCGACAAATATATGCAGCTTCAGCTGGCTGGAACGGAGCGCCATTGGGCGCTGGGCGTCATCCCCCGCAGTGAAGTCGTGATAGCCGAGCTGCCAAAAGATCCGGCAGTCGCCAGCGGGAGCAATGCGGTTCAGCCCCGTAGTTACACCGTGCAATCGACGCTCTCCGGCTATTTTGAAAAAAACATTCGAGGCTTCGGCGGCGGTCCTGAGGTGCGACTGGCTGAGAAGCTGAATGACTTCAGTCTGAACCGGTATAAAGATATGGTTTTTGATTTTCCGGAAGATTTGAGCAAGGGGTTGCACATTCCCGGCTCCCAATTTGCCGATGTCCAGTTGTCTTACCGAGAGTGGATTGGCGAGCATCTGGATCGCTATCAACTGCTGGCGGACCGGTATTGGGATTATTCCAGTGATTTAGGAGGCAATCATTTCGGCTGGTATCAGGAATCTGCCGCGGAATCTTATGCCAACAGCCGAGCCCTTTGGGCAGAGCAGGATCGCAAGCGCGCACGGGCGCTTCTCGTTTTTACCGCATACTTGATGGAAGACGACAATGCCATTCCCCATACCAGTATGCTGGGCGGACAGCCGAATTTTGAAATCGGGTATAAGCAGGGGCTCGGTCTTTTTCCCGCTGTTTTCGATAAGCATCCCGATGCTGTGCGCTGGAAGAATGCTTTCCTTGCCATGTGGAGCGAGTTTCTGGACAAATACGTACGAAAAGCGAACACAGGTGTGAATGCTTATGGCGGCCGTTTCTTTGAAAATATTTCGACTTACAATTACGCCAGCATGGAGAGCGCGTATAATGCAGGCTACAGTCTGAAACAATTTGACGGTACGGATATTTACAACAGCCCCAGCGCGCAGGATTGGCTGGAATGGAACTTGTACGCCATGATGCCAGATGCCGAGGACGGCCAAAGCATGGTTCCTCCTCAAGGGGCGCATTCCTGGAAAGAACTGCTTATGCCGGGCGGTCGGTGGTACAACATCTATTACGGTACGGCAAAATTGATGAAGAAAAGCGATCCGAAGCTGGCCGATGGCATTTTATGGACTTTGACCGGTGGGAAAGAAGGAAAGGAACCGGTTCTGGAATCCCGGCTTTATAAAGACTATTGGGCGATCTTGCGTTATGACGCAGGGGGGCCTCATGAAGCGTACCTGAACCTGCAGCAGCTGAACAACGGAAATAATTATCGCTGGGGCGGGGTTGACTCAAACGGGGATCTTTATTACACCTCCCAAGGCCAATCGTGGAGCTGGAACGGGGGAGAAGAGAACGGCGATTACCTTGACATCAACAATCTATCGCTCAGTAAAGCCTGTTCGAACTGCGGTTACGGCCTTCATAGTTCGACAGTGAGCAACGTATTGTATGATTTTGACTTCGCCCAATACTATCGAGCCGATTCCGACGATGCTTCTGATGCCCGGAAGACCGGATATCTTTCCCGGGGTGTGATGATGCTGCGTGACGACTATGTATCCATTTACGACGATATAAAGGGCAGCAAAGATTCACTATTCAACTGGGCGAACAGAGAGACGGGTTTGCTGAGCAACAAGTATTCAACGACTGACTTTACCGGTTCACCTCAGACCACGGTGGAACGAGCTCGGTTTCCTCTTGAGCAGTATTGGACCGTGATAACGGAGGGCAAACTCCCCTCGGCAGATCCTTTTTCGGTGCGCATGACAGGCAAGCTCAAGCCTCCGGCTTCGCAGGATTATCGGTTCAATATCAGCATCAGTTCGAACGATAGCGCAAAATTATGGATAAACGGCAAGCTGGTTGCCGATTCTTCAGGAGATTCCAGCACTCCGGTTACGCTAAAAGCGAATCAATATTACGATTTGCGCGTTGACTATGTCCATAAGAGCGGCAGGGAAGCGGCGTTCTCCGTGAAGTGGACGAGCAATTCCGAGTCCGGAAGCATCGACCGTTCCTGGCTCTTTCATGAGCTGCCCATGCCGAATATTTATACGATAAAGAATGGTCCGGGGGATGAGCACCATATCGTCGCTCCTAAGGCGATTCAGACCAAAAGCGCGTCATGGGGCGCCATTGTGAACGGGAAGGAGTACGTCTTCCAATCCGATACGACTCAAAATGTTTCCTCCGGAGACGGACCTGCGGCATTTAACGGCAAGATCGGTTATGCCCAGCAGGGCGAACTGGCTATCTTTGAGGGGACGAGCATCCGTTACGGCCAGTTTGGACTTGCCAGGAGTGGCGGAGATTTCGGAGTGAGCGCAAAGCTGACCGGAACGACACGAATCGATGGCCGCATTGCCGGGAAACAGGGAGGGACCGTCACGGTAACTTTGCCTAGCGGCGTGTCAGTCAGCGGCGCCAAAGTTTCGGTAAACGGCCAGCCTGTCAACTATAAGGCAACTGGTGGGCAAATTTCCTTTTCCGTAGACATAGCTCAGAAGGATGGCTATAAAACCTATCAGATTCTGCTGAACTCCAAATAGCGCAGGAGAAGAAAAAAGAAACGGCTCAGGCCGTTTCTTTTTTATGACAAGCTTGTTTATACAGTTACAGGCTTTATTCTTCGTTTTGCGAATCCGGGGACTCCTGTTGGCATTCTTCACAGACGCCGTATATTTCAAATCGATGGTTGATGATTTTATAACGGCCGGGAAGATTCAACTGCTGCTCCATTGGGCAGTAATCGAAAGTTAACGTTTTCTCGCAGTTCACACAGATGAGATGGTGATGATGGTGGGTGGTGCAGTTAGCTGTAAACTTCAGACCTCCATCGAGAAAGTAAAACTGCTCAAGGGCGCCCATTTCGCTCAGCATGCGGAGATTCCGGTACACCGTATCAAAGCTGACTCCCGGATATTCGGTGCGCAGCAGCTCGTATACATCTTTTGGAGACAAGTATCCCTCTGCCTCTGCAAATATACGAGACAGGGCACGACGCTGGTCCGTTATCCGAAGCCCGTTTTTCGACATGACGGCAATCATATCTTTGACGATTTGCGTTTCTCCCATTCTCAAAAATGCATCCCTTCATCTTGTTATGTCTTAATTGTGCCGCATATGGAAAGGGAAAGTCAAGGAGGCTGAGCTGCTGGCGCCCTCTTTGGTTTGCTTTTTCCGGATGGATAACTGACAATAATGAGGGAAGATAACCCGACCGCTAGGAGGATCCGCATGAAAATTGAAGTATGGTCTGATTATTTATGTCCGTTCTGCTATATCGGCAAAAGAAGGCTGGAACAGGCGCTGGAGCAATTTCCTCATCGCGATAAAGTCCAGCTGATTTTCCGCAGCTTCGAATTGAATCCTGATGCGCCGGTAGAAACCAACCAAAACATGGAGCAGTTGCTCGCTCAGAAATATGGCATAACCCTGGAACAGGCGAAAGCAAACAATGATCAGTTGGCCTTGCAAGCAAAAACAGTCGGCCTCGATTTTCGTTTTGAGACCTATATCCCGACAAATTCCTTTGACGCTCATCGGCTAACCCATTTTGCTGCCGTTCACGGCAAAGAGCAGGCGATGTCCGAGCGATTGTTCCAATCGGTCTTTACGGATTCCGGCAACATCGGCGACCGTGGTTACTTAGCCGATCTTGCGAAGGAAATCGGCTTGAATGGGGAGGAAGCGGCAGCCGCTCTCGCAGAAGGACGTTATGGGGACAATGTTCGAGCGGAGGAAAAGGAAGGGGAAACGCTGGGCATTCGCGGCGTTCCGTTCTATGTGTTTAACCGCAAATATGCAGTATCAGGCGCCCAATCCAGCGAGGTGTTTCTCAACGCCTTGAACAAGGCCTGGGAGGATGAAAACCCGCTCGTCCTTGTCCATGAGGAAACGTCCGGAGGTATTTGCACGGATGAGGCCTGCAAGCTTCCGGAAGAGTAGGGTCTTACAATCCGGATATAAAAAATCGCGGCTCAAGCGTTGATGACGTTGGAGTCGCGATTTATGTTTTCGGGCGAATGTGATAGACGCAGCTGCGGCCTCCTTTGGCCAAACATTCGCTGCGGTTTACCTCGGCATCGAGAAGGGATTCAAACAGCTGCAGCTCGCAGCGGCACGCCTGTTCATAATGATTGGCGATTTGCGAGATGGGGCAGTTGATTTCCGTCATGGTGAAGCCTTCAGCGGTTTTGTCCCAATTCGCCATATAGCCGTTGTCATTTTGGATACCCGTAAGTTTGGCAACCCTCTGTTCTAAAAGCTCCTCTTGACGAATCTCTTCATATTTATGGTACAGGCTGGTTTTTCGCCGCTCGAACAACCGATCGATCATCTCTTCACCGGTTTCCTGGACAAGCTCCTTCAGCAGATCGAGTGTGAGGGTATGATAATTTTTCGGAAAAAGATTTTCCGCCACTTCCGTTGAACGGTAAACGGCTGTCGGCCGTCCCATCGCTTGATGCATCCGCTCAGAGTCGATAAGTCCGTCCTTCTCCAACGATTGTAAATGCCGCCGTACAGCCATATTGGTTATGCCAATCTGCTTGGTGATGTCGCTGGCGCTAAGCGGCCCCTTGGTTTTGATCAGTGTAAGGACAATATAGCGAGTGGAGAGTTCATCTGATTCCTTCATCATATCACTATCACCTCAATGTTCACCGAATGGGACCCTGAATCGCAGCCCTTGGCAGCAGGATCATTTGCGCTAATTTAAAGAAGCGGCAGGGGATAGATCATCCCGCTGCCGCTTCCCGTGGGCGTGAGAGATTATTTCGCTGCTTCGTAGCGTTTGCCTACTTCATCCCAATTTACAACACTCCAGAATGCGGCGATGTAATCGGGGCGTTTGTTTTGGTACTTCAGGTAGTAAGCATGCTCCCAAACGTCCAGACCGAGGATCGGCGTAGCGCCTTCCATAAGCGGGCTGTCCTGGTTAGGCGTGCTGGTAACGGAGAGCTTGCCGTCTTTTACGGAGAGCCATGCCCAGCCGCTGCCAAAACGGGTCGTTGCGGCCTTGGCGAAATCTTCTTTGAACTTGGCTAAGCCGCCCAGTTCGCTGTCAATGGCAGATGCCAAAGCACCGGTAGGCTCGCCGCCGCCGTTCGGGCCGATGACTTCCCAGAACAGGCTGTGGTTGGCGTGGCCGCCTCCGTTGTTGCGGACTGCGGTACGGATGCCTTCCGGCACGCTGTTCAAGTCGGCGATGAGCGCTTCAACGCTTTTGCCTTGCAATTCTGGCGCGTTTTCCAAAGCGGCATTCAGGTTGTTCACGTAAGTGGCGTGGTGACGGTCATGGTGAATTTCCATGGTCAGCGCGTCGATATGCGGTTCCAAAGCGTTCTTTTCATAAGGCAATGCTGGAAGTTGATGGGACATTATTGAAGACCTCCTGAATATGTATTGGATTGGGTTATCTTGGTACTATTCTAACCTACTTTGCCAACATATTCAACATATATGTATAAAAAGTATGAAATATTTTTTTCTTCTATTTGTCATTTGTCTTTTTGGCTATACCAATTTTTTACCTATCCATTTTGCGAGCGATTTGTTAAAATAAGCGAGGAACCTTAGCCGAATTTCCATAATATGCATACTCTGATTATCGTTGTTATAGATGAGGTGCGTGACGTGCGGAGAGAAGGTTTATAGAGATGGATAGAGATCGGAAAGGGATGAGTGGGGTGTCAATCCTCAAAAGAATTGTGAGCAAGTGGTTCTTCCTGTTCACAGTTATTTTGCTGTTAAAGGGAGCATTGGCTTGGTTTGTCGTGTTTGACAACGGAGCTTCCTACATGACTTTGGTGACGGAGATTCCGTTCTTGTGGATCGTTTTCTGCTTGATTGAGTGGTTTGCGCGGAAACGGAAGCTGCTTTACTACAATATCGTAAACTTGCTGTTTACTCTGCTTTATTTTACGGTACTTATGTATTACAAATACTACGGCATCATCGTTACCTATCATGCCTTAAGCCAAGCCGATAAAGTAACGAAGGTAGGAGAAAGCACCTATTCACTCCTTGACCCCTACTATTTGCTTATCTTTGTCGATATCATCATCTTCGCTGCCATACTGGTTTGGGCGCGGATTAAAAAAGATCACCGTCTTCTGCAGGTTAAGCCGCTGCGCAAATCTGTTGTTACATTCCTGTTTGTCCTTTCCATCGTTCTTTGCTTGTTCAACGTGCTGCCGAACCGTGCCAGCATGAACGAGAATAAGAAAGCCGAAGAGATGGGGATTCTGAATTATGAAGCCTACACCATCTTCAGCGACAGCAAAGGCGATGATCCGGTCGTAGAAATGAAGGATATCACCCAGGACGCCATCAATAATCTGAAGGGTGTTCAAAAGGTTGAGAATCCGAAGTATTTCGGCGCGGCAAAAGGGAAGAATGTCATCATTATTCAGATGGAATCGATGCAGAACTTCCTGATTGGCTTGACCGTTAATGGCCAAGTCATCACTCCGAATATGAATAAACTGGCGGCCGAGAACTTCCATTATAACCGTTTCTACACGATGGTCGGCCAAGGCACCACTTCCGATGCGGAATATGTGGTGAACACATCACTGTATGTTCCGAAGCACGAAGCTGCAACGGATCACACCGTGGAAAAGGCACTGCCCAGCTTGCCCAAGCTGATGAGTGCAAACGGTTATACTACGGCCACTTTCCATACCAATGCTGTTGAGTTCTGGAACCGATCCGAGTTGTATACAGCCGTCGGTTGGGATAAATTCTATGACCAAACTTTCTTCGGTGATGAAGATCATATTGCTTTCGGTGCGTCTGACGAAGTGCTGTATACCAAGACTCTTCCAGAATTGGTGAAAATGGATCAAGAGGATCGTCCATTCTACGCTCAAGTCATTTCCATGAGCTCTCACCACCCGTTCCATATCCCGGACAGCAAAGTCCGGATTGAGCTGCCGAAGGAGTTTGACAACACGCTGGTCGGCAATTATATCAAAGCGCAGAACTATTCGGATTATGCCTTGGGAAAATTCATCGACGATTTGAAATCCTCCGGTCTTTGGGATGACAGCATCGTATTGCTTTACGGCGATCATCAAGGCTTGCCGCTCTACTCCTTAGACAAAAACGAAAAACAATTGATGGATGAGATGCTGGGACACGAATACGGCTACACGGATATGTTCAACATTCCGCTGGTGCTGCACATACCTGGGGTTACTTATCCAGCGGAGCTTGAGCAAACGGGCGGGCAAATCGATATTCTCCCGACGGTTGCAAACCTGGTCGGCGCATCCCTGGACAATCAAATTCATTTCGGCGAAGACCTGCTGAATCAAAGCACCAACCTGCTGCCGATGCGTCACTTCCTGCCATCTGGATCCTTCCTGTCGGATACGGAATTGTTCTTGCCGGGAATCGACTTTTCTGACGGCTCCCACTATCCGCTGCATGCATCCTCATCTGATACCGGTACCCTGAACCCGGCCAACGAGGATGAGTACAACCGGATGCTGAAGTTGTTGAACCTGTCGGACAGCTATGTCAAGCAGCTTCCTGATAAAACCACATCTAAATAACCCTAAAAGACCAAAAGAGCCGGCACCCTTCAACCAGGGAGCCGGCTCTTTTTACTCGTGCCCAATATGCTGTAGCGTTTGCAGGAAAATTTGCTCGATATGGGCGTCATCCAGGGAATAATATACGGTCTTCCCTTGTTTGCGCCTTTTGACGATCCGCATGTTGCGCAAAAACCGCAATTGATGGGAAACTGCGGACTGTCCCATATCCAAGAGTACCGTAATATCATGAACACACAGCTCATTGCGCAGCAAGACATCGACGATGCGGATCCGTGTAGGATCGCTGAAAGCCTTGAACCAGTCCGCCATTTGTTCTGCTGCTTTATCTGCGATCATGCCGGATTTGATTAAGCTTAAATTCGCTTCTGAGCCGGAACAAGTGGAATCGCACTCTTCTGTAGCCTGAATCGGCCGCATATTCATCACCGCCTGAATTAAGAAACTACTTCCATTATACCCAAACTGCTCAAAAAGCGGAATGTTTCGCTTCCAATGATTGACGAAAGGGCGAGCTGTTGAATATAATGGAGTTGTAAGAACATATGAGTAACTGTTCATATATTGAATTGAATCATCGCGAGGTGAAGGTTTATGAGCGTTCCCCAATCCGTAAAAAAAGAATATCTCCTCGAAGGGCTCGATTGCGCCAATTGCGCTATGAAGATTGAGCAAGGAGTAAAAAAGATTCCCGGTGTTTCCGAATGTTCGGTCAACTTCATGACGAAAACATTAATGGTGAAAACGGAGGATCCAACGGCGGATGCCGTCTTTTCGGAAGCGAAGAAAAAAGTGAAGGCATTGGAATCCCATATTCGCGTGGAAGAGATCATTCCGCGAGGTGCGAGAAGCAGCCACTCTGAACCGGGGGAAGCGGGTAGCCATCATTCGGATCACCACGAGCACGAGCACTCCCAAGAGCATGACCATGGGCAACAAGGACACAGCCACGAACATGGAGGCGAGGGTGGAGGGCTTCGGGTTAATCTGATCCGGTTGGTTGCCTCTACAGGACTTACGGCTGCCGCTATGTTTGCAGGATTTTCTCTATGGATAGAGCTGGGGATTTTCGTGATAGCCTACCTGTTTGCAGGCGGAGACATTTTGCTCCGGGCAGCAAAAAATATAAGGCATGGCCAAATTTTTGACGAGAATTTCCTCATGGTCGTCGCAACCGTAGGCGCTTTGGCCGTAGGCCAGTATCCGGAAGCGGTAGCCGTAATGTTGTTTTATCAAGTCGGCGAGATGTTCCAGGATATGGCGGTAAACCGTTCCCGGCGTTCGATCAAATCTCTTCTCAATATACGGCCGGATTACGCTAACTTGAAAATCGGCGACGAAACGAAAAAGGTATCGCCGGAAGCTGTACAAGTGGGGGACGTCATTCTTGTGAAGCCTGGGGAGAAGGTGCCGCTGGATGGCATCGTTTTGAGCGGATCTTCGCAGGTGGATACGTCCGCCTTGACCGGCGAGTCGATGCCCCGAGAAGTGGAGGCAGGAGGAGAAGTGCTTGGCGGCTTTGTAAATAAAAACGGGCTGTTGACGGTGCAAGTGTCGAAACCCTTTGGTGAATCGACCGTCGCCAAGATTCTCGATCTAGTGCAAAACGCCAGCAGCAAAAAAGCGCAAACCGAAAATTTCATCACCCGATTCGCTCGCTATTATACGCCTTCCGTCGTCATCGCTGCTGTTCTTTTGGCCGTCATCCCGCCTCTCGTCGTACCGGATGCTGCCTTTTCCGATTGGGTATACCGGGCGCTAACTTTTCTGGTTATTTCTTGCCCATGCGCATTGGTGATCTCCATACCTTTAGGTTTTTTCGGAGGCATTGGCGCCGCATCGAGAGCCGGGATCCTGGTAAAAGGCAGTAACTATTTGGAAGCCTTGAACGATGTCAAATATGTCGTATTCGATAAAACGGGCACCTTGACCAAGGGAACGTTTCGGGTGACCGCCGTTCACCCGGCAAGTGATTTCACAAGAGAAGATTTGATGCGATACGCTGCCCATGCTGAGTTTCACTCCAGCCATCCGATCGCCGAATCCATTCGCGCAGCGTATAACGGGGAGTGGAAAGTCGGAGACTTGACCGATTACGATGAACAATTCGGTTACGGCATTCAGGTTTCATTCGAAGGGAAAAAGGTGCTGGCAGGCAACAGCCGTTTGATGCAGCGGGAGGGAATCCACTGTGTTGAGTCAGAAGCGGTAGGAACCGTTGTCTACCTTGCCGTCGATGGCACCTTCGCCGGATCGATTGATATCTCAGATGAAATCAAGGAAGACTCAGTGGAAGCGATCCGTAAGCTGAAAAGGTTGGGAATCAAGAAAACCATCATGCTTACTGGAGATGCTGCAAAAGTCGGGAACGCAGTAGGCGCTGAGCTTGGAATGGATGAGGTTCATGCGGAACTGCTTCCGGAGGGGAAAGTGGAGCGGATTGAAGAATGGGATCGAAAAAAATCCCGGAAGGAAAAAATCGCTTTTGTCGGTGACGGGATTAACGATACCCCGGTGCTTGCCCGGGCGGATATCGGCATAGCAATGGGTGGCCTCGGCTCAGACGCCGCAATCGAGGCGGCAGATATTGTCATCATGACCGATGAGCCGTCACGTTTGCCTACAGCAATTCAAATTGCCAAAAGAACACGGCGGATTGTCTGGCAAAATATTATCTTTGCTCTCGGCGTCAAAGGATTTTTCTTGCTCCTTTCGGCTCTTGGCTTTGCGACCATGTGGGAGGCTGTTTTCTCTGACGTAGGCGTCACCGTTTTGGCGGTTTTGAATGCCATGCGTATATTGCGCAGGAATGAGTAGGGTGATAGACTAATATCATATAAATGTCCAGTCTTTTGCGGATTGGACATTTTTTGTTTCTGTTTTCCTACTCTCGAATCTCGGAGGCCGGTCGTGTGAAGACGTTTCTGCAGTTGAACACTATTTTTCTCAGTATGGTCATGGAGGCCATCCCATTTGTTTTGGTTGGCGTAGTGATCGCCGGCGTCATCCAAATGTTTATTACGGAGCGATGGATCGCCCGCATTATGCCTAAAAACCGTGTCGCCGCGACGGTGTTGGGCTGCAGCGTTGGTGTCTTATTCCCCTCTTGCGAGTGCGGCATTGTTCCGATTACCCGCAGGCTGCTGAACAAGGGAGTTCCCCTACACGCAGGGATCGCCTTTATGCTTACAGGTCCGATCATTAATCCCATCGTCCTTTTTGCTACGTATATCGCTTTCGGCAACGATTGGCGGATGGTCGGCATTCGCTCATTCATGTCCATCGGCGTCGCCTTTTGTACGGCGTTGGTGCTGAGTTTTGTTTATCCCGAGCCACCCTTTCGGGTTCAGGAGAGTACGGCCCGGTTGGAAGCTGCTGCAACAGCGGAGACGATGCCTCAACCGCAACTCAGACGCTCTGTTGCATCTCAAATCAGCGGTGTCTTAAGCCATGCTGTAGAGGAGTTCTTTTCTGTAGGGAAATATCTGGTTATAGGTGCTTTCATAGCTGCATCCATGCAGACATTCATTCCAACCGCTACTTTACTGAAGCTGGGCGGAAGCCCGCTCACTGCTTCGCTGGTCATGATTGTGCTTGCTTTTACCATGTCCCTGTGCTCGGAGGCTGACGCGTTTATCGCTTCTTCCTTCCGCAGCACGTTCACAACTGGGGCGCTGTCGGCTTTTCTCGTCTTTGGTCCGATGATCGATATTAAAAATACATTGATGCTACTGGGGACATTCCGCGGCAAGTTCGTTGCCTTGCTCATCGCGCTGGTTACCATCTTCACGCTGCTCGGAGCTTCCATTGTCGGGAGGTTGTTCGGATGATCCGCTTCATGATTTTGACGGGCTATGTGCTGCTGTTTTCCTATTTGCAGACAAGCGGTAATTTGAATAAGTACATCAACACTAAATACTCGTATTTGACGGTCATCGCCATCGTGTTCTTATCCATTCTTTGCTTGGTGGAATTCATGAAAGCATACCGCAAGGAAGTGGCGCTGGAAAAAGCGAAAAAAATGCGGCAGGAGATGAGCCTCGCCCATGAGCATGATCACAAACATTCGCACGAGCATGGCCACGAACACCACCATGACCATGACCACCATGGGCATTCCCATGATCACGCCGGTCACGAAGATCATGACCATTTTGGTCATGACCACTCCCATGGCAATGAAAAGCGCTGGCAACGAGTGATCGTATACGTGATCCTGCTGGTACCCGTTGCGACCGGGCTTTTCTTTCCGGTGCAAACCCTCGATTCCAGCTTTGTCAAAGCCAAGGGCTTTTCATTTCCGACGTTTGTCGGTACGGAGGATCCCGGAAACCATCAGTTTCTCAAGCCGGATACCAGTGTTTTTTACGGAAAAGAGAATTATTCCAAGGTTCAAAAAAAGGAGCTGGCGGAGTTTATCGACCGGGATAATATCCAATTGAATGACAAGGATTATTTAAAAGGGATGGAAGTCATCTATAACTTCCCTGGAGAATTCATGGACAAGACTATCGGATTCGACGGCTTTGCATACAAGGGCGAGCAGGTGGACGGAAACCATTATTTTATTTTCCGCTTCGGATTTATCCATTGTGTTGCAGACTCGGGTGTCTTCGGCATGCTTGTGGATTTCCCGGCCAATCTCAACCTGGAAAACGATCAATGGATTCACGTCTCCGGCAAGCTGACCTGGGAGATGTATCAGCCTTTCAAGCAGACGATTCCTGTGCTCGAAGTGAAAGATTGGAACCGGATTGAGACACCGGAAGACCCCTACGTTGACCGCCAGTAACGACAAAAATGGATCAATCGTTCCACAATAGCTAAAAAATGTTAAGGCATAATTTGCTAAAATGGATTACAATACCAGTATGACATTTGACCGAGGGGAAATAGGAGCGATTATTGCACATGGCTGAACTGTCAAAATGGCTGGAAAATGTAGACTTTTCAAAACCTTTTAGCGGAAAGGATGCTGAGTGGATTCACAAGGAATTGAAATCAACGCTGCCTGCTGATTATCTCGAACTAATTTCAAGCCTGATAACGAAAGACGAAGGAGCCCGGCAGGGTTGCCTTGCCTTATGGTTGTGCAACATGCTGTCAAGTCATTTTGAAGACCTGATCGGAGCTGAATGTGCGCCATGTCTCGTTATATATAACTCGGACGGTCCTATGGATTTGTATTCCATGGAATCACGAACTGATGGGGTTGCGGTTGTCAGAACACCCCTGATCCAAAATCATTAAAGAAGGGGAGTTGACAAATCCTCCTCTGTGTATTATTTTAAATTTAAGATAATTGATTTTAAAACAGTTGACGAGGAGGTGAAGGAGATGACAGATAATCGGGAACAAGGCGAAGAGCTTTCCTTGCATTTGTTGGTCGTGCTGTCCAAAGCGTATAAAACCATTATGGACCGGGCAGTCAAGGATATGAAGCGACACGGCTTGTCACCCTCCGAGTTTACCATGCTGGAAGTGTTGTATAACAAAGGCAGAATCCCCTTGCAGCAGATCGGAGAAAAGGTTCTGGTAACAAGCGGCAGTGTAACCTACAACATCGACAAGCTGGAGAAGAAGGGTTATCTGAAACGAGTCCCTTGCGAAGACGACCGTCGGGTTATTTATGCGGAGATCACCTCTGAAGGTAGAGTTTGGTTTGACCGGGTTTTTCCCCAGCATGCGGAAGTCATTCATGCATCAATGGGGGCTTTGGCGGATGAGGAGAAGACAGCCTTAATTGAGGGGCTTAAGAAATTGGGCAAGGGAGCCGCGGCTCAATAGATTTTCTTCCGGCCAATATCTTAATATTAAGACATTTAAAATAAAGATAGTAGTTAGGCAAGTCATTTTGCGATTTGTTCATTTTTAAAATATGAGGAAAACTAAATGAACTTAAAAAAGGAGAGAATTCAAATGACACTGCAAACATCGGGAATCCACCATATTACTGCTTTTGCCCGCAATCCCCAGGAAAATGTAGACTTCTATGCCGGCGTCTTAGGCTTACGGCTGGTGAAGAAAACGATAAATTTTGATGCGCCAGAAGTGTATCACCTTTATTTCGGCAATGAAGCCGGGAGTCCCGGCACCATTATCACCTTCTTCCCATGGCCGGAATCGCGCAAAGGAAGGATCGGCGGCGGCCAAGTGGGAACAACAACGTATGTCGTGCCGGAGGGAGCTCTTGAGTATTGGGAAAACCGGCTGGAGTCCTTTTCCATTCTTGTCGATAAGAGCGAACGTTTCGGCGAAACCTATCTGCAGTTCCGCGACAATGAAGGGTTGCAGCTGGAGCTTGTGGCTCGGGCGGAAGGGGCAAACAGCGGCTGGAGCTTCGGCGGCATCCCTCTGGACAAAGCGATAAAAGGCTTTGGCGGCGCGGTTTTATACAGCGTGAATCCGGAAAAAACGGCCCATGTACTGGAGCATGTGCTTGGGATGAAGAAGACAGAGGAAGACGGGGGTTACCTTCGCTTTTTGACGGATGGGGATATCGGCAATCGTATCGACCTCAGGTTGGCCGCTTTGCCATGGGGCGGAGGCGGAGCAGGGACGGTTCATCACATTGCTTGGCGGGCAAAAGATTTCCAAGAGCACGCACAGTGGCAGTCGTTCGTCTCGGAAGAGGGGTATCAACCCACAACGATTATCGATCGGCAATACTTTAACGCGGTATATTTCCGGGAACCCGGCGGCATCTTGTTTGAAATCGCCACAGACCCTCCAGGATTCGCAAGAGACGAAGCAGCTGATGCATTGGGAGAGAAATTGATGCTGCCGGCATGGTACGAACCCCAGCGTGCGCAAATTGAGGCGAACCTGCTGCCCATTGAGGTGCGGGAAGTGAAGGGGGGACGGTTGTGAAGCATATTTTTAAACAGGGCAGCGACCTGTCGGCGCCAGTATTGGTACTCTTTCACGGAACAGGTGGAACGGAAACGGATCTGCTGCCCATCGCCAGGATGGTCTCTCCAGGCTCCTCTGTGCTCTCCCTGAGAGGGAACGTATTGGAAAATGGCATGCCCCGTTTTTTCAGAAGGTTAGAGGAGGGAGTGTTCGACGAAGTTGATCTGGTATTTCGCACCGAGGAGATCAAGGATTTTTTGGATGATGCGGCGGTGCAATACGGCTTCGATCGTGAAAACCTGATCGCCATCGGTTATTCCAACGGCGCCAATATGGCAGGCAGCTTGCTTTTTCACCATCCTGGAGTATTGAGGGGCGCGCTGCTGCATCACCCCATGGTTCCCCGCCGGGGGATTCAACTGCCAGATTTGACCGGGTTGAAGGTGTTTATTGGAGCGGGTACCAATGATCCGATCTGTCCGGCGGAAGAAACGAATGAGCTTGCCGGTTTGTTATCAGATGCGGGAGCCGATGTTGATATTCATTGGGAGCGGTTTGGCCACCAATTGACTTCTTCAGAACTTGAGGCAGCGGTTGATTGGTTTAAACTCACGTATATCGACTAAAGGTTGACCACGGATCAACGCGGTTCCGGCTTCGTTACCCGCTCCATATCCGATAGCAGCCGAAATGCATCCTCGTTGCATGAGCCGCACATTTCTTCAGCGGGCTGCAGGCTGCCACAAACCAGGGGACGCTCCGGTTTGCCAAACAGCCGGCAAGCGTTATCGGGCGTGAGTTGAGCGCAACGTATACCTGCGGGTTTGCCATAGGGCATATCGGGTATGGGCGAAGTGATGGAGATGACAATACAGCAAGCGGCGCAACCGATCCGGCATTCCATGCGCAATCCCTCCAAGTGATGCGGATAGAAGATTACCCCCGGCTTTCTGGCCGGGGATTCTTTTTTTCACTAAAATGAAAAATTTGATCGGTTTTTGCTGAAACTTTGGGACGAGTTGCTTCGTAGTAGATATGTCCATAAGAAAACCTCTATCGAGGCTTTATAAAGATGAGCGACCGCGTTTCAGAGGTGAATGTTTTGTACTTGAGCACTTTAGCAAACATAAACATTCTGTAACGATAAAAAAACCGTCAGCTGCTAGGCTAACGGATGCTTGTTGTGCAAGATTGTGATAGTGATCGATTGTCAAAAAAAAATTTGACGGCCGAAAATGACTGTGGTAGAATAACGAACACATTTATATACTATAATAATACCTAAACATACCACAAGATTTAACTTTTGTCAAACATCGAGGGGGCGGAGAATGAGCAGCGAAAACTACGCGGAACTTGAGAAAGCTGAGCAGTTTCATGAAACGACGAATCTTAACGATACGATGATTCCGCCAGGGGTGGCGGTCAGCGATCCAGTTCGCATGTACTTGAAGGAAATTGGCCGTGTGCCGTTGCTTACGGCGGAGGAAGAGATCGAGCTGGCCAAGCGCTCGGAACAAGGCGACGAAGCCGCTCAACGGCGATTGGCGGAAGCGAACTTGCGCCTTGTCGTCAGTATCGCAAGAAGGTATGTAGGCCGCGGAATGCCTTTTCTGGATCTGATTCAGGAAGGAAACATGGGCCTCATGAAGGCCGTAGAGAAGTTTGATTACACCAAGGGCTTCAAATTCAGCACCTATGCAACCTGGTGGATTCGCCAAGCCATCACCCGAGCGATTGCCGATCAGGCTCGCACCATCCGGATTCCCGTTCATATGGTCGAAACGATCAACAAGTTGACCCGGATTTCCCGCCAGTTGCATCAAACTTTGGGCAGAGAGCCTTCTCCCGAAGAGATTGCTAAAGAGATGGATATCAGCACAGAGAAAGTACTTGAAATCATGAAGGCTTCTCAAGAGCCGGTATCTTTGGAAACCCCGGTGGGTGAAGAGCACGATTCCAATTTGGGAGACTTTATCGAAGATGAGGATGTCGTCTCGCCGGGAGATGCCGCCGATTATCAAATGCTGAAAGAGCAAGTGGAGGACGTGCTAGACTCTCTTACCGAGAGAGAAGAAAACGTGCTTCGGCTTCGTTTCGGTCTTCAGGACGGCAGAACCCGAACCCTGGAGGAAGTTGGCAAAGTATTCGGCGTAACACGGGAGCGAATTCGGCAAATCGAAGCGAAGGCGTTGCGCAAGCTGAGGCATCCGAGCCGTAGCAAACGGCTGAAGGATTTTCTGGAGTAAATGGAATCAATGAGACTCCGGCAGGAGAGAAATCTACCCTCTCCTGCCGGAGTTTTTTAATGCCAGAAGTTCTCAATTTGTAACTATCGGCCTCCAAGCCTAAAGGGTACAATGAAATGGGATTAGCTGCTTGCTAAGAATTAGCCATTCAAAGGAGGAAGAGAAACGAATGGGCGCATTGGGGAAACTGCCAAGAAAATCACCGGAAGAGTTAGGCTTGTCATCGCTAGCCGTATCCGCGTTTCTTCATGAATTGCAAACGAAGGAACTGGAACTGCACAGCTTCATGCTGCTGCGCCATGGGGCGGTTGCGGCGGAAGGTTGGTGGGCTCCTTATGAGCATGATTTGCCGCATATGCTGTTTTCCTTGAGCAAAAGCTTTACCTCTACCGCAGTGGGTTTGGCTATCTCGGAAGGGTTCATGACACTGGACAGCAAAGTGGTGTCGTTTTTTCCGGAGGAGACACCGGCCGACGCTTCGGAATATTTGCGGAGCATGACTGTTCATCATCTGCTGACGATGGGTACCGGACAAGAGGATGATCCCTTAACCCGCATTGACGCTGACGACAATTGGGTGCGCCTGTTTATGCGGACGCCCGTTATCCATGAGCCTGGAACTGTGTTCCTATATAATAGTGGAGCTACCTATATTCTCTCGGCAATCTTGCAAAAAGTAACGGGGCAGAAGCTGCTCGATTATTTGCAACCTCGGATAATGGAACCACTCGGCATAAGCGGTGCGATGTGGGAATCCTGTCCGAAGGGCATCCATTGCGGTGGATTTGGTCTCAATCTCAAAACGGAAGACATCGCCAAGTTCGGTCAGCTTTATCTGCAAAAAGGGTTATGGAACGGACAGCGCCTGATTCCGGAGGAATGGGTGGAAAAAGCTTCGTCGAAGCAAATCTCCAACGACAACGGCGAAAAAGACTGGGGCTGTGGTTACGGCTATCAATTTTGGCGATGTAAGCCTGTTGGCGTTTATCGTGGAGACGGAGCATTCGGCCAGTATTGCATCGTGATGCCGGAGCAAGATGCGGTTTTAGCGGTAACCTCGGCTGTCGGAGACATGCAAATTTTATTGGACGTGGTCTGGACTCATCTTTTACCGGCTTTTTCACCGGGCAGGCTTGAGCCGAACGAACAGGAAACGGAAGTTCTACGGGAGAAATTACAGAGTTTACGGCTTTTCCCTCCCTGTACGGAGGATTACTCCCCGCTAGAGAAGGATCTCTTATCCGTCAGTTATTCATTCGTTGCCAATCCTTTTCAAATCGGGGCATTATCCCTCTCATTTGAAGATGAGGCGGTTGCCTGCCGCATATCGCAGGGCGAGGCAGCAACGGAGTTTCGTTTTGGCCGAGGCAAGTGGCTCGAAGGAACAACAAGCCTAATCCGGAAGTTCCCGGAAAAGACGATGTCCGCCTGCACTTGGGAGACGCCTGACACCTTGCTGCTTGTGATTCGGTTGATTGAAACCCCATTCTATTATTCGATAAAATGCCGGTTCGGCGATGAACCCTTTAGCATCGATGTAAAGGTGAATGTTGCCTTCGGTCCGACCGATTGGGTGAACATTCCGGTGCAGGCCGCGGGGGAGACAGGATGACGTTCCATACGTTCCATCTTTCCGGCGGATGGGAGGAATTGCTGCATCCAGAAATGGAGAGACCTTATTTTCGGAGCTTAATGGACAGGCTGGCCGATGAATACCGGGAGCATACGGTATATCCTCCAAAGGAGCGGATTTTTTGCGGCTCTCCATGCTATCCCCTATGATGCGGTCAAAATCGTCATTTTGGGACAAGATCCTTATCACGGTCCGGGACAAGCCAACGGATTGGCCTTTTCCGTGAATCCCGGAGTCAAGCTTCCTCCTTCGCTCAAAAACATTTTTAAAGAGCTGCATAATGACCTAGGCTGCGATATTCCTGCTGATGGCAATCTGGAATTCTGGGCGAAGCAGGGCGTGCTGCTGCTCAACACGGTGCTTACCGTCCGGGCAGGCGAGGCTCATTCCCATAAAAAATGGGGGTGGGAGACGTTTACCGACGCCATTATCTCACTTCTGAACAGCAGGGAGCAGCCGGTTATCTTTCTATTGTGGGGACGACCTGCCCAGGAGAAAGAAAAGCTCATTGACGCTTCCCGCCATTTCATCATTCGCGCCGCTCATCCTAGTCCGTTGTCGGCGTATAACGGCTTTTTCGGCAGCCGCCCGTTTTCCGCAGCCAATGAAAGACTGCGTTCCATCGGGCAAAAGGAAATCGAGTGGCAGATGCCCGTTACTGGTTTGGAATAGCTTGTCGAAATGGGCAAGCTATTCACGAAATCGCCACATTTATCTTGACAAGAAGATGGATTCCGCTAAGATTAGAACCATTGGACCGTCTTTGCGTTCAATAGAGAAAAAAGAGATGTGGGGTGAAGCGAGTGGAGAATACTGTAGGAAAGACCGGACTGTCCCCGGATTTGTCCGGAGTTAAACGAGGACCGATCGTTGCCAGCCTGATCATCGGCGCATTCGTATCGATCCTGAACGAGACGCTGCTGAACATCGCCTTTCCTGACATCATGAAGGAATTTGGCATTGCGGAAAACAGCGTGCAATGGCTCGCTACCGTCTACATGCTGGTCATCGGTGTGCTTGTTCCGGTAACGGCGCTCTTGCAGCAATGGTTTTCAACGAGACAGATGTTTCTGACGGCGATGTCCTTCTTCCTCGTGGGTACTGTTGTCTGCGGCTTGGCACCGTCCTTTGCTGTTTTGCTGGTTGGTCGCATCATCCAGGCACTGGGAACGGGGCTCTTGATTCCCGTCTTGATGAATACGATCTTAATTATCTTCCCGCCGGAAAAGCGGGGAGCGGCCATGGGCATGATCGGGCTCGTTATCATGACCGGACCGGCCATCGGGCCGACGCTGTCCGGTCTTATCGTGGATTCTCTTGACTGGCGTTGGTTGTTCTATCTTGTTGTGCCGCTCGCGTTGTTTTCGGTTATTTTTGCGGCGATTTATTTGCGCAATGTCTCTCATCTGACCAAGCCGCGGGTGGATGTCCTATCCATTATCCTTTCTACTATCGGCTTCGGCGGAATCGTGTACGGTTTCAGCAACACGGCCAAATACAACTGGTCAAGCCCGGAAGTGTATTCCTTTCTGATCGTAGGCGGCATCGCGCTTGTTTTATTTGTCTGGCGCCAATTGGTGATGAAGGAGCCGCTTTTGGAGCTTCGGGTGTTCAAATATCCGATGTTCTCTTTAACGGCTGTACTGCTTTTAATCATGATGATGTCGCTTTTCTCGATGAATATCCTCGTGCCGTTGTATCTGCAAAATGCCATCATGCTCTCCGCTTTCAGCGCAGGATTGATCCTCTTGCCTGGTGGCGTGCTGAACGGGCTGATGTCGCCGATTACCGGCTTGCTGTTTGACAAGTTTGGGCCGCGAGTGCTCGTCCCTACCGGTTTGGTCATCGTTTGTATAGCGATTTATCTGTTTAGCGGGTTGGATGCCAACACTAGCTCGGGAACCATTATCGCGATGCATATCATCATGGTCATCGGCATCGCCATGGTCATGATGCCGGCGCAAACGACGGGGCTGAACCAACTGCCCAGTCATCTGTATCCGCATGGTACGGCTGTGCTCAACACGCTGCAGCAGGTTTCCGGCGCAATCGGTACCGCGCTGTTCGTCAGCATCATGAGTTCGTCCGCCAAATCGTATCTGGCGCAATCGGCCAACCCGATGGCGCCGGAGGAAGCGGTGAACGGCTTGGTGCAAGGGGTACAGACCTCCTTTACCGTGGCACTTGTCTTCGGCTTTGCAGCGCTCGTCTGCGGCTTCTTCCTGAAGCGTACGAAAGCGCCTGAAGGTAATCCGCAAATATCCATGCATTAAAGTTCAATAAAAAGACCTGGACGAAATTCGTCCAGGTCTTTTTGTTATGAGAGTAGGGAGGGGCTCAGTTTGCAGCCACCCGATCGTTCAGCCAATCGAGCATATAGGCGATCACAGCCGCACGGCCCGTATCGTTATGGATCTCATGCTTATAACCTGGCCACTCCATGAATTCGCAATGAATTCCCGCTCCTTCGGCGAACCTTTTGCTTGCGGGAAGAGAGGTGACCGGATCAGAACCTCCGTGCATCAGCAGTAGCGGAACGGTGAGCTCGGAGGAGTGGGCAAGAGCCCATGCGCCTGCCTGCCTTACGGCAAAATAGAATCCGGCTGTTATCACATTGTGGTAAAGGGGGTCGTCCAACAATTTCCGGATCATCACCGGATCTGACGTTAAGTCCTCGGCTCGCAACGTCTGTTTGATGCTGAAGCCGGGATAAACCTTTTCCATCAGCCACCCGGCAGCGGTTTGTATAACGGGTGGATTGAAGGCAAGCTCCAACCATGGCCCCGTCACCAGAGCTCCGGCTATATCGGGTTTGCGCCTAAGCAAATAATTAAGCGTTACGTTTCCGCCCATACTGTGCCCATAGAGAAAGAAGGGGAGATTCGGATAACGAATTCGTTGCTCCCAGACAAGCATGTCGATGCCTATTAGCAGCGCTTCATAGGAAGGGGTGTGCCCACGTTTTCCTCCTGTTTGCCCGTGCCCCCGTTGATCGAAGGAAAGTACAGCATAGCCTTTTGCCGCAAAAGCCTCAGCGACATGAACATACCGCCCGGCATGCTCACCCATTCCATGTACAAGGCCAATGACACCCTTCATCCGTTTCTCATCGATGGGCAGCCAGCCACAGGCGTACATCTTGGTTCTGTCGGTCAGATCCCATTTCCATTCTTCAAACCGCCAATTTCCATTTGTCATATGATCCCCGCTTACCGCTTATTTTTTCGGTCTCGCAAAGCGTCCGACGATTTCGCTTGAATTTACGACATTCATGAATGCATTAGGGTCGACTTCCAGGATGGCCTTGCGTAAGGCTGTCAGCTCGTAGCGGGTTGTTACCGTCATCAGCATGCTGTTATGTTCATCACTGTAGCCGCCTTTCGTTTCCATGCAGGTAATGCCGTGGGGAAGCTGTCTGAGCTGCTTGAGCATTCGGTCCGTTTCTTTGGTTATGATGAAACAGGTGACTTTTACATGTCCCACGTGAATCATATCGACGACTTTTCCCTTCACGAAGGTGGACAGCATGGAGTATAGCGCCAAATCCCAATTTTTCGTGAAGCCAAGCACCAGGATAACGAGGCCGTTTAAAATAAACAAAAGGGTACCCATCGGGAAGTCTCGGGTACGGGTGACGATGGAGCCGATGATATCAAATCCGCCGGTTGATCCGCCGACGCGTAGTGCGATACCGATACCCACGGCACTGATGATTCCCCCGGCAACCGATGACATGATCGGATCTTTGGATATTTGAACGATGGGAACAACTTCAAGAAGCCAAACGGTGAACAGAATACACAGCAGGCTTAAGACGATATATTTGCGGCCGACGATTTTCCAGCCCCAGATGACAAGGGGGATATTGAGCGCAAAATAGAGAAAAGAAATCTTCATGTTCGTTACATAACCGATAATGGAAGTGACGCCGGTTACACCGCCGGAAAGCAGTTGATGCGGGACGAGAAAGAAATTGAGCCCGATTGCAAGGAGCAGGGAGGAGAGAAACATGATGCCAACCTCCCACAAGGATCTGACAAGAAAGGCTGGACGCAAGAGAGAGGCGGATTGAAGCGGCTTCATGGATATGTACCTTCTTTTCATTTGGTAAATGAGCTGCGAGTTATTATTTTCCATGGCAATCATAAATATTTATCGGCATGATTGCTATGACTAATCTCACCGGAGATATAGGTCATAAGCTTTTTCCCATTATCATGATACAATTGGGAACACGCAGAGTCCAGTCGGCCAGACAAGCTGATCGGGCTTTTTCTTGTTTGGGATGAATTTATGATTCTCAGGTATAGGCTCGACCAGAAAAATGGTTTAGAAAAAGGCGGAACCTAACGGATCCGCCTTTTCCTCTTTAATAGAATCCGCTGAAAGATACAAGAACGATCACGAGCAGAATAAAGAGAACGAGAATAAATGCGGCGGATGATGATGATTTGTGTTCTGTTTCTACAACTCCCATAAGTCTCACCCCTTTCGAAATCCCTGAAATAGTATATGCGGACAGAAAAAAGGGGTTTGGAGATCGTGCTGGACTAAGCATAAATGAGGATTTGGCCTATAGGCAAAACTGTTTCTCTAGACTCACATAAATAGTGAGAGGTATGATGATCAAGTATTCTTTTTATGGGGGAGTTAGTATAGTGTCCGAATACGAGAGTATAAAAGAAGGCGAAAGAGGGGCATGGATCAGCATCCTTGCCTATGTTTTTCTGGCTGGAATTAAGTTGATGATCAGTTGGAGTGCCGGTTCGGATGCGCTGCGGGCGGACGGACTCAATAACGCGACGGATATCGTCGCCTCCGCAGCTGTACTGATCGGCTTGAAAATATCCCGCCGTCCTCCTGACCATGACCACCAGTACGGCCATTTTCGGGCTGAGACTGTGGCGGCTCTCATTGCATCTCTAATCATGACCGGGGTTGGCCTGCAGGTGCTGTTCAGTACGATTCAAAAAATCATCAACCCGATGGATGCTGCTCCTGATATGATAGCGGCGTGGACAGCTGTCGGGTGTGCCGTCATCATGCTTGCGGTATACCGGTATAACCATCGTTTGGCGCTGAAAATCAACAGCAAAGCGCTGATGGCTGCAGCTAAAGACAACCGCTCCGACGCCTATGTAAGCATCGGGGCTTTTGCGGGGATAGTCGGCGCTCAGTTAGGGATTCCGCTTTTGGATCCCATCGCTGCGATCATAGTCGGCGCACTTATTCTTAAGACGGCATGGGATATATTTCGGGAAGCGACCCATTCCTTGACAGATGGTTTTGACGAAGAGATGATCGTGGCTTTTCAGGAAACCGTGAATAAAACACCGGGTGTCGAGCAGGTCAAAGACATTCGTGCCCGCTTTCAGGGCAATCACGTGTTTGTCGATCTGACCGTTTATGTCGATCAGGACTTAAGCGTCAAGGAAAGCCACATGATCAGCGACGCCATTGAAACGCGGCTTTTTAAAAATCATAAAATCCGCCATGTTCACGTTCATATTGAACCCTTTATTAAAGAGAACTCGCTTCCTTCTCCATCCTCATCGGCGTGAAGGAAAAATCCCTCATATCGCGAATGAATTTAGGATGTATCTTTCGGGTCTTAAGCGATATTGGAGGTTTATCCCAGGATGATTGCCGCTAGGTGGAACAAATGGAAGCTGTTTCGGATCTGCTTGGTTATATTATTCCTCATTTTTTTCATGCAGCAAGTAACGAATTATCTATCTTATGACGCAAGGGGACCGTCGGCTTTTATCGTAGAAGCGCTGCAAAGGTGGGGACTGGAAGCCGAATTTACCCAAATGATATTGTGGTATGTGGTTCAGATCGCCTTTACATACTTGTTATTGAAGGGAATCTTTCGCAAACCGCTGACTGAACTGGGATTCAACCTCCGCAGTTTCACTAGCAGCTTACGGTTTATTTTCGCCTTTATCATACTGTACCCTATCTTGTATATGGGAATTGGAAAACTGCTCATTGACATGGGGGCGAATGGATTCACAGCCGGGCTTGGAACTGTGAGCCGATTGTATCTGATTAAAGAGTTCATGTGCTACGGTTTGCTGCCGGGAACAGGTGAGGAACCCTTTTTTCGTGTGTTTGTCATTCAGCTTTTGTTTCTCGCTTTTGGGAATGGGGATCATCATGAACCAGTTGAGCGGAAGACGAAGGGCGTGCTCATTCTTTTGTCCAGCATCTTCTTTTCCATCGGGCACATTTTTATATCCTGGGCTCCATTCAGCCTTCACTACGATCCTCTCCAGCTTGCCCTTGCATTTGGGCTTGGCATCATCTATAGCATCATGTATTTAAGGACCAAAAGTATATTGGCTCCCGTGGTCTGCCATAATTTTTCGGATTTGTTTTATCGGTTGGCGATCCGGTTTATTTTGTGATATCGTTAAAGATCAGTCAGAAAGGCGATGAAAACCGTGAAAGAAAGATTGGATAAACTCAATACTCTTCTTAAGGTCGAAGCTTTGGATGTTGCCTTTATCACTTCACCCAAGCTGGTTTACTATTTTACGGGCTTTTACTCGGACCCTCACGAGCGCTTTATGGCGCTTGTATGTCCACGCGGCGAGGAGCCGTTTCTCCTGGTTCCGGTGTTGGATTATGAAAAAGCGGTGCGTGTGTCCGGCGTGAGCCGAATTTATTCTCACGAGGATACGGATAATCCATACGAGGTTCTGCGCGGTCTCTTAAAGGGTACATACGTCCGGGCTGGCATTCAGGCGGAGCATTTGAACGTGAACCGCTATCATGGTTTGATGGAAGCGACAGGGGCAAAGGATTTTGTCGGAATGGACGGGAAACTGGCGGATATTCGCGTAATCAAGAGCGAGGATGAGGTCGTCGCTATCAAAAAAGCGATCGTTTGCATCGAAGATGCGCTGCGTTCCACCTTATCCATCGTGAAACCGGGCATAACCGAGCTGGATATCGTAGCAGAGCTGGAGTACCGGATGAAGAAGCTCGGCGCAGAAGGGCCATCTTTTGACACGATGGTATTGGCTGGTGAAAAAACCGGGCTTCCCCACGGTATTCCGGGCTATGAATTGGTCCGGGAAGGGGAGCTGCTGCTGTTCGATTGCGGGGTATTCGTTGACGGTTATGCATCAGACATCACCCGAACCTTCGCTGTCGGCGAAGTGAATGACAAGACAAAGGAAATTTACAACATCGTACTGCAAGCGAATGAGGCGATGATTCAGGCGGTGCGTCCTGGCGTAACCCTGGGCAGTCTGGATCTGGCGGCGCGCCAAGTTATTATCGACCATGGATATGGCGAATATTTCAATCACCGGGCCGGGCACGGATTCGGTATGGAGATTCACGAATATCCTTCGATTCATGGTAAAAATCAGGATCTGGTCCGGGAGGGCATGGTATTCACAGCGGAACCTGGCATCTACATCTCCGGCTTGGGCGGCGTGCGCATTGAGGACAATGTGCGGGTCACCGCAAACGGTGTAGAAGTGCTGACGACTTTCTCAAAGGAATTGACGGTCATCGGCGTTTGATCGGTTATTGCGAATAGGGAGGCCTGCATGAGTATGCGGGCCTTTTTTTGCGTGCCGCCTAGGCCGTGAGTCGGACAGTTTAACATAAGAAACGACAAAAATTGACATGTCCTTAACAAATTCATGCAAAAATGAAAGGAGCGTACAAGGAACGGATCTTTAACGAAAATCAAAAGAGATGAAATTGCATAGAAGTAGGTGTACAAATGCAAGCCCGGATCAACAGCCAGCTATTTTCTTTTATCGGGAGCCATCCGCTGCAATCTTATTTAAAGCATTTAAACGACCGAAGAAAACAGGAAGTTTTGTATTACCGCAGGTTGAAGGAATTGCAAAAAATAATGAAAACCGATGCATTGAATACCTTTTTTCAGCCTATTCTTCGTCTGGATTCCGGGGAAACCATGGCATATGAAGCCTTGAACCGTCCAGCTCGCACCCCGCTATTCCCGAATACGGAGCATTTTTACGATTTTGTCGGCCAGACGAATCAAGTTTTTCTATTTGAATGCTACTGCCGCAATATCTCCCTCAAGCGGTTTATCGAACGTTATCAACCCCAAGCTCACGATAGAGCGTCGTTGCTTTTTATAAACATTCATCCCCAGGTCTTGCTCGACTCCACTTATCATAGCGGAGAAACCCTCCATCTTCTTTCACGGCTCGGGATCGCACCGGAACAAGTGGTTTTTGAGTTGACGGAAAAAACAGCCGTTACCGACTTTAAGCTATTCGAAAAGGTTCTTTCCAATTACCGTTCACAAGGCTTTCGCATTGCCATTGATGATGTAGGCTCCGGATACAACAGTTTGAAAACGTTAATCTATTTGAAGCCCGAATTCGTTAAGCTGGACATGTCCTTGATCCGCAATATCGACAAAAACCGGGAGCAACAGCAACTAGTGAAGCTGATCATCGAATATTCCAATCATTCCTCGACAGAAATGATAGCTGAAGGGATTGAAACTGTGGAAGAATTATCCTATATTCGTGAACATGGGGTACAATACGGACAGGGGTATATTTTGGGCAAGCCCCAGGAAGAAATCATTCCTGGACGTATGTGTTTATAATTTTCAGGAAGAAGATGGATCTGATGCCGGCCTATATTGGTGACATTGTTGAGCTTGCACCTTGTATTCCTCAATATGCATTAAGCAGAGCCGTAGACAAGATGTTTAGCGAGAACAAAAAGATACAAGGGATCGTGGTCGTCAATCAGGACGCGCCGATTTCCCTGATCACACGGACTTTTTTTTATCAAAAGATGGGCTCCTTATACGGGTATAATCTGTACATGGGCAGGTCCATTGAACTCATCGGGAATAAGGAAACGCTCATCGTCGACTATTTCCAATCCATTACGGAAGTAAGCAAGCTGGCTATGGATCGGGATGAAGAGCATCGGTATGATTATGTCATCGTGACAAAAGAAAACAAGTATGTCGGCATTGTTAGCATTCAAACGCTGCTTATGAAGCTGGTCGAGGTGCAAGTGGAATTTGCCAGTTTCTTGAATCCCCTCACCCGTCTGCCGGGTAATCACATCATTGACGAGATGCTGAACGAGATCTTGCACAAGGAACGGTTCAGCGTATTATATTTTGATTTGAATTACTTTAAAGCCTATAACGATACATACGGTTTCAAAAAAGGAGACGATCTCCTGCAAGCTACCGCCGAGCTGTTGAAAAAAGAAGTGGCGAAGCGAGGTTATTTTCTGGGACATATCGGGGGAGACGATTTTATCGCCGTGCTCGACCATTGCGATATCGCTACCCTTTGCGAAACGATACTTGAGGAATTCGATAATATGGTAGAAGGGTTTTATCATAGCGAACATATCCGCCAGCAATATGTCATCGCGGAAAATCGCCAAGGGGTGAAGGAGAAGATCGCCTTGGTCTCCTTATCCATCGCGGTGGTGACTAACGTTGACAGAACGTTTGCAAACGTGGAAGAGCTTGTGGAATACGCGGCTCTGGTCAAAAAAAGCTGCAAAAAGAACAAAGGAAGCTGCTATTTGGTTAATGCATAGAAGAGGCCTTGCTGGTGCTAAAGCGGGTCTCTTTTTCGTTAAAATGGTATTTTATAGTATGATAGAGATGTTGAGATTTTTAGGAAACGAGGGTCGAAGGATGACCGTAACGATTCAACAAGTAGTGGACAAGCTGATCGAACCGGTTGGCCGCCTGGAGATGACGGTGGATAAGCTGGAGCCGGGGAATCCGGAAACGGAAGTGTCCGGAGTAGGCGTGACTTTTCTTTTAACGCAAGAGGTGCTGGAAGATGCGATCAAGCTAGGCATAAATTTGATCATTTCTCATGAGGGACCTTTTTACAGCCATCACGATCAAAAGGATGCTCTTGCGCAGAACGCCGTTTATTTGGAAAAGCGCCGTCTTCTGGAGGAAAGCGGCATTGCCGTTTTCCGCTGCCATGATTATGTTCACCGGTATAAGCCGGACGGCATTACACAAGGTTTGGTGGAGGCGCTCCAGTGGCAATCTAATATTGAGGAGATCCTTCCAGCAGCCACGGTTGTAAGCTTGCCGCCAATGACGGTGGAAGAGATCGCCGCATGGGTGAAAAGCAAGCTAGGCGTCCCTTTCGTGCGGGTTACCGGCAACGCTTCCAATCCGGTATCGCGCGTTGGCGTAGCTGTTGGCTACAGGGGCGGCGGGTCGGTGACGATCCCACTTTTTGCTGAAAAAGAGCTGGATCTGATCATTGCAGGGGAGGGGCAGGAGTGGGAAGCTCCCGAATATGTGCGGGATGCGACACATCAAGGCCGGAACAAAACGATGCTGTTTATCGGCCACGGGGCAAGCGAGGAACCGGGCATGGAGCGGTTGGCTGAGTGGCTGCAAGAGGCATTTCCGGCAGTCCCCGTGCATTTTCTGGCGCAGCGTCCGCTTTTTCGCGTGCTGTAATCGGCTTATTCTGTGATCAACTCATAAGGAGGGATTCGTCATGTCCAATTATATTGCGCTTCTTAGGGGAATCAACGTCGGCGGCAACACCCGGATGAAAATGGCGGAGCTTAAGCTTATGATGGAACAGCTCGGTCTTAGTCAGGTGCAAACCTATATCCAAAGCGGTAACGTTGTTTTTCAATCGGAGGAAGAGGAAGAACCGCTGCGCACCAAGCTGGAGCAAGGGATTGCAGCTACCTTTGGGATGTCGGTATCCGTCGTATTGCGCACGGCAGCCGAGTGGGAGCGGATGATGCTGGATTGCCCCTATCTATCGGCAGAAGATTCATCAGCGGATAACGTTCAAGTCGCCCTATTGCCTGTTGAGCCACCTCAAAAAGGAATCGATAAACTCAAAGCCGTTAAAGCGGAGCATGATGACTTTCGGGTAAACGGTAGAGATATATACTTGTTCCTCCCTCAAGGTGTCCGGGATTCCAAGCTGGCCGCCGCTCTATCCAAACTGGGCGTTCCGGCAACGGCGCGCAATTGGAACACTGTCCGCAAACTGGCGGATATGATCAAATCTTTTTAACTAAACATTCTCTTTCGCAACACGTCAGTCTTATTCTACTCTTGAAGTAGAGTAAATCGAAACTGGGGTGATCCTATGAGTTCAGTAAATGTACGGGAAGAAGTTTTAATTGTGGAATACGAGCCGAAGTGGGCGCAAGCTGTGGCCGAGATGTGGAACCGGAGTCAGGAAAGCTGGGGCGGCGGCAATCGGGTGCGAACTGCCGAAAGCGTGACCCGCGAGTTGGAAAATGCGGGCAATCTGAAGGTGTTTCTCGCCGTGGATGGAGATGAGGTTATTGGGTTCTGCAGCTTCTCTCCGTACAAAATGGACGAAGGTGCCTTGTACGTGCCTTTGCTTAACGTAAGACCCGATTATCACGGCCACAAGGTAGGACGGTCGCTGATTTTAAAAGCGGTGGAGACAACGGTGGAGATGGGCTGGCCGCGGCTGGACCTATTTACATGGGCGGGTAATACGAAGGCGGTTCCCATGTACAAAAAATGCGGGTTCTTTTGGGAGAGGAAAGACAACACCGTTCATTTGATGAATTTTATTCCCACGGTTCTTCAAACAGAAGCGCTAAAGCCTTATCTGGACCGGTTGGATTGGTATGCCGACAGCGTTCGGCCCATCGAGGTCAAGCCTGACGGCAGGCGGGAAAGCGGGTTTGATTATTTTGAATACAGCTGGGAAAAAGAAGGCTCTTCTCTTCGGGTCGAGTTCGAAAAAACCGGCAGAGGCTTGAGGCTGATCGAAAGCGACGATTATTCCATTCATGCGGAGATTGCCACTCATGATCTCGTGTTCGGATGCGGGTATCCGGTCCGGTATGTCATCCGCAACAAATCCGGCGCCCCTCTTGAATGCACCGTTAAGGGCAGAGACGATAAAAATATCCGCTTCGATCTGGAAAAAACCGTACAGGTACAAGACACGGTCACCGTCGAAGGTGAGTTTTTTCTCGATCCGGTGCTGGAGGAGCAAAGCGATTGGAAAACCCACCCGGTGGTAACCTCCGAGTGGCGAATCAACGGCAAGCGGGCGGAATTCCGCACCGGGATCGCGCCGAAGTTTCCGGCTAAGGTGAAGCTGGAAGTGAAGGAGCAGGAGCAATATCTGGATGTGCCGGAGCTGGCTTACCTGACTTTTGAGAACCATTACGATACCGCCGCGGTCTTTTCGTTTTCGCTGCCCGAAGCTTCTTTCATCGAGTTTCAGGATAGTGACATCGAGCTCCGCATCCCGGCAAAAGAAAAGAGGACCGTCGCGGTTTCCTATACGCTGAAGAAATTCGGCTTATACTCGGAGACGGTGAAGATGACGGCGAAGCCGGAAGGGGGAGCGGCCATCTGCTTTGAACGGAAGCTCCACGCCGTGTTCAAAGGCAACGCCGGGCGTTTTGGCGGAGATGCAGGAGATAACTGGCTTATTGTGAACGGTCCCTACACCATCGGCTTGAATAAAACGAACAATGACCTGTGGGCCTCTCATTATCAGGGGACCTATAAAACATGGTGGATATCACCGCGGTTAGGGAAACCTTATTCTCAAGAGTTTTCCAAGAAAAAAGCGGAAGAGGTTCGCACCTATAAAGCCGGCGACCAGATGGTTTTGGAGGCGGATTATCAGTCGGAGGATTTTCCGGGTATTACCTTCACCCGTACTGTCCTTCTCTCTTCCAATGGTATGGCCGAGCATTATTACGAAGTTCGCAATGCTTCCGGTGAAGCGGCGGAAGAGGATTTGTTCCTCATCGATGCTTTTTTCCATTCGCCGCATCGGCTCGTTCTTCCCTATGGGGGAGAGTATTACGATTTGAAGGATCCGTTTGCAGCGGATTATGATGATTGGGATATCGCGAACATTTCCGAAAACTGGCTGTACAGCGCCGGAGAGAATTTGTCCCATGGCTTCATGTGGCATCCTTCGGGCAAACTGGTCAAGACGGAATGGCATTTTGGCATTGAATACGCTTTGGGGTCTTTGGCCGACGGAGAGATCAAGCGGACGCCGTCCACGCGGCTTCCATCGGAACCTTTACCGACTGGTGGGATTTCCGTTCCTATGCCGTGAAGAAACGGGATCCGCGCAAGCCGCTTTTGAAGGACCATTTTGAACTCAGGGTAAACGACGGCAATCCTTTCGTATCGGAAAATGCCGCGCTTGAAATTCGCCAAAACAGGCAGCAGCCGCTTACGGGCGAGATGAAGCTTTCATCGCCTACAGGGAAATTCCCAGTAACGAGTATTCGCATAGACAAAGAGGACAGCAGTTTTCAGCGCAAACCGCCCTTCCGGGGAATGGGCTGGAAGATGGGTATGCGGTCCGCTTAGAGGCGATTACCCCGGACATCCGCTTTTTCCGCAGTTCAGCGGTTTTCCCGGTTAACCATGAACCGGTGCGGCAGGAGCGTCTGCAGGGAGAGCACGGGGAAACGCTGACCATGAGCAATGGGACCCTTTCGATTCAGGCAACCCCTGCCTTCGGCGCTACGATTCACTCTCTTGTTTATCGTGGAGAAGAATGGCTGGATACCTCGTTCCCCACACCCGGTCCCCGATCCTGGTGGAATCCATGGATGGGCGGCATTCACGCGGATGTGCAAGGCATGTCTCTTCTCAGCATGCATGAAGAGGGCTGCAGTGCCGAGTTTGTCAGCCTGACGGACAGTTTGGGCAATGAGTGGAGCGGTATCAGCCTGAATATGGATATCGTTAAGCATGACGAAAACAAGGGCTTGAAACTAGATCTCCTCACCTTGATGTTGCCGGGTTCTTCCGTTTTATGCTGTGTTACTCGTCTGACCAATGGTACGGGGCTGTCTTATAACCACTTCCGCAGCAACTTGAACGGTTTCATCCTGCCAGGAGAGTCGATTCGGCAAGGATGGGTGGAAATAGACGGCGATCTTCGGACACGTTGCGGCCAAAGCGGCGTGGAGATTTCATCCGAGGGCGTGATTCGCATAGGATCGGATAGCCGCTCCGCCATCCTGCATATGGTGAACCGCCATCCTGGATCGAGTGCGTGGCTATATACCAACAATCAGGTAATCGGGTTCGGGGAGTCGGAATGGATGCAGATGGCAGCAGATGAGACGGTATGGACCGCTCCCGTGTTCTTCGCTTTTGCCGATGAGGCCCTTACGTATAAAGAATTGCAAAACCTGGTTGACATTCGATTTGACGGGAACGGGAGGTAGAAGAAACGATTATGCCGATCATCGATTGCCATATCCATTTATCCGATATTCAAAGCTTTCACCATACGGCGCGGGACTTATCAGGCGTGGATTACTCTGTGGCAGGCTTAAAAGCCGAGTTTGAACGCAGCGGGGTTATTTTGGGGATCGGGATGGGCGTGGAAGAAGAAACCCCGGCGGCTTTTCCGGATACGCTGGCGGGGAATCCGATGGGGCTCGATCTGGCCCGGCCGATGCCGTCTTTTCTGATGGAGTGCGTGGGAATCAATCCGGTTCGCTTAGCCGCGGACACTGGGAAAGAGGATTTGGACCGAATCGAGCAGCGATTGCAAAGCAAGGAAGTTGCCGGAATTAAGCTATATGCCGGTTACTATCATTATTTCGTTACCGATCCGGTGTACGGACCGGTGTATGAACTGGCCAAAAAATACGATGTGCCTGTCGTCATTCATACCGGCGATACGTATTCGATGAACGGGTTGCTAAAGTACTCCCATCCGCTGACGGTCGACGAATTGGCTTACCAGCAGCGGGGCGTGCGCTTCATGATCTGCCATCTGGGCGATCCGTGGGTGATGGACGCGGCGGAGGTTGTGGCGAAAAACCCTAACGTCTATGCGGATCTTTCCGGCCTGGTTGTTGGTGATCAACATAAGTTCGACAGATTCCAGAATGAACCTCTTTTTATGGATCATTTTCGCCGAGCGCTCGTCTATGCTGACAATTATGAAAAAATGCTGTTCGGCACCGATTGGCCGTTAGCTCCCATCGACGTGTACATCGAGTTCGTCCGGCGCCTCATTCCTGAAAAGCATCATGACGACGTTTTTTACCGCAATGCGCTTCGGGTATTTCCACGTGTGAAGGAAAGGCTTGAAAGTCTATAATCGGAAAAAACAGAAAGGCAGAGGAGCGTCCCTCTGCCTTTTCTGTTTTAATAAACGGCTACCGGAACACCTTTATATGCATAATCGCCAGTAATAGGTATAACTTAGGTGACAACCTGCTTGGATAAATCCACTCATACCTCTGCAAGGGGAGTTCTCGTTTCTACCGATTTCAGAATTTCCTTCCCGTTAGCCGCCTTGTTCCCCCTGATCTCCGCTCGCGTGAATATGACTTTATACAAGTTTCTATCATAATTGGGTGGAGAGTAATGTAATGCCTTGAAGTATACGCAAGCGGGGCATGTTAAAGTTGAACTTAAAAGATCAAGCAAAAAAGCCTCCATCACCGTTTCCGATACCGGAACAGGAATGGAGGCGAAGCATTTGAAGCGGGTTTTTGACCGTTGTTACCGGGTAACGGACACGGCGTCGTTGCATCCCGAAGGCTTCGGTTTTGGACTTGCCATAGCCAAGTGGATCGTTCTGGAGCATCTGGGCTCTTTATCCGCAGAGAGCAAACCGAGAGAAGGCAGCTCCTTTACGGTGTTGTAGCCTATACCCCGCCGTATTTGAACAAGGAGCTGATGGAGCCGCCTTCGCAAGAAATTCGGATAGCGTTGGCGAGCAGTGGGGCGACGGAAAGTACTTTGATCCGCGGATCCCGAATTTCCGGAATGGCGATGGTGTCGGTGACGATAACCTCCGCGATATGGGAGTGGGTGAGACGATCAAGGGCCGGTCCGGAAAACACCGGATGGGTGGCGCAAACATAAGCGTCCAACGCTCCGCGTACTTTGAGGCCTTCCACTACATTGACGATCGTCGTGCCCGTATCGATAATGTCTTCGATGACGATGGGCGTGCGGCCTTCCACTTCACCAATGACGTGGGTGATGACCGGTTCGCTGTTCTCCGGCCGCTGTTTGATGGTGATCGCAAAGGGGGCGTTCAAAATGTTGGCCAGCCGCTCCGCTGTGGTCGCGCGTCCTGCGTCCGGCGAGACGACGATGGGATTCTGGATATTTTTCTTGACGATATAATCGGCGATCAAATCGAGAGAGGTCAAGTGATTGATCGGGATATTGAAAAAGCCCTGGATCGCGGCAGCGTGCAAATCAATGGTAATGACTCGGTTGGCGCCTACGGTGGTGAGGGAGTCGGCTACCATTTTCGCGGCGATGGGTTTGCGGGGAGCGGATTTGTGCTCCTGCCGGGAATACCCGTAATAGGGTAGCACTAGATTGATGCTGCGGGCGGATGCCCGTTTAGCCGCGTCGATCATGACCAGCAGTTCGACGAAGTGTTCATTGATGGGATGAGAAAAGGTCTGCACCAAGTATACGTCGCAATTGCGGATTCCTTCCTCGTACAAACAGTACAATTCTCCGCTTTTGAACTTGGATAGCTTAACTTTGCCTAGAGGCTGTCCCAAATCTTTTGCAATTTCCTCTGCCAGCTTCGGATTGGACGAGCCGGAAAAGATCTTCATTTTACTGCCGCTCATGGTTAACCCTCCATCGGTTGGATAATGATCTGTGTTCCCCGGGTTCTGCCCGATTTGTCTTTATTTTTGGCGCTTGTCCGCTTTAATGTCGTGGACTCTGTTATCCATTATACAATTTGTAAAATCTCTCGTAAATCCGCTTCGGTAAGAGAAGATACCAACTGCTCGCCGGGTTGAATGACTTCATCGATGAGATTTTTCTTCCGCTTCTGAAGAGCGTACATTTTTTCCTCCACCGTTCCCCGGCTGACCAAACGGATGACTTGAACGACATTTTTTTGCCCGATACGGTGAGCGCGGTCGGCTGCTTGATCCTCGACGGCGGGATTCCACCACATATCGTAGAGGACGACTGTGTCCGCTCCCGTCAAGTTCAACCCGGTCCCGCCTGCCTTCAGGGAGATGAGAAAGAAGTCCCGCTCCCCGTTATTGAACCGACTGCATAGCTCTACCCGCTCCGCCGACGGTGTGGCTCCATCCAAGTAGAAATATGGAATATCCATCTGCATAAGCTCCTGCCCGATCAACTTCAGCATGCCGGTAAACTGGGAAAAGATCAGCATGCGCTTTCCGGCGCCGCGGCATTCTTCCACAAGCTCCAGCAATTGTGCTAGCTTGGCGGAACCGCCGGTATAGACTTCCACAAACAATCCAGGGTGGCAGCATAATTGGCGAAGCCGGGTCAACCCAGCGAGAATGCGGATACGGTTCTTTTGAAACGTCTCCTTATCCAGATGCTTGAGCGTCTCATGACGGAGCTTGGCCAGATAGGCGGCGTACAGTTTTTTCTGCTCCGGCAAAAGCTCGGAGGCCTGCAAGGATTCGATCTTCTCCGGCAATTCTTCCAGCACGTCGGTTTTTACCCGGCGGAGGAGAAAGGGTCGAATCCGTTTGGCGACAAGGGGGCGAGGCATGTCTAGAAATGCTTTACGATCCGGAAACAGTTCGGGGAAAACGGCGTCGAAGATGGACCAAAGTTCTTCCAGCGAATTTTCCACCGGCGTTCCGGTAAGGGCAAAGCGGTAGCGGGCCCCAATTTCTTTTACAGCCTGGGCGGTTTGGGTCGTCCAATTTTTGAACATTTGCGCTTCATCCAGAATCAGCGTATGGAATGGACAAGCAGTCATTTCTTCAATATCCCGGCGCAAAAGGGGATAGGAGGTGATGATCACATCCGCCTTACCGGGTTGCTTGAACCACTTGCTGCGTTCCTTCTTTGCACCGTCGGCGATAACGGCATGGATTTGCGGTGCAAACCGGTTTAGCTCTTGCTGCCAATTATAAAGCAGGGAGGCGGGGCAGACGATCAGCGCTGGCTGCTTTTGCTCGCGAATTTCCGGTAGGACGGATACGAGAAACGCGATGCTTTGAACGGTTTTGCCAAGGCCCATGTCGTCTGCCAAAATCCCGCCAAACCGGTAATGGGCGAGGGTCTTCATCCACCCAAAGCCGTATTTTTGATAATCCCTCAGCGTATCAGAAAGTCCTTCGGGTACCGGAAACTCGAGATGATCCGGGTTGCGCATGTTCTCCAGTAACTGCCGGAAGGATTTACCCAACCGGATGGCGCCGCTCGTCCCGGCAAATTCGGTTAAGTGGAGACCGCGGGCAACGGGCAAGCGAAACTCGGCGCCGCGCAGATCCCCTTTGCCGATGCCGAATTCATTCAAGAAGCGGACGATCTCTTGCATCTCCTCTGTTTCCAAAGGCATCAAGGAACCGTTTGGCAGACGGTAGTAGCGGCGTTTTTCTTCTAGGGTGAGGAGCAGCTTGCGAATCTCGCTTTCCGAAATGCCATCCATATGGAAGCGAAAATCCAGCCAATTCGTGCGTTCATCCACATTCACGGTTATTCGCGGCGGGGCGTGTTTGGTCAGCAGGCGGACTTTGACGGCCGTGGTGGCGTGGATTTCCGCCAGTTTTTCCATCTCGGGGATGAGGTGATAGAGGAAATGGTATTGATCTTCCTCCTCATCCAGATAAAAGCCGCTCTCGGTGCGGGCAAAAGCCCCCTCGGCCATCAGCGACAGAATACGCTGCTCTTTTTGCCGATCCCGAATTAAAATGCGGTCCGTTCTCCCTTTGCCATCGTTTTCCTCCAAAGGGTTAAAGATGATACTGCCATATTGAAACTCCAATCCTGCCAGCAGTTTGTCGTGTACCCGATCCAGATATAAGCGCGCCTTTAACGGCGTATGCTCCATTTGGCTAGATACGCCTTCGGCGATATGGACCGTTCCCATTTTCACGAGTCCGGGGATGACCGTTTCGATGTAGGCGGAAATCTGCTCCGGCGGAATCCGCAGGCAGGTGCTGTCACGGCTTTCGAGCATATCTTTCATATCCGCTAAACGTTGGCAGTACTCAGCAGGCAGTTTGTGCAGATTCCCTTCGTGGAGTACAAGGCCATACAAATCAAGGGCGGTAACGAGTTCCATCCCTTTAAAATCCAACCGATAGCTGCTATCCTGCTCCTGATCGAGTGTGAAATATAACGGCAGCGGAGCATCGGTGAAGTTGATTTTCGAATAGGCCGTGCGTTCGTGTTCAAGCTTCACCATCGGCGCCTCTGCAAAGAGGGGCTGCAGGCTGTCCCAAGCGTAGGGGGGAATAAGCTGCTGCCGCTCTTCGTTTCGTTTTTTGGCAGAGGTGAAAAGATTCCCTTGTTGAAACAACTGATCATTGCGGCTGAGTTGAATCAGTTGACGTAAAATGGCGTCGTCTGCCGGTTGAAAGCAATAAAGCGCAGGATCATAGGCGAATTGAGCGGAAAAAGAGATGCGTTGACCCTTGTCGACCCGATCTAAAAACTCATGGAGCTGCTGAACGATATAGAACCGGCCGAGCCCCACTTTGAGGCTGACGCCGAACATGTATTTTCGCATAGGGGTAAGGACCGGAAACAGCGTGAACTCAACTTGGAGAGGGGTACGTGTTTCAAAATGCGGCTGAGCAAGGCTAGGGCGTACGGCCTTATCTGTGAACAAACCTAGCAAATCTGCGGTCAATTGTTCTTCCTCTGCATCGGGGTCCAAAGAAACGGTACTCGGATGCGGCCGGTTTTCCGGATGCAGCAAGGAGGGATAGGGTTGTTGCGGCGTTTTTTCGCCAGACCGGATACGACTCACAGGTAGGGCTCCTTTTAATAATGAAAGTATGTCTATCTTATCATAGGACACAGGATGAATAACTTTAATGTCTTTTATGGGATGCAGTTTTTGATGAAATATGACAAATTTAACAGTATAATAGAAAGATCGTCTGAGATTGGGAGTGGGAACGGGTTCATGGAACATGTCGATTTAGTCAGCTTGCAACAAAAAGTCACCTCACTTCGGGCAGAAGGGAAGTACAAGGAAACCATTGAAGGCTGCCAGGAGCTTCTTGCACTCGGAACGGAAGCGAATGATCCGAAATCGATGTTAGTCGCGCATCTGAATAAAATGTCCTCCTATTACTGCATCGGCGATATCGAAGAGGCGTTTAAAAGCTTGAGTGAATATAAAGAGGTTTGCAGCCAGTACGGCGACGACACGGATTATTTGAACTTGTATAATTGTTTGTGCCTGCTTCACGAGTTTAATAAGGATTACGTTCGGGCGAAAGCGACCCTCGACAAGAGCATCGAGTTGGGGAAAAGACTGAAGAAATACAACATTATTAGCAACGGGTACAGCAATTACAGTCATCTTTACATGGCGGAAGGTAATTACGCGGATGCTTTATATATGGCGAAGGAAGGGCTGCTTAACGCCAATCTTCATGAGCCGCCCAATGAAATGATGAAGCTGAGAGTGAAGCTTAATTTGGCCAAAGCCCACATCGGACTTGGACATTTCGCTGAATCCAAGATTTTAATCGATGAAATGATGAGTAATTCGGTGCTGGAGTCGTTTGTCCGGGAAAAAGCGAATTTGTATGATCTCCAAGGCTTTTGGCACACCAAGCAGGGACAGTACCGGGAAGCTTTTGATTGGTACACCCGGGCGAAGGAGTTGGTGGAGAGTTACGACGACGTGTATCTGCTCAAGGCGATCCAAGAAGAGCGCTGCAAACTGTGCGAATTAATGAATGACGTTCAACTCGGATACAGCGTTCAAAAAGAGTATATCGCTCTCCTGAATGTGATCATGAAACGGGAGCTGGCGTTGGTTGCCCTGAAGCTCGACATCAAACATAGTATCGCCGATATCGAAAAAAATGCAAATACGGACTACTTAACGGGGCTCTTCAACCGCAAATATATGGAGGAAACGACAGATCAATGGTTGAAAGCCGCACGCGAGAATGAGGAAACGATTATTTGCATTGTTTTCGATATTGACAATTTTAAAACCATTAACGATACCTACGGCCATCTGTTTGGAGATGAAGCGATTCAGCAGGTGGGCAGGGCGATCAGCAGGATTTTCAGCAGAGACGACTTGGTCGGCCGTTATGGCGGGGATGAGTTTGTTATCGTTCTTCGCAACGTCTCTCTGGAAGACGGAATCCTGAGAGCGGAACAGATCAAGGAATCGTTCTACCAGTATCCGATTATCAAGGATGACCTATCGGTTTCAATAACGGCCAGCATCGGTGTTGCGGATAATACGGATACCGGCATCGAGACGTTTAAAGACTTGTTCCATTTAGCTGACGTTCGGTTGTATATGGCTAAACAAAACGGAAAAAATCAAATTGAGGTGTAATCTGTGGCTGATGAACTATCTCTTGTAAAACCGTCGGAAGAGTGGCGGCAAACATACATGGAATTTTATCAAGATTGGAAAGACAGCGGGGAATCGATGGTTCCTTGGGCGATTGAAAAGGATCCTTCCGATTTTCCGGGCATGCTGCGATTTTTGGCCGAACAGGAAAAGGGTGAACATATTCCGGAGTCTTGGGTTCCATCATCAACCTTTTGGCTGATAGCCGATGGGAAGAGCGTGGTAGGAGCCGTCAACATCCGCCACAGGCTGAATGAGAAGCTGCTTCGTGAAGGCGGTCATATCGGGTACGGCATCCGTCCGTCGGAGCGGGGAAAAGGGTACGCGGCAAAAATGTTGGCGTTGGCGCTGGAAAGGTGCCGTGAGCTGGGGATTGAAAAAGCCCTCGTCGTTTGCGATGCGAGCAATACCGCGTCCGAGTGCACCATTTTGAAGAACGGCGGAATCGCCGATGCGGACTTTATCGAGGAAGATGGTAACGTGGTGAAAAGGTACTGGATCGAGGTATAATTCTTCTCTATTCATGGTGAGAGGAGAGCTTATCTTGCAAGGAGGCGTTCGCCGTGTTCCATTTGCCACCTGACGAAAGGGATCTCATTCGATCGGAGCTGACTGCTGAGCAGTTGGCTTATTTGGCGGAGACGATGGCCAGGGGAAAGCGGACGGCTTTTGCCCGGGTCATGGCAGAGGCGAAAGGGGCGGATATCTCGAATGACGCTTCCTATGAAGAAATCGAAGCTCATCTGTCGGAATGGGTGCTTGATCAATACATAGATGCCGGTCACGTATCCTCCGAACACCGCTGTGAATGCGGCAGGTCGCTTCGGCATCAGTACATCGTGATCCAAAAATCGACGGGGGAGATCAGAAGTTTCGGCATCACTCATTTGCAAGAGCATACCGGTTTTGATGCAACCATCGTATCCTTAATCAAAAAAGGGTTTGAAGCGATTGACTACGAGCTGGATCAAGTTCTAAGCAAAGTGAGAGACGGCTGGAAATATGACAGAGAGTTTCTCAATTTGCCGCCCGAGCTGGAGGTTCCGTCTGATATCAAGAGGCATATGGCGGTAGGTCTTCCGCTGCACGATGGCTTTATCCGGCGACTGAAAGCATTGAAGCGCGATTACGAGCAAGATATGGTGCAAAAACGCAGGGAAGAGCAGGCCCGACAGCGAGAGAAAGCTGCCGGGATGGAGCTTATGAATAAATTCCATCGCATGGTAGAGCAGTTGGAGCAATACAAATCTTCACCTCGGCGAGAGCTGTATCCCGGTTTGGAGATCAACCTTGCTCGTTGCGACGAGCTGATCCGGCGCATCGAAGACGGGGATGTTGACACCAAGGATTGCCTGGACCGTTTGAGCAGCCTGCTGATGAGCTTATCTTATTCCCCCCTTGGAAGATAAAAGGATGGTACAAAAAAAAGCAACCGAGAGACGGAATGGCTTGCCCATAGGGGCTGCCGCTCAGATTTCGGCTGCTTTTTCTATGAAAGGGTTAGGACTCAGGCGGTAGGTGTCGGTGCTTCGGTGGTGATCATCCAGCGGACGCCGAATTTGTCCTCCAGCAACCCGAACAAGGCTCCCCAGAAGGCCGGCTTCAACGAGTCCAGCACCTGTCCGCCTTTGGCCAGATTGTCGAAGGCTTTGTGTGCTTCTTCGTCCGTTTTGAATTCAAGCGTTTGGCAGATGAACGTTCCTTTGGTTTCGGGTTCGAGAACGGCGTCTGACATAAGGAAGGTAATGCCGGCGACGGTCACGCTGAGATGTATCACTTTGTCTTTCCATTCTTCCTTGCCGCCTGGCAATTCTCCGTGGGTTTGCACGGAATCGATTTGCCCTCCCAGTGCTTCGACATAAAATTCCGCCTGGGCTTTTGCGTCTTCGGATAAGAAATAGGTGTAGTGCTTGGCCATGTTTTCAACATCCTTTCGTTATAGGAGTTTTATGCCCGCCCTTCGATTATAGAGGATTTCCAAAAGCCGGAGCAATAATTATCGTAAAAAATGTTAGAAAGATCACAATCTTGTCGGCAATCTTTAAGTAGGATAGAAGTATCTGCATAGAGAAAGCGGGTATACCATTGAAAACGGCGCTGGGCAAGGCTATTTCTTTCACCGGCTTTATGATTGGGAACGGAATTTTAACAATCAGCACGACTTTGCTCATTGTTTTGACCATAAAAGCGACCCTCGGAGGCAAAGAGGATACATGGCGATCCTACACGCCCATGTTTTTCTTTGTGCTTGTGATCACAACTCTCTTTTTCTTCTTGATCTATCTGCAAGGCCGCAGGCTTCGCTCGGAGCAGGAACAGCTGGCCAATGTGTTCATGCACAGCTCGGAAGGCGTGCTGATCCTCGACAACGAGAAGACTATTTTGCGGATTAACCCCGCTGCCCAAAGAATAATGAAGTCGGGAAGCGATACGGAACCGGCTAACTTTTGCGAAGTTTGTTCCAATTATCCCGGACTCGGCAAGCTTTGCACGTACCAAAATTGTTTTGTCTACGAAAATACGACGGAACCGGTAGAGCTGCAACTGGTCACGCCCCGCAATGAAACCGTTTCGGTTCGCACCAGCGTCTCCCGCTATGAAGACCCGCTGCACGGGCCGCTCAGTGTGCTGCGCATCAAGGAAGTGGAGGAGAAGCGGCAGGAGGAGCAGCACCAAATCGCCAAAATGATCACTCACTCCATCCTTTCCGCCCAGGAAGACGAACGAAAGCGGATATCCCGGGAGCTGCATGACGGCATCGGACAATCGCTGTACAGCATTCTGATCCAAACCGAGATGCTGAAGGATACCGCCGATGAGGAGCGGGTCGAAGCGCTGCAGGAAGCGATCCGCAATACCATCGAAGATATCCGCGATCTTTCGGCGGAGCTGCGGCCGTCAGCCCTAGACGATATCGGGCTTGTGGCGGCGCTGCGGAATTATTTTCGCAGTTATGGGCAGAAGTTCGGCATCCAGGTACATTTCATGGTGGAAGGGGATGCGGGCCGCATACCCTCGGCTCAAGAAACCGCCTTTTACCGTATCGTGCAGGAAGCATTGACGAACGCGGCGAAGTACGCCCATACCGACGTTGTCGACGTTCAACTGAAGCTTTCTCCGCTTTATGCGGAGCTGCTCATCCAGGATTACGGGTGCGGCTTCGTCATTACTTCGGAATTGCGCCAGGGAGTCGGCTTGTATAGCATGGAGGAACGGGTTAAAATCCTCAGAGGATGGTTTGATATGAATTCGCTTCCGGGGAAGGGTACGACGATCCGCGCGAAGGTACCCATAATGGAGGGCACTTCCGATCAACCAAAGGAGGGAAAATGATGGCGATCCGAGTCTTTATCACTGACGATCATGCGGTGGTCCGCAGCGGCCTGCGCGCCGTTCTGGAAACGAAGCCGGGCATCACGGTGGTCGGCGAGGCAGCGGACGGCGTCGACTGTATAAAGCAAGCTCTTCAAGTGAGCCCGGATGTCGTGCTGATGGATCTCAGCATGCCGAACGGCCGCGACGGGCTGTATACGACAAGCGAGCTGCTGCAATCCTTGCCTGAGGTCAAGGTGGTCATCTTGACGATGCACGACGACGAGCAGTATTTGTTCCGGGCTTTGAAGGCGGGAGCTTCCGGTTACCTGCTGAAATCGGCGCCTGTCTCGGAGCTGGTTAAAGCTATCGAGCAGGTGCATCAGGGGCTTGTCTATCTGCATCCTTCGGCGACGAAAAAAGTGATTGAGGGCTATCTTCACGGCCAGACGAAGGATGATCAAGACGTATTCGAATCTCTCACGGAACGGGAAAAGGAAATCCTCAGTCTCGTCGCCAAAGGATACACTAATAAAGAAGTGGCGGAGCTGCTGTCCATTAGTGTGAAAACGGTGGAAAATCACAAAGGGAACCTGATGGATAAACTTCAGTTTACTAACCGCCGAGAATTGATGAAGTTTGCGCATGCGAGGGGGCTGCTTGATTTTGACTAATCGTAACGGGGATGCCGGCACCTTGCAACAGATGATACAGAAAGAGATGGCGGAGCTAAAGAGCGAGCTTAAGCTGGATTTTGTCGCCGTCGCCTTGACCGATGGGGAGTACCGCGATATCCACTGGCGATTCGCCCTAGGTGCCAACTCCGACCGCTACAAGAAAATCACCGTACGCATCGGTAAGGGCATGGCCGGAAAAGTACTGCAAGCCAAAAGCCCGTACGTCGTCACCGCATTCCCCGAGGAAGTGCAGGAGGAAATGCTGGAATATCCTATTTTTTTGGTGGAGTCGTTGCGGTCCGGCGTTGGCGTATCTGTAGATTCTTTCAAGCCGGAGCGAAGTCAAGCTTATGGCGTCCTGCTAATCGGCCAGCGGGAAATGCGGGAATTTACGGAGAAGGAAATCGAGCGGGTACAAATCTGCGCTCGGGAGCTGGGCAGGCTGTATGATTTGGATGATGATGACGAGCCTGCTGCAATAAAGGGTGCGGAGAACGGATGCAACCCTGAGACGGGCAGCGATGTCAGCAGAGGCGATGAGGCAGCAGCCGGTAGGAGATCAGAATCGCGAAGCTTCGTCGCCGCGGTGGACACCTCCCGCAGGGAAGATGGACCCGTGCTTAAATTGCTCAGGGAAGCTCGGTTCGCGGGCGTTGACTGCGAGCTGCTGGATCAGCGGGTCACGCGGCTTGCAACCGCCAGACAACAAGAATTGGCTGCAGTTTTGGCCCAATTGGTGCAGGCTGGCATGCCTCCCGCAAATCATCCGCGGCTGGTCATTGGGCAGGATGAAGACGGGCAGACACTGATCGAATTTGCTGCAGATGAGCTTATGGCACCGTCCCAGCAATTATTTCAACCGGTTATGAGTCAATTGAAATCGCTGAAATGCGATTTGGAGATCGGGCTTGCGGAAGATGGGCATTATGTCCGCTTTACGCTGCCGACTCGCTCACTTTTGGATGAACCGCTTTGGCAGCTTTAGAGAGGCGGAAACAGCAGATGGGGAATTTCCTTGAAAGCAAATGAGGGAATTCCCCAATTTTTTTTAAGCGGGTCTCCTAGGATAATGAGTTCATCAGGCAATGAACTTAATAGGAGGTTTAGGTATGAAGCCATCCAAGGCTAATCTCCCGCTGCAAACAACGAGTTTGATTCTCGGTTTTGCGGTTTGGGGCATCTTGTCATCGCTTATCTCATTCATCAAAGGCGATATCTCGCTTACGGCTCAGCAGCTTACGCTGGTTACGGCGGTACCCGTCGTCCTCGGCTCCATCCTGCGCGTTCCCTTCGGCTATTGGACTAATCGGTTCGGGGCACGCAACATGTTTTTTGTCAGCTTTGTCCTGCTTTTGATTCCCGTCTTTTACATCAGCCGGGCGTCCACTTTTGCGGATTTGATCCTGGGCGGCTTGTTTCTGGGGATCGCAGGAGCGACCTTTTCCGTGGGAGTTACTTCCTTGCCCAAATATTATCCTCGGGAAAAACATGGGTTAGTCAACGGTATTTACGGGTTGGGCAACCTTGGTTCGGCCATCAGCACCTTTTTTGCCCCGCTACTAGCGGAGAAGTTCGGATGGCAGACAACGGTGCGGTTTTACATGATCCTGTTGGTTATCTTGGCTCTTGCAAACTTTCTTATTGGAGACCGGAAGGAAGCCAAGCTGAAAACGTCATTGATCGTTCAGATCAAAGGGATATACCGCAACGAAAAACTTTGGCTGCTCTGTCTTTTCTACTTTATTACCTTCGGTTCTTTTGTTGCTTTTACCGTGTTCCTGCCCCATCACCTTGTCGATACCTTTGGAATCAGCAAAGTGTCCGCCGGACTCCGGACAGCAGGTTTTGTTACGCTGGCCACGTTTATGCGCCCTATAGGCGGATGGCTGGCTGACCGCATCAATCCATTTCGAATCCTAACTTTCGTTTTTGCCGGTTTGACGGCAGGCGGGATATTGTTAGCGTTTTCGCCGTCCATCGTACTGTTCACTGTCGGTTGTCTGCTTATCGGCTTCTGCGCCGGGGTTGGCAATGGCACGGTTTTCAAGCTGGTTCCCCTTTATTTTTCCAAACAATCCGGTATTGCCAATGGTTTGATCTCCGCTTTAGGCGGCTTGGGCGGATTTTTCCCGCCGCTGATGCTGACGTCGCTTTACGCGATTACGGGGCAGTACGCCATCGGATTTATGGCACTGGCGATGGCAGCGATTTGCAGCCTGCTGCTGGTTTTGTATCTCTACTGGCAAGATAAAGTAAAACTGGCGGAACAGATCATATCCAGCACTTCCCAGGCGATACTCGTCACAAACAAGTCGGGCATCATCATCAATGTCAATCCTGCGTTCACGGAGATTACCGGCTATACCGCTGAGATGGCAATCGGACAAAAGCCTGGCATCTTGAAATCGGGACGGCATGACCGTGAATTCTATGATCGTCTATGGGGACAGTTAAAAGAGACGGGGGCCTGGAACGGTAAGATTTGGAACAAGAAGCATAACGGCAACATTTACTTGCAGATGTTAACTATTAATGGCATTAAGAATGATGTAGGCGAAATCAGCTACTTTGTCGGCGTCTTTCAAGAGATTGAAGCCACATCGTATCCGGATGGCCAACCTGCAAAAATACGCATGGCGTAATAGCAACATCGTGTATGGAATGAGAGGGAGTGATCTCGATGAGCGGGAGGAAGGATTCGGCTAATTTCATGCGCAGAGCCGTTACAGTTCAACAAGCGGTGGAGTCTGTGTTGGAATCGATTCGGCCGTTAGGCCGGGAAGAGGTGCCGCTCGTGGCTTCTATCGGCCGATTCCTTGCGAAAGAAGTGACGGCGGCTCAACCGGTTCCTCACTTCCGTCGGTCGGGCATGGACGGCTTCGCCGTCAGGGCGGCGGATGTCGCGGAAGCGACAATCGCTGAGCCGGCAAGGTTATGGGTCGTCGATGACATTCCGGCAGGCGCTGTCTCAGGGAAGCGCCTCGGAGCTGGTGAGTGTGCCCGGATTATGACCGGCGCCGCCGTTCCTGAGGGAGCGGACGCTGTCATCAAGTATGAGATGACCGAAGAGGATGATAAACCGCATGCGTCGGAAGGTGAGCTCGGCGTCCTCGTGAAAGGAAGCGTTGTTGTCGGGGAAAACATCTCGGCCATCGGTTCCGAAATCGCTGCCGGGGATATGGTGCTTCCGGCGGGAACGCGCATTGGGCAGGGAGAGATCGCGCTCCTCGCCATGTTTGGCGTAGCCCGGGTACCGGTGTTCACTGCGCCGCGAGTGGCGGTATTGACCACCGGAAGCGAGCTGCTTGCCGTGGATCAACAGATTCAGCCGGGACGCATCCGCAACAGCAACGGCTATATGATCGCAGCCGCCGTCGCGGAGTATGGCGGTTTGCCGTCGCTGCTTGACCCAGTCCCTGATGATGCGGGATTGGCGGGTGTAGCCATTCTTTCGGCACTTGCTGATTTTGACGCCGTTGTGACAACCGGCGGGGTATCCGTCGGGGACCACGATATCCTTTATGATGTCACCCAGGAATGGGATGGCGACTTGAAGTTCAATAAGGTGATGATGCGCCCCGGCAGCCCGACAACCTTCGGGTTATGGAAGGGAAAGCCGTTGTTCGCCTTGTCCGGCAATCCCTCCGCCTGTTTTGTCGGTTGCAGGCTTTTTGTCGGTCCTGCTCTCCGCAAAATGCAGGGGACAAACCCCGAGCCGAAGCCGCGGTTGACTGCTCAATTAGCGGTGGATTACCCTAAGTCGGACCGTTTCACCCGGTTTGTTCGCGGGATTGTATCGGAAAACGGCGGAAAATTATCGGCTCGGCCCGTCGGCCCGGATCAATCCAGCGTCACCGTATCTCTGCGGGATGCCAACTGTTTGATCGTTCTGCCCGGTTCGCCAAAAGGCATTGAGGCGGGAACTCTTGTAGAAATCATTCTTCTTTGATGGAAGGAGAGGAAATCATGCAAACCTTTGATTCATGGATGGAGCGCTCGCCGTTCCTGATGCCCATTGTTCAAATCGTCGGCTTTAAAAACAGCGGGAAAACGACATTGGCCTGTAAATTGATCGAGGCGTTAACCGCTTCCGGACTGAGGGTCGGTTCGGCGAAGCATGATGCCCATGAGTTCGACCTGGACGACTCGGGAACAGACAGCGCCCGGCAGTTGGAGGCTGGAGCCGTGGAAACCGTGCTCACCTCCGGCTCGCAAACCCGCTGGATGAGCCGGACGCCGGCGACACTTATAGATATCGTCAAGCAGCTGTACGGAAAGGTCGATATCCTTATCGCTGAAGGTTTCAAAGATGCGCCTTACCCGAAAATCGCCTTAATTCGGGAACCTGAAGACCTCGCCACTTTGTGGACGGCAGCTCAGGATGTGCGGATATGGGTAAGTTGGCAAACTCCCGATGCACTGGAGGCAGCAGCAGATAGTAAGCAGGCTACCCCGGCACTGTCCCATCTGCGCATTCTCTCGATTTTCGAGGAAGACAAGGTTTTGCAAGAAGCTGTTACCCTCGCCCTCACCCTCCACAATATTAGCTGCTCTAGACATCGAAAACTCGCAAAACCGCAAGGATAAACGGCTAACGCCGACAATAGGACCCAGATGCCAGGACGAGCGACGTTTACCATAGCGAAATAAGACTTATTATAGCGCCAAGCTCTTATAAACTCTTATGAAGTGAAAACTAGGGAATTCCCTCGACGCAAGTGAGGGAGTTCCCCTCTCTTTTTTACAGGCTCCCGCGGCTACAATGAGAGTAGATCAAGCCGTTAGGGAGATGAGCCGATGAAGAAGAGCAACCCGCTCAAGCAAAAGCTATCGTTTTTTCGCAAAAAAGAATCGGTTTCGGAAGGCTGGAGCGAAGTGACTACAGTCGACCGTTCCTGGGAAGATATGTACCGCGACCGTTGGCACCACGATAAGGTAGTTCGGTCCACACACGGGGTCAATTGCACCGGCTCCTGCAGTTGGAAAATATTCGTGAAGAATGGAATCGTCACCTGGGAAACCCAGCAAACGGATTACCCCACGACGGGACCGGATATGCCAGAGTTCGAGCCGCGGGGCTGTCCTCGCGGAGCGAGCTTTTCCTGGTATCTGTACAGCCCCCTCCGGGTGAAATACCCCTACATTCGCGGCAAGCTGCTTCACCTGTTCCGTGAGGCCAAGCGCCAACACGGCGGAGATCCCGTCGCGGCTTGGGCTTCCATTGTCGAGAATGAAGAGAAGAAGCTAATCTACAAGAGTGTCCGAGGAAAAGGCGGCATGGTCCGCGCCACTTGGGAGGAAGCGAATGAGATCATCGCCGCTTCCATGCTGTATTCCATCAAGCAATACGGTCCGGACCGGATCATCGGGTTTTCGCCGATTCCGGCGATGTCGATGGTCAGTTATGCGGCCGGTTCACGTTTTCTGTCGCTCCTCGGCTCGCCGTTGCTTAGCTTCTATGACTGGTACGCTGACCTGCCGCCAGCCTCGCCGCAAATTTGGGGCGATCAAACCGACGTGCCGGAGAGCAGCGACTGGTACAACTCCAGCTACTTGCTGGTATGGGGCTCCAACCTGCCCATGACCCGGACGCCGGACGCCCACTTCATGACAGAGGCCCGCTACCGGGGGACGAAGGTTGTATCCATTAGCCCGGATTACGCGGAGTTCGTCAAGTTCGCGGACAAATGGCTGCCTGCCAAGCAGGGGACCGACGGCGCTCTCGCCATGGCCATGGGGCACGTCATCCTGAATGAATTTTATGCGCAAAACCGCACTCCTTATTTCGAAAGCTACGCCAAAAAATATACGGATTTTCCGTTTCTTGTTATGATCCGCGAACAGGACGGCGCCGTGACCGCTCCGGACCGTTTCTTGACAGCCAAGGATTTGGGGATCGACACCACCAATCCCGAATGGAAAACGGTGCTGCTGGCGGAAAACACCGGCAAGCTGCACATCCCCAACGGCACTATCGGTTCCCGCTGGGGCGAGAACGGCAAGTGGAATCTGGAACTGGTGGATACCTTCACCGGTGAAGAAATCATTCCGCGTTTGGGTTTGGGAGATAAGACGGAGGGCGTCTTGTCCATCAACCTGCCCTATTTTGACGATAATGGTAAGACGCTAGTCTCTCGCGAACTTCCTTACATGACGGTAACGGCGGCGGACGGTGCGACCTATAAAGTGACGACGGTTTACGATCTGATGCTGGCCCAATACGGTGTGAGCCCCTCCGGCGAAAGCCGTTACGACGATGCTTCCATCGCCTATTCACCGGCCTGGCAGGAAGCCGTCACCGGTGTCGATCGGGCGTCGGTGATCCAGATCGCCCGGGAGTTCGCCCAAAATGCCGTGGATAGCGAAGGTCGCTCGATGATCATCGTCGGCGCCGGCATCAACCACTGGTACAATTCTGACACCATTTACCGCAGCATTTTGAATCTCGTGCTGATGACTGGCTGCCAAGGGGTAAACGGCGGCGGCTGGGCTCACTATGTCGGACAGGAAAAGCTGCGGCCGGCGGAAGGCTGGGCCAACATTGCTTTTGCACGAGATTGGACGATGCCGCCGAGACAGCAGAACGGAACGTCCTTCTTTTACTTTGCAACGGATCAATGGCGCTATGAATCCAATCCGGTGGACGACCATACGTCGGCTTTGGTGGAGAAAGCCCGGTACGCCCATTCGGCGGACTACAATGTGCTTGCCGCTCGTCTTGGCTGGCTGCCGTCTTACCCGCAATTTGATCAAAACTCCCTCGGGCTGGCGGAAGAGGCTCAGGCAGCAGGCGCCCAGACTGGGGATGAAATCGCTCAATATATTGCGCGGCGGCTAAATGACCGCAATTTGAAGTTTGCCATCGAAGATCCGGACTCTCCGGTGAACCACCCGAAGGTAATGTTTGTCTGGCGGGCTAACCTGATATCGAGCTCCGGCAAAGGGCATGAGTATTTCCTCAAGCATCTGCTAGGGGCCCACAACGGCCTGTTGAACGATGACACCCATGCCATTCGCCCGGAGGAAATCGTCTGGCGGGACAAAGGGGCGGAAGGCAAGCTAGACCTGATGGTCAACATCGATTTCCGCATGTCCGGAACGGCGGTATATTCCGATATCGTGCTCCCGGCGGCTACTTGGTATGAGAAAAGCGACCTGAGCTCCACAGATATGCATCCCTTTATTCATCCATTCAATCCGGCGGTGCCGCCGCTCTGGGAATCCAAATCCGACTGGGAAACCTTCAAATCCATCGCCAAAACCTTCTCGGAAATGGCCGAAGGACGATTTGATGGACCGGTTCGGGATGTGGTAGCGGTGCCCCTCCAACACGATTCGCCGGATGAGCTGGCTCAGCCCTTCGGCAAAATCAAAGATTGGAGCAAGGGGGAAATCGAAGCGATTCCCGGCAAAACCATGCCGAAATTCGTTGTGGTAGAGCGGGATTACACGCAGGTTTACAAGAAAATGACCTCCCTTGGACCGAACATTAAAGATAAACCCTACGGAACGAAAGGCATCAATTGGTCGGCCGCGCAGGAGTATGAACTGCTGAAAAGCGTCAACGGCGTCACTGACGAACCAGGAGTTGGGGAAGGTTGCCCGAAACTGGTAACCGATCGGCAGGTAGCCGAAGCCATCCTGACCTTATCGTCCACCAGCAACGGCAGAATGGCGGTTAAAGCCTGGGAAGCCCTTGAACAGAAAACCGCCCGGAAGCTGAAGGATCTTGCGGAAGACCGCAGCGACGAACGCTTTACCTTCGAGCAAATCACAGCCCAACCGAAAACGGTAATCACGTCTCCCGCTTTCAGCGGATCGGAGCAGCATGGACGCCGGTACTCTCCCTTTACCACCAACGTGGAGCGGCTCATTCCTTACCGGACGCTGACGGGACGGCAACATTTTTATCTCGACCACGAAATGCTCATGGAATTCGGCGAAAACATGGCGGTGTTCAAGCCTACGTTGAAGCACGCACCGTTCCACACGACGAAGGAGCGACCGGGGGAGAAGGGCAAGGAAATCGTGCTTAACTTCATGACCCCGCACAGCAAATGGTCGATTCACAGCATGTACTACGATTCTTTGCCGATGTTGACCCTGTTCCGCGGCGGACCGACCATCTGGATCAATAAGGATGATGCGGCGGATGGCGAGATCAAGGATAACGACTGGATCGAATGCTTCAACCAAAACGGCGCCGTCGTTGCCCGTGCCGTCGTCACTCACCGGATGCCGAGAGGCATGGCTTATATGTATCACGCCCAGGACCGGACGATCAACGTTCCCGCAACGGATGTGACCACCACCCGGGGCGGTACGCACAACAGCCCGACTCGTATCCACGTGAAACCGACCCACATGATCGGTGGGTACGCCCAGCTCAGCTATGGCTTCAACTATTACGGCCCCACCGGCAACCAACGGGACTTGTTCGTTGTCATCCGCAAACTCCAGGAGGTGAACTGGCTTGAAGATTAAAGCGCAAATCGGCATGGTGATGAACCTGGACAAATGCATCGGGTGCCACACCTGCTCCGTAACCTGCAAAAACACGTGGACCAACCGCAAAGGCGCCGAATACATGTGGTTCAACAACCTCGAGACCAAGCCGGGCATCGGGTATCCCAAACAATGGGAGGACCAAGAGAAATACAAA